>DDCB01000017.1:40235-192339 GCA_002335425.1 Chthonomonas sp. UBA2017
AGGCTCCGCTACGACCAGCTGATGAGCCTGGGTTGGAAGACTCTGCTTCCGGTGGCGGTGGCGAACTTTATCGTCGTGGCGATCTGGATCATGTGCACCCGACTTTACGGGCCCGCGGGCGGGTTTGCGGCGGGCGGGGCGGCGATCTTGCTGCTGGTGGTGCTGTATCTGAACTGGATGAACGCGAACAAGAAGAACTTCCCCGCGCTCAGCTCGCGCGAAATCGAGCTCGTCAGCGGCCAAGTGCCCGAGCGGCGAGGGATCAAGATGGTGGATGGATAAACCGATGGCGGGGAATCGACATTGCAAGGAGCAGGCTTCATGACCAGCGCACAGATCACGTTCTTGATTTTGGCGGGCATCGCCGCGATCAGCGCGATTGGGGTGGTGGCTTTGAACAGTCCCGTTCGGAGCGCCTTGGTTCTCGTCGTGAACTTCTTTGTCCTGGCGTTCCTTTACTTTTCGCTCGGAGCGCAGCTCTTGGGGATCACCCAGATCTTGGTGTATGCCGGTGCGATCATGGTCCTCTTCTTGTTCGTGATCATGCTTTTGAACCTGGGGAATACGAACTCGGCGATTCAAAAGAAAGACGGCAAGCCTCTTATCGGCATCATTTGCGGGATCGGGCTCTTCGGCCTCATCGCCTCGCAGATCATATTGCCGATGGGTCCTCGTGGGCAAACTGCGGGGGCGGCCCCGGGCTACGGGAGCCCGCAAGCCGTCGGCTACACGTTGTTCACAAACTACGCGTGGGCGTTTGAAATCACTTCGATCTTGCTCCTGGTCGGGATCGTTGGCTCGATCCTGTTGGCAAAGAGAAGGTTGAAATCGTGAAGAAGCAGTCCATAGTATTGTTCCTGGTTCTCTGTGGCGGCATCGCGCTGCTCGCTTTTGGCACCAGCCTTCGCGGGGGGCCCGCGACGGAGGAGCGTGAGAGTCCGGTCTGGCGGATCGTCCAAGGAGCCGGAGTGATGCTGATCGCGGGTAGCTTTGTGATCTGGGGATTGGCCACCTTTGGAGGCAAGCGAAGTTGAGCGGCGTGCCGATGACCTGGTATCTGATGCTGGGGGCCTTCATGTTTACGTGCGGGGCGGTGGGAGTGATTGTCCGCCGGAATCCGGTCGTGGTCTTCATGTGCATCGAGCTCATGCTGAACGCCGTGAACCTGACTTTTTTGACTTTCGCGGCGTATTCGCCGAGCCTGTTGCCGCTGGGGCCTGAACTCACCCAGAGTTGGATGTCGGGGCAGATGATGGTGATCTTTGTGATGGCGGTCGCTGCGGCCGAAGTCGCGGTCGGACTCGGGATCATCATGGCCATTTATCGACTGCGCGATGAGGTCGATCTGGACAGCATGAGTGCGATGCGAGGCTAAACGAGGCAAGGAATGAACGAGACGACTTCAATGACGACCTGCTCGGTGCCGGAGGAACGGCATGCCTAACGTCCCCTTGGAAATGATTTGGTGGGTCTTGGGCCTGCCGCTCATCGGTTTTCTGCTTCAAGCCTTTTTGGGCAAAAAGATCATCGACACTCTCGGGCATCGCTACGGCAAGAAGATTGTCGGGACGATGGCGGTCTTGCCGATTGCGGCGGCCTTCTTGCTTGGGATTGGGATCACGGCGAACCTGGCTCAGTTTCCGCCTGGCGAGCGCAATGTCGTCTTAACCCTCTTTTCTTGGATCGAGATCATGAGCATCAAGATCCCGTTCGAGGTGGTGGTGGACCCGCTGTCGATGACGATGGTCCTGATCATCACCGGAATCGGCTCGCTGATCCACCTTTATGCGACTGGGTACATGGGCGACGAAAAGGACTACAGCCGGTTCTTTACGTACCTGAACCTCTTTATCGCGTGCATGCTGATCTTGGTGCTCGGCAACAACTTGGCTTTGCTCTTCATCGGCTGGGAGGGGGTCGGCGTCTGTTCGTATCTCCTGATCGGGTTCTGGTTTAAGGACCTCAATAACTCGCGGGCTGCGAACAAAGCGTTCATCGTCAACCGGATCGGCGACGTCGGTCTGACGCTCGGGATGTTTATCCTCGTGCTGATGATGGCGGGGAATGCCGAACGCCTGGGTCTGACCGATGGTCGTTGGCTCAGCTACGACGTGTTGCTCCCGAACATGGTCGAAGTATTCAAAGACCAGCCGTTTCTGACTGCGACCGTGGCGCTTCTGCTTTTTGTGGGGGCTTGTGGCAAGTCGGCTCAGTTTCCCCTCTACCTTTGGCTCCCGGACGCGATGGCGGGCCCGACTCCAGTTTCGGCGCTCATTCACGCCGCGACCATGGTCACCGCCGGCGTCTTTTTGCTGAACCGAATGAGCGTGCTCTTCGAGCTCTCCCCGTTCGCCAGCGCGATCATCGCCATCATCGGCGCGTTTACGGCGCTCTTTGCCGCGCTCATCGCCTTTGGTCAGACCGACATCAAGAAAGTCTTGGCCTATTCGACGGTGTCCCAGCTCGGGTTTATGTTCATCGCATGCGGCGCGGGAGCTTACTGGGCGGGCATGTTCCACGTCACGACCCACGCGTTCTTTAAGGCGCTCCTCTTCTTGGGTGCGGGCGCGGTCATTTACGCCATGGCCCACGAGCAAGACATGCGTAAGTACGGGAACTTGCTGAAGTATCTCCCCATCACCGGCGCCTGTATGCTCGTGGCTTGGGTCGCCATTTCGGGCCTAGCGGTGCCCTTCCTCTTTGGATTTGCGGGCTTCTACTCCAAAGAAACGATTCTTGGCGGAGCCTTGGCGGGCCAACACGCGATTGCGGGCGGAATCAACTTGGGCATGATCGCGGGTTGGGTCGGTCTGCTCGTAGCGATGCTCACGGCCTTCTACATGACTCGCATGACCTGGATGACCTTTTTTGGCAAGCAGGAACGATGGCGACTCGCCGACGGGCCGAGTCATGACCACGGGGACTCTCACCACGCGGACCACGAGGCCCACGACGAAAATGCTCATCACGCCCATGAGGACCACGGGCCGGATGTCCACGGCTTTTTCTATACCGAGGCCGAGATGGCGCGTCGAGCCGAACTCGAAGAGCACGATCATCACCACGACATCGAGCCGACTCACGAACCGAAAGAGGTCGGACCGGCGATGTGGATTCCGCTGGCCGTCTTGGGCGTTCTCAGTGTGATCGGAGGCTGGTTCCTTTACAGCGGTGACCGATTCAAGAAGTGGCTCTATCCCAACGGGCTCACCGTTCTGCCGCCCGAAGTCGTGCCGAAATACCCCGAATGGGAGACCCTCCTGATGTTCCTCTCGATCGGAGCCGCGCTCGCCGGAGTGTTGTTAGGCTGGCACTTCTACAAGAAGGGGCTGCCGGAGCGCGAAGGTTGGGACCTTGCCAAGTGGCATCCTTTCCGCAGGGCGGCGGCAAATCAGTTTCACTACGACCAGAAGATGGTGGACGGCTCGCTCAAGGGCGGCGCGCAGCTGGGCGAGATGCTCAACCGGACCGACAAAGGCTTCATCGACGGGATGGTCAACGGCATCGCCTGGCTCACCGGTCTCTTTGGAAATCTGCTGAAGAGATTCCAAACCGGCAATGTTCGCTGGTACGCGGCGATGATGCTCCTCGGAGGAATCGGGGTGTTGGGCTACCTCTGGTGGGTGGCTCTGAAGTTGGGGGGCGCATAAACGATGGAAACAACAACCGGATTTGGGCTCCTGAGCCTGGTGACCTTCTTGCCCCTGATCGGGGCGATTCTGCTGATGTGCATTCCTCAGCAGTTCGAGAAGTTCCACAAGGTCATGGCGATGAGCATCACCATCGCGACCTTTATCATCAGCCTCCAGATTCTCAACGTTTTTGAATCTCGTTCTTTCCATTTCCAGCTGGTGGAGTTCATCCCATGGATCAAGCAGTGGGGCTTGCATTATCGGGTGGGGATCGACGGGATCAGCTTGTGGCTGGTCTTGCTGACCACGTTCTTGACGGTCGTTGCCACGACTTTTAGCCTGTACGTCAACAAGCGGGTCAAGGCCTACATGATCATGCTGTTGCTCCTGGAGACGTCGATGCTCGGCGTCTTTGTGAGTCTCGATCTGATCTTGTTCTATGCGTTCTTCGAGGCCTCCCTGATCCCGATGGCTCTGATGATTTGGATCTGGGGCGGCGAGCGGCGAAACTACGCGGCGATCAAGTTCTTCATCTTCACCTTTGTCGGGTCCATCTTCATGCTGATCGGCATGATCGCCCTCTTCTTGCTCCATAAAGATGCGACTGGAATCGCAAGCTTCAGCCTGATCGACATTCAAGATGCGGTCGCGACGGGCAAGCTTTGGGAAGGAGCAGAGAACCTGCATGCGCTCCAAGGTCTTCTCTTCTGGGCGTTTGCGGTGGCGTTCATCGTCAAATGTCCGATGTTTCCGGTCCATACTTGGCTTCCCGACGCCCACGTCGAGGCGCCGACCGCCGGCTCCATCATCCTGGCTGGCGTTCTCCTGAAGATGGGCACGTACGGGATGTTGCGGTTCTGTTTGCCGCTCTTTCCGGATGTCTTGCCGAACAACGTGTTCTGGCTGATGTTGCTCGCCACCATCGGCATCATCTATGGAGCGATCGTCGCCGCGGTCCAGCCGGACGTAAAGAAGCTGGTCGCATACTCCTCGGTCGCCCACATGGGGTTTGTGGTCCTTGGCATCTTCTCGTTGAGCCACACCGGAATGCAGGGCGGCGCGATGCAGCAGTTGAACCACGGCATCAGCACCGGCGCTCTCTTCCTTCTGATCGGGTTGATCTATGAGCGTCGCCACACCCGAATGTTCAAGGACTTCGGCGGGCTGAAATCTCAGATGCCGATCTTTTCCGCGCTCTTCTTGATCATCATGCTCAGTAGCGTCGGCTTGCCTGGCACGAACGGATTCATCGGCGAGTTCCTCGCCCTGATGGGGGCGTTTGAGAGCGGCTTCAGCGGGGTCATGGGCTTCTCTTGGTGGCTGCCTGCCATCGCCGCGACGGGCGTGATTCTCGCGGCGGTCTACCTGCTTTGGATGTTCCAAAAGATGTTCTACGGGTCGAATTCCAACCCCGAAAACAAGCGGCTGAAAGACCTGAAGCCTTGGGAAATCGCCTTGGTCGGTACGCTCGTCGTGTTTGTCTTCTGGGGCGGCCTGTATCCCAACACGTTCTTGAAGCCGATGGAGTCTTCGATCGCCGCGACCCGCCTCATGGCCCTGGGCGGCGTGAACGGGCGACCCAGTTGGAAAAACCTCAACCACGAAGTGGACCCCAAAGGGAACTTGGTTCAAGTCTCGCCGCGGGCTCCGGGGGGCTCGCTCTTGCCTTACACCGTCGAGCGGATCGTGACGCCTGCGCAATTGCACCATCGTTACGATCCCCCCGATATGGACCGCGTGCCCCGGCAGGGCCCACCCCAAATCCAAGGCAATCGGGACCTTCCACCCGCCGTTGCATTGAATTCAGGAGGCCCTTCGACCCCATGACCGGGCGAGAACGACTCGTTGCCGCTTCGCGCGGAGGAGATCTCGATTGCCAACCCATCGTCGTCTGGTCCGAGTCGCCCGGGCATGTCGCCGACGGCATTTGCGTGTCGATGGCCGGCCTCCAAGACGCGCTTCGGACCCATCCAGATCAGGCCGTGCTGGGCGAAATTCTGAGCCCCATCGGGCGGGCCGCATATTTTGGCCTGGACCTCGTGCAGATTCTGCGAGACGATCCCGAACGAGGCTCCGAAGAGCTTCAGAAGATCGCGGACGATGTTCGCCGTGGGATTGAGCGGGCGCTCGACCTGGGCGCCGACGGGATTTTCTATCGACTGATCGGCGCGATGCCCGCCATGACGACCCCGATGGAGTACGGCGGCCACTTTTTAGAGGTCGATCGCGAGCTTTTGAGCACCGCCCAGGGCGCTCGCATCAATCTCCTTTGGATCGAAGGGGACGACGAGCCGTATCTGGACTTTGTCAGCGACCTCCCCGCCTCGCTCTTGGGGTGGGACGTCGTCAGCACCGGCATCGAGATCGCCAAGGTGCGCTCGATGCGAACCGGCGCGCTGTGTGGTCCCGATGCGCAAGCTGATGTCTATTTCACTTCGTCTTTCGACGAAGCGGCCCGACTCCGTGAGAACCGACCCGCATGAATCTTGATCAGTTTAAGGTAGCTCCGCCCAGCGTCGATTGGATCACGCTGTTGCCCGTCATTTTGGTGGCGAGCACTGGCCTGGTCGCTCTTTTGATTGAGATGTTTCGTCCGAAGCAGACGAACGTCGCGATCATTTGGACCAGCCTGATCGGCCTGGGAGTGGCGGCTGGCAGCCTGATCTTGCAGATGGGCCAGCCCTCGGGAGACACCTTTGCGGGCATGGCTTTGCGCGACCCGGCCAGCCTGGTCCTGCAACTCGTGCTGGTCGGAGTCTGCTTCTTCACGTTCTTTTTCAGCGAGAGTTACCTGCGCGAACGCCGTATCCCCTTTGGCGAATTTTATCCCCTCGCGCTTTGGTCGACGGCCGGCGGAATGATCATGGTGAGCACCGAAAACCTGCTCATGCTGTTCATCGGGCTCGAAGTCCTGTCGATCTCGCTCTATGTGATGGCGGGCATGGCTCGACAGGAGTCCAAGTCTGAAGAGTCGGCGATCAAGTACTTCTTGCTCGGAGCGTTCGCGAGTGCGTTCTTGCTCTACGGGATCGCGCTGGTCTATGGGGCGACCGGGAGCCTTCATCTTGACCAGATTGCGCGGGCCTACGCCCTCAATGACGGCCTCACCGAGAAGCTCCTGATTTTTGGAGTCGGGTTCATGCTGGTCGGCCTTGGGTTCAAAGCGGCCCTTGTGCCGTTCCACCAATGGGCTCCCGACGTTTATCAGGGCGCGCCCACCAATGTGACCGGATTCATGGCGGCGGCGGCGAAGGTTGCGGCGATCGGGGCGCTCTATCGAGTCCTTTCGGGGGCGGTTGACCTGAGCGGAACTTGGATGCCGCTCCTGATCATCATCGCCATTCTGACGATGACGATCCCGAACCTGATCGCGTGCCAACAAAAGAACGTCAAGCGGATCTTAGGATATTCGTCGATCGCGAACGCCGGATACATTTTGGTCGGCCTCTTGGCCCACCTTCAATCGCCCGACAAAATCGGGATCGAAACGACAGTCTTCTTCTTGGTCAGCTACGCGCTGGTGACGATCGGGATGTTTGCGCTGCTGACGCTGAACGCCCGCGACGGCAAGGAAGGCACCGAGCTGAGCGACTTCTACGGGCTTTGGAATCGACACCCCCTCGCGGCCGGACTGATGGTGCTGTTCGTGGCGTCTCTGATCGGGATCCCGATCACCGGCGGATTTTTTGCTAAGCTCGGCATCTTTAACGACGCCGTGAACGCCGGCCTGACGCTGCTCGCGATTGTCTTGGCGATCAATTCGGCGATCAGTTGTTACTACTACCTTGGTATCGTTCGAGCCGCGTTTGTGGCCGAAGAGACCCGGCCGCAACCGCTCGGGTCAACCATGCCGCCCGGGTTGCGGTTTACCGGGATCGCTTGCGCCGTAGGTGTCCTGGGCATCTCGTTCTTCCTCACTCCGATTCAGGCTTACTTGAGCGGCAAAGACCCCAACGCCTGGACGAATCCCCCCGCGACCGCCAGCACGGGGCCGAGCGAGAACCTTTCGAGTTCGACGACGAACCCTTCCCCAGACCCTGACCCTGACCAAGATCCTGCCCTGACCAATCCTGGCGAGGCTCCGCCCGACCAGCCCCCGGCCGACCAGCCCCCAGTAGCCGAGCCGGACGAGCAGTCGCCTCAGGAATCTTCTGGGGAAGCTGCAGGGGAGTCCGAAGGCACCGGCCCAGCCGCGAACCCGGCCCCCAGTCGATGAAGCTCGGACTGAGCATGTGGAGTGCGGTCCATCTGGTCAAAGACCAGTCCATGGACCAGGTTGGATTCATTCGCTGGGCCCAGGAGCTCCAGGTGGATGGGGTCGAGCTGTTGGACTTCTTTCACTCGGGAGCAGCTGAGGAGTCTGAGCAGGTCCAGGAAGCCCTCCGGGAGGCTGAGCTCCCGTGCTCGGTTTTTTCTGTCTCGAACAATTTTGCCAAGCCCGACGCCGGCGACCGACACCAAGCCCGAGAGCGAATTCTCTCCGGCCTCGATCGGGCGCACCAGTACGGCGCTTCGATCATCCGGGTCTTCGGAGGCGACGATCACGAGAGAAAGATCACTCTGGATGAGGCGCGGCCATGGATCGTCGAAGGGTTAGCCCAAGCCAGCCGAGCCGCCCGAGAACGAGGTCTCCGGCTGGCCTTGGAGAACCACGGGTCGATGGCTGGGACCAGCGCTCAGGTTCGAGGGATTATTGAGGAGGTGCGTCAACAGACCGGAGACGACACTCTCGGGGCGAATCTGGACACGGGGAATTTTGTACTTGTCGGCGAGGACTCGGTCCACGCGACCGAGCAGTTGGAAGGGCTGATCTCCATGGTTCACTTCAAGGACTTTGCGCCCGCGCCCCCAGGGTGGGACGGTTTTGCCTATCACTCTCTCAGCGGCGATCCGTTCGTCGGGACTGCCCTTGGCGAAGGGGCGGTGGATCTCCCTGGAGTCGTGCAGAAGCTCCGGTCCCAAGGATTTACGGGCTGGTTGAACCTGGAGTATGAAGGTGCGGAGAGTGCCCGAACGGCCGTCCCTCGCTCCTTGGCTTTCGGGCGGTCGATTCTGGGCTCTTAGCGAAAACTCTCGACGACCTGCCAGCCGAGAATTGCGCCGAAATACGCGAAGTTTCCGCCCCACAGCAGAACTTGACCCGGGCTCAAGGTCCCGGGTTGCCAGGCGGCCGCGAGGGCGAAGACGCCCGGAATGACCGCAACCGTCGCGAGGAGCTTGACCATCGACGGATGGGCCGCCCTCCGCATCCCCGCGAGGATCCCGAATGCGAGCCCTGCTAGCCAAAAGTTGATTCCGGCGATGAGGCCCAGACTCCACGCCATCGAGAGACGAGGCTCGCCGAGAGGCGAGTGAAGGGCAGTCGGATCGACTTGGTTCGCGACCGCCAGAGCCGCACCGAGTGCGATCCCGGAGACGATCAGGCCCATCAAGCATCCCAGCGTCAGGGTCGAGAGCGGCCCGAATTCGGGGAAAAGGGGAGGCTCTTGAGTTTTGGCGACATAGATGGCGCACGCGAGGGTCGCGAAGACGCCGGTCAAGATTGCGGCGGGGCTGGCCTGGGGTCGCCTTAGCGTGCCCATCGGCTCTTGGCGGGCTAAGATTCGGTGGACTTCGGCATGCTTGCGCGTGTACGTTGGGTTACGGGGGTCGAGCTGGATCGCATAGGAGTAGTGGCTCACAGCCTCGCGGAGCCGACCCCGATGGCGAGCGACATCCCCGAGCACCGAGTGCGGAAGAGCCTCTCGCGGTTGAGTTTGAACGAGTTTCTTGGCGAGCTTTTCGGCTTCGATCAAGAGGCCCTTTTGCGAAAGCTGGGTGAGCCGAAGAAGGTCAGAGGGTTGCTGGAAGGCAGAGCCGGTGGGGGGACGTGGGGGCTTTTCATCTTGCGCTTGGGTGGGCGACGTTGGCGTTGAGGATGCCGACGGTCGCGCCGGAGGGCCCGCTCGTTCGAGTTCGAGAAGGCGGTCATAGCTCGCTCGGCGGACGGGGTCGGTCAGCACTTCGTACGCTTCTTGGACCCGGATAAAGCGGTCTTGGGCGTCGGGCGCGGAAGATCGATCGGGATGCACGAGCTTGACGAGGCGTCGATACGCGGCGCGAATGGCGCTTTCGTCGGCATCTGTTCCGACCCCCAGCTGCTCATAGTGGGTCGGCTTCATATCGAGTTGGCGCGCTGGAACATCGAGTCGAAGTAGCCAGTGTAGAACCGGACAAGAATGAACAAAATGTAGCCGGCCACGACCAGAAGAGCCACCACTCCCAAGATCAAGGCGACCTTGTTCGAGTTATGGAGCGCTTCCGCCTCATAGAACTCGCTGATCGAGGTCATCATCTCGTCCATGTTTCCGGTCGCCTCGCCCGTTCGTGCCATGTCCAGGACGATCGGATTAAAGGCACCGGTGGCGGCCATGGTTTCGTGGATCCCCTGACCATCTTCAAGACGGGGCACGGCCTGGTAGATCTTTCGTCGGAGCATCTCGTTGCCGCAGGCATCCGCGGCCAGCTTCATCGCCACCGGAATTCCAACCCCCGAGGTGTAGAGCGCGCCAAATGCCCGCCCGAATTTGGCCATGGCGAATTGGCGAACAATGCCCCGAATCCCCGGTAGATTCGACGTAAAGGTGTGCCACGCTAGTTGGAATTGGGGCCTGCGCAACCCGATCCGCAGCGCGATGAACCCTCCAGCCATCAAGATGACGAGAGGGATCCAGAGAGCTGGATTCTGAAGCGGGTGAGAGAGTCCGGCCCGCCCCGGCGCAACCGCCGCGATCACCGCATTGGCGGCAAAGATCACGACGAAGATCGAAGCGAATGTGATTTTCGGCCACAAGGTCGCTCGGCGCACCGCCATCCGGATGTCGAGATCTTGCTTGATATACTGCGCCACGAGCTGGAGGCTTCGATCGAGAAAGCCGCCTTGTTCGCCGACGTAGACCATGCTCAACACGATGGGGGAGAAGACCTCGGGATAGCGCGAAAGCCCCTGGGATAGGGGCCGGCCCTCCATCGCATGGACCTTCAGTTCGCGGATGATCGCGCGCAATTTCGGGCTTTGAGTCTGGGTGCTCAGCGTGTCGAGGGATTGAACCAGGGCGACCCCAGCTTTGAGCATCGTCGCGAGTTGCTGGAAGAAGAACTGAAGCTGGGCGAGGCCGACTTGGCCGACGATGGGGCCATAGACGTCCGTGGCGAACCGGCTTCTGGACTTCAGGAGCGGGTCTTCGCTCGCAGAAGTGGCGGCTGATGGAGCTGGAGTGGAGGTGCGGGCGGGCGGAACCTCCATCGGCGCACCCATCGGCGCCCCAGGGCCAGCGGCCAGCCGGAGCGACTGGAGCGAAAGACCCTGGCGGGCCAGCTCTTGTGCGACCGCGTCCATGCTGGTCCCGTTGGCGACTCCTCGTCGCAAGACCCCGGCCGCGTCCGTCGCTTGGTATTCGAAAATCGGCATGCTTGGCTCTTATTCTACGGAGATTCGGAAAGAATCAGAAGGCTGGAGGAACGGGTCTTATGGATTTGGAAAGAGTCGAGGGTCCGAGGCCGGACGATATTCAGGATCGGTGACTCTGGCGGGATCGAAGATGTCCATCGCCTTGTGAGCATATTCGGTATAGAAAAACATGAAGCCTGCACACGACAGCAGGATGATCAAGAAGATCGAGCTGATCGACCCCGAAACCCGCATGCGGGTCATGATGGAGCTCCGCTCGGTGGCGAGGCTGCCATGGACCTCATCCAGGGCCGCGGGAACGGTGCCGGTGAACTCGCCCGTTTGGATGAGCGAGATGAATTCGGGGCGGACCGCGCCGCTCTCGCCCAAGGCTTGGCCGAGGGTCGCCCGCTCGTGGAGTCGACGCCCGACCTCAGAGTATCGGTCGGCATAGATTTCGTTCGGGACCGATTCGGCGGCGAGGGACCAGGCCGAAGACGGCGGAAGGCCGCTACGGGTCAGGCGCGTGAGCGACCAGATCAAGCTCTCGGCGTTTTCGGCCCGGGCCATCGACCGAGTGTGCCAGATCCAGCTCCCGAGTCGATGCCGCCATCGGCGTAGCCGATACCCATGCCAGACTTTCATCCCGACGGTGAAGGTCAGCACCAAGACGAGAATGAAGAGCCCGAGACCGCTGATCATCTCGAGGCCGATGGACTTTCGAAAGACCGCGAGATAGTCGCCCTGAAACCCTCCGGCAATCCCCTCGAACAGCGCGCCAAAGCTTCGACCCAATAACAAAAAGAGAGGGACCCCGACGATGGCTTGGCTCAGGAACAAGAAGATCCAGAAGAAGAAGCGCGACGCGATGTGGGCTTGACGGCATCGCTCTGCGATCTGATGGAGCGCTTCGGGCAACACGCCTGCAACTTCGCCAACCCGAGTCATGCCGACGTCCCCTCGGTGAAACAAGTCCGGAAATCTCTCGAACTGACTGCTGAGTGATTGGCCTTCCGCGACGACGGGAGCGGCCAGGCGACAGAACTGCTGGAACCCAGAATGGTGAAACTGATGCCCGAGCCGGTTTAACGCATCGTGAGGCGAGATTCCGGCCTGAACCATCTTTCCCAGCTGCGAGAAGAAGAGCCACCGGTCTCGGTGGCGGGCGGTCTTGTGGCGGTAATTTGGCTTCGCCGGTGCTGTTCTGGGTGTCGAGGCCGGGGCCGGGGACGGGGACGGGGACGGCGCAGGCACGGCCTGCCGGGGCGCGACTGGCTGGGGCCTGGGCTGAGGTTTTGGCTGCGGTCTCGGTGGGGCGGGAGCTTGGGCTGGGGATTGAACCCGCACGTCGTCGGCTCGGAGGGTCTTGACTCGGAGCCCTTGGCTGGCCAATTGCCGCATCGCCTCCTGAGCGGACGCGGCATCAATGACGCCGCTGCGAGGGGCGCCACCACCGTCTTGCGCTTCAAAACGAAATTGGGGCATGAGTCAGTCGTCGGATCGCTTGGGCCTGGATGTCGGGCTGAGCCAGAAGGTCGTTCACGGTTCCTTGGCCAGGTATCCACAAAGACGGGTCAAGGTCGGCCAAAGGGTCGAGAACAAACCGCCGTTCGGAGATACGTGGATGAGGGACCTGGACGGCATGAAGCTGGCCAAGGGAATGATTGAAGCTGTACTGCCACTCGCCATGCAAAAGAAGGTCGATGTCGAGCTCTCGGGGGCCATTTCTCTGCCTCGGAATGCGCCCCAATTGTTGTTCGAGTTCCTTGCACTTTTGGACCAATGCCACGGGAGAATCCTCAGAGAATCCTTCGATGACAAGATTCAAAAAAAACGGTTGTTGGGTGATATAGAGCGGTTGAGTTTCGTAGAAAAAGCTACAGCGAGTCAGGCGCACGTATCGGGACATCTCTTCAAGAGCTTGAATGAGAATCGCCTGCGAATCGCCTTGATTTGAACCGAGTCCGAAGAAGCACTTTGGCATGGATCGACGTTGTAACTAAAGTTAACCTGAAGTTGAAGGAGAATTGGAGCGCAAATGTGTGACAGAAAGATCGCCAGGATTCGCGTCTTAACCTTGAATTCTCAACGCTCGGTCGCGTAATCTACAGAAAGCTTGCATTAGCAATTGTTGGAACCCTAATTATGAGTGCCTTAGCCGCCTATCGAAAACTAGCCCCCTTCACCGCCGACGAGCTCGTCGAAGCGATCAATAAAGTCCTCGCCGTTCGAGGCAAGCCCGATTTCGCCAAGCGGACGCTCCGCTTCTACATCGCCCAGCGGGTCGCTTCGCCTCCTTTGGGGAGCGCCAAGTTCGCGCGATATGGCTACGAGCATTTCCTTTGCATTCTGGCAGCTCGGGCTCTGCGCGACCAAGGCATGAAGATCGACCGGATCGTCGTCGAAGTCGATGAGATCAAGCGAGGACGCACCGACCGCATGGAGAAGATGGTGGAAGAGTGGCTCGCTCAAGAGCGACCGTTTGCAGGTACGAGCTATGTGAAGGAAGTTGTCGCAGCCTACACGACCGACCCGGGCCGAGACAGCTCCGGCATCGGCGTGGCCGTCCAGCGAATCCCCCTCACCAAGAACTGCTTCTTGGAGATCTTCTCCGATTCCGACCCGAAGAAAGAGCTGACCCAAGCGGCGAAAGAGCTCGAAAAATTGCTGAATTCGCTGTAAGGCGAACCGAAGGTGGAGGCCCACGCCCTGCTCAAGACCTCTTGAGTAGGGCTTTTTTGTGGGTGAAAATGGGGCGGATAATGGGTCTTGAACCCACGACCTCCTGTGCCACAGACAGGCGCTCTAACCCCTGAGCTATATCCGCCGCGCTGGCTCCATTATATCGCCTCGGCCCAAATCCACGCAAACTCCGACCCAGGACCGCTAAAATAGGGGCATGAGAGCGAGAAACTGGATCCTGACCCTTCTTCTCACTTTAGCCGCGTTCGCCGGAAGCTCTGCGCAAGACTTTTCCGGCACCCATACCGGCGAGCAGTCCAGCGTCGAGCCGGGCGAGCGCTACACGCTGGTTCGGACTCTTCGCATCGACCGCAATGGAAACGCCGAGTTAACCAGCCAATATCGAGGCGATCGCCCGAGCGTTACCAAACGCGCGGTGGAAGCCTTTGGATGGCTTTTGGGAGACATCGCTCGAGAGAGCCTGATTCGACACCGAGGAACCTGGCGCGAAGATCGAGGCCGACTGCGGCTTTCGCTTCGGAGCATCCAAGCCGGATCGCAAACCTATTCGACCAACTCGGAGTTCCTGTTCGAGATTCAGCGGTCTCAGCTGGTTGCCGTGGACCAGGACCGCGAGCACTACGGTCAGCAAAACCTTCGACTGAACTTTTCCGGTTCGGGCGGAGGCCAGTCCGGGTCAGTGGTCGGCACCTATGAGGTGCGACAAGACAGCCGGGATCGGGCCAACGAGTTCACCCTCATTCGAACTCTCAGACTCGAATCCAACGGGACCGCGTCCGTCGAATGGTGGTACCAAGGTGACGAACCCAACGTCAGCCGAAACAACCTTCGACTTTACGGCGAGATTTTGGCCGACATGACCCCGGTCCGGCGAATCACCCACTCTGGTCGCTGGAGCCAGAACCGAAACGAAATCCGGATCGACCTCGATAGGCTCGGGAGTCGTGACCGCGTCAGCTCGACGCTTCGGTTCGACCTGCGCGGACGGGACCTCGTCTTCGACTCGTGGGATCGCGAGAACTATGGCTCCGAAAGATTGACCTTCCGGCCTGGCAGCTCGGGTGGATCGGGCGGTCGACCTCCTACGGACGCTTGGTCTCCGGTTGAAGGCACCTACACGATGAATTTCACCCTAGAATCGACGGCGGAGATCACGAGGACGCTGATCCTGCGGAGCGGCGGCCAAGCGGTTCTGGAGACCGAGTACCCGTCGAATCGCCGGACCCAGGTCACCCCGACCGACCAACGAAAGTTTGGCGAACCGATCTTGCGACTTGGTACCCAAAGGGTCTTCGTGATGGAAGGATCGTGGACTCGGTCGGGGAACCAAGTGACGGTCAATTTCACCCGGTTAGATGGAACCGGCTATCGAGCCACCATGCGGCTGGAATCCCGAGATGGGTCGATTTTCGCCGTGAGTGCCGATTCGAAGGCGTTTGGCACGACGCTGATCAAGTTCCGGCGACGATAAAAGACCGCTCGCGGACCTGAAAGGGCTTTGTCACCTCCCTGGGGTGGCGAGGCCCTTCGGCATTTTGGAACTCTGACTTAACCTGTCAAAACCGCTTGATCTTGACCGAACTCTGCGAATGGTACGAGCGGTCCTCGGCCGAAAACGCGGCACCTAGCCTTCGCAACCGCCCTCAGCAACCAGGCTTCAAGAACTTTCAGCATCCCCTGAAGTTTGCTGGGCAGATGCCAAGAATAATGCGGGGGAATCCCCCCGGAGCAGTCGATGTACGAAAAGTATTGGGGCCTTAACGAACCGCCTTTCACACTCACGCCCGACCCGCGCTTTCTCTATATGAGCAAAGCCCACGAGGACGCGCTGATGATGATGCTCTATGCTGTGACCCGAAACAAAGGGGCGGCCATGTTGAGCGGCGACATCGGCCTCGGCAAAACCACCATCAGCCGAAAGCTGATTGAGCTTTTGGATCCAGTCACGAACCGGATTGTTCTCATCGTCAATCCGATCCTAACGCCGACTCAGATGTTGCAAGAAATTTTGCACCAGTTAGAGATCACCGCCACTTCGCGAAATCGACAAGTGCTCGTCCAAGACCTGCACAAGCACTTGCTCAATCTTTACGATAAAGGGCGTCGATGCATCTTGATGATTGACGAGGCTCATTTGATTCGCTCGAGTCAGACCTTTGAGGAGCTTCGACTTTTGCTAAACTGCCAAATGAACGACCAATTCCTCATCAGTCTGGTCCTTTTGGGGCAGACCGAACTCCGAGCCAAAGTTTCCAAAGTCCCTGCGCTCGAACAGCGACTTGCCGTTCGACACACTTTGAAGCCCTTAGACGCTCAAGAGACCGGTGAAATGATCGAGCATCGTCTGCGCGTTGCGGGCTTTACCGGCGAGAAGAGTCCCTTCACTCCGGACGCCATTTATCAACTTCATAAATTCACAAAGGGCACTCCTCGGCTTTCAAGTCAGATCGCTGATAACGCCCTCATGGTCGGCATGGCCAAAGAAGCGAAGATTATTGATGCCTACTTAATGCATGACGTGATCACAGAATACACCGGAGGGGCGCAATGAACCTAGCCGATGCGATCCGGCGAGCCTCACAAGAAGCCGGTCAACCTCTCGTCCCGGAAACAGCCCCGACAACGGTGATTCTTGCCGAATCGGGACCGTCCGAAATCGAGCCAACCTCTGCTCAAACTTCGAAGATGACCCCAGAGTCAAACCTGGAAGAGTTGGCAAACTTTGCTCCCGAATTTCCCGAGGTAGAAATGAATCCTTTAGACCCGATGTCGCAGGCCCCGCTTCCCGTCAGCCCGATGGTGACATCAGGAACGGCGGTCCGCCTGGAACTCTTTCTCAGCCCCGATCAGCTGACGACGGTCCTTCGCGCCGTCATGGAGGGCCAGCACAACGTTCTGACGCTTCGAGAGGCTGCGAGCTATCTGCGAATCCCGACCAAGACGCTGGAAAGCATGGCGAGCGAAGGCCAAGTTCCTGGATTCCAGATTGACGGTCGATGGCGATTTGCCAAGCCTGCATTAGACGAATGGATGGCCCTGCGCGCGATGAGCCCGGAGGAAGGAGCCCATGCCGCTTAATCTCGTTCGAAAATCAGCTACCGTCGGGATCGACCTGGGTCACCATTCGATCAAGGCCGTCTTGATCGAACGGACGCCGCAAGGTTGGAAGCTCAACCAAGTGGTGAGCACGCCCACACCTGCGGGTGCGATCAAAGATGGCGTGGTGATTGACGCCGAAGCCGTGGCCGAAGCACTCCGCACGATGTTGAATGAGGCTAAGGTCCACGCGACCTCCTGCAACATCTCCGTTTCGGGCGCGTCGGTCGTTGTTCGAACGGTTCGAATGCCGAAAATGCCGGAAGCGACCTTACGCAAGTCCATCAAGTTTGAAGCAGGACGCTACGTCCCTTCTTCGGTCGAAGATAGCTTTATTGAATTCGAAATCCTGGGTCCGGTCGACGACTCCACGATGGAAGTGCTGATTGTGGCTGCTCCCAGAGACATCGTCGAAAGCCGCGTGCACGCATGCGATGCCGCGGGTCTGGAAGTGGAAATTGTCGATATCGAGCCGTTTGCTACTTATCGCTCGCTCGTTGAAGCCGACTCTCAAACCGACTGGTCGAACGAAACGTTTGCGCTTGTTGACATTGGCGCGATGACCACGAACGTCAGCGTCATCAATAAGGGCATCTTTGCCATGACCCGGTCGATCCCCCAAGGTGGTCATACCTTGACCGAGGCTCTCAAGAATTACTTTAAGCTCTCGGACGAAGATGCAGAATCTGGAAAGGGGCAACTTGATCTGCGAGAACTTCTCGCAGATGGTGTTCCTACGGAAAATCCTCCTTTGCGAGTTTTGCAACCTCATATCGACGACTTGATCCGAGAGATTCGCCGCTCCTTAAACTACTATCAATCTCAACAATCCGACGGACCCTCGGTGGTCCCCGTGACTAAGATTCTGCTCAACGGCGGCGGAGCACGTTTTCTCGGCCTGAGTGAATACATCGAATCAAAAATGGGAATCGAAGCCATCTCTTTGGGAGTACTCGATAATCCTAGATTTATTGCATCTACTCCAGAGCCCGATTCAAACGGCCTTGAGCTGGCTGTCGCGAGCGGCCTCGCGATGCGAGCATTCACAAAAGCTGCCTAAAAACGGAGAACTTTTACGATGCCGATGATCAATCTGATTCAAGAACGGCGAGAGGCCATCCGATCTCGGGATCGGAGGAGTCGGATGTTCTTTCTTGCTTTCATGGGAGTCTCCTGTCTGTGCGGCCTGGCCATGGGATTTTTCGCACTAGAATCTGCCGATCTTGTCCGACAAGAAAAAGATCTTAAGAAGAAGATCAAAGCCCTTGCTCCGGTGGTGCAAGAGATTAAAACAAATGAAGTCAGAGTGCGGGAGATGACTCCTCGGCTCACAACTCTCGAAGGTGCTCAAAAAAAGACGAGTCGGTGGCTGAGCATTCTGGATCATTTTTCCAGAAATTTGCCTCCCAATACTTGGCTGACGGCGGTTCGGTCCAACGACTCCGATCCGACTCGAAATGTTCAGCTCACCCTGGTGGGAGTGAGCGAAAATCAAGAAAGAGTTGGGGAAGTTTTACTTCGGCTTCAGGCCATTCCTGATCTTCTCAATGTCGCCCTGAAACAAACGAGCGAGAAGACGTTTGGCCAGAGTAAAGGAATCGAGTTTGAGGTCATTGCCGAAGTGGCCGAAAGTGCCGAAGAAGCTCCGAAGAAGAAGGCTACGGATTCGAAGGAGAAAGCATAATGGCTAGTCTCGATCCCAAAATTTCCTTGGCTCTTGCGATTGGCGCGAGCTTGCTGGGCGCTGGAGGCGTGTACTGGCAACACTCTGCCCTGCAAGAGAAGAAGCAAATTCTCGCCAAAGTTCGTCGAGAAGCCGACTCGGCAGCGGCCAAGAAGAAGGAGCTTGAAGCCAGTGCACAGAAAGTTCAAGAGTCAGAAAAGCAATTAGCTCACCTGGAAAAAGGTGTCCCTGAATTTGCTTACGTCTCCACACTTCTCAGTGAGCTCGAAGCGGTGGGTCTTCAGTGCGGCTTTTCGGTGCTTGGCGTCAAGCCACAAGCAGCCAAGGTTGCACCAAAAAAAGACACAAAAAAATCCAAAGCCAAGGATCGAAAGCCGTACGAAGAGCTCAACCTCGAACTCAAGGCAAGAGGCACCTTTGCTTCTGCACAAAAGTTCTTAACTCAGTTGCAAGACTTTCCCAAAATTGCTGCGGTTCGGACACTGACCATCAGTCCGAAAGTGGACCCCAATCGTACAGGCTCTCCTCTCCTCGACTTGACCATCGAACTCAGGGTGTTCCTCTTTCCGGAACTCGCCCATTCAAAAAGCACTGAAGGAACGAAGCGACTATGAATTCCGAGACCCAAACCAACCCCGAAAAGAAAAAGCTCATGGTCATTGGCGCCTTGGCGGTGGTGATTTTGGGCATTGGCGCGTTTCAGATGACCGCAGGTTCGGCTCCGCCCACCAAAAGTTCGAAGCCGAAGTCGAAAAAGTCGGCCGCCGAAAGCGCAGAGATCGACCCCAAAGCGACCCAGATCGAACAGATGGTGGCGGGTGTCTTACCGCAGCGCGACCCCTTTCTGCCGGGCAACCTGCCCCTGGATGCGGCGACGGCCAAGCCGGAACCGGCGAAGCCGCCTCAAGCAGCCCCTCCGAAGTTGCCGCGACGACCTGACCGTGGCCAATGGGCTGGGGGCGGTTATGCTCCGATGGACCCTATGGGCTCCTTACCTCCAGTCTCACCAAATGGTCAAATCGGAATCCAGCCGTCTTCGGCTACTGCTCCTACAACTCCAACCATCTCGGTCTCGGGAACCGTTTTGGGAGACCGACCGGTCGCGATCCTGAAAGACGAGGCCGGAAATCAGAGAGTGATTCCGTTAGGGGGGCAAATTGACCCGAGCACCAAAGTTGTTGGAATTGAGCGTGGCAAGGTGACCTTAGAGCGTCACGGCAAGCGGCAAACCTTGACCGCCGGAGGAACACAAAGTGATCATTAAGATGTATAAAGTCGTTGGGATTCTGGCTGGAATTGTCATTGCAACATCTGCACTTGCTCAAGCTCGAATTTCGGGTTTGACGGTTCGGAACGAGGGCTCGGGAGTTGCCATTGATGTAAAAGGAACTGACCTCGTCACGCCTCGTGCAATGAGGGTGAATTCGGGGAAGTCCTTTCTGCTCGAATGGGATGCAGAATTGCAAGGCCCGGCACAATGGCGAAACGTCCGCCGAGCGGGCGTCGAGTCAGCTCATTTGACTTGGTTCAGCGCAAAGCCTCCGCGAGTGCGCCTTCACTTGCGCCTTCGACCTTCGGATCAACCCAGATTCGAGCGGAGCGCAGATGGCTGGCTGATCACCGTCAATGTCGCCCCTTCTCGCCCCGTGGTGACCTCGTCGCCCGACGAAAGAGCGATGAAGCAAGCGATCGCCTATCTGGATGGTGATTCGACTCTTCAAACACCACCACCGAAGGCACCCAAAACCACAAAGGTTGAAGAAATGAGAGTGGTGGAGGTACAAGACCAGCGGATCACTCCTCGGATGGTGAATCCCATTCATCCTGTGGCGAAGCCCGGAGATCCGATCGTTTCGCTCGACTTTACAAATACTGAAATCGTGCAGGTCTTGCGCGCTTTGGCGATGCAAGCAAATGCAAACATTGTCCCAAGTCCGGAGGTAAAAGGCCTCATCACGCTCAGTCTTGAACGAGTCAGCTTCACGCAAGCACTCGACTTCGTGACCGCGATGACGGGCCTCCGATATGGGCGAGTCGGCAACACGATCGTGGTTGCTTCTGCGGCCCGATTTCAAGAAGTCATGCGCCAGCTAGGAGCGAGTACGTCCCGTGGGCCTGAAACCCGTGTTGTTCCGATTTACAGCGGTGAAGGAGCACAGATCAAGGCCGTTATCTTGAAGAGTGTTTCTCAGGACGGACCCGACGGCGGATTCGAAATCTTGCTTCCAAGTGAAGAACTTCAGGTTCAATCGGTTGACCCTATTGCGACGGGTCCCACAGCTCCCCCCACGGGTGAAGGAAGTCAAGCCGGAGCTCAACAAGGCGGCACCGTGATTCAGTCCAGCGCCTCTCAAGGCTCTTCCAAGGAACGAGCAAATGATCCTTATGTGGTGGTCATTGGTGCTCAAGAGAAATTGGATGAAGTCGAACGGAGCATTCGACGAATCGATGGTCAGATCTGTAGCCTGCTCGGAATTTCGGTGCCAGCGACGAGCGCCCTCGTGCAGAAGAGTTACCTTGTACAAGGAGGCTCTGCTCGAAGTCTGCTGGAAGCAATTGCCGGAAAGGATGGGAAGAAAGTTGGCAATGTGGAAGTTGTCGCGACTCCCCAAGGAGCGAACAGTCGTCCAGTCCTTGTTCTGCGTGGACGAGAAAACGAAGTGGAACAGGTTTTGGCGACTCTCCGCGAATTAGATAATACTGAATCCGAAGATACGAAGTACGTTGTTTACGACGTACGATTTGCTGATCCGCGAAGCTTGCGCGAAGACCTGATCGCCCAGATCCCTGGCCTTTCGGCGAGCATCCCACCTGCCTCGGCCGGTAACCCCCGAATTTTCGTTCCGAACCAAACGGTCAGCAACGCGACTCAAAGGATGGACGAAAATGGTCAACCACAAGGTGGAACCTCGACCGGATCGACAGGCGCGAGCTCGACAACTGCGGCCCCATCCAGCGAGACGGCTGCCGCGACCAACATCCAGCAGCCGTTCTCAGACATGGAGCCTTTTGCGGTGCCGATGCGACTCATCCTTCGCGGGACTGCGCAGCAGATTTCGCAGGCCCAATCGTACCTGGCCGCCGTCGATATCGCTCCAAAGCAGGTTGCGATTGAGCTCCGCGTGGTCGAAATGAGCAAGGAAGACGCTCTCAAGACCGGGATCGACTGGAATATTCTCGGAGGGGGTGCGGTGAAGATTCTTCGACTGAACAACTCGAACTCGGAACCGAGCAACACGATAGGAATGTCGATCAGTGGAAAGAACTGGGCCGGCGATGTGGGGGCAACTCTGGATAAGAGCATTGATAAGAACCGCATCATTGCGCGGCCGAATATGTTGGCACTCGATGGACGAGAAACCGAGCTCTTTATTGGCGACGTTGTTCGATATGTCGAGTCCATCGTTTCGGGGCAAAACGGCCCCACCATCACGACAGGAGAGATCAGTGTTGGAGTCCGTCTTGCGGTTCTGGCTCGTGTGGGAGCTGACGGGAACATGATCATGGACCTCCGACCAAGAGTGAGCTTCCTCAGGGGCTTCTTAAATCTGCCCAATAATGCCGGTCAGTTGCCGCAAACGAGCGAGCGAATTGCTCAAAGTACGATCAGCATGAAGAGTGGTGAAACGATAGCGATTGGTGGCTTGATTCAAGATCAAGACGTCAAGCAGATGAGCGGCATTCCATTGCTGATGGATCTGCCGATTGTAGGGCGACTTTTCCGAAAAGAGACCACGACGAAGCGTAGGTCAGAAATTGTGATTTTCTTGACCGCAAGGAGCTTGGATGGACCGGCAAGTTCGTCGAATGATCAATCTACCATTGTGCAACCTTCGAAAGAGCTTAAGAAGGACGTTCCGGCCCAAGGAAAACCGTGATTATGTTGAAGAAAACTGGACTCTCAATCTTGTCTCTGAGCCTGATCCTCGTCGCATCTGGGTGCGGCGGAAACTCAGGCAAGCCGATCCCCAGCATCTACGCGAATCAGTGGGCCGGAAATTGGTCAAGCCAATCTGGCAACGACGGCGGCACGATGAATTTGCAGGTGTTTCAAGACGGAAGTGTCACCGGATCGATGACTCGGAAAGGAGGCTTTACAGGCAGCCTTTCGGGACGAGTCGAAGGTAATGGAACCTTGCGAATGTTTGCGGGTTTTGGTGGCGATGGCAACTATGATATCGAAGGAGAAGTTCTCCTGAATGGAGGGCGACTCCTGGGATCCATGACGTATCTGTATCAAGGCTTTCGTTATGGTGGCGACCTGAATCTTCAGCCGCAAACTGCCACGCCAGATGGAGACTAGAGTTTCAACGATAGAACGTCCGAAGATATGGAGTAGAGGGTTTTCGATTATGTCAAAAAAGTTTTGGATTGGACTCGTAGGCTCGGCCCTAATGCTGAGCGGATGCGGTGGAAACGGGAGCGCCACCACGCCCATTGCTCCTTTACCGGATGATGGCTCGCAAGGTAATACCCGACCGGGCAACATTGCTCCTTCGTCAAGCCTTCGATCTCTCGCACCGGGAGATGTTTGGCAGTACACAGTCAGTGGCCGAATCACGGATAATACGTCCACGAAAAATGTCTCAGGTACGATGCTTCGAGTCGTGAGCAATGATACACTCGCTGGCTCGCCAGTGCTGAAGATTTCGGAGACGATGACTCTTCAACCACAAGGTGGAGTTCCGATGAATATCGTCGAGGAGACCTACGTGGAACAGGCGAGCAACGGGCAGCTTACGGTCGTCGGCCGAAGAGAAGGGACGTTCATCTTCGAAGCTCAAAGCAACACCTTTGCTTTGCCTGGCTCGTGGGAGCTGGGCGAGAGCGCAGCGGGTGAGACTTCAATGCAGACCGCCACAGGCTCGCCTCAGGCGCGATCGACGATGTCAAACACGCTGACGGTCATTGGAACTTCGGACGTGGTCACGCCGCTAGGCCTCTATGGATCGTGGCGAACCGAGCGAAGTGTGCAGGGCCGTGTGGACTACACGGGCGTCACCGACCGAATCCAACTCGGTCAGTCGGTTGAGGTTGGCACCGTGTTGAGCGTCGATCGAACTGAGACTAGTACTGAGTTCTGGGTACCGGCCATCGGGTCTTTTGCCCGGAAGTCTGCGACGATCTTCACATCCAGCGAGCGGATTAAAGACATCATCCAGCTCACACCAGTCATCCAATATGAAAAGGAGACTGTGGCGACCACTACGACTCTGACTTTCAGCTTGCGCTCGACCACGGTCAATCGCTAAGAGGACACTTGGTGAAAGTTCCCTGGCCGACTTGAGGATCCGTCGGCCAGGGAACTTTATTGATGAATCACATTCGCTCGGGCGCGGAGATTCCCAAAAGCCCGAAGACGCCTTGTAAGCCCATTTGCGTCGCTTCGCAAAGAGCTAATCGGGCCGCGCTGAGCTCAGGTTGATCCGTCTGGATGACGCGACACCCGTCATAAAAGTGGTGATACGTTCGCGCCAAATCTTGAGCCCACGTGGTCAAACGATGCACTCCGAGATCGTGAGCGCATCGCGCGATCTCTTCGGGCAGTTCGACGATTTTGCGAATGAGAGCAAGCTCACGATTGTCGGTCAACAGATGCGATTGAGAAGGGTCGGCATGCAGGCCCACCTCGTCAGCTTTTGACAGAACGGACGCGATTCGTGCGTGGGCGTACTGTACATAAAAGACAGGATTTTCGTCGCTTTGCTTGGTCGCAAGATCGATGTCAAAATCCATGTGCGTTTCGTGGCTTCTCATCAAATAAAAGTATCGTGCCACGTCTCGTCCGATCCGGATCTGCTCAGACTCCGAGGATTCGGGAGCCGCGGACTTTCCGATCTCCAGAATCAAATCACGCAAAGAGTAGATATTTCCGTCCCGCTTGCGCATGGGGGCTGGCTGACCATCTTTCACGAATCGGACGATCTGAAAGATCACCACATTGAGGGCTTTTTGAGCTTGCTCCAGGGCAATTCGGCAGGCGTCTCGCTCGGCAGCGCTGCGATAAATCTTGGATTCATGTTCATCCAATTCTCCTGATGTTTCTTGAGTGGACTCTTCAAGCTTTAGAGCAGCTAAAACGGC
This sequence comes from Chthonomonas sp. UBA2017, assembly GCA_002335425.1. Classification (GTDB taxonomy): domain Bacteria; phylum Armatimonadota; class Fimbriimonadia; order Fimbriimonadales; family Fimbriimonadaceae; genus UBA2017. The sequence continues at coordinate 64,864 of DDCB01000017.1, forward strand.
ATGCAAGCGGCCAATATATCCGTGGTGATCTGGGCCCAAAACGGTGATCAGGTGATCGGCGTTTTCGGGCCGATTGAATTTATCTTGGTGATAGGCTACGTCACTGGAGATATAGGTCAGGCGGCCGTCTCGACGGCGTAAGACTCGGTCCATATCATCGCCAAACTTTGTCGAGCGAAGCCACAAGGTCTCTTCGTCTCCCTCTCCGGGCCCTTCTTCGGCTTCTGTCTTTGCCGCGGCTTGTTGATCTTGGACGGTGACTTCTTGAATTTTGCCCCCTTTGGCAAACTTCACCATAACACGATGCGGGTCGGTGTCGGCCGCTCCTTTTTTTGCAAGCTCGGCCAGTCTTTGATCGACGATGCCCGAGTCGTGCAGACTTTGCTCACTAAACCAAGTGTCGAATCGAACTTCAAACATTTGGAGATCGTGGCGTTGCCGCTCGATCATGAGGTCTTGGCTCATCGACTGATACCAATTCAGGTCGGCATTTGAAGGTCGATTTTCGATCTCTCGAACTTGGGCCGCGACCTCTTGGACGTAATCTCCACGGTAACCTTTCTCGGGGAAAGGAAGCTCTTCAACATAAGATTGGACACTCGCGGCGAACAGGCGCATCTGTTCGCTGTTGACGCCGTCGTTGATGTAGTACTCTCGGTGGACTGTGTGACCTGCAGCCGCAAGAACTCGACATAAAGTGTCGCCAAAGGCGGCGCCCCGCCCCGAGCCGACGGTGATCGGACCGTTCGGATTGACCGAAACAAACTCGACATTGATCTTTTGCGGCTGGCTGGTTTGAGCTCGGGCGAGGCCGGACGCGCCGAGTTGGTGAACGGTCGCCACGAATCCACTGACGAAGCTCGGCCGCAGCTTGAGGTTCAGGAATCCTGGGCCCGCGACCTCGACCGCCTCGATTTCAGGAGTGTTTTGAAGCCGATTTTGGATCAGCTCCGCCAGTTCGCGTGGGCTTTTTTGGGCTGACTTGGCAGCGATCATCGCAAAGTTGCAGGCAAAGTCGCCATGCTCGGGGCTCTTGGTGTCGATGATCTCCACGGGCGCGTACTCCGCCTCTGGAATCAGCCCTTCGCTTCTCAGAGCGTCGACCACTTGCTGAAGCCTCGCGGCCAAAATCGGACGAATCATGCCACTCAGGGTACCCCTTGAGGCTCCGAGCGGGTCGCGCCTAAGCCCGCAACCGAGCTTGAGGCCGGGTGCTCAGCCAAACGCCCAGGAGGACGATCGCCAGACCCACGCCCTGAAGGATGCCCAAAGGCCGGCCGAGGACCAGCCAAGTCGACGCTGCGGCGACCGGGGGAACAAAGAACTGATAAAGCATGGCGGTCTGGGGGCCGATTTTCTTCACACCAGAATAGAATCCCAAGAAGCCGAGCCCGCCGGCGAGAATCGAGATGTGCGCGAGCATCCCCCAACTCACCGGCTTCAGTGCGGCGAAATCGGTCTCCAAAACTGCTGAAAATCCGTAAGGGATCAGAACAATCAGGGCCGCCGGGATGCCGCCCGCCAGAGTCCGGAGCGGGCCCAAAGTTTCGGTCAGGGGTTTCGATATCACCACACAGACCGCCCAAAGAACGGCCGCCGAAAAAATCAGGCCATAGCCGAGCCAGGTCGATGAACTGCCGTCGTGGCCCTCAAGAACGATCAGGCCGACCCCAAAAATCGCCACCACAGCGCCGACAACGGATAGCAAGCTCAAAGGAGCCTGGCGGAGCCCCGCGCGAATCAAACTCACCCAAAGCGGGCTCGTGCTGATGATGATCGAGGCCTCCGCCGGGTTGGTATGCCGCATGCCTTCGAGAAACAGGACCATATAGACGCCTAAGGAGAGAAAGCCCAAGCCTCGAACGCGCCACAAATCCGGGGCCTCAACTCGGACCGACTGACCTCGGGCCCAAGCCCAAGGCACGACGACGGCGGCCATGATGAGCAAACGAATCAGCGCCAGTGCCTGGGCCGACATCTGGTGATAGAGCACCGCAATCGCCGGAAAATTAAAACCCCAGGCCAGAACCGTGAGGGCCAGGGGTGTACTCCATTTTGGGGATGCGGCGTCCGCCATGAGGTTCAGTATGGCCCGTTCCGGGGCCGGGCTCCCGGCGATTCAGCAACTCAACCTAACGGATTCTATAGCGGCCTCCGAAAATTCCCAGTGTGAAGCGGTGACTCGTTGATGACCGACTTAGAATTCGCACGTGTAGGCCTCTATCTTTCGCCGGATGACCCTTATGCCAACTGGTACAAGGAGGCGCTGGATCATTTTGGTCTCGCCTATGAACTGATCGATATTGCCTTGCTCAACCAGATGGGCGCGGTCGATGTGCTGGTTTTGGCGGGCGCAGGAACGTTGAAGCCCGACGAGGTTGAGTTGGTCCACCGCTGGATTCGCCAAGGCGGCAGCCTTGTGGTCAGCCCGACGACGTGGGGGCTGGACTCAGTATTGGGAGTCATGCCGCGCAACGAGTCGGCACAACCCTCTCGGGAGCTTTTGGTGCCGGCTCTTGACGATCCGACTCTTTGGCCCGAGGGTGCCCCGGCATCGCTGTTTTTCGGGGGGACTTACATCGACCGGACCGACGCCGAGGTCCTCGCGACGACCTCGAACCGAGCTCCAGCGGCGACCGAGCGCAAGTGGAGCAACGGCGCTGGTTACTTCCTTTGTGCCCATCTAGGACAGACGATGGCGCTCATGCAGTCGGGGCGATCCATCGAAACCCCGATCGTCGGCCCGAGCGACGGCTCTTGTCACTTTGACCATCGCAGCATGAAGGCCGAGTCCGGATCTCAGCTCGACTTTTGGCGAGACCGGCTCCAGACCGAAAACACGCCGAACGCCTATTTCAACGAACCACATGCCGACGTGATCAAAGAGTTTTGGTTCCGATTGATCTTGCGAGCGATCGACCGAAGTGGCAAAAGGGCGGCCATCGCTTGGATGTGGCCCCAGAATGCCGTCGGAGCGGCGTGCGTCAGCATTGAGTGCGAAGAATTCAATATCGCCCACGTCAACGCGATCTACAAGATGCTCGTGATGATGGGGGCCCCGGCCACCTGGCTCGTGGGTTTGCCGGGATATCCTCAGGATGTCTATCGCCAGCTCATCAAATGGGGCCATGACGTCGGAATGCTCTTCATCACCGACGACAGCGCGGGCTGGTCCGAAGAGCGGATGAAAATTCAGCATCTCGCGTTGTCGCGAGCGGCGAGCCTCAGCAATATGATTTCTGCCCGACCCGTCGCGGGTCGCTGGTTCCGCCACCAAGTGTTCTACGACCTTTGCGAAGTCGCGGGCTCGCGAATCAGCCTGAGCAAAGGCGGACGCCAAGCAGGAACCAGCGGATTCCTCTTCGGCACGGCCCACCCGTTCTTCCCACAAAAGCGAGACGGATCGAGCTACCGGGTCCTGGAGATGCCTTACCTTGCGTTTTTACCAGGAGTCCAAACCCCGGACGAGATTATTGAGGCCCTCTTGCCCCGGGTCGTCGAGCGACATGGCTGCTTCCACTTTGGCTACACCAGCACCGGCATCGCCACCGCCGCAAGCGCCAATGGGCTCCGACGGGCCGTGAGCTTGGCCAAGCAGCAAGGCCTCGAAGTCTTCACCGCAAGCACCCTTTATCACTTTGAAAAGACGCGCCGAAATCTGCGAAAGAAGATCACCACCAGCGAGGGCAAGCTCTACATGCAAGTGATTGCAGACCAAGACCTCGAAGGGTTGACCTGGCTTGTGGGTGAGTCGGCGCTCGATGTGGTCGTGAATGGCCGTCGGGCGAACACCGAGACGGTGCGTCGATTCGGTCGAATCTGGACTGCGGTGACGCTGGACCTTGAGGCGAAAACCACTTGTGAGCTCTCGTTCGAGCGGAGCGAAGTCCAGCAAGCCGCCGCTTAAGTCAGGCCCAATGCCTTCAGGCTCACGTGGCGATGGTGGCCTATGATCACATGGTCGAGGAGCAACACGTCAAGCATCTTGCCTGCTTCGCGGAGCTTCTTCGTCACCTCGATGTCTTCGGGGCTCGGAGTGGGGTCGCCGCTGGGGTGATTGTGGACCACTATGAACCCCACAGCCCCGACTCGCACTGCTTCGCGAAGCACTTCGCGAGGTCCTAACACACTTGCATTGGCGGTGCCGATGTGGATCGTGCGATGCGCCAAGACCTGATTCTTCGAATCGAGATAAAGCGCGCAGACGTGCTCTTTTGTTTCGTCCCGCATCCATTCGAAAATCTGGGCGACGTCTTCGGGCCGACTGATGACATCCACACTGCCTTTGGCGGCGGCCCCGGCTCGGCGGCCGAGCTCGACTGCCGCCAGAAATCGAGTCGCCTCGAAGGGGGGCAAGCTCGTGTACTCCATCACATCGACCACGCTCTGATCGACAAAGCCCTTGATGGCGAAGCGCCGGAGCCAGTCGCGACAGATCGGTTCGCGGGCGGTCGCGTCGTCCGGGTCGGACGCGATCCCCAGGGCCAAGAGGTCGATCGCAGTGACCGACCGCAAACCCAATCGGGTCGCGCGCTCATAGGGGGTCTCGTAGTCGTTCATGAGCCTTGCCCCTCATCATAACTCCAATTTCTCAGAGCGTCGAGCTGGACCCACTCCCGAGCGATGAAGTCGGGAGGAGGCGTTGCAAAGGCCTCGATCTCGACTCCCGTTCGGGGCTGGCGAATACGGAGATATGCGGCGTGAAGTTGAAGCGCTTCATCGTGGAGCCTCTGGGGGGCATACACTCGATCTCCGACCACCGGGAGTCCGATGGCCGCGCAATGCACTCGGATCTGGTGGGTCCGGCCCGTCTGGAGCCGACAAGCCAGCAGACACCGCCCGCCTCCGACGCCCCGCCGAAGGACCTTCATCTGCGTGAGGGCGGGCTTGCCCTGAGGAACCACTGCCATCGCGATGCGACGTCGCGGATCTCGTCCCAAAGGTGCTTCGACCTGAAATCGATCCAGCTCTGGGGTCCCCTCAACGAGCGCGACATAGCGCCTTTCGGCCCGCTTCTCCGCAATCTCGGCGGCTAATCGCTGGTGCGCCAAGTCGTTTTTTGCGACCACCAAAAGGCCAGTGGTCTCTTTGTCCAATCTGTGGACAATCCCTGGGCGAAATGCTCCTCCGACTTCGCTCAGGCTGTGAGACCGAGCCAGGAGCGCGTGGACCAAGGTCGGGAGTCCGGCCCCCGGCGCGGGATGTGTCGCCATCCCGCGGGGCTTGTTGACAATCAAGCAGTCCTCGTCTTCGTAGACGACGTCCAGGTCCACCGCCATCGGCGTTAGATTCTGGGCTTCGGACTCGGGCACTTCGTCAAGCTCAATCAACATGCCCTCGCGCAGCATAAAGCTCGGGCGGCGAACGACCGCATCGACGGTCACCTCACCCGCGCTGATGAGCTTGTGCAGTTTGGTCCGGGAATGCTCGGGAAGCATTCGGGCCAGGAAGACATCCAGCCGCTCGGTTCGATCTGCGCAAAGTTCCACCGACTCAGCCTCGATGGGTGGCCGCTTTGAGCTGGCGCACCCAATCTAGAACGTCCTTTCGATCCGCGCCCGAGTTCGCCAAACGGTCGACCAAGGCGCTGCCGACGATCGCTCCGTCGGCGAACCGCGACACCGCTGCGACGTGGTCGGGGGTCGAGATTCCGAAGCCGACTGCAATCGGGGTCGACGTCCGGACTCTTAAGTCCGCCACGAGACGTTCGCTCTCATTGGCTTGTTCAGCTTGGGACCCGGTGACCCCAGTTCGAGCCACCGCATAGACGAACCCACAACTCGCATTGGCCACGGCGTCTAACCGATCGGCTGCACTTGTGGGGGCGGCCAGAAACACTGTCGCAAGCCCCCGCGATTGCGCGATCTGAACCCACTCTCCGGCCTCTTCGGGGATCAGGTCACACACGATGACGCCGGAGACTCCGACCGCTTGACACCGGTCGGCAAAGGCTTCGAAGCCCATCTGGAGCATGGGGTTGAGGTAGCCCATCACCACCACCGGCACGTCGACCCGGGCGCGGCCGATCGCCTCCAGGACCGCTCGGGGCGTCACCCCTCGATCCAAGGCTCGTTGGCTGCTCGCCTGAATCGACGGCCCGTCGGCAATAGGGTCGCTAAACGGCAATCCGATCTCAAGTGCGTCCGCACCGGCTTCGACCAGGTCTTCGATGAGCGTCGGGAGATCTTCGAGAGACGGGTCGCCGCCCGTAATAAAGAGGATAAGCGCCGCCTCGTTTCGGTCAGCCAACAGGCGAAAAGTCGAATCCAGAGTTGGTCGAACCACGACGAGAGGATACTCGACCCGCTAAACTGGACCCATGGGAAGCTGGATGGCTCCGCTCATTGTGCTCGCTTCGGGTTCGAGCTGGACTCTCGTCGTGGGGGGCGACATCATGCTCAATGGAGTAGCCCCCAGCCGGCAGCCGTTTCGAGACGTTGCTCAGATCTTTCGGAAAGCCGATGTCGCATACGCGAACCTTGAGATTCCCCTGACCACTGCCATCACCCGGACTCCGCACAAGTCGGCCGCCGCCATCGCCGCTCGCGACCAGTTCGTCCTGAAGGCCGACCCCGGGCACGCAGCGGGCCTCTCTCAAGCCGGATTCGACCTGCTCAGCCTCGCCAACAACCACGCGATGGACTACGGAGTGGCTGGACTCAAGCAGATGCGAGGCCTCCTCTCGCGCCAAGGGATCAAGCACAACGGCGCCGGGGGCAACCTCGCCGATGCGGAAAAGCCCGCGGTCTATACGGCTTCCAACGGGATGAGGGTCGCCTTGGTCAGCTTTCTGGCATTTCGCGGGTGGCCCGGGCTCAAAGCATGCTGGCCCGCCACCGAAACAGGGCCAGGAATTGCGGTACTTCGCTTCAATGGGGAGGTCAATGCCGCGGCGCGAACGCGAATCAGCCAGGTCGTTGCGGGCGCCCGGGCTCTCGCTGACTTAGTCCTGGTTGCTCCGCATTGGGGGCTGGAGAAGCAGACGGTGCCGACCAGCTATCAAGTCGCGCTCGGACGTGCCTGGATCGACGCGGGCGCGGATGTCGTCGTTGGCGCGCACCCACATGTCCTCCAAGGGGCGGAGCTTTATCAAGATCGACCGATTTTCTATTCGATGGGCAATCTGGTCTCGCCGCGCGGGGGCACGACCGGCCTCGTGCGGCTGACCTTCGAAAAGCGCGCCTTTCGCAAAGCTGAATTCATTCCGGCTCGGATTCAATCCGGCCGGGTCACCCCAAGTGCACGGTCGAAGGATTCGAACACGCGATTTTCGGCGCTGGGGGCAAGAATCCAATCGGCATATCCTCACGCCCGCAGCCGAAACCTCCCGCTCGCGCCGTGAAGATCGTCGTGCTTTCGAATCCAGCCTCGGGACGGGGGCGAGCCCAACATCGCCTCGAAGTGGTGAGGTCTCTCGCCGGGCAACAAGGTGTCGATCTCCACATTCAGTTCACCGAGCGTCCGGGTGAGGCGGCTCGGACGGGAGAACTCGCCCCCGGATCGGCCGGGGCACTTGCACGGGCGGCCGTCGAGTCCGGGGCCGACCTCGTTGTGGCGGCGGGCGGCGACGGCACGATTGGGGAGGTCGTCCATGGCCTTTTGGGAAGCTCAATCCCCCTCGGCATCCTTCCTCTTGGGACCGGAAACGACTTTGTTCGCACCGTCGGCCTCCCCATCGACCCGGAGGCGGCCCTTCAGGTCTGGACCCACGGCGAGGATCGCCGGATCGACGTGGTCCAAGGTCCCCATGGCTGCTTCTTGAACGTCGCGGGGTGTGGTTTTGACGCCGAGGTTGCGTTGCGAGTGAATCAAGGCTATCGGTGGGTCAGCGGGACGGCGGCGTACCTCTTGGCTGTCCTGGAGACCCTCCGAAAGGCTCGACCCAAAAGGCTCCATCTCGTGATCGATGGCCAGGAACACACCTTCGAAATGATGCTCTGCGCGCTGGCGAACGCCCGATTTTATGGTGGCGGGATGGTCATTGCCCCTTCGGCGTCGGTGGAGGACGGCCTCATGGACTTGGTGGTCGTCGGCAACGTGAGCCGATGGGAGTTCTTGAGGGCGCTACCTCGGGTCTTTCGGGGGACTCACCTCCAGCATCCCAAAGTGACCTATCTGCAGGGTCGGCGGGTGGAGCTGACTGGCCCCGAGCCGCTCCCGCTACTCGCCGATGGAGAGACGATCGGGATGACCCCCGCTGTCTTTGAGGTCCTCCCCCGGGCGCTGGCCTTGCGAGTGCCCCGACTGACCTAAAATCTGAAGTACGATAAGTTCATGCTCACAGCGCTCTTGTTGGCCTTCGCCATGAACCCGCCCAAGCCCGCGATCACCGTTGAGAATCGTCAGGCGGCGGGTGCCCAAGTCCAGATCGTTCGGATTCCTCTCAAGGACCGGACTTTTCGAGTCTCTCCCATCGTCGCCAAGAGCTTTCCCGGCGGGGACGAAGCCGCCACCGCCATGGTCAAGAGAACCGGCGCTCTTGCGGCAGTCAATGGCGCTTACTTCAGTCGAACCACGTTGCTGCCGATCGGGGACGTCTTGGTCGATGGAGAACTCATCCATTCCGGCCGAATGGGGACTGCGCTCATCCTGAGCCCGGATGGGACCGCTCGCATCGAGCGTGTCGTTCGGCACAAGACGATGAATTGGGAGGGCGAAGAGACGGTTTTGGCCTGCGGCCCGCAACTTGTGCAAAAGGGAAAAAAGGACGTCGATCCCGCGGCGGAGGGTTTTCGCGATCCGGCAATTATGGGATCGATCCCTCGAATGGGCATCGGCTTGACGGCAGGTTCAGAACTCCTTTTTGTCCATGTTCGGACTCGGGTCAGCTTCGAAAAGATGGCCGAGGTCTTCGTGGCGCTTGGCTGTGAGTCGGCCCTGAACTTGGACGGCGGAGCGAGCTTGTTCCTGTTTGCCAACGGCAAGACGCTTATCCCGGCGGGTCGCAAGCTTCCGGTCTTGCTGGGCGTCTTTCGCCGCTGAGCTGGACTGAGGTATTCTGCACGGAAATGTCTTCTTTGAATTGGGGTCGTCCATGGGTTTTGGGGGTGCTGGCTTGGGTTTTGATCGGGTGCCAATCGGGCTCCTCGGCCCCATCGGGACCGGATCATCACGGCGCTGCCGGTCGAACTGCCGACCCCGAGCGAATTGTCATCGCTTTTCAGCGGCAAAAGAACCCGGCCGAGGTCGAAAAGAGCGCCCAAGAAGTTGGAGCTTACTTGCAAAGCAAGATCGGAATTCCTGTCGAAGTCAAGGTTCCCACCACATTTGCCGCGAGTGTCCAAGCCCTCGTGAGTGGTTCGGCCCAAGTCGCCTATCTCAGCTCGGTGCCGTATCTTTTAGCCAAGCGCGACGCGCCGGTCGGGATTTTGTTGGCCGAAGAGCGCTCGGGCAAAACGGAGTACGACGGCATCTTTGTCGTCTCGAGGACGAGTTCGATTGAAGACTTAGCCGGACTCAAAGGCAAGCGAATGGCCTTCACCAGCGCAACGAGCATGAGCGGGTACCTCGCGCCGATGAACCAACTCATCGAACAAGGTTTAATCGAAGAAAATGGCAAACCTGAGTCGTTCTTTGGCAAGGTTTTTTATGCGGGTGGGTACGACTTGGCGCTTCGTGCCGTCCTGAGCGGACAAGCAGATGTCGCCGCGGTGAGCGACTACACGATGGAGGGCCCGACGGCTGACGTCTACTTGAAGCCGGACGAGCGAAAAAATTTGAGGATTCTCGCGCGAGTGCCGGGCGTGCCGAGCCACCTCGTCGCAGTTCGCACGAACCTCAGCCCGGAGCTTCGCACGAAGATCAAGAACGCTCTGCTCGATCTTTCGCGAGAAAAGCCCGAAGCGCTCATCCAAGTCTATGGCGCGACCAAGCTCGTCGAAGTGGATGAACGAGCCCATGTGAGAACCGCGGAAGAGACGCTGCGCCGCACCGGCGTTCCGCTGGACGGCCTCGTCAAATGATGGTCGACTCGGAGCCAGCTCAGGCGCCGGTTCTTTTCGCGAGCGGGGTCACGGTCCAGTATCGCGAAGACTGCGCGTGCGCCGTCTCCGGGGCCGACCTCACCATCCGGCGGCGCGAAACGATCTCGCTCGAAGGTCCGAGCGGTTGTGGCAAGACCACTCTCCTGCGAGCCCTGGCGGGTACGCTCCGACCGACCGAGGGTGAGATTCAGCGCGACGGCCGCGCGGTCCTGATCTATCAGGACCTCCGATTGGTCCCCGAGCAATCGGTCTTAGTGAACGTCTGCTCGGGGGGCATGCAGTCTTCGGGCCGAATCACCCCGACGCTCAGCCAACAGGCCGAAGAGCTTTTGCGCGACCTCGATCTGTCGAACTTGGCGCATCGCCGAGTAAGTCAGCTGAGCGGCGGCCAAGCACGGCGGGTCGCGATCGCACGGGCCTTGATGGCCCGCCCCGATCTTCTGCTGGCCGATGAGCCGCTCTCGGGGCTCGACGATGCCAGCGCACGACGGGTCCTCCAGCTCCTGCGGCGCCTCCAAGAAAAGTATGGGTTTGCGCTCGTGATCTCAAGCCACGAAGGGAACCTACTGGAAGGGTTCGTCGATCGCCGAGTCTCGATGAGCGAAGGGTGCCTTCTCTCATCTTGGGTCACCCAAGAGGGAGCGGCCGCTCCGGCGATCTTGAGTCACCCCCCCTCCCGCTGGCCGAGTCTGCTCGCTTGGCTCGCCACGTTCGCGTTGCTCGGATGGGCCCTGGCAGGTCTGGAGCTCCAGCGAGTCCAGGGCGAGTCCATCGCCCAGTTTCTGGGGAGGTTCATTCCCGACCGCTGGGCCGATTGGGTCGCTTTGCCCTGGGGTTCTTTGGCCGGCGCGTTGGTGGAGACGATCCAAATGGCCGTCGTCGGGACCGCCTTGGCGATCTTATTGAGCCTGCCACTGGCCTACTTAGGTTCGGGCGTAGGCCGATGGGCGCGACCGAACCAACCTCGCTCGGCCCGACGCAGGTCGGCTTGGCTCGGAGCTGGAGTTCGGGGGGTCCTCAGCGTGATTCGCACCGTTCCCGCTCTCTTTTTAGCTCTGATGATGGTCGCTCTGGTGGGGCTCGGCTCGCTCGCCGGGGTTTTGGCGCTCGCCATCTATGGCTCGGGATACTTGACCAAGCTCTTTGCCGAGGCGTTTGAGGATGTCGATCTGGGGCCCCGAGATGCGCTCTTGGGAATGGGAGTCGGGTCGGGCACGGCGTTTCGAGTGGCAGTTTGGCCTCGCGTCCGCCCGGTATTGGTGGGACACTCCCTATTCGTCTTGGAGTACAACATTCGCGCGGCTAGTGTGCTGGGCGTTGTTGGTGCGGGCGGAATTGGCCAGCAGATCTTTACTCACTTCGAGTGGCGTCAGTTCGAGTCGGCGATGGCCGGGATCACCCTGCTCGTCGGCGTGGTCATTGCCTTGGACACGTTGTCTCGCCGGGTCCGCAAGAACCTCCGCCTCGCGCGAGTTCAGTAAGGCTGGATCACGGCTTGCGAAGGACCATGTAGACGCTAGTCGGACGGAGCTTTTGCCACCCTGACGATGCGTGATAAGCCTGGTTGAAGCTGAAGATCGAACTCAGGAGCGAATCGAGCCCCACCGCGAAGGGCGAATTGTAAGCTGGCCTCCCCACGAGCTTTCGCAGTCGCGAGGTCAGTGGGAACATACACCGCTTTTCGCGGACGATTTCAAAGCCGATTTCTCGGACCATCTTGCGCATCAGCGGGAGGTGGATGCCTCGCTCATGCTTGGTGAGTCCGGGTCGGGGCTGTCTCCAGTCGCCCATCGAATGGGTCGGCTCACGCATGAGGAAGAGCCCTTGGGGCTTCATCACTCGAAAAAGCTCAGTCATGACGGTGCTGACGTTGGCGATATGGTGAAGAACCCCTAGGCTGGTGACCAAATCGAACGTCTCGTCGGCAAAGGGAAGATGGCCCGAGAGTTCGGGCTTGACGTACTCAACCGGTGCTTGCCCGATTTGCGTGGCGGAAAAAGCATCGCTGGGCTCCAGGATTGTGATCCGGCGGATCTGATCTGCGATCGGCTTGAATTCATCGCCGTAGGCGCTTCCCAGCCCCAAGGCGTGCTCAAAGGTTCGCCCGCGGAGGCTCGGGTACCCGTGCGCGGCATTCAAGGCGTGATAGGAGTAGGTGTAGGCTCCTTGGTCTTTGGCACCGAGGTCGGCGTACCCCTCCGCTTCGTCGGCATACCACTGCGCCAGCTGCTCGGGCGAAAAATCGTCCCCATACAGCCGCTCACCTCGAAAAAATGGACCCCAGTCGTTTGCCGTTTGTGTACTCACCACGTTCTCCGGTTGCTACAAAAAGTATGCCAGAAATGCCTCAGTTTCCTGGGTTCCCTGAATCGGGCGGGGTTGGCTCAGGCTCTGCGTCCGGGTCTCGCGGCGGGACGCCTCCAAACCCCCGAACGGATTCTGCGGCATCTTCGGCGGCCACATCCAGCAGTTTCGCGAGCGCTTCGAACTCGGCTTTACGAGCAGCCGCAGCCTCGGCCGTAAGCCCATCCGCCACTCCGCGAGCATCTCGCAAATCGGTCACCGCATCGCTGGCGGCTTCGATCGCTTGGCGGCGGACTTGATCGTATCGGACCGATTCGGCCTGAAACTCCTCATAAGAAGGCATCGGGAGGAGATATTCGCCCACTCCGGCCCCCGCTGCATCAATTCGATCCAAAATCTCGGTCAGCGCCTCCTTGAGGGTGCCGGTCGCTCCAGTTTGGAGCCGGTTCGCTTCGTCTCGAGCCTCGGAGATCGACTCGCTCGCCGCATAAAGCTGGGTGGTCCCTTCGCGCAGATACTTGTACATGCGCTGTTGGGCGTTGAGGTTCTCGTCGGATTGAACCTGATCGGGCGACATTGCGACCCCTTTGGGTCCTGCCATCGGGTTCGCTTCGGGCGCCCGATTGCAGGCAATCCCCCACCCCGCCAGGACCAGAAAACCGAATGTGAGCCACCTCATCTCGAGCAGAAGGCTACCCCTTTTGTCCGGGGCGGCTTGCAAGATCCGGCCCGGCTGTGCGATCCTGACATACAACCATGATCGGTCAATTTTTGGGCCTTCTTCTTCTCACCGCTCCTCAAAACGCTCCGGCAGTCGACCCTTATCTGCTGGCGATCGGCCCCCCGGGGCGGGTCCGAGTGGAAAACGGGCTCACCGACCTGCGAAGCGGGCAAAAAGCGACCGCTGCAGAAGTTGCGCGGGCGGCCCGGGGCGCATCGTTTGTTCTGGTGGGCGAAAGCCACGAGACGCCGGCTCACCACCAGGTCCAGGCCGACATCATTCGCGCTCTGGTCCAGGACGGACGTCATGTCACCGTGGGCTTCGAGATGTTCACTCGGCCGAACCAAGAGAACCTGAACCCCTGGACCTTGGGTTGGTGGAGCGAGGCCGAGTTTGTCGAGCGAGCCCAGTGGAAAACTCAGTGGGGCTACGACTTTGCCGCCTATCGACCGGTCTTTGAGGCGATTCGTGAATTCCGATTGCCGATGCTCGCTCTGAACGTCCCGCGGGATTGGGTTCGGCAGGTTGGTCGCCAAGGTCCGGCGGGCCTGACTCCCGAGCAGCAGGCCCAAGTCCCGGCGCTCTACTTGGAGAACACCCAACACAAGACCGTCTTTGAGTCGCTTCTGGGCGGGCACCCGTTGGCCGGAGACCAAGGTCGGAACATGTATGCCGCGATGGTGCTTTGGGATGAAGGCATGGCCGACACCGCGCTGAAGTATCAAGCCGCCTCCCCCAACAACCCACAGCGAGTCATCGTGATGTTGGCGGGGATTGGGCATGCGCTCTACAAGCAGGGCATCGACTGGCGGATTCAGCGTCGAACCGGGCAAAAAACCGTGACTGTCATCTCGATTGAGTCCGACGGGCCGCGTGAGGTCTCCCGAGGTCTGGGCGATTTTGTCTTTTCGAGCAAGCCGATTGAGCGGGCGCCCCGGGGCCGATAAGGGCAAGTCTTGACCTAGAATCGAACTTTTTCAGCCTCGGATCGCGTATCCTAGAGGTGATGAAACCCATCGCGAAACTGAGCTTAGCGTTGGGCCTCGTCGTCGCCCTCGTGCTGGGGATGAACATCATCTCCAACGCACAATCCTGGAAAACGGGTGCGAAAGCGCCTGACTTTTCTGGAAAAGGAAGCGACGGCAAAACCCACACGCTCAAGAGCTTGACCGGCAAAAAGCCGCTCGTGCTCTATTTCATCGGCCACACTTGCCCGATCAACGCCCAAGCGGTGACGTATTACAACCGAGTCGCCACGGCGTACAAAGGCAAAGTGAACTTCGTGGGAGTGATTGACACCGATGCCGCCGGCTACAAAGCCTGGCAGAATCAGTTCAAAGCGCCCTACCCGGTGATTTTCGACAAAGACTTGAAAATCATCCGATCCTACAAAGCCGAGCGATCGCCTTGGACCATTCTGGTGAGCCCACAAGGGAACATCCAAAAGGTCTGGGAAGGCTATTCGATCGGCGAGATCAACGAACTATCCGCCTCGATTGCGGGAGCTACGAAGAGCCAGGTGGCGAAAATTGACACCACCGGGGCTCCGAAGAACCCCCGCGCTGGGTGACCGTTCTAGCTCTCTCGCTCCCGGTGGGAGCGAACTAAAATCCGAGGCCTCGAAGCGTGAGCAACGAGGCTTTTTCATTTCTCAGGACCCCTAACCCCCCAAGTAGGCTTCTTTGACCTTGGGATTGGTGAGGAGGGCTTGGCCGGTGTCTGAAAGCACGATCTTGCCGGTCTCCAGAACATAGGCTCGATGAGCAATCTCCAGCGCCCGAAACGCGTTTTGCTCGACAACGAGGACGGTCACGCCCTCTTTGTTGATGTCTAGGATGATTCGAAAGATTTCGGTCACCAAGTTCGGCGCGAGGCCCATGCTCGGTTCATCCAGGAGCAAGAGCTTGGGTCGAGACATCAGAGCCCGCCCGATCGCCAACATCTGCTGCTCGCCGCCGCTGAGCGTGCCGGCGTTTTGCTTCAGCCGTTCGCGAAGGCGCGGGAAGCGCTCCATCACGTGGTCCATGTCTTTTTGGATCTCGCCATCACTCCGGGTGAAGGCCCCGAGTTGAAGGTTCTCCAGCACCGACATGTTGGTGAAGATCCGACGTCCTTCGGGCGAATGGCCGATCCCTCGCCGGACGATCTGGTCACTTCCGAGTTCTTGAATCGTCGATCCTTCAAAGTCGACCGTTCCCGATCGGGGCTTCACGAGCCCGCTGATGCTTCGAAGGAGCGTGCTCTTGCCCGCTCCGTTCGAGCCGATGATCGAGACGATCTCGCCTTGTTCGACATCAATCGACACGTCCTCCAGAGCTTGAATCGCCCCGTAAAACGTGTTCAGGCCGCGAATGGTGAGCATCTAGGATCGAGGTGTGAGCTTCACGATCTCAAGGTCAAAAACAAGGGTCGCCATCGCCGGGATCACCGGAGGTCGCCCAGCCTCGCCGTAGGCCAGCTGATAAGGGATCGTGACCTTGCGGCGCTGGCCGAGCTTCATCCCGGTCAGCGCCATGGTGAAGCCTTCGATGAGGCCGGTCTTCCCGATCACGACCGGCAGCGGCTGGTTGCGGTCGCGAGAAGAATCGAACTGGCTTCCATCGAGGAACGTGCCCACATAGTGGACTTCGATGCTGTCGCCTTCTTTGGCTTCGGGGCCTTCGCCCGGGGTGATTTCTTCAATTTCAATCATCGGTTTTTTTCCTTTGGGGTCGATGCGGAGCAAGTTCAGTTCGAATTGGAGGGTCGATCCGGCAGGGATGGGGCCCACTGCTTTGTCGCCATAGGCGAGCTCCGGGGGGATCGTCAAGACGCGTTGCCCGCCTTTCTTCATGCCGAGGATGCCCTGATCGAAGCCCAGGATCACATCCTTTTGCCCGACTCGAAACACGAACGGAGCGCGCTTCGTGCTTTCGTCAAACATCGTCCCATCGAGCAGGCTGCCTTTGTAGTGAAGTGTGACGACGTCTCCATTGCGAACGCCCGGCCCTTTGCCCACTTTCAGGTCTTTCACGACGACTTTCGGGTTGGAAAGTAGAACCAATCCCAGGGTGGCAGCCAGCATCGACATAGGCCTTACTCTACCCCTTTGGCGACACAAATAGGCCCCGCCCTTTCGCGAGGCGAAAGGGCGGGGCCGGAGCAAGGATCAAGATCGACGCTTCTGAAGACTAGGCACCTTGGCGGCGCTTTCGGTGGAGAGCAAGTCCCCCAAGGGCCAAAGCAGCCATCGTTCCCGGCTCAGGCACCACAGTGTTCGTTCCGACGTGGCCGGAGAACTGATTTTGGATCCCTCGAATGTGGGCTCCTGCATAAAGCCCCTGGTTGGAAACGTCCAGGAAGTTCGCAGTGCTCAGTCCGGTTGCAGTGAAGTCCGCAGACCAGAATTCCCCCGGCTTCAAGCGGTTCACGCCGCCGCCCGAGTTGCTCTGCTCGAAGGCGATGCCCAGGTCAAACTGGTTGCCTGCCGCACCGTTCACGCCGTTCAGAGCAAAAACCGGAGCTCCTGCACGTTTATTGGAGTTGACCTCGTTGGACAGAGTTGCCGATGCGACGAACGGATTGAGGTTCAAGAACAGATCTGCGAGATACTGGTTCGAAGGGCCGCCGACGTTGTGGTCAACTCGCAGGTTGATTGTGTTGAGCGCGACGTCTGTGATCGTGACGGTGATCCAGGGGGCCGGGCCCACTGGGGTCGTCCCGGTGTAAACGGTGTCCAGCTGGAGGACGAGCGCTTGCGATGCTGCTGCGGCACCGACCAGAACGCCCAAGCTCAGAGTTCGAAATTTATTCATAAGTGACTGCTCCTTAAATCCACACCAAGATGCCTCGACATCAAAGCCGAGCAAGATGTTTGTTAAGGTGCACAAGTTTTGTTCCAGTTGCCAACTGCAAAAACTGCCGGGATGGTGATTGCAGAATCAACGAAATCGACCTGGTCAATATACGTAAACTTGAGCCTAAAATAGGAGAAACACATCAGTCCTATTCAAACGCATAAGCTTCTTAAATTCCTGGCAAGTCTGACATAGAAAAGCCGCCTCTCCGAATCTCGGAAGGGCGGCCAAAAGCTCTCTTGATGAGAGGAGCTTTAGACTTGTGTAGAGCGTCGCTTTCGGATCATGGCCAAAACCCCGAGCGCCAGTGCCGACATCGTTGCCGGCTCAGGCACTGGAGTCATCGAGGCGACGTGGCCCGAGTTGTTCCCGTTGATGCCTTGGACGTGAGCCCCGGCATATCGGTTTTGATTGTTGACCGCGTTAAATGCCGCCGCGCTCAATCCGGTGGCCGTGAGATCGGCGGACCAGAATTCGCCGGGCCTCAACCGGTTCACCCCGCCGCTGCTATTGGACGTGACGAACCCGATCCCCATGTCGAACGTATTGCTCGCAGCGCCGTTGACGCCGTTGTTTGACAGGCTGAACCCCCCGTTCCTCTTGTTTGCGTTGATCTCATTCGAGATGGCAAACGATGAGAAGAAGGGCGAGAGATTGAGATAGACGTTGGATACGAACTGACCGGCCGACGAGCCAGAGTTGTGGTCCACCCGAAGGTTGACCTTGTTCGTGCCGACATCGACGATCTTGACGGTGATATAGGGAGGAGTCCCTCCTGGCGTGGCTCCGGTGTAAACGACCCCCAGATCGAATTGGATCGCTTGGGCGGATGCCCCGAGTATGATGAGCGCACCGAGCGCCCACCCTTTGAATTGCTTCATCTTGATTCTTTGCCTCCTGGAACCCAATGGGGGCATGAAGTCCCCAACATTGCGTTCCACGTGGACCGGGAGCGATTTCCTAGCCATTCTCACGTGGTCGGGCAAAGTCCGGCAGGTCTGAGAGGAAAACCTAGCAGGTCGTCTGGGTGGCCGATTTCGACCTGATCGTTCGAGGAGGGATGTGCCCGGGGTGGGACTCGAACCCACACGGTATTGCTACCAACGGATTTTAAGTCCGCTGCGTCTACCATTCCGCCACCCGGGCAAGACCCCCGAAGTATACCGGTGAACCCACGGGGTGCCTTCCCAAAAGCCGCACGGCCCCGGATCAACAGATGTTGACCCAGGGCCGATCTTGAGTGCGCGACCGAGCGAGACTAGATCAGCATCTCAGAGCGGAACTGCGGATAGTGGCAGTGCTTGAACTTCTTGCCGCTCCCGCATGGGCAGGCGTCGTTGCGCCCGACCCTCTTCGGATCGACGTGGTCTGGCCAAACGCCGGGCTCGGTCGATTTGGGGGCTTGTGGCGACCAGCCGATGCCGCCGCCGGGCTGGCCCGACTGAATTTCTGCCAAGGCCGCGGCCTCTTCTTCGCTCAGTTCAAGCATCGCAAGATCGTTCGCGACCGGAGCCGAGACCTGGGCCATGAACAGATATTTCACCGACTGATCTCGAAGCTGTTTGAGCGTTGTTTGGAAGAGGTCATAGGTCTCGCGGCGATAGGCCACGAGCGGATCGACTTGGCCATAGCCCCGATAGCCGATGCCTTCGCGAATGTAATCCAGCATCTGGAGGTGGTCCATCCACTTGTCGTTGATCGCTTGGAGCATGACGTGGCGCTCCAGCTGCGGCATCGTCTCTTCGCCGACGTTGGCAATCTTCGCGTCGTAAGCACGATCGCCCATGTCGCAGAGGAAGTTCGCCAGCTCTTGTCCGGGCTCGATCGCCTGGAGTTCGCCCAGAGTGCACTGGTCCACGAGCGGGAAGATCGTATTCAGGTCCTCATATAGGCCCTCGTAGTCGTACGCCGGACGGCCGTTTTCGTCGACCTTGTTATAGGCGTTCACCTTGTCGATGATGACCTCTTCGAGCCCTTGGCGCAGCTGCGGCCGAGCATCCTTGCCCAGCAAGAACTCTCGACGCTCGGCATAGATATGCTCGCGCTGCGAGTTCAAGACGTCGTCGTATTCCAGAACGTGCTTTCGCGCCTCGAAGAAGTGGCCCTCGATCCGCTCTTGGGTTTTTAGGATCATGTTGCTGAGGAAGCCCGCTTTCACCTCTTCCATCGGCGGCCAAGCCTTCAGCATCGGATTTTCGAGCATCTTGGCGTTAAAAATCTTCCAGAGAACGTCTTCGAGCGAGACAAAGAATCGGCTCTCGCCGGGGTCTCCTTGTCGGCCAGCCCGTCCTCGGAGCTGGTTGTCGATCCGCCGACTTTCGTGACGCTCCGTGCCGAGAATGAAGAGTCCGCCCAAGGCTCGGACCTCTTCGGCGAGGCCGCGACGCTCTTGGTCGTCCAAGGGGAGCGGCGGAGCGGCTCGCTCCTTTCCGCCTCGACGGAAGCTGAGGTACGTGGACGCGTACTCTTCGTGCTCTTTGTGCTCCACCACGTCGCCGGTGGCTCGAGCGGCTTCGGTGTTGGCATCCGCCACGCGCCCGCCGAGCAAGATGTCCACACCTCGACCGGCCATGTTGGTCGCGATGGTGACTGCACCTTTGCGACCCGCTTCGGCGATGATGAGGGCTTCCTTTTCGTGGAGCTTCGCGTTCAAAACGTTGTGCGGAATTCCGTGGCGGAGGGCCTCTTCAAAGTGCTCCTTGTTTTCCGAAGGCAGGCCATGCTTTTCGAGGAACCATTCGGCGTGATCGGAGTTGAGCGCATCGCCGGCAAGACCGGCCTTATTCGCGAGCAAGCTGAGCGCCTTGAGCGGCACCTCAGCCAAGTTCATGTTGTACGCCTCGGTGATCTCGTTCTTGACATCTTTTCCGATATCTTTTCGAGTTTGGGTCGCGTCAAAAAGCCGCTCCGCCATCAGCCACTTTTGCAACATTTCGGCGGTCAGTCGCTCGGACGTCATTTCAGACATTTCGATCGACCGAGTTCCGACCAAAACGGGTTGTTGCTTGGTATAAAGTCGCAGGATTTCTCGCGCGATTCCTCGGAATTTGCCCTCTAGAGTCTTGTAAACGACGTCGTCATTATCGACCCGGATCATCGGGCGATGAGTGGGGATCGAAACGACGTCCAAACCGTAGATTTTTCGGAACTCGTCTTCCTCAGTCTTCGCGGTTCCGGTCATGCCCGCGAGCTTGTGATACAAGCGGAAAAGATTTTGGAAGGTGATCGTCGCGACGGTCTGGCTTTCTCGCTGAACAGGAACCCCTTCTTTTGCTTCCAGGGCTTGGTGGAGTCCGTCCGAATAGCGACGTCCAAACATCAAGCGTCCGGTGTTTTCGTCGACAATGACGACCTCATTATTTCGGACGACATAGTCGATATCCTTTTGGAAAATCCCGTAGGCCTTCACCGATGCATTCACATAGTGGAAAAGCTTTGGATCGTGAGTGAGGTTCATGCCGGTTTCGAGCAAACCAGCCTCTTGGAACATCTCTTCGAGCATGTCCATCCCCTCTTCGGTCAAGCTGGCCGAGTGGTTCTTCTTGTCACTCACATAGTGAATGCCCGGAGTGTCCATGTCGTCCTTCTCGCCGCCTTTGAGCGTCTTCACGAACTTATCGATCACGCGGTAAACGCTGACATCGTCATGGCTCGGGCCGCTGATGATGTGAGGTGTTCGCGCCTCGTCGATGAGGATCGAGTCGACTTCATCGACGATCGCAAAGTGCAGCTCGCGCATCGACAAGTTTTCGATCTGAAACGCCATGTTGTCGCGTAGATAGTCGAACCCGTATTCGTGGTTCGTCCCGTAGGTGATGTCGCACAAGTAGGCTTCTCGGCGGCTGCACGGCACCAAGTTCATATATCGAGGATCGCCGACCACATCCGCGCCCGGCTCGTATCGATACGAGCCCCCCAGCTCATCGCTGTCTTGGGCTTGGCCTTGGATAATGCCCACGCTCAGGCCCAGGAAGTGATAAATCGGCCCCATCCAAACCGCGTCGCGGCGAGCCAGATAGTCGTTCGCGGTGACCAGATGAGCTCCCTTGCCTTCCAGAGCGTTGGTGTAAAGGGGCGCGACGGCCACGAGCGTCTTTCCTTCACCGGTCTTCATTTCGGCGATTCGGCCTTGGTGCAACACCATTCCGCCAAGGAGCTGGACGTCGAATTGCCGCATATGAAGCAGCCGTTGGCTGACTTCTCGGACCACCGCAAAGGCCTCGGGGAGGATTTCGTCGAGCTTTTTGCCTTCGGCCAGAAGCGCTTTGAATTTCGCGGTCGTGCCTTGGAGCTGTTCGTCGGTCATCGCCGAGATTTCGGTTTCGAGCGCATTGATGCGCTCCACCAAGGGAAGGAGCGACTTGACGTCTTTGTCGCTCGAGTCAAACATTTTTCGCAAAAACTTAATCATTGTGTTTCGATTCAGGGGAATGTCACGAACCTCTCAGACCCCATGCGGGGCCTTGGGACAGGTTCCACGGCGCAGACCTTAGCCTGAGATGAAGGCTCAGGCCCCAGCAAGACGCGCCGGACCATCTCGAAGCCGTCCCCCGGTTTGTCGCCCCTCCGGTAAGAGGCCTGGCGACTGCGGTTCACCCAGAGCCGAAGACTCAGGTTGAATTTCTGCGGCAAAGGGAAGCTGAGGCGTCGCCGGGCGGTCGTCCACGAGCCAAGCCCACGGCAACCAACTCGGATCAGCATTCAGCAGATCCAGCGTCAGGGCGGCGTCGAGATCGTCGCTCGAATCGAATTCATCGGCCCCCGATTCGGCTGCATCGACAGTCCGAATTTGCGCCTCTTGTCGAGTCGCAAGATAGAGCGCCATTCGCAGCGATTGAGCTTGCGAATCGCTCAGCGCGGGCCCCTGCATCAAGAGCAGGATCAGGGCCGGGAGGACGTTCAGCATGAAAATAAAGCGGGATGCCCCCGCACTTTCTTCCCTTATTATAGACGTTTGCGCTTACGATTCGATACCCGCTCAGGCTCATCGAGCGAACGGCGAGGCCCGAGCCTTCGGCCCGGACCCCGCTCCCATGAACGTGCGGTGAGAAGGTCGATTTTGAGAACGACATTGAGGAGCCCAGGGCTCCTCGGAAGCTTCATGCTCTTCGCTTTTTTCGTCGAGCCAGGGCGATGCAGCCCAGGGCGAGCGCGCTCATCGTCGCGGGCTCGGGGACCGCTCGCATGGCGCCGACTTGGAATCCGTGCCAGCTCTCTTGGTAAGGCGCCGTCCAAGTCAGGCTCGTATGCAGCCCGGGAAAGACGATGGTGCCATGGCCTTCGGTGCCGATCAGGGTGTTGCCGCTTTTGACGAGGCTGTTCGAGGTCCCGCCCCAGTAACCTTGCCCTTGGCTGGCGATGTTGAACGGCTGATTGAACACGTATCGGCATTCGATGGTCGGACGCCCCAGGCTCAAAATCGTTAAAGCGGGGTTCATGACCGGCTGGCTGAAGGTAATTCGTTGCGTCACGCCCCAGCCACCTTGCAGAAAGATTCCGTCGGGCGAAAGAGGGGAATTCGGCACGGCCGCGCTCGTGTAGATCGCCGTCGGGAGCCAGTAGTTCGAGCCGCCGTTCGTGTTGGCGAACAGGATTTCTCCTGAATAGGAGACGTTCACGCTGGACGAGCCCCATTGAAGGCTGCCTGCCGCCACTCCACTTTGGCCGGTCGTGGCCGAGGTCCAGTCGGTCCACGCATAGGTTTGTGCTGCGCTCGGCAGTGTGGAGATGATTCCCAGGCCGATGACAGCGAATAGATGTTTCCAGTTCATAAGTCCTCTCCTCATCTGGTCCGGCCCCGGGATGGGGGTCGGGACGAGTCTGGGAAGGGACTGGGGCAACCGGCGTGCCAAACGATCGACCCTCACCGGTCGGAGGCTCAAAATCCTGGCGCTTTGACGGGGTGAGAGCGACGGAATTTACGTCATCACTGAAATTTGAGCTGAGTTGAACTCACAGGGCCGCTGGTTGCGTCTATAATGGGTCACGAGTCGGGCTGCGTCGCGGGTTCGATTCGCGGGCACTTTGTTGCTTCGTTGGACTTTTGGTAACTACATCTGATGTCGAATCCGTTTGAACCTCAAAACACGCCCCCGATGGCCCCGCCTTCGGCTGGCACTGCACCTTCTTCGCCGGCTCCGGCCGCGCCGCCGATGCCCCAGGCAGGCATGCCCCCGATGGGCGCCCCGCCCATGGGCCAGCCCCCCATGGGTCAACCTGGAGCCCCCGGTGGCGAGCAAGCTCGCGTCGTCGGGGGTCCGAAGACGCTCGAAGACCTCCACATCGACGAGCTTCTGCACATCGTGGTGGACAAAAACGCCTCGGACTTGCATATCTGCACGAACTCTGAGCCGATCATCCGCGAAGACGGCGCCCTGAAGCGCCTGAACTATGAAAAGTTCACCCCACAACAAACCCAGCGGATGATGTATGAGATCGTTTCCGACGAGCAGATTCAACGGTTCGAAACGACGTTAGAGCTCGACTTTTCTTACGCCTTGCCCAAAGGCCGCGCTCGATTCCGCGTGAATATGTACCGCGACCGAGGTGCCGTTGCCGCTGCTTTCCGATTGATTTCCAGCCGAATTCCGACCTGCCGCGAGCTCAATCTTCCGCCGATTCTGGAGAAAATTACCGACCGACCTCGTGGCCTCGTCTTGGTGACGGGCCCCACCGGCTCTGGGAAATCGACCTCGCTGGCGGCGATGATTAACCACATCAATACCAACCGAGCCGTCCACATCATCACCATCGAGGACCCGATCGAGTATCTCCACAGCCACAAGCTCTCCATCATTAACCAGCGCGAGCTCGGAACCGACACCAAGACCTTTAACAACGCCCTTCGGGCGAGCCTTCGCGAAGACCCCGACGTTCTGCTCGTCGGTGAAATGCGCGACACCGAGACGATTCACCTGGCGATCACTGCCGCTGAGACCGGACACTTGGTCTTTGCGACCCTGCACACGAACAACGCCGCTGAATCGATCGACCGGATGATCGACGTCTTTCCCCCAGGCCAGCAAGAGCAGGTTCGGATTCAGCTGGCGAACAATATCGTCGCCATCATCGCCCAACAACTGTTGCCGCGAGCGAGCGGACCCGGCCGGGTCCCCGCCAACGAGGTCATGATCGCTACCCCAGCCATCCGCAACCTGATCCGCGAAAACAAGACTCACCAGATTCCGTCGATGATCCAAACGAGCGGAAAGATGGAGATGATGACGATGGACCAGTGTCTGCGGGACCTCTATACCAAGGGGCTCGTCACGCTGGAGGAGTGTATGACCCGCGCCATCAACGTCGAGGAATTGAAGAAAATGATCAGCACGACCACAGGAGCGGTCGCGCCTGGCCAAAGATAATACAAAGGAATAGCGCATGGCACTCTTTAGCTACACCGTCAAAGACGCCTCCGGAGGGCTCCAAAAGGGCACCGGTGAAGCCGACAGCGAGGAGATTCTCAGGAAGCGGTTTGAAGAACAAGGGCTTCAGATCGTCGAGGTCATCACCCTCAAATCGGGCAAAACCAAGCAACGGAGCTTCGGAAAGGTCAAGCGAGGCAACCTGGCCGTCTTTTGCCGCCAGTTCTCGACGATGGTCGATGCGGGCGTTTCGCTGGTCCGGTGTCTGGACGTTTTGGGCCGACAAACCCAAGACCCGAAGCTGAAAAAAATTCTGACCGACATCGGCGACCGAGTCGAAGGCGGCGAAAGCCTTTCTCGGGCGATGCAGCGGCACCCCCGGACCTTCGACAACCTCTTTTTGGGGTTGATCCGGGCTGGCGAAATTGGCGGCGTTCTCGAAGAGTCTCTCCAGCGCCTGTCCCACTTCTTGGAAAAAGACGTTGAGCTTCGTCGTAAAATCAAGTCGGCTCTGACCTACCCGGTCTTGGTCTTGATCGCGGCCTTGGGCATCGTCACCTTCCTCGTCGCCTGGGTCGTCCCGCAGTTTGCCTCGCTCTTCAAAGACATCGGCGTCAAAGAGGACGACTTCCCCGGCCCAACCAAGTTCTTGATCAACCTTTCGAAGAACTTCGTGAACAACTGGTGGATCATTTTGATCTCGACCGTCACGATCATTGTCGCGTGGAAGCTCTTTGTCAGCACTCGATTTGGAAGGCGCGTGGCCGACCGGGTCAAGCTCAAGGTTCCGGTCTTTGGCAAGCTCCACCACAAGATCTGCATGGCGCGGTTCAGCCGAACCATGGGCACGCTCCTCACTTCGGGCGTTCCGATTCTGCAAGCGATGGAGACCGTCGCCGGAACCGTTGGCAACAGCATCATGGCCGACGCCGTGCTCGAAGCTCGGGCAAGAATCCGTGAAGGTGACCGGATCGGGGTTCCCCTCGAAGACTCGCGCATGTTCCCGCCGATGGTTGTTCACATGATCGGCGTTGGGGAAGAGTCGGGCTCGCTTGACTACATGCTCCAGAAGATTGCCGACTTTTATGAATCTGAGGTCGAGGCAACGCTCGCTTCCTTGACGGCGGCCTTGGAGCCGGTCATGATCGTCGTGCTCGGCTTTATCGTTGGCTTCATCGTCGTCGCGATGTTCTTGCCGCTCATCAAGGTCATCGAAACGCTCAGTAGTAACGACTCGGGCAGTTAGGCCGTTCGACCCAGCAACGTAAAAGTCCCTTCCGACTCGTCGGAAGGGACTTTCTTTATCCG
Organism: Chthonomonas sp. UBA2017; assembly: GCA_002335425.1. Classification (GTDB taxonomy): domain Bacteria; phylum Armatimonadota; class Fimbriimonadia; order Fimbriimonadales; family Fimbriimonadaceae; genus UBA2017. The sequence goes on from DDCB01000017.1 coordinate 90,380, forward strand.
TCGGCCCGCATCGCGAGCTGCAGATATTCCATCAGGATGCGACCGGCAAAGCCGGGCCCCCCATAAATGAACCCGGTGTAAGCCTGAACCAGGTCCGCGCCGAGTCGGACTTTGTCCGCCAAATCTGCACCAGAAAAGACGCCCCCCACCCCGATCAGGGCCATCTCGCCCCGGACTTCTTGGGCGAGCAGCCCCAAGATCCGGTCCGCTCGGGACTTCAGAGGCCGCCCCGAAAGACCTCCGTCTTGTTGCGGGTCAAAGCGCAGCCCATCGCGAGACAGGGTCGTATTCGTGGCGATCAGCCCGGCAATCCGCTGCTCCCGAGCGACTTGGACCACGTCGGCGAGGGCTTCGTCGGAAAGGTCGGGGGCAACCTTGACCAGGAGCGGGACCTGGGAATCGATCTCGCGGAGCCGGACCAAAATCTCGGTCAACGCGTCTCGCTCTTGCAGCGAGCGGAGCCCGGCGGTGTTGGGCGAACTGACGTTGACCACCGCGTATTGGCCGAGCTTGCGTAGCGCCTGAAAGCTCGTCGCATAGTCTTGGGCGGCATCGGCGAGCTCAGTGACCTTGCTCTTTCCCAGATTTACCCCGATCGGAATCAAGGGCCGAGCCTTCCGGAGTCGTTCGGCGATCGCGGCCTGACCCTGATTGTTAAACCCCAGCCGGTTCACCACCGCCTCGTCCTCAGGAAGCCGGAAGAGCCGAGGTCGCGGGTTGCCCGGCTGGGCATGAGCCGTGACGGTCCCGATTTCGACAAAGCCAAAGCCGAGCCGGTGCCACTGGTGGACGGCGACCGCATTCTTGTCAAAGCCCGCCGCCAGCCCCAGCAGATTCGGGAAGCGAACCCCCCAGAGCGTGCGCTCCAGGAACGGATCTTGGACCAGCGGACCTCGAACCCATCCCCGGGCGATCATCCGCAGCCCGATCTCGTGGACCCGCTCGGCATCGAACCGAAAGAGCAAGGGTCGAACCAAGCGGGAATACCACGACATGCCGCTTCATTATGGGCCGCTTGGCCCTGAGTCCGAAACCAGGGCCCAAGGTCTTGGCAACCTCGCCCCAGCCGGGGTATTCTTTTGGCTCTGCTCGTTGCGCGGGTGGTGAAATTGGTAGACACGCTACCTTGAGGTGGTAGTGCTCACAAGGCGTGAAGGTTCGAGTCCTTTCCCGCGCACCAGATCCTCTCTTACTCCCACAAGTTGTCGTCTTTCCCTTCTTGAAAGAGCTTGGTTTTTTGGAAGGCGATGCGTTCTTCGGCGGTGTCTTTGGCACCTTGGAGTGAGGCGAGGAAGACCTTGTTTTTCCCAAACTTTTGGTTGACTCGGTCGAGGGCGTCGGAGACCAGAGTCGTATCCTGCTCGGCTTCGAAGAGCGAGGGCGTGTGGCCGCTGGTTTCGCTCAGGTCGGCAAACGCAAGACCGACCGCTAGTGGGCCGACGAAGTTGCGGTCCTCCCAAAGCTCGGTGACCGCTTGGGTGATTCGGACTGAATCTTGAGTGTTCGGCAGCTTTTGGCTGGCTTTCCAGCTCTTTTTGGTTCCTTTGACGCTCAGGTGGATCGAGCCGGCATAGAGCCCCTCGGCCCGAAGACGGGCCGCCGCTTTTTGAGTCAGTCGAAGCAAGACCTGGCGAGCGCCTTGGTCGGTGCGGAAATTCGGCGGCAAGACGTGGGAATTTCCGAGCGACCGGCGGTGGGTCGGGGTTTCTTCGAGGTCGTACCCGCGGAGCAAGTAGTACCACCGCTCGCCCACGACGCTGCCGAATGCTCGCCGGAGCCCTTCAGGGCTGGCGGCGACCAGGTCATCGGAAGTGAAGATTCCGGCGCCGTGAAGCCGGGCCTCCATCCGGCGGTTGATGCCACAGAATTCACGGAGCGAGAGCCCCCTCAGCCGGTCGGGGAGCTCGTGCCCTTCGATCACGACGAGGCCGTCGGGCTTCATCAGGTCGGTCGCGAGCTTGGCCAGGAACGGATTCGGGGCGATGCCGATGGAACACTTCAACCAATCGCCGGCGAGCTCGGTGATGGCGGATTTGAGCCTTTGGGCAAGCTGGCGGGCAACTTCGGGTTGTTGCTCTTTGCCCATCAGACGGAAACGCATCTCGTCGATGCTACAGACCTTCTCGACCGGCAAAACCGTGTCGACGGCATCGAGCACTCGGCGGTGGTAGTGCGAGTAGAGCGGCGCCCGGCCGGTGCGCAAGATGAGGTCGGGGCAGCGAGCCTTGGCCTCGTCGACTCGGGTTCCGGTTTTGATGCCGTACGCTTTGGCCTCGTAGCTGGCGGCGATGACGAATGTCGTGTCGGCCAAAAGAGGCACGACCGCGACCGGCTTGCCTCGAAGCGAGGGGTCTTCTTGCTGTTCGACCGACGCGAAGTAGGCATTCAGGTCCAGAAAGATCGAGCGCAAAGGTCGATCGTCCTTTGGCAACCAGATCGGTCGGTCACCCATCCTGCTCCTCGCGGTCGCCAAAATACGCTTCGACTTGGGCTTCGGCCACCTCCGGATCGACGCCCCGCTGGACCATTCTGCGGAACGCCTTGGCTCGATCCGTTGGCCTCGCGAGAGGAAATTCTCGCTGGAGAGCGGCCCGAACGTTCTCGGGCTCGGGCGTGGCAAACTTCTCCAGCCAATTCTCGACTTGGTCCTCGGGGAGGCCTTTTTGGATCAGCTCAGTTCGCATCGCATCCCATCCTTTCCCCCTGCGCTGCGCTCGCTCCAGCCAGTTTTCGGCGGTGCGCTCGTCGTTGACCAGGCGTTTCTGGCTCAAAATCGCCATCACCGAGTCGACTTCGTCGCCGGAAAAACCTTGGCCCTCGAGCCGGGAGCGAATCTCGACCGAGAATCGATCCGCAGCCCGAAGCCATCGCAGTGCGGCAGCGAGTGCTGGGCTCAATCCTCGTCGTCTTCTTCGACTTCGACCGCGGCTGCCGCCGGCGCCTGGCTCCGCTCTTTCTTGAACTGGTCTCGCACGGCCTTGTCGATCTCGGCGAAGACCTCAACGTTTTCGTCCAGGAACGTTCGGGCGTTATCGCGGCCTTGGCCGAGTCGAGTGTCGCCGTAGTTGTAGTACGTTCCCGCTCGGCTGACGATGTTGAGGCTCGTCGCGACATCCAGGAGGTCGCCGGAGCGGCTGATCCCTTTGCCAAAGATCATATCAAACTCAATGGTCTTGAACGGCGGAGACACCTTGTTCTTGACGACCTTGACCTTGGTCCGAGCCCCGATCTGATCCGTCCCGCTCTTGAGGATTTCGCCGCGACGAACTTCGAGCCGAACACTCGCCCAGAACTTCAGGGCGCGACCGCCCGGAGTCGTTTCCGGATTGCCGTACATCACGCCAATTTTCTCCCGAAGCTGGTTGATAAAGATCGCGGCGGTGTTGCTTTTGTTGATGTTGCCGCCGAGCTTGCGGAGTGCCTGGCTCATCATTCGGGCCTGAATTCCGACAAAGCTGTCGCCCATTTCGCCTTCAATCTCGGCCTTCGGCACGAGCGCCGCCACCGAGTCAAGGACGACGATGTCAAAGGAGCCACTCTTGATCATGGCGTCCATGATCTCCAGGGCCTCTTCGCCCGTTGTGGGTTGCGAGATGTAGAGCCGATCAACATTGACCCCCAACGCTTTGGCGTATTCGACGTCCAGCGCATGTTCGGCGTCGATGAACAGGGCCAACCCGCCCGCTTTTTGGGCTTCGGCGATCGTCTGCAACGCAATCGTCGTCTTTCCGCTCGACTCCGCCCCATAAATCTCAGTGATTCGTCCCCGCGGGAGTCCTCCCACTCCGAGCGCCATGTCCAGGCTGAGCGATCCGGTCGGAATCGCCTCAACAGGCTCTTTTCCACCATCGCCCAGGCGCATGATCGCCCCTTTGCCAAACTGCTTTTCCAGTTGGGCGAGGGAGTTCTGAAGTTGCTTTTCCTTGTCGTTCATCGGTTCTGCTTTTGCGCTTGCCATCTCTATGTCTCCTGTTTTGCTCGGCGATATAGTATACAGATTATCACCTATTTCGCGATTTGTGCTCCTATTTGGCCAAGTATAAATACTAGTTTAGGCCAGAAAATTTCTCTGCTCCCCCAGGAACTGGTTGACGAGCCGCCTGGGTCGGAGTCGAGCATCCCAGTTCGGTCCTTTGGTACGATTCCCGCGATGAAAAGACGTGCGGTGATCGTTTTTGGAGGATGGCCCGGCCACCAACCCGAGCGCGTGGCGGACCACTATGCGAGCGTTTTGGGAGGCGAAAATTTTGAGGTCACCCGGAGCGAAAGCCTGGACACCTTCGCCGATCTCGATTTCTTGAAGTCTCAAGATTTGATCTTGCCGCATTGGACGATGGATACGCTCACTCCGGAGCAGCTCGCGGGGGTGGTGTCGGCAGTTCGAGACCATGGCGTGGGTCTGGCGGGATGTCATGGCGGCATGGGCGATGCATTTCGGATGGCTTGCGAGTGGCAATTCATGGTCGGTGGCCAGTTCGTGGCTCATCCGGGCAATGCCGAAGTCACCTATCCTGTCCGCTTTCGCCGCGGTTCGGGCCATCCATTGGTGGAGGGGCTGCCGGACTTTGAGCTGACCAGTGAGCAGTACTATATGCACGTCGATCCAGGGGTGACGGTCTTGGCGACCACGCCCTTTCCGATTGCAGAGGGGCCCCATCAAGACAACCCGTGCGACATGCCAGCGGTGTGGGTCAAGCGCTTTGGAGAGGCTCGGGTTTTCTACACGACGATCGGGCATTTTCCGGAGGACTTGATGCTCCCCGAATCGCAGGAGCTGTTGCGCCGGGCCTTTGTCTGGACCGCGCGAACTTGAGCTTAGGAATTCCGCTCGACGGGCGTAAAGCTCGTGCCACAACCGCATGAACGCTTGGCGTTCGGGTTTTCGAATGTGAAGTTTCCGCCTAGCAAATTGCCGGTGTAGACCAGCTCGGAGCCTTGCAGGAACTTGGCTGATCTCTCATCGCAGACGACGAGAAGCTCTCCGGCCGAGAACTCCAGATCGATCGACTTGCGCTCCGTGTCGATTTTAAGCACGTATTCGAGCCCCGAACAACCGCCCCCTTTGACGCCGATTCGGATGAAGGCCCCGGGACTGCCTTTCCGCGCGAGCCACTTCAGCAGGTGCTCTTGAGTTTGGGCAGAGATCAAGACGGGAAACTCAGCAGGCATCTCTTATTGGGACTTACGCAAGAACGGCGAATCGGGGTTCATGCTGCTTCGCACCGTGACTCGTTGTTGGGTGCTGACGCGACCTTGCATCACGTCTTCGAGCGTGATGGCATCCACGACCTGGTTGACGGCGTCTTGGATTCGCTGCCAAAGCGGGCGCAAGGTGCAGGCTTGATCGTGGACGCAGACCCGGGGCAACCCAGCGTGGCGATCGCAGAAGCCTCCTTCGTAGAGTCTCCCGCCCAGAGCCGCCAAGACATCTCCGATCATGATCTGGTCGGCGTGACGACTGAGCGTGTAGCCTCCCAATTGTCCTCGCGTACTCCGGATGATTTGAGCTCGACGCAAGATCGCCAGGAGCTTGGCCACGTGGGGCTGAGACAATCCTTCTCGCTTGGCGATTTCTGGGATCGTGGTGCTCCCCTCCGAGCCCCGCTCGGCGATGGCGATCAAGCACCGGAGTCCATATTCTTCTTGCGCGCTAAATTTCATCCAATTCACCTCGACCCGGTCAAAGCAGACCGAGATCAAGCCTCACATGTTCCGGGATTCGGTCGATACTAAACGGCGGGTCCCAAACAAGCTCCACCTTGGCATCGGTCACACCGGCTGTTTCTCGCACTTTCTCTTCGACTTCGCCGGGCAAAGTCCCTGCAACCGGGCATGCCGGACTCGTTAAGGTCATCTGGACCGTCACGAACGCATCGTCTCGCACATCGATTTCATAAATCAGTCCCAGATCATAGATATTCACCGGAATCTCGGGGTCATAGATGGTCCGGATAGACTCGATGACGTCGGCTTCGATGATAGATCGCTGAATCGAGTTCATGGATGCACCCCCGCTGGAAGGGTCGATCGGCTTTGGCATAATCTCTCCAAACTTCTCCATTTTAGCCGATTTTCAACAAGCAAAAACCAGTAATTTTACGGGGGTCATCGGGCCAAGCAACTGGACGTGTTGGCCCAAAGAACGGGAGCAAACGCTCGAATCCGACGATTCAGAGCAAGAGGAGGAACATCGCGGCCACAAGAGCTCGCCCGTCTTTGGCCTTGCCTGCGGGGTAGCACACCACCTTTTGGGATTCCAGACCGGGGACGCCCGGGGCCTCCGGATAGGTGTGATAGCTCTGGTCGCGCAGAGTTTCTTCAACTCGGGCCTGCCAATGTTCGCAGGCTGCCTCGTTCGACACGACCTTTCGCAACGGCACTTCGCCGGAATATTTTTCTCCCCCATGGGCCGCCTCGACAAAAGCCCGGTTCGCATAGGTCAGGGTGCCCGACTCGGTGAGGATCATAAAGGGGTCTGGATTTTGGTCGAGTACCTGACGCATCGTCGCCAGGATGCTCTCATCGCCCCTGGAGGAGCGCCTGGTTTTGGCGGCATTCGACTGGAGGTGAAGCGCCACCGCGTGGGTTCTCGAGGTCACGCCGAGTTTGCTCCGAATGCGCGCCCAGTAGCTCGCCACAGTCGCCGCGCTGATGCCGAGCTCCGACGCGATGCGCAAGTCGGTCATCCCTTGCGACGCAAACTCCACGATCTGGGCCTCACGAGCCGATAAGAGCGGATTCACGCGAATGCCCCCTTATTCGACAGCGCGTTACTCATCATTGTATAGCATTGTATATCATTCCTAACGAAATCACTAGGCCCCTTTTACGATGATCGACATCTGTCTATGTGTTGCTGGTATTCTAGGGGGTGGATCGAAAGACTTGAGCCTGGGGAAGCTCGGCAAGGATCGCCTCTGCGTAGCGCTGACTCGCCCCGCGACTCTCTTCGATCATCTGGCGAGCCGCACGGCCCATCGCCTCTCGACGCTCCGCATCATTCAAAAGGGACTGGAGCGCGTCCGCGAGCTGGTCGGGCGTGGCACAAACTTGCGTCGCCCCAACCCGAGCGGCGGCCTCGGACGCATCTCGAAAGTTCTGCATGTGGGGGCCATGGAGCACGGGCTTGCCGTGAGCCAGCGGCTGAATCAGATTTTGGCCGCCGTAAGGGCCAAACCCCCCGCCAATAATCACGACGTCGGCCACGCAGTAGATTTTCGACAATTCTCCATAGGTGTCGAGCAAGATGCATCGTCCGCCTCCGCCTTCACTTCGCAAACTCGCTTCGCCGAGCGACTTTTGCGCCTGCGTCCGCAAAGGTTCTAAGCGCTCCAGGTGCCTCGGCGCATAGACCACCACCAACTCGGTCAGCCGAGCGAGAGCGTCCAGAACGAACGCCTCTTCATCTTCGCCCCGCGTCGACCCGACGACGACCACTCGAGCTCCCGGAGCGATCCCGAGGGTTTGTCGCCATTCGTTCGGGTCTGCGTCCGTCCCGGCAATGGCTTCGTCAAACTTGCAGTTCCCCAAGACGCTCGCCTCCTGAGCCCCCAGATCTTGGATGCGCTCGGCATCTTGCGGGGTCTGCATGAGGCATCGGTCCATCTTTTTCAGGAGCGCCCGATAAAAGAAACGGATCTTCATCGAGCGCGGGTAGCTTCGGTCGCTAATCCGCCCATTGAGCAGTACCGTCCTCGCGCCGAAGGTCTGAGCAAAGTGCAAGAAGTTCATCCAGAGCTCGGTCTCCATGATCGCGACAACCGAAGGCCGTGCTCGGACCATCGCATGCAGCACGTATCGAGGCACGTCCAGCGGAAAGTAGACGAGCGAGTCGTAAAGGTCGGTGGCCTTCTCTCGGGCCGTCTGGTGGCCGCTGGAGGTGGTGACCGAGAGGAGGATCTGGACGTGCGGGGCGAGTCGCCGAAGCTCGCGCAAAATCGGCATTGCCGCCACCACCTCGCCCACCGAGACCGCATGCACCCAAACTCGCGGCTGGGCTGGGGTCGGCTTGGGGAGACCTCGATAAAGGCCCATCCGTTCTCTCCAGTCCGGCTTTTCCGCGCGAGCGCGGGTTCGAAGCCACATCCAAGTGACCCAAAACGGAGCCGCCAACACCAAGAGCAGGTTATAGAGGGTCAGCATCGAGTTCACAGCGAGTGCCGACCAGCCTTTCGTAGGCCTCTTGATACTTCTGCCGAGTGGCGCGGATGACCTCGGTCGGCAGCTCGGGTCCGGGCGGTCGGCGGTCCCACCCGATCGACGTGAGATAGTCGCGAACGTACTGCTTGTCAAAGCTCGGCTGGGCCTGACCGGGGGCATAGCTCGCCGCATCCCAAAAGCGGCTCGAATCTGGAGTCAAAGCTTCGTCGATCCAGATGAGACCATCGGGGGTCTCGCCAAACTCGAACTTCGTATCGGCGAGCAAGATGCCTCGGGCTTCGGCGTAGGCCGCCGCTCGTTGGTAGAGCGCTAATGTCCACGACCGAACCTGATCCGCCGTTTCGGACCCGACGAGGTCGACCGCTTGATCCCAGGAGAGGTTCTCGTCATGACCCTCTTGGGCTTTGGTCGCGGGAGTAAAGAGGACTTCGGGCAGTCGGTCGCCATCCACCAACCCCTCAGGCAAGGACAGCCCATGGACCTTCGGACCCTCGCGCCGATAGTCGGCATAAATCGAGCCTGTGATGTAGCCGCGAGCTACACACTCGATGGGGAGTGGCCGCGCTTTGCGAGCCAGGGTGCTCCGACGTCGCAAGCGAGGCTCCTCGGTGCCGACGTATTCGGCGATCACCCGATCATCGGTCGAAAGAACGTGGTTCGGGCAGACGTCCCGAAACATGTCGAACCAAAAGGCACTCAGCTGATTCAGCAGAATCCCTTTGCCCGGCACGCCATTGGCCATGACGACGTCGTACGCGCTCAGCCGGTCGGTGGCCACGATCAAGACGGCATCACCCAGATCAAAGACCTCGCGGACCTTGCCGACCCGAGGGGGAGGGAGGTGCGCGATCGGCATCGACATCAAGGCGCTCATGTCGCCTCATTATGGACGCCCCGCCGACAGGCCCGACGTCAGCTCGATCCGGCGGCGTTAAAGCAACTCGCGTGGATCGGCAAATCGACCTTTCAATGCCGTCGCGGCGGCGGTGATCGGCGAAACCAAATGAGTCCGCGAGCCCGGCCCTTGGCGCCCTTCGTACGGACGATTGCTGGTGCTGGCGCTTCGCTGCTGGGGTCGCAAAATATCGCCATTCATCCCCAAACACATCGAACACCCAGCGTGATGCCACTCGAATCCGGCGTCTCGAAACACATCGGCGAGGCCTTCGCGCTCGGCCAGTTGCTTGACGGCCTCGCTGCCTGGCACCACCATCGCCCTCACTCCTGGAGCGACTCGGCGTCCGCGCACCACCTGGGCCGCTTCCCGCAGATCTTCGATCCTCGAGTTGGTGCACGACCCGATGAAAACCGTGTTGACTGCCAAGTCCGCCATCGACTGGCCCGGTTTGAGACCCATGTAGGAAAGAGCCCGCTCTTCGGCGGCGTCGCGAGGCTCTGGAACCGCACCGGTAATGTCGGTGGTCATGGCGGGAGTCGTTCCCCAAGTCACCTGCGGCGGCATGCCTTCGACATCCAGCCGCTCCGTCCGGTCATAGCTCGCTCCGGGGTCGCTAGAAAGCGACCGGGCGTGCTCCACCATCTGTTTGAAGGCAAAGTCCTTCGGCGCAAACGGTCGATCTTCGGCGCCGATGAACTCAAAAGTCGTCTCATCGGGGGCGATCATCCCCGCTCGGGCCCCCATTTCGATCGACATATTGCAGATCGTCATTCGATTGCTCATTCCGAGCGCGCGGATCGTCGGTCCAAAGTACTCAGCGACATATCCCGTCCCCCCGCTTGCGCCGAGCTTGCGAATGATCGCGAGAATGATGTCTTTGGCCGTGACCCCCGGCCCCAAGGAGCCCACCACTTCGATCCCGAGGCTCTTCGGCTTGCGGGGCGCGGGCAGAGTTTGGGTTGCCAGAACGTGTTCGACTTCGGTCGTTCCGATCCCAAAGGCCAGGGCGCCAAAGGCCCCGTGGGTGCTGGTGTGACTATCGCCGCAAACAATCGTCAGCCCCGGCAGGGTGATGCCTAGCTGCGGACCGATGACATGGACGATGCCTTGCTTGTCGCCGAGATAGCCAAAGAGCGGCACCCCGAACTCTTGGCAATTTCGATTCAGAGCGGCGAGCTGCTGTCCGCTCAGAGTCGATTCATCGATGGCCCGACCGTCGGTGGGGACGTTGTGATCGACCGTGGCAAAAGTTAAGTCTGGACGGCGGACCGGTCGCCCTTTCTCGCGGAGTCCGTCAAAAGCCTGGGGCGAGGTCACCTCGTGCACCAGATGCCGGTCGATGTAGAGAAGCACACCACCATCAGGCATCTCAGCCACCACGTGGCTATCCCACACTTTGTCGAACAAGGTCTTCGGCATGTTCATTATTCTATCTGGTTCGGAGGTTCGGTGGGTTCGGGGGTTTGGGAGTTCGGATTTTTCGTTCCTCGAACCTCCGCCCCCCGAGCCTCCGAACTTCCGCCATGTTCGGGAGGCCTGAAAGGCCGACATCTCATCGCGACGGCCCTTCAGGCCCGGAAACGAGCTAACGAGCGGGTGGCAGGATCGGCTAGACTGGTCGTTGTGGTTGGGGGTCGCGTTTTCGCACTGGTAGCAGCCTTGATCGCCTTGATCGCCGCTTCGGCTGTGGGCTGGGCTGGGCCGAATTCCGGCGAGGTGCGCCCGGAACTGCGCCCGAAACTGCGCCCCGAAGTCTCCATTGAAGCGGTGCCGCTCCTTCCCAAGTTGCCCGAGCTCCAGGTTTCGGCCGCGAGCGCGGTGATCCTGGACGCAGAAACGGGGCGGACTCTTTGGGCCAAAGACCCTTCGACGCCGCGCTACCCGGCGAGCACGACGAAGATTTTGACGACCCTCCTGTTGCTAGAGCAAACGCAGCCGACCGATCTGATCGCGGCCCCGCTCGACGTGGAAACGGTCGGCGAATCCAGCATGCACCTTCGACCGGGCGAGCTGGTTTCTGCTCGAGATTTGGCCTATGCGATGATGCTACGCAGTGCCAACGACGCGTGCTATGCGGTCGCGGTCCATTTGGCGGGTTCGCAGGAGGCCTTCAGCGAGATGATGAATGCCCGAGCCCGCGAGATCGGATGCGAATCGGCTCAGTTTCGAAATCCCCACGGCCTGAACGATCCTCAGCACCAAGTCAGCGCCATGGACCTTGCTCGGATCGGCCGCGAGGCGATGCGGCGTCCGGATTTTCGCGAGATTGTCCGAACCCAAAAGTGGAAGCTCACCCGAGGCACCAACCAAGAAGACCTCTGGGTGCTGAACAAGAACAAGTGGCTCAAGAAGGACGCGACCGCGGACGGCATCAAGACCGGCTGGACGATCCCGGCGGGCAAATGCTATGTCGGGAGCGCGACTCGAAACGGCTTTCGAGTCATTACGGTCGTTCTGAAGAGCGAAGACTGGCAAGCGGATCACCAGAAGATGCTGAACTGGGCGTTTGCCCAATGGGAGATGCAAGAGATCGCGGCTCCAGTGAATCCAGTCAGTCACAAAGTCGAAGATGGCACCCCCCGAGAGGTTCGGGCGCTTCCAGAAGGACCCGCCAAGATGGTCGTTCGCCGGGGTGATCTCGTCCGACAGCAGTTCGAATGGGACAAACTCCAAGCCCCCGTTGAGGTTGGACAAGACGTCGGCCAGTGGGTCCTGTCGGATTCGACCGGGTTCCAGATGAAAGCCCCCTTGCTCTCCCAAGAGCGAGTCGAAGTCCGGAGGTTTCTGTCGGTGGCCGGATCGGGGCCGAATTTTTGGGTTGGAGCGATCCTGGCCGGCGGGCTGATCGGTGCCGCCCTTTGGATGCGAGGGAAATCCCGGAGGTTCATCTAAATGCCGTCCCCAGAAACAACCCATGAAGAGGTCCGATTGCATAAGTTCATCGCGTCTTGCGGCGTGACGAGCCGTCGCAAGGCCGAAGAGCTGATTCGAGAAGGACGGGTGACCGTGAACGGTGAGATTGTGACCGAGATGGGGACCAAAGTCGGTCCAGATGACCACGTGACGGTCGACGGCGAAGGGCTTCGTCCTTCTCGACTGTTCTACATCTTGATGAACAAGCCGAAAGGGGTGGTGACCACGCTCGATGACCCACAAAAGAGGCGCACGGTGAAAGAGTATCTGCCCGATGTTGGGGTGCGGCTCAAGCCGGTCGGTCGGCTCGACATGGACACCGAAGGTTTGATCCTCTTTACGAACGACGGCGAACTCGCCGCGCGCATGACCCACGCCCAATACGGACTCGAAAAAGAGTATCAAGCCTCGGTTGCGGGGGAGATGCAGGACCGCTCGGCCATGAAGCTGGCTAAAGGAGTCCCCATCGAGGGCCGCAAAACTTCCCCGGCGATTTTTGAAATCACAGGCTACGACCCGAGGCGGAATCTGACTCACCTGCGCATCGTCCTGCACGAAGGTCGCAAGCGCCAAATTCGAGAGATGTGCGCCCTGGTGGGGCATGAGGTTCTCAGCTTGAAGCGAGTCCGAATTGGACACTTAGTGCTTCGAAACTTGGCCCCAGGCCAATGCCGGGCCCTTGGGCAGTTCGACGTGAAAAAGCTCCGGTCCGAAGTCGGCTTAGATTAGCCTAAAACTAGCGAGGCAGAGCCGGGTACATGTCCCGAGCCAAATTGCGGACCTCGACTTTCCACTTGCCGTCGACCTTGCGCAAGGGCAAGTCGTACAACTCTTCATAAGGCGCGTCTCCAAAGACGTTCCGAGTGAGCCCGATGCGCACAGCGGCTTGATTGTCGCCTTGGGGGGTGTATTCGAGAATCCGATAGACAAATCGGTAATGAGGCCCGGCCACTTGGGTGGCGTACTCCCACTGCTTGCGAATCTGATCGGCCGAGCCTTCGAATGTGCTCAGCTCCATCAGCTCATCCACTTGGCCCCGGCCCAGTGCGATCATGAATCGGTTGGCGGCTTGGGTCGGTTGGTCCCGCGTGAAGAGGAGCGTGACGACGATCATCGCGATCGAAATAAGTCCGATCACGACAATGGGGTTGAACCGGCCCGCGCGGGTCATATTCTGCATTATGAACCTTATTCCAAGCCAAAAGTTTGCCGGAGACGGAGTTGGGTGGCCTCGGCGTCGATTCGCCAGAAACTTCCTTGCCGCCGCAGGATAAACGGCTTGCTGACTCGACCCCGAGGGCCAAAGTCGTAAAGTACTTCGACAATCGCCTCGCGATCTTGGGAAGCTACTCTCTGAATGCGAACTTCAGGTCGGAACTGAAGGTACTGCGTGGTCTGGACCCGCAGTTCAAAGACGAACGGGTTCTCGTTCCCTTGAAGCTGGATGTCGCGGAGTTCGCGCTCGTTTCGAACCGAAACCGCCTCGTGATAGCGCAGCACCACACTTTCAGGCCCGATCGAAGCGGCGCTCCCAAAGACTCCCAACGTGACGGCGGCCAAAACCACCGAAGCGGCGACACTACTGGAGGCAAAGGTCGGAGTTTTCACAGGTTCTTGCAGGAAAGATACCCGCCCTACTGAACACTGAGACTTGTCCTTTCGTCTTTTCCGCCATACAATAAGATCACAGGCGTGCGGAGCAAAACACCATGAGCGAAGGTTTAAGTCGACGTGAAATTCTGAAGCGAGGCGGCATCATCGGCCTCGGACTCATGACCCCTTCTTGGGTGAGCGCCTTGGCGAAAAACGACCTGATCGCCTTGAGCAAGGGAGGAAAACCCGGCAACGACAAGGTTCTCGTCGTCATCCAGCTTTCGGGGGGTAATGATGGGCTCAATACCGTTGTGCCGTACCAAAACCCTCGCTACTATCAGCTCCGCCCGACTCTGGGCATCAAAGCCGAAGACGCTCTGAAGATCGACCAAGGTCTCGGGCTCCATCCAGCGCTGGGCGGGCTCCATGAGCTGTACCAAAAGAAGCAAGTCGCGATCTTGCAGAACGTGGGTTATCCCCAACCCAACCGCTCTCACTTTAAGAGCATGGACATCTGGCAATCGGCCAGCCCAGACCAAACTTTGCGCTACGGGTGGATCGGTCGGCACTTTGACAACGAAATGCTCACCGGGCCTTTGAATCCGATTGTGGCGCTCGGCCTTTCGACCGAGACCCCGCGGGCTCTGACTGCCAAAGATGCGTCAATCCCCTGCTTTGCGAGCCTGGCCGACATCCAATCGATGGTTGGCGATCCGGACGCCGAGCGACTTCTGCGACAGATTCAAGGCTCCGACGCCAAATCTGGCACCGACACCAGGCTGATCCAGCAAGCCAACAAGACCGCACTGGATGCCATGACCCAACTCAAAGAGAAGCTGAGCAAGTTTTCGCCTAAGCAGACCTATAACAACGACCCGTTCGGCAACGGGTTCAAGCAGATTGCCCAACTCGTTGTGGCCTCACCGGTCACGCGCGTCATCTATTTCAGCGCAGGCGGCTTCGACACCCACGCTCGCCAATTGGACCAGCACTCGCGGCTTCTGAAAGGCCTCGGCGACGGCCTGAAAGCGTTTATGGAGGAGATGGAGGCGGCGGGCATGGCGGACCGCGTCATCGTGGTCGTGTTTAGCGAATTCGGACGTCGGTCCTATGAGAACGCTTCTGCCGGAACCGATCATGGTGCGGCGGCCCCGATGTTCCTGGTCGGCAAGAGCGTCAAAGGCGGCCTCTACGGCCCGATCCCAGACCTGAACGACCTCAATGACGGCGACCTCAAGTTCGCCATCGACTTCCGGCAGGTCTACGCCACCGCGCTCGATCAGTGGATGGACGGCGATTCGAAGGTGGTCTTGGGTCGATCCTTCACCCCGCTCGACGTTCTTCGCTAGAGCGATTCGATCAGGCTTTGGGCGACGTCGCGGATCGTCTTGCGGTCCTGCATGGCCGTCGTTTGAAGTCTTCGATAGGCTTCCGCTTCGGAAATCCGCTCGCGATCCATCAGGAGCCCCTTGGCACGGTCGATGACTTTTCGCGCTTCGAGCCTCTCTTCGACCTGGGCGATCTCTTGGTTGAGTCGCTGATTCTGCTCGAACCGACTTCGGGCAATCTCAATCGCCGGAGGCAGGTCGTTCGGTTTGAACGGCTTAACGAGATACCCGAAGACTCCCGCCTGGGAGGCCCGCTCGATGAGTTCGCGGTCACTGTATGCGGTCAGCAAGACGACCGGGGCGATGTTCTCGCCGAGAATGGCGCTCGCGGCATCGATTCCATCCAGCCCCGGCATCTTGACGTCCATGACGCAGACATCGGGTCGGGTCTCACTCGCGAGCTCAACGGCCTCTTGACCATCTCCAGCTTGGCCCACGACTTCATAGCCTAAGCTCTCAAGCATCTGCCGCAAGTCGAGCACGATGATCGGATCGTCGTCGGCGATCAGGATGCGCAAACGAGCCATACGGGAGATTGTATCTCGAACGGTGCTGAGTCGAGCGGGCCTTTAGCGACGCGCGGCGACCAAGATATTCCGCCACTTCGGGTTGCGCAGATCGTCGGTGGCGACCCCTTTTCGGCCCGAACTAGAGTGGACAAAGAAGCCATTACCCAGATAGACCCCGGTGTGCCCAATCTTGTTGCGCCGGTTTTCCCAGAAGTAGAGCCGGTCGCCGGGCTGGAGGTCTTCGAGCCGCTGGATGGGCGTCCCAACCAAGGCTTGCTCGGCCGCAGTGCGCGGGAGCTTGATCCCGATCTGGCCATAAAGATACTTCACGAACGCCGAGCAGTCGATGCCACGATTCGGGTCGTTTCCGCCCCACTTGTAGGGCGTACCCGTATACTGGAGCCCGTATTGGGCGGCCCAAGCGCGAGAATTCGAGCTGCTGGTCGAGCGGGAAGGGGTGGATCCGGTGCCGGGGCGACTCGCGGTCCGAGTTTGAGTCTGGCCGACTGTCACGTCGTACGGCAACCGAGCCACTTTGTCGGTCTGGATGTAGCCGAATCGGCCGTTTTCCAAGACCACTCGGAGCCAGGCCGAGCTGTTCGAGGTGCGAATGATCAGATATTCAAACGCCTGGGCGCGATAAAACACTCGGGATTTCGTCGAGGGGCTCGCGTGAATCGTCGCCCGCTCAGTGGTTTGCCCGAGCTTGCCAATCACCTGCTTGGACTGGGCAGAAGCCCAGACCGCCGACATCAGCATGATCACGATCCAGAAGGTTCGGTTCCAGTTCATCGCTTGATCTTGTCTATTTTGGCACACCCAACGACGGCCCCTCCTTCTTTTCGGCAGATTTTCGTCCTTCAAGAGGTCGATTCCGCCCTTCATCTCCAGGACGGTCCTGGGTTTTCACCAGTTCGCTTCTGGTACACACGAACCAAGAAATCTGCAACCCCTTCCTCGGGCGCCGCGTACTGCACTCCCAGGGGAATGGACACACAGGAGAAAGACGAATGAATCGGTTGATCGCGTTGGGCATCGTGGGAGTCGTTGGGATGAGCCTTGCTGGGGCTCAAGACAAGGTGACGTTCGAAGTTCCGGCCTCGTCGTCGGCCAAAGTGAAGCACCAGGTCGACATGAACCTCGGCCTCATGGGCATGGAGGCCACGGTGAGCCTCAAGTTGACTCGGTCGGTAGAGAAGCGCTCGGCCGAGGGTCAAACGCTTCGGGCCTTGATCGAAGAAATGCGCGTCGAAGCTGGCGGCGAAGAGATTCCAACCCCGGCGACTGATCCATTGATCGTCCAAGCGAACCCCGAAGGACTGCCGAAGTCGATCACCGGAGGCTTTGCTGAGGTCGATATGACTCGACTTTATATGACGCTGATGTTCGTGGTCCCGATCGTTGAGATGGAAAAGGATAAGCCCTGGAAGCAAGAAGCCAAGGCTCAAGGCGAGATCCCGGCGCTCACGGTCGAGACGACTTACTTGGGTCCAGACAAGGTCGGCGACGAGACCCTATGGAAGTTTAAGACCTCGGTGAAAGAGGCCAATGGACTCACTGCCGAAGGTCAAGTTTGGGCCAGAAAAGACATGACCATCGTCAAGCAAGAGGTGAAGTACTCGGGCTTGCCGATCCCGGCGGTGGGGGCTGAAGCGAGCGGGACCGTGACGCTCAAGCTGATCCCCTAAGATTCGGCCGATTCCGGTCGAACCGGGGCGACATCGATCATCTCGATCACTCCTCCGCAACCGACATGCAGATAGCGTCGGCGGCGGGGGAGTTTTCGCGACCGGGCGAACTCGGCGTGGCAAAGCTGGCATCGCAACCGGACTTGCTGGCGAGGCTGATTTCGTTGCACCGGGTAGCGGTGAGTTACTTCCGGTTTTTGTCCGAGGTCGCGCATCGCTTGTTGCCAGGCGCGGCCATGACCCCGCGCGCGAAGCCCATGCCGATCACACGCCAATAGGTGCGCAAATTCGTGCCGTAGGGTGGACTCCAACCGATCCGCGTCGGTCATGAGCAGCTGACTCAGCATGATGCGATAACCGACAACGTCGGCCATCCCGGCGGTCGTCCGGTATCGACGCCATTCGAGTCGGACCTCTCTTTTCAGCGGGAATTCTGCCTCCAAGTGGGCCAACAGGGCCAGAGCCGAGGCGACGGGGTCGAAGGACATCCGCTACTCCGCCACGCGCAAAACGCTCAAGAACGCCTCTTGCGGGAGTTCAACGCTTCCGATCTGCTTCATGCGCTTTTTGCCCTCTTTCTGTTTTTCGAGGAGCTTGCGTTTTCGGCTGACGTCGCCGCCGTAGCATTTGGCGATGACGTTCTTTCGAAACGGCTTGATCGAATCGGCGGCGATGATCTTCGCTCCGAGGGCCGCTTGGACCCGGACTTCGTACTGCTGTCGAGGTACGACTTTGCGGAGCTGTTCGACCATCGCCCGGCCTCGGTTGTAGGCAAAGTCCCGGTGGACAATGAAGCTCAATGCGTCGACGGCATCGCCGTTGAGCAAGATATCGACCTTGACGAGGTCGCTCGGCTGGTAACCCGCGAGCTCATAGTCAAAGCTGGCGTAGCCTCGGGTATTCGACTTGAGCTTGTCGAAGAAGTCGAGCAAGATTTCGCCCAGCGGCAAGGTGTAGTGCAAGATCACTCGTTGCGGAGTGGGGTACTCGGTTCGAGTGTAGACGCCGCGTCGTTCTTGGCAAAGGGTCATGACCGCGCCGACGTACTCGTTCGGGACCATGATGCTCGCCTCGACGATCGGCTCCTCGATCAGGTCGAGCTCGTGGGGCTGAGGAAAGTCGGTCGGGTTGCTGATGTGCTCCACTTTGCCGCCTTTCCAGGTGATCTGATAATCGACGCTGGGAGCCGTGAGGATCAGGTCTAGGCCAAATTCTCGCTCCAAGCGTTCTTTGGCGATCTCCATGTGCAGGAGCCCCAAAAACCCGCACCGGAAACCGAAGCCGAGCGCCGCCGAGGTTTCGGGCTCGAATTGGAGAGCCGCATCGTTCAGTCGGAGCTTGTCGATCGCATCCCGCAGGTCCTCGTACTGGTCCCCGTCCGATGGATAGAGTCCACAGAAAACCATGCTCAGGGCTTTTCGATAACCCGGCAAGGCCTCGGTGGCGAGATCAGGCATTTTGGTGACGGTGTCGCCGACTTGAGCGTCGCCGATCGATTTCATGGCGGCGGTGATGAATCCAACTTCGCCGCATCCGAGCCCTTCGTTGACGGTCATTCCGGGGCCGAAGTGGCCGGTGGTGTCGACGTCAAACTTCGCCTCGGTTGACATCATCACGATCTTGTCGCCCTTTTTCACCGAACCGTCTTTGACTCGGACATAGGCGATCGCGCCTTGATAGCTGTCGAAATGTGAGTCGTAGATGAGGGCACGCAAGGGGGCTTCGGGATCGCCCGCCGGGGGCGGGACTCGGTGCACCACGGCTTCGAGAATCTCGTCGATCCCGATGCCCGATTTTGCGGAGCACGGAATGGCGTCAGTGGCATCAATGGCCACGGCGGCCTCGATCTCTTCGCGAGCCCGGTCGATGTCCGCGTGCGGCAAGTCGATCTTGTTGATCACCGGGATGATCTCAAGGTTCTGATTCATCGCCATGCCCGCGTTGGCGATGGTCTGGGCTTCGACGCCTTGGCTGGCGTCCACCACGAGCAGGGCCCCTTCGCAAGCGGCGAGGGCACGGCTGACCTCGTACGTAAAATCGACGTGCCCGGGGGTGTCGATCAGGTTCAGTTGGTAGGTCTCTCCGTTCTGAGCCTTATAGATGAGCCGGACGGCGGCCATCTTGATCGTGATCCCGCGCTCTCGCTCGATGTCCATCGAGTCCAGCATCTGCTCTTGGGCCGTCCCACGAATCGCCCCGCACCGTTCGATCAATCGGTCGGCAAGGGTCGACTTGCCGTGATCGATGTGGGCAATGATGCAGAAATTGCGGATGTGGGATTGGTCCATGAGGGGGCCTGGGCGTCCCTCTATTCTACCGGTTTAAGGTTGAAATCGTCTGAATCGAGGCTCCCGCAGGCCCTCACCCTGCATGCCCGAACGTGAGTTGGCCACAATGTTCTTGAGGCCCAAGGCGACTATGATCGACTTTATTCTGCACATTGACGACCACATCGCCGAGATGATTCGAGATTACGGCGTCTGGACCTACGGCATTCTGTTTCTGATCGTCTTTTGCGAGACCGGGCTTGTGGTCACCCCGTTCTTGCCGGGGGATTCGCTGCTCTTTGCGGCGGGTATCTTTGCGCATCCGGAGCAGGGTGGGTTCAATCTGTGGTTACTGATGGCACTGCTCATCGTCGCCGCGATTTTGGGGGACACCGTGAACTACCACTGCGGCAAGTGGTTTGGCCCGCGTGCCTTTCGCAAGGAAGACTCGAAGATTTTTAAGCGGTCTCACCTGGACAAAACCAATGCCTTCTTTGAAAAGCACGGTGGAAAGGCGATCGTCTTGGCTCGATTTGTGCCGATTGTGCGGACCTTTGCCCCGTTCGTCGCCGGGATGGGGGCGATGAATTATGGTCGATTTATCTATTACAACGTCACCGGGGCGATCTTGTGGGTATGCGTTTGTGTCCTCGCAGGCTACTTCTTTGGCGGCCTCAAGTTCGTTCGGGACAACTTCAGCTATGCGGTTCTGGCGATCATCATGCTGAGCATCGTCCCGATTGTCGTGGAATGGGCCAACCATCGGAAGGAGAAAAAGGCGACCGCTCCCTCGGGCGATTCTCCGGCCTGACCAAAGTCCCGCCCCGAGATCGGAGGGCTTGCGTGGGGTCTGCCGGTCCGAGTAGAATCCACAACGGTCGGGCTCATAGCTCAGTTGGTTAGAGCGCACCCCTGATAAGGGTGAGGTCGCTAGTTCGAATCTAGCTGGGCCCACCAACCCTCCCGAGCAATTTCTTTTGTGTCCAGGTTTTCTGTCACATTTCGCTTGAAATCGCTTGACTTCCTTGAAGAATACAGTATCCTTTACAGGTCATGTTCCGGAGACTATACTGGATTGTTGAGGTCATGCAGGCGGACGGACGGTCCACCATTCTCGGGGTCTTCACCTCCATTCCGGACCTCATCGAAGAGGGCATCGGCTATCTCAAAGAGCACAGCCTGACTCAGTTTCGAATCTCTTTAACGACTCTGGATCATGCCGGGCAAGCCAAAGGCTCATGGACTGATCAGACCGTCTCGGACCTGGTCTCTGATGCTCGCAAAGTTGCCTCGCCGAGCGAAATCTCAGACGACGAACTGAACTCTCTCTATCGATCCCTCCAGGCTTTGACGGCGGTGTCACCCTAACCTATTCGGCGAGCTTTGCGACGAGATTTTCGATCTCGGCCACGGCTTGTTGGAGCATTTCGACCCCTCGGGCCGCCTCGTTGCCTTCGGCGTAGACGTGGAAAACTGGCTCGACCGAGTCGGGCAACACCAAAACCCATCCGTCCGGTCCGTGCGTCTTGATCCCGTCCAGAAGCTCGACATCCTCGGGTTCATTCAGCCGCTCGGTGATCTGCCGCATCACCGCGCCCTTGCTCTCCCAAGGACATCGGACTTGCTGATAAGCCAAGGGCATCGGCGGGATCGATTCGGCGACCTCAGTGAGGCTCAACTCAGTCGCTTGGAGCAGAACGAGCAATCGCGCCAGGCCGAACATCGCGTCAAAGCCGGCGTGAAAAGCCGGAAAGAGCAGGCCGCCTCGATCGTCGCCACCAAAATCGACAGTGGCATCCAGGCTCGTCTGGATGAGACTCCGGAGGTCTTCTTTGGTTCGAAGCACCTGCGCCCCTTTGCTGACCAGGAGTTCTTCGAGCTTTGTCGGAGCAGAGACCCGAAGCGAAATGCGCGCCGAAGGTTGGACTTGGCTCAGTAACACACCCAAAACCGCAAGCAACTCATGACCGCTCACCACCTCGCCCCGACGGTCGACGACGGTCATGCGCTCGCCCTCGTCCATGAACAGGACGCCGAGGTCATGGCCGAGCATCCCGACGATCTGCTTGAGGTTCTGCAAGTGACCGGCCACCTCTTCGGGTGAGCGAGGGGCCAGTTTGGCGTCTGAAAACCCGTTGAGGCTGATCGACTCGATGCCCAGCCGGGCGAGCATCGCCGGGAAAATGGCCCCCAGCGCGCTATAGCCGTAGTCACACACGACTTTCAGCTTGCGGCCGCCAATCTGAGGCTCTAACAGGTGAAAGAACGCCGCCTGATACTCCTCGACTGCGCGTCCCGCGTACTCAATGGAGCCGAGGTCATCCGGGTCGGTGCGGTGAAAGTCCTCCCGAAAGAAGGCCGTCTCGACCTTGCGCTCCATCGCCCGCGGCAGATAGGCCCCATTGGGCCCAAACAGCTCCA
This sequence comes from Chthonomonas sp. UBA2017, assembly GCA_002335425.1. Taxonomy (GTDB): domain Bacteria; phylum Armatimonadota; class Fimbriimonadia; order Fimbriimonadales; family Fimbriimonadaceae; genus UBA2017. The sequence goes on from DDCB01000017.1 coordinate 112,217, forward strand.
TCAGGGTGACTCGCTTGTTGCCCGGGAGCTTGCGGGTGTGGACAGCTCCGGCCGCGCCGCTGAGCTTGGTAAAGTGGCGAACAATCGGCACCGCCGTCCCGCGGAGATCGAGCACGTCGCATCCGACGCTAAGAAGCGACGCGATGATGGCCCGCTTGATCATTCGGGACGATCTGGTGGAGTCTCGGCTCGTGACAATCTTGCTGCCGTTCGGCAGGGTCGAGCCGTAGGCCGACCCGAACCGAGTGGCAAAATCCGGGGTGATCTCGATATTGCTCAAACCGGCAACGCCCAGTTCTCGAAAGAGCGATCCTCGCCACTTGTTGCCCCAAACCAGGGACATCGTGACGGTCGATCCCCGCTCGATCACTTTGTCCGGCCAGAGCTTAATGCGCGGCCGGACATGGGCACCCGCATCGAGTAAACAACGGTCTCCGATGACCGCATCTTCTTGAATGAGGCAGTCTCGCTTGATCGTGACTTTGGAGCCGATGATCGCGGAATGAACGGCCGCCTGAGCTCCAATGTAACTGGAATCCCAGACGACGCTCCGCTCGACGAGGGCCCCAGTTTCGACCAGGCTATTGTCGCCGATGACTGTATAAGGACCGATACGGGCTCCAGATTTAATCTTACAGTTCCGGCCGATCAGGAGCGGCGGGGCCAAGGTCACACCCTCTTCGATGACTGAGTTCGCTCCGACCCAGACCCCTTCGGACCGCTCGATGCCTTGGACCGGCAGGTGAGCTTCGCCTCGAAGAAGGTGCTCTTGCGCGTCACGGTATTGGGTGAGGTTGCCGACGTCGCACCAATAGCCGTCCATCACGTAGCCATAGAGCGGTTTGCCTTCTTGAAGGAGCCGGGGAAAGATGTCTTGGCTCCAGTCATAGATCTTGCCGGGCTCCATTGTGTCGAAAACCTCGGGCTCGAGGATGTACATCCCGGTGTTGACGGTGTCGCTGAACACCTCAGACCAGCTCGGTTTTTCGAGAAATCGCTGAATGCGCCCTTCTTCATCCGTGATCACCACCCCGAACTCCAGCGGGTTGGGCACGCGATAGAGGATGAGGGTGGCGAGACTCTTCTTCGCTCGGTGAAACTCCAGCGCTTGGGTGAGGTCGCAATCGGTGAGCGCATCACCGGAGACGATGATGAACGTCCCATCGCGGAGGAGGGCTTCGGCCTTTTTCACGCTCCCGGCAGTTCCGAGCGGCGTGTCTTCAACGCTATAGTGCATCCGGACGTCGAAGTCCGCGCCGTCGTCAAAGTAGCTCTGAATTTCGTCGGCGAGGTAGTGGATGGTGGCGACGATCTCTTCGATGCCGTGCCGCTGGAGGAGCCCGACGATGTGCTCCATGATCGGCTGATTCCCGATCGGTACGAGCGGTTTGGGTCGATGGGCGGTGATCGGCCGGAGCCGCGAGCCTTCGCCTCCGGCCATGACGACGGCTTTGATGGGAGTCAGATCGGTCGCGCTCATGCCTTTGTCCTAGACGTTGGCGATGACCCATCCGGACTCGGGCCTTGCGATCCTCGCAAATTTACGTGTTTTCAATTCCATTTCAAGCCTGTCGAGATTATCGTAACCGATTTATGGGCCCAAAAGTGATTCTTAACAAAAACCGTGATACAATATCTCTAACTTCATTTCCAGTGAAGGGGAAGTTACGACTTAAATTGGAGTTCATCCTTATGAGAAAGATTGCACTCATTTCAATCGCCGTCTCGGCGGCCAGCCTCTCCTCGGCGGCCCCGCTCTTCGTCCAGCTGGCTGACGGGCCTCACTTCAACGTCGGTGCTTGGAACCAAACCGGTGCCACCCCCTGGGGCGGTAGCGGCGGATTCGCCGGTATCGAATGGGCGACTCAGGGTGCTGGCCAAGACCGGCTTTTCTTCACCCCCTCGGGCAATGGTCAAGAATCTGACAACGAAGTCACCGCTTTTTGGCCGAACTGGTGGAACAACTCCCCGACGCCGATTTTTGGCGCTGACGGAAACTTTGGTGGCGACTTTGTCCTAAACTTGGCTTGGTTCAACCAGGATGCTCCGTACGTGGGCGGGCCTTCGACCATCGATGTGAGCTTAAACGGCTTCGGAGTCTCCGAAGAGGGTGGACCGGCTCCGCTCCAGATTTGGGGCCGCGTCGGTTCACCGACAGCGCCCATGCAGTTGCTGTGGGCACAAACCGTGGATGTCGCTTCGCTCTATGGCTACAGCGCGAACTCATCGTTCGTGATGGAGGGCTTGGGCACAGTCGTGGCCGGGGTGCTTGCGCAGCCGGTCCTCGGCAAAACGGGTGGATTCCGCGGCTACGTGGACTTCTGGGCCAACGCCAATCAACCCAGCGCCTGGATGCCGCCGCTTTACAATCCGATCGGGAACGCAAACGTTCCCGGGAACTCGATTCGTGAATTTCTCGGGCGAAGTCGGAACAGTGGTTCCGGAGCCGGGAACGATGCTTGCTCTGGGTGCCGGATTGGCCGCGATCGCGGCTCGACGCCGACGCAAGAAGAGCTAGGTTTTCACCTCTCCAAAATCCATTGTGGCTCTGCACTCATTGCAGAGCCACTTTTTTCATTTGCTTGAGGTGCCCAGGTCGAGATGGCCCGAATAGATGAGGTCGGAGATCGCCTCAATGTCCGAGCTCAGAACACGGTCCGAACTGAGCGGGGGCACCACTGCTCGAATCTCGGCATGGGCCTCTTCGAGCAAGGTCGAGGTCCGCATGGGACGCCGATGGTCGATGCCTTCGGCCGCACACAAGAACTCAATGGCCACGAGGTCTTCGGCGAGCCGGACGATCTGGCGGAGCTTGTTCGCGCTCGTCATCCCCATCGACACATGATCTTCCTTCCCGGCGGAGGTGGGGGTGTTGTCGATCGAGGCCGGATGAGCCAAGACGCGGGCTTCATTCAAAAGGGCTGCCGCCGTCACTTGGGCGATCATCAGGCCCGAGCCTAAGCCCGGCTCGCGCGAAAGAAACGCCGGGAGACCTTCGCTGTAGTCGGGGTTGACGAGGCGTTCGATGCGCCGCTCGCTGATGCTCATCAGATCGACCAAGGCGATCGCGGCGTAGTCCAAGGCCAGCGCGACCGGTGCGCCGTGGAAATTGCCGCCGCTCAAGACGTCTTCCCCGAGCACGAGCGGATTGTCGGTCGCAGACCCGCTCTCGATCTCCAGAACGCTCCGGACGTGGTCCAAAACTCCGTGGACCGCCCCGTGAACTTGAGGCATACACCGGAGCGAATAGGCGTCTTGGACTCGCGAATCGCCCTCGCGATGAGAGGCCCGAATCTCGCTTTCGGCCAACAAGCCGCGAAGGTGCTCCGCCACTCGGATTTGGCCAGAGTGGGGCCGGGCCTCATGAATTCGAGCATCAAATGCGGAGTCGGTCCCGAGGAGAGCGTCGGTGGACATCGCTCCGGCGACCGTGGTCGTCCTCACCAAGCGCTCAGCCTCGAAAACGGCGAGCCCGCCGACGGCCGAAAGAGCTTGGGTGCCGTTGAGCAAAGCCAGACCCTCTTTCGCTTGGAGTTCAACCGGCTCAAGACCTGCCGCTCGCATCGCTGGGCCGGCCGCCACCATCTCGCCATGCGACCAGATTTGCCCTTCTCCGATCAATGCCAGGGCCAAGTGAGCGAGCGGTGCAAGATCGCCGCTCGCCCCCACGGAGCCTCGGCGGGGCACGACTGGGATCAAATCTTGATTCAGCATGCCGAGCAGGGTCTCGACGACCGACACGCGAATCCCCGACAGCCCTTTGGCCAAGACGTTGGCCCGCAAGAGCATCATCACCCTCACCTCTTCGATCGGAAGGGGCTCGCCCAGTCCGACACAGTGGCTTCGAACCAGGTTGAGCTGAAGCTGGCGTACTTGATCGGAGCTGATCGTGACGTCACTGAACTTTCCAAATCCGGTGTTGACCCCGTAGACCACTTGCCCGGTCGAGAGGATCGCTTCAACTCGAGCTCGGGAGGCTTCCATCCGCTGGCGAGCGGAATCGCTGAGCTGGACCGTGACCTCGCCTTCTGAAATCTCTGCCCAAAGTTCGAGTGGCAAGGGGTCGCCATTGAGGATGCAAGCCATAAGAGTCAGTTTACCGGCCTGGGGCGGAGGCTCGGGAAGAGTCGACCCGACGGCTGGGTACGCTGGACGCATGGCTTTGGTGGCGATGCGATGGCACGGCGACGGATTGGTGATGCTGGATCAGCGACGACTCCCGACCGAAGAGGTGTGGGTCGAGTTGCGGTCCTGGCGGGAGGTTGCCAAGGCCATCGAGCAGATGGTGGTTCGTGGTGCGCCGGCGATCGGGGTGGCGGCAGCGTATGGGATGGCTCTTGCCGCGCGAGCGGGAGAAGATTGGAATGTCGCGCGCGCAGGTCTCGCCGCTTCAAGGCCGACGGCCGTAAACCTGTTTTGGGCGTTGGACCGGCTGGATCGCTTGTCCGACAAGAGTCCGGAGTCCGTCGCCCAGGCGGCGCAGCAGATCGAGTCCGAAGACCGGGCGATGAACGAAGCCATCGGAGTCCATGGAGCTGAGCTTGTCCCGGCAGAGGCCCGGATTCTGACGATCTGCAACACGGGAAGTCTCGCGACGGCTGGCCATGGGACCGCGCTCGGCATCATCCGGACTGCCTGGGCTCAAGGCAAGGTGAAGCACGTTTATTCGTGCGAGACCCGCCCGCGCCAGCAAGGCCTCCGGCTCACGGCCTTTGAGCTGATGCATGACGAGATCCCGTTTCACTCCATTGTTGATAGTGCCGCCGCGAGCCTGATGCAAAAGGGGCAAGTCGATTGGATTGTAGCCGGAGCCGACCGAATTGCCGCGAACGGCGACACCGCGAATAAGATCGGGACCTATATGCTCGCGGTGTTGGCGCACCACCACAAGATCCCGTTCGTCATTGCCGCTCCCAGCTCGACGCTCGATCCGCTCCAACCCACAGGGTCCTCGATCCCGATTGAGGAGCGGGCCGCCGACGAGATCACCGAAATGGACGGCGTTCGAATTGCTCCGGCTGGGTGCCCGGTGTGGAACCCTGGGTTCGATGTGACGCCCGGCGAGCTGATCCATGCCATCGTGACCGAAGGTGGGGTGTGGCGTCGGCCCTACGCCTTTCGGCCTGGGGATGAACGGGCCGAGCCTCAGGCCCGGCCTTTGACGAACCGATAACCTTGGAAGGGGTCGCCGCAGGGGTACCCTAGGTCGTCGTTTTGAATTGCTGATGAAAAGAACGCTCAAGCACCTGCTCGCACCGCTCATCTATCGCTTCCCTCCGGTCGGACTTCAACCCGAACGGCTCTACATGTACCTCGACGCGATCTGGAAGACCAAAGACGTGCCCGGCGCATTGGTCGAGATCGGATGTTCGCTCGGGGGCACCGCGGCCGTCGCGAATCAGATGCAGAAGCGGCTGGGAATGAACAAGCGATATGTCTGTATCGACACGTTCAACGGCTTTGTGAAGGAGCAGATTGATGCGGATATTGCGCTCGGGACGCGCGCCGATCAGGCCGACCTCTTTCGGGATAGCGATGTGGGCTTGGTGCGCAAGATCGTGGATCGCCATGGCGGATCGAACATTGAACTCGTGGTGGGCGACATCGCGAGGGTGCCCGACAGTCAAATTCCAGAGGTGGTGAGCTGCTGCTTGCTGGACGTGGACCTGCAGATCCCGACGTATGAAGGGCTGAAGCGGATCTATCCTCGGCTCTCGCCCGGCGGGATCATCGTCGTGGACGATTGCGAAGAGCTGGACAAAAAGACCTGGAAAGCGAGGTTAGGCTACAACCAGTTTATTGAAGAAAACGGCCTGCCGAGCGATCTCCAACTCAATGTCGGCTTCATCCGAAAGCCGGCCTGAGAAGTTTTTTGGAGGCGCCGGGCGGATTCGAACCGCCGAATGAAGGTTTTGCAGACCTTTCCCTTGACCACTTGGGTACGACGCCTCGCCTTGAAATCGTTATACCCCGCCTAGCTCGATGATCGGGGCCGATGGGACTCCAACTCGGTCCGGACCATCGAGTGGAGCTCTGAATCGGGCAAGGACCGAAGCCGCTCCATCATCCTTTGAAGGTCGCCTTGGGCTCGACCTCGAAACTCCCGACGCAACTGGCCTTCGAGGAACTGAATATGCTCATCTCGGGTCTCACAGATCAGCCGAGGGACCGGGGTGGGCTTGCCATCGCGAAGGGCGACCATCGTGACGCGGGCCGTATTGGTCTGGTGGACGGTTTTGGCGATGACGTCTTCAGCCGAGATGTCCACCGACACCTCAAGCGACGTGCGCCCCACGTAGCTGACGTGGCCGACCATCTTGACCAGATTGCCGACCTCGATGGGGGAATGAAAATCGACGCGATCGAAGCTCGCGGTCACACAGAGAACGCCCGCGAACTTCGACGAGACCGCATACGCAACTAGGTCGATCAGCGAGAGGATATGCCCGCCAAAGACTTTTCCGAGAAAGTTGGCGTCGTTGGGGGTCATGACGTGGATCGTTTCGACCCGGGTATCGGCGACTCGGACAGGAGCGAGGGGGTCCGACATCGGCCTTATGCGGACTGAACAATCGCCGTGAACTCGGCGGCATCCAGGCTTGCCCCGCCGACGAGGCCGCCGTCGATGTCGCTTTGGTGAAAGAGCTCTCGGCTGTTGCTGGCCTTGACGCTTCCGCCGTACAAGATGCGGAGCTCCGAGGCGAGTTCATCGTCGTACAGATCTCTAATCAAGCTGCGGATCATGCTGCAGACTCGGTTGGCTTCGGCGCTGTCGCAGGTCTGGCCGGTTCCAATCGCCCAAACGGGCTCATACGCGATCGCCGCGAAGTAAAGCTCGGCGGACTCGATCCCAGCAAAGGCTCCACGAACCTGCTCGGCGATGACGGCGTCCGTTCGTCCGGCCTCCCGCTCGGCCAGTGTTTCGCCGACGCAAAGAATCGGGTTGATGGCGTGGTAAAGCAGACCCTTGATTTTGAGATTGACTGTCTCATCGGTTTCGCCGAAGATCGAGAGCGTCGATTCGGGGAGTTCGGGCTTACCGAACCGGCCTCGCGTTTCGGAGTGACCAACGATGCAGTAGCTCACGCCAAAATCCGCGAGCATCAGCGGGCTGACCTTGCCGGTATAGGCTCCCGATTCCAGCCAAAAGACGTCCTGGGCTCCGAGCTTGACATAGCTATTTCGCAGAATCTCCCGGAGCCTCGGGATCGCCAGATAGGGCGCGCAGATGACGGTGTCGACATCGGGGCGCGAGTGGAGGGTTTTGAGCGAAGTTTCCACCAACGTCGCCCCTTCGGTGACGGTGAGATTCATCTTCCAGTTGGCGGCGACGAGTTTGGTTCGCATGGCGGTTACGCTCGGACGACTTCAGGTTCGACGGTGATTTCGACCTTGCCACGGACGGCGTTGGTCACGATGCAGTAGGCATCAGCTTTATGGGCCATATCGTGGGCCAAGGCGACCTGTTCATCGGTCGCATCGGCAGATAAGGTGATTCGAGGCTTCAATGTGACGGCTTTGTAGTTGAAGGTCGCGCCAGCTTGTTCGACCTGCCCCACCGCTTGGGTCTGGACATCTTGGACGGGAAGCTTTCGGTTCGCGGCCACGATGCCAAAGGTGATCGTATAGCACCCGGCAATGGCGTTGGTGAGCAGTTCTTCGGGGTTGGTGCCGTCGCCGGGGCCTTGAAATTCGGGAGGCACGCTCAAGGGGACCTCGACTCCGCTCCGCTCACTGCGAATTCGGCCAGAACCTTCTCGGCCGCCTTGCCATTGGACGGCCACAGGATACTCGTGGAGATTCGACATAGGCCCTCAGTCTATCTCATTCCGGGTTCGCGATTGGGGGGCCTCACTTTTGCCTGGAGTTCGGCGTAGAATGAAAGAGAGCAGATGGCTTGGAAACTCTATTACGACGGGGGATGCAACCTATGCCACGCGAGCAAACTTCGGGTGGAGCGGTGGGCCGAGCGCGCCGGAGTCCCGCTGGAAGTCGAGATTCTCCAGAGCGAAGAGGCCCAGAAAAAGAACTACGGCCAAGCGATGGTCTTAGAGGCGGACCGAGTCTATCAAGCCGAAGATGCGTGGCTCAAGCTGATGCTCATCGCCCCGTGGGGCTTGCGGTGGATCGGCTGGCTCGGCCGATTGCCGGGCTTTCGAACCCTCTTAGCTTGGGGATATCGAATTGTGGCGAAGTACCGATACCGATGGTTCGGCACCCGGGCGTGCCCGATGCCGATTCGACCCCCCACCTAGCCCACAGGCCGCCGTCGTCGATCTCAGTTGGGCCCTTTGGAACGCCCGGCGCCGTCCCGATGTTATACTGAGTGAAGACAACTGGGGGCGTCAGGGTTCGACAGAGTTGAATCGTCTCCGGGTTGCGAGCCGAGGAGCCGTTGGCCTCGTAAAAAGCGGCAAAAAAAGTAACTGCGAACAACAACTTCGCTTACGCAGCCTAATTAGTCTGCGCATCGCACGTTCTCGAGCCGGTAGGGAACGGTCTGCGGTGTGATCAAATCCGGACCGCGAAGCTGGCTTCCGCCTGGAGCCGAATCGTTAAATCAATCAGGCTAAGCGTCGACTAGCCGATCTCGGGGCAGGTCGTCGCCGACAACCAAACTGAGAAGACGCTCGTGGTGACCTTGGGAAGGGCGACTTTGGAAGAGGGTTCAATTCCCTCCGCCTCCACCAGTTTCTTGTGGAAAAATGCTGTGCCGGTTGAAGCCGCTCACAGCGTCCCGCAGTTCGCATCTGGTCTCGATTCCAGGAACCAGGCCTTTAGGGCCTTCGCTAGGGGATGTCGGCCCTTCGCGCCTTGGGGAGGTTCAGGAGCTCGTTCTTGACATTCTCGATTTCACCGTCCCGCCGAACCGCCAGGCCTCCAAACCGGGCTGGGGGGTCGCTAGGGCGCGCTGATCGACCGCTTCATCAGACCGGCGCGCAGGAGCTTGCGACCCCGATGAATCCGCGAGCGGACGGTCCCGATCGTCGTCCTTTGAATCTCGGCGATCTCGCCGTAGCTCCGGCCTTCGATGTCGCACAAGATCAGCACCGCTCGATAGACCTCGGGCAGCTCGGCAAGGCAAGCCCGGACCTCGTCGGAGTATTCCGAACGGATCACGTCTTCGGCCGGGTTCGACTGCGGATCGACAATCGGCATGTCTTGCAGGTCTCCGTCCGAAGGGCTCACCATGGCGTGGATCGATTCCGCCTTGCGGATCGGATTTTCGCGGCGGCGGCTGTCCAAGTAGGCTCGCTGCATGATCCGGAGCAGCCAATTCAAGAATGGCCGGCCCGGCATATAGGAGTCGAAGCCCTTCCAAGCCTTCACGTAGGTCTCTTGCACAAGGTCCTCGGCGTCGGAGGCGTTGCGGGTGAGTTGCAGGGCCATCGAATAAGCTCGCCGCTTGGTCTCGCGAACCATTGATTCGAACTGATCGGCGGAGAGGCGGGTGCCTTCTCCGATGTTTCGCTGGAGTTCGTTCAGTGTTGCCATGATCTTTGCCTTTCGCTGACTTCCGTTCTCTCCTTCTTTATATTACTGGACGATCATACGAAAAACAATAGTTCCATCATTACTTTTTCGATTTTGTTGCAATTTTTCGGGGTTAGACCCCACAATAGAGGGTGTTCAGGTTCAAACCGGGCCTGAGCTCTCTCGGTGATCGAGCCATGAAAATCGTATTCATCACTCAAGACCCCGAAGTGCGAGCCGTCGCCGAGCGTTCCTTTCCGGCGACCGAGGAGCTTCACTTCTTCGAAAACTGGTCCCAAGGGCTGGAGGCTTGTCAGGGGGCGACCTTGCTCTATGTCGACCAAGAAGCGACCCTTGAGTCTCCCCACAAGATTGCGGGCTATGAGCGATTTGCCGAGGCGAAGATGGGCCACCCCGTGGCGGGGCCGGTGAAGGTTGTGTTGATCAGCCCGCCCTCGGACTATGAGCTCGATTTTGTTGTTGGATGGCCGGACTTCTTGTTTCAACGCATCGGCAAGCCGCTGACCAAGCAACAAGTCTTATTGCCTTGGATCAGCCTCTAGGGGCCGATCTTCTGAGGGCCCAGAGCGTAGTTCCCAGTGATGCCAGCTCCTGATCGGGTCGACCTCAACCAATCTGTGCTTCTCAGCTCGGGCGAGCAGCGCCCCCTCAGCGCGTTGGTCCAGGACCGCCCGCTCGTCTTGATTTTCCTTCGCCACTTCGGGTGAGTCTTTTGCCGAGAGCAAGTCGCGCGAGTTCGCCGACATCCCGACTGGAACCTTGCGTTTGTGAGCATGGCGACCCCGGCGCAAGCCGAAGAGTTTCGCGAGAAGATCGGCTCGCCGCATGTCTTTGTCTGCGACCCAGATCAAATTCTTTTTCGAGCGTTTGGGCTGGGCCGAGGGACTCTCGGCCAGATGTTCAACCCTCGGGTGTTTGCGCGCGGGTTCGGGGCGATGCTCCAAGGGCACGGGGTCGGAAAGCCGGTTGGCGATCCGATGCAGATGCCGGGAGCCTTTCGAATCGAGCCGAACGGCGAGATCACTTGGGCCTATCGTAGCGTCGATGCCGCCGATAACCCTAAGGATTCTGTTCTGGAAAGCGTGCTTCAGGGCTCATCCGGAAGCTCGAACCCAGCGGAAAAATGACATACGGCTTGCCGATGCGCCGATTCGCCAACAGATCGGCTTCGATGAATTCTGAACCGTCGGCATACCGGACATCCGCGCCCAATTCGCGACAGATCGTCACGACGGCGGCGACGTCGTAGAGCTTGCACTTATCATCGATCAGGCCGCGAAATCGCTGGGTGGCGACGTAGACGCCATCGAAGACGATGCACCCGGTGTAGCGCACTTTGCCGGGAAAGATCTCATTCGGGTATCGCTGGGGCAGGCCGTCGTTGTGGCTGACGATCTCAAAGGGTTGAATTTCGCCGGGCGGAATCGAGGCCATCGGCTCGCCGTTGAGCGTCGCACCGGCTCCGCGTCGAGCCAGATAGAGCTCCTGAAAATCGGGCATCGCGACGGCGCCGAGCTCAAGGTGGCCGTGTCGAAAGAGGGCGACACTGACTCCCCAAAGCGGAGACCCAAAAGCGTAGTTCGAGGTCCCATCGACGGGATCGATCATCCAAAGACCCTCGGGACCAGGCTCGCTCCAGCCGAGTTCCTCTCCCCAGATCGCCGAACCGGGCAAGGCCTCCAGGAGCAGAGGCCGCAGCCAACGCTCCAACTCCGGGTCGGCCTTCGTGACTAAAGAGCCATCAGATTTGACCGTAAAATCACCGGGAGAGCGAAGGTCCTGGGCCATCTGACCAGCCTCTTGGACCCACGATCCGAGGCGATTTAACAAGACGTCAAGGTCGGCCACGACGTCAGTTTAGCACTCAACCGAGCACGGGCGGAGCTTCGCGACACCACTTTTGCCAGGCTTGGCGATAGAACGATTCGAGCTCGCGGCAGTGGGCCGGACCGTCACAAAGCCGTGATGTCATCAGCTCTTCTCGGAGTCTAGCTCGAATCTGAGCTAAGCGAACTGGGTCGCGGACGAGGCCTTGAACGATCTCCACCATCCCCTCGAAGGAGTCCGAGGCCCACTCGGGATGGCCGATGGACGTGACCAGACTCAGCCCGACGCGGGACCGGTGGACCTGACCGTAGTGAGTCACCACCGGAACCCCCATGGAGAGCGCCTCGCAGGTCGTTGTGGTGCCGTGATATGGGAACGAGTCCAAGGCCACGTCGACCTCATTGTATGTTCCGAGGTGCTCGGCGATGGTGTCGCGGGCATTTCGCAAGTCGAGCCGATCCGACTCGACTCCGTTTTCGGCGAAAAGCTGAATCAGTCGGTCTTGAGCGGCCTGAACGTCGAGCCCGTACGATTTCAGGATGATCTTTGAGTTCGGGACCGCCAAGAGGACTCGGCTCCACTGATGGACCGTCGCTGGAGTGAGCTTGGCAACCTGGTTAAAGCTCCCAAAGGTGAAGAATCCGTTTCGTTCGAAGGGCAAGGGTCCGACCGGTGGGGCGTCTTTTTGGACTTGATACACGAGGAACGAACCCGGCAACCGGGCGAGGCTTTCTGTGGAATTTGGCTCGGAGCCGGGAGGATCGGTGCGCTCATCCACCACTCGATAGTCGATCGCCTGGAGCCCGGTGGAGTTGCAGTATCCAATCATCGTCACCTCAATGGGGGCTGGCTTGCGAGCGAACAGCTCCATGGAGTTGCCTTCGGTCAGTCCGGAGAGGTCGACCAAGATGTCGATGTTGTCTTGGCGTACGAGGTCGTACTGCTTGTCCAGCGTCATCGGAAAGATGTGCTTGAAGTCGTCGGCGAGCTTTCTCAGGTGGTGGGTCATCGAGTCCACAAAGACGTGTCGGTAATACAGGGTCACGTGGACGGCCTCTCGGTCGCGGTGAAGCAAGATCGGCTCAATGAAACTCGCCACCGAGTGGATGCGGAAGTCTGGAGACACGTATCCGATCTTCAACCGGCGATCGGGCGAGCGGTCATGAGGAAAGTTGCTGTTGCGCCATTGAGCGATCTGCTCGACGAGTTGCGAGTGAAACTTCGTGGCCTCTTGAATCTCTCGTTCATCCACCCGGTCGCTCATGTTGAGGGTGAAGACATAAGCCATCGCGAGTTTGAGGTCGGGTTTGGCCTTTTTGATCCCGTCGCGGAAGACCTCGAGCGCATCCTCAATCGCTCCATAAGCTCGATAAGCCTGGCCCATCGCTCCGTAGCCCTCCATTCGATAGGGGTTCGACGCGATCGCTTGTCGTCCGACATCGACGGCTTCGGCCATCTTGCCTTGCCCTTCAAGAGAGCCAGCCAAAGCGAGAAATCCATCGAAGAACCTCGGATCGAGCCTCAGGCATTCGCGAGCGACCGGTTCGGCTTCCGCGAACCTCTTGAGGCTCATGTAGGAGCAGGCGAGATTGTTGTGAAACTGAGCGACGGTCGGCGAGAGCTTGACCGCTTTCTGGGCGTACTGCAGGCTCTCTTCTCTTTTGCCTAGAATATCGAGATCGTAGGCCAAAAGCGAGTAGAGGACGCCTTGAGTCGGGTTCGCTTGGATGGCCCGGAGCAAGATTCGGGCTGCTTGGTCTGATTGACCATTGTTGCGATACTCTTCCGCGGCCTTGATCGCAGCTTTGGCATCCATGAATTTGCGGTCCCCAAAAGACGGAGAGCCACCCAAGGTGGCTCGCCAAGAAGATTTGGAGCGGGAGAAGAGATTCGAACCCTCGACCCTCTCGTTGGCAACGAGATGCTCTACCACTGAGCTACTCCCGCGTTGTCAGAGCAAGTTATACCACGTTTTTGGGCAAATGCAAGGGACTCTTATGCTGAAATTTGCCGAACTCGGCTCCATTCGGTGTAAGATACTTTTGCGGTCGGAGCCAAGGAATGGGTCCGAAGGTGCGGATGGCTTTGGAGTTGTCAAAAATGATCGGTATGACCCCGCTCGGTGCTCGAATTCGATGGATCGTCGCCGCGTCGCTTGTTGCGACGACGTCGGTGGGCTTTGGGTTTACCGACGACGAGCGCGAGTCGGTCCTTCGATTTTGGTCCCAGCCGGGGCGCTATGAGGTCGCAGCTCCGGCCCGGGTCGCTCAGCTGGGCGAATGGCAAGTTCGCTTGACCCCGGCGGGCTCGATGTGGCTCCACTCCCTGAACACGAAGCGCGGCTTGGGCAAAGTTCCGCCGACCACCGATGCCAAGCTCAACCCCGCCCAATTCGGCGACAGCGAGCGCTGGATCGAAGCGCGAATCGCCTGGGATCGAGCGGTGGCGCAACAGCTGGCCGACCAGAAGAACGGACGCACACCGAGCCCGAACCCGGTCCGCGACCCCGGTCCGACGCCCGCCCCCTTATTGGCCCTCGCCGGGGCCCCGCCGCCTTTGGCCGAGGCGGTCCGTCCTCGACTTCACATCATCAGGTTCCCGGATGGCCAAGAAAGCCGGCTGGAAGACCATGTCGCCATGCGGCCTCGGTACGCCTTTTACCGATTCCACGAGGGAGTGATGAGCGGTGGCCAGTCGGTCCGAGGTCTGCCCTCATCGGAAGTCGATCGGCTGTACCAGAAGGCCGGCATCAGCGGATTTCAACGTCGCGTGCTCGAAGCAGTGAGCCTGCTTGAAGGCGGCTTCGACTCGGTCAACACCTACGACACTGGATTCGTTTCGGTGGGGGTCATTCAGTTCGCTTCGCGAAGCGCTGGAGCCGGGGCCTTGGGCCGAGTTTTGCTCCGGATGAAGAAAGACGCGCCGCGAGCATTTGAGGTCGACTTCCGCCGATTTGGACTCGATGTCACCGAAGATGCCCGACTGGTCGCCCTCGATCTGGAGTCGGGCGAAGAAAAGGTCGGGCCTGAAGCCAACCAAGTGATCATTCAAGAAAAGCGTTTGGTCGCCGTCTTCCAGAGAGCCGGCCGCACAAGCGATGCCTTCCGAATCGCTCAGCTTCAAGTGGCGATGGACGACTACTACCCCGGGAATGTCGAACTCGAGGTGAAGTGGAACGGTCGAACCTGGAGTGGCACCGTCCAGGATGTGATTCAAACAGAAGCGGGTATGGCCACGCTGATGGATCGACTTGTCAACACCGGAAATCTGAACGGGCTCACCACCACCCTCGCCCGAATCGCCACCGAGAACGGCCTGGATTGTATCTCCGATTGTGCGACGTTCGAGTATCAGATCACCCGGGCGATGACCTATCGAAAGGACTACCTCGCGGTGGCGGACCTTTCGAAGCCGCGCCTGATCGCGACCCAAGCCAACCGCTCGGGCGGACCGCGAACCGGTCGAACCCAAAACTCGAGTCAAAAACCTCCTGCCAAAAAGCCCTGAACCGGGGCCGAACGGCCCGGACCTCTTGGCAGAACTCTGGGCGCTCCACCATAATAACAAACGGTATGGAGATCGTGATTCCGGACGAGTTTAAGCCCCTCTTCCTCCGAAACGATTCTCGCCCGGTGTACAAAATCCCTGATCCAGTCCTGCGCCAAGTGGCTCAGCCCGTCGAAAAAGTCGGGCCCGCCGTCGAGAAGTTGGTCAAGCGCATGGTCAAGGTGATGCAAGATGCCAACGGCATCGGGCTTGCCGCCCCGCAGCTTGGGATTCTGGAGCGGGTGATCGTCATCGCCCCCTCGGGAATGAAACCCACGGCCCTCCTCAACCCCACGATCACCGAATCGGAGGGCGAAGTTGTCGGGCAAGAAGGATGCCTGAGCATTCCAGGGCTTTATGGGGACGTGATCCGCGCCGCTCGGATCGTGGTCGAAGCATGGGACCCCAAAGGTCGCGCGGTGGCCTATGAGATGGAGGGCCTTCCCGCCCGGGTGGTTCAGCACGAAATTGACCACCTCGAAGGAGTTCTTTTCATCGACAAAGTCGATTTGGCGACGCTGCATTGGCAAGACCCCAACGCCGATGATGAGGTCGAATAGCGCTGAAGATCGTTTTTTTCGGGACCTCGACCTTTGCCGTCCCGGCGTTGCGGCGAGTGGCGAGTTCGGTCGTGACGGTGGTCAGCCAACCCGACCGCCCGCGAGGCCGAAAACTTGAACTTCACGCCTCGCCGGTCTCTGAGACCGCGCTTGAACGAGGCCTCCCGTTGCTTCGACCTGAGAAGGCCCGTGACCCCGACTTTATTGCCGAGATCGAAGCCTTGCAGGCCGATCTGATGGTCGTAGCGGCCTACGGTCAAATTCTGAAGCCCCGACTCTTGGAGGCCACACGCCAGGGCGCCTTCAACCTCCACGGGAGTCTGTTGCCGGCTTATCGCGGGGCCGCTCCGATTCAACACGCGATCCTTTCGGGCGAGACTCGAACGGGCGTGAGCCTGATGCAGATGGACGCGGGGATGGACACCGGCGACGAAATCGCCCGCGTCGAGACTGAAATTGAACCCGAGGAGACCTACGGACAACTCCACGATCGGCTCGCCGAGCTCGCCGGAGAACTCCTCTCGTCCTGGATCGATCGACTCGCGGTCGGCGACTATGCGCGGGTGCCGCAAGATTCGGAGAAGGCGACGTACGCCCCTAAAATTGAACGGGCCGACGCCGAGCTTCGGTTTGAGGAAGACGCATTCCGGACGTTCTGTCGGTTTCGGGCGGTGACACCGACTCCGGGCGCAACGCTCGCGACGCGGTTCGGGCGCATCAAGGTCCTGCAAGCTCAGCGAGGATACCTTCAGTCCGAGTCCGGGACCGAACCGGGGCTCGTTCGGGCAACCACCCCTGATCTCGAAGTCACTTGGCCTGAAGGGAGCTTGCGACTGCTGTGGGTGCAGCCCGAGGGCAAAAAACCGATGTCGGGCCGAGATTGGGCCAATGGCGTCCGGCTGACACCGGGCACCCAATTGCGCCCCTGAGGGTTCATACTGAGGAGGACGGAGTTATGAATCGGCGAAAAACTCAACGCTTCATCATCGGCGTGGTCCTGTTGGGGCTCGTCATTCTCGGCTATACGTTTTTGCGACAACTGGGCCGAGACCCTGACCCAGGACGGATCGACACGACCGGCTGGATCGCAGCGCTCCGACAAACCCGAGAAGGCACTCAGGCCGTCCTGATCAAGCCCGATGGAAGCGTGGTCCCCTCCCCGGGCTATCGCCCCGGGGCCCGCGACCGCAGCCTCGCTTGGCGGGGCGACGGCAATCGGCTGTTCTTCATCAGCGACCGAGACCCAGGCTCGCACATCTATCGCTGGAATCCCGCGCTGGAGATCGTGGAGCGACGGACCACCGACAAAGGAAGCAAGTCGGCGCTCGACACCCGCCAATCCTCGACGACAACGGCCCCCACGATCTTAGTCACGGCAGGCGGTCGGCTGATGGACTTCAACCCTCGAACTGGCAAGTCGATCCAGATTCTTCCGCCGGGCGGGGCCGAACCTGTGACCGATACCTCCGAAGGCGCGGGCGGGTCCGTGAGCGCCTTTGAAGCCCTCTATCAACGTCTCGGCACGGCCTTCAAAACGGCCAAGTGGAGCCCGGATCGCAAGTGGATTGTTTTCACCATGACCCGAGAAAAGGGGGAGCTCCTGGCGATCCAAGACATGACTCCGAAGACTCAGGGCGGAACCTCTCAGCTCAGCCCTCCGATCAGCATCGAAAGCGGCGACCGCATCGACTTTGACATTGCCGACGACGGGACCGTCGTCTACTCGTTGCAAGAATTCTCTTGGCTCGACCCGAACCAGATTCCGCCTGAGTTTCTCAAAGGGGCCGTGGCCACTCGGCCTTATGCCCATGTCATTGCGTTTATTAACCTCAGCGACCCGCAAGCCACTCGCCGGCCGATTTTGTTAATCCCCGAGGGCAAGAACGCGCCCGGCGACGTCGCTCTGTCGCCCGATGGGACCAAGCTGGTGGTCCAAGCGGGGACCTTGGGCGCTGAAAATGCGTTCAAGACCGACGCACTCGTGATGATGCCAGTGGAAGAGAATGGCGCCCAGCAGAGCTTGAAAGTTTCCGACGGCAACCTCGTGACTCCGAGCTGGTCGCCGGATTCCCAGACGATCTTCTTTGCTCGGGTCAGCCCGACCGGTTCGCGGATCGAGAAGGTCTCGGCCAGCGGAGGCTCGCCTACGGTCGTTGGCCCCGAGAATGCGAACCTGGTCTCTCCGATCATGAGTCCAGCCCGCGGCGTTAACTTGGTGGGCGGGAACTAGGTCGGCTCGGCTTCGGTTGCGTCTCGATCGCGTCGATAGGTGGAGAAAAAGGCGATCCAACCCGCCAGCATGAGGAGGGCCACGATCGCTTTGAGCGGATCCGGGACCGATGGGTTGAAGCTGAAGTAGCCTTCGAACGGAGCCGCGATCAGCATCATCGTCATCGACAAGACGATTAGCACAAAGGCATCTTTGCCCGCGATTCGCAGGGCGTCGCCGCGCCGTCGCCGACCCGGAGCGATGAGCGCCCCGCCCATCACCAGCCCGGCGCCCCCAGCGATAAAGGCCCCGGTCAATTCGCTCGCCCCGTGCGGCATCACCGAAACGAGCAGGTGATCCAGCTTGCCTTCTTGGGCCATCACCGTGCCGAGCGAGCCGATGGCGATGCCATTTTGGATCATGATGTTGACCGTCAAAACCCCGAACGTGGCCACTGAGAGCGCCGCCGCATATCGGGCGACTCGCGGGTTATTGCTCGCATAGAAGGCATGCATCAGCACGGCCTCATCCGAGCTTCGCTGGTCGAATTCTCCGCTCAGCCAACCCCGGACGTTCGGGTCGTTGCGGTCGATCAGCTGGCTTTCCAGATCGGGTCGCATCGAGATCACGGAAGTGGCGAAAAAGACACCCACGAAGAAAGTGACCGTGCTGAGGAAGATCGCTCGCCAGCGACGCCGGACGGTTGCGGCCGCCGCATAGAGTGCCTCTTCGACGACCTGTTTCGCCCGCTGGCGCTTGCGTCGGTAGAGCGACGAGTAGGCCCGCCCGACCAGCGCATTGAGAAACTGGATTAACTCAAGGTTGCCGGTTGAGGTTCGGACCCGAGCCAAATCGGCCGAGACCCGTCGATAGATTCGAAAGGCCTCCAGCAACTCGGGGCCGCTGAGCTGACGAGCTCCATTTTCTGCCCGATCACACAGCTTGGAAAGTCTCTGCCACTCGGGCTCGCGCTGAGCCACAAACTCGACTTCGTTCACGATCCACTCACCTTCTGGAGGTTATGATACTGGTTTTCCTCGTCGAAGGGTGATTGGATTCAGAAGAGGAGCGAAGTTTCGGGAGGAATTGAGACTGGGGGGACGTCTGAGCTTTTTGCGAGACAGGTCAGGTTGAGGCACTTCGGCGAAGAGCGGGTTGATCGTTCCGGTGTGCGATTCGGCGGCCGCGCCGCTCACAGCGTCCCGCAGTTCGCTCAGGTGTTGCCGTCGCAGCAGAGTGAGTGGCCATTTCTCCAGATACTGATGCCGCCGTCAGCCCGTTGCTCAGGCATTGCCGCCCCGGTGGATTGAATCTGAAGCTACCTTGGGTCTGGGCCGGGCCGCGCGAGTTCTCCTGCGTCGGTTCGCCCAGGCCAGACGTCCTTCGCTGGAACCTCGTCGGCCCGTTGGGGCTTGGGGAGGCCCGGAGGTTCAGATGCAGGATTGCCGAACCCCGAACCTCCCAAACGCAATTTGACTCCCCCTTGCCCCCTCATGCCGCTTCGCGGAATGAGGGGGATATACCTCTCGAAATTCGGAAGCCAGGGCCGAGCCCCCGAACGACCTCACCGCCTCGGGATGTCTTTGAGCAAGACCTCGATCGCTTTGTCCAGTTGAGGATCGCGGCCGGCGAGGAAGTCCTCGACCGAAGCAACCAGAGGCAGGAGGTCTCAATAGCCGTAGAACTCCTTGCTCGCTTCGGCTCGCTCTTCCTTTGAGAAATCGCGGTTGAAGATCGTGATATAGCGACTAAATGCGACGATCAAGGTTGGGTCTTCCGGGGAAGGATAGAACTTGGGAACATTCGTGATTCTGAGAGACAGATCGGAGCGTACTCCAACGACTCTTCCATCCAACCAAGACTCATATCTCGGAGGTTCTGGAGGTTTCGGAATTCTCCCATAATCCTGAGTCTTTTTCCCATGTAGGATACATGCCGTGAGTGCAAACTCGATGGATCTTCTTTCGGCGTATTGGACAATTTCCGGCAATCCAATCAGGTGAAAATAGGAGATCGGAAAGTTGGCGTGTGGCTGCGGTGAGTCATAGTTTTTTGCGACGCCAACCTGAGAGATTTCTGCGGGACATCGACAAATCCGAGTATCCCGAAGGTAGCCCAGCTTCTGCAAATCTCGGAACCCACTGAAATGTCGACCTGGCCACAACTCATCGTGATCGGAACGATACTGAAGAATCGCTGAAGCTACTTGACGTTGCTGTGCGATACAACTGGTTTCCTTGGCTCGCGCCATGGACTGCCTGTAGACGGCAAATGAAATTGCGGCCACGATCCCGATGATGGTTATTGAGACCAAAACTTCAACGAGCGTGATTCCTTTTCTTTTTTGGCTGGAACGCTGCATAAATTTTGTCCTTTGGAATGATTGAGGTCAATGCAACTGAGAGAGTTCCCCAGCATAGGTAGAGCGCTGGGTAGTTTATATACATGGGCCGATAGGCGAGTTGGATTTCCATGGGTAGCGCGTAGGGCACGGCATAGACAAGCCCACAAATGAGCCCAACGATCGCAAAGCCAACTCGGTGCGACGAGATTTTGATTCTTTGACTCCAAAGATAGAGCATGCTCATAGCGACGCTTGGTAAGAGGCAATAAGGTAAGGCTCGATCCCAAGGGAACGAGGTTCGCATTAATATGGACTGGAGCGCGAACAGCAAGATTCCTAGGCAATAGCAAATGACGTATGCCATTGCATAGGTTAGGAATCTTGCGACCATTTGCGGGGGATTCATTGATCACTGCGAGCGCATCGTGGCTTCGGGCAACCGGGCTTGGTGATCGCCCTGGGCGCGCAACCGTCGAAATCCCAGCCCGTGCAAAAATAGTTAGTACCGATTTGCACGGTTGGTGCGGGGCAATGCCAAACTTGAACGAAGCGGCGATATCGAAAGTAAGGATTGATTGAATGGCACTCGGTCCCGCCCGGCCAGTCCGCGAACACCTGTTCGTAAAGATCAATGAGTTCGCACATACCGGGACAGTCGGGTGCTGATCGCGATACAAGTGGTCGTGAGCTAGGAGCCTGTTTCGAAGTCGCCCGAGCGAGAGCGACCTGGATGCTGATAGGCTTCTCGATGCTTGAGCCACAAGGCCTGGTTGTGAACTGAGCGTTTGCTGGAAGGCCAAGATCGCCGGAAGGTTCAATCATTGGGGGGGGTAGCACGCTACCGGCAACCCCGATCATGACGCCGATGATCGTTGAAGGAACCGCCGTTTGAATGAATTTGAATTGCTTCATACACCCACTATAATACGGCGTTCGCATTTTGGGCAGATTTGTTCAAATTTTTTCGTGGGCGTTTCGAACTGGAGTTTGTTAGCCTTCGTGCGCGCGGAGCTGACGCTCTTCTGGAAGGGGCCCCTAGGGCATTCGGCAGCCCCCTGAGAATCCAGCAAGGGGCCGCCAGTCAGTCGGAGCTATTTGCCCATTGACTTCAGAACTTCGATCGCTTTGTCCAGTTGAGGATCGCGGCCGGCGAGGAAGTCCTCGACCGTCAGATCGACCTTGAAGTCGGGCTGTTGGCCTTGGTTTTCCAGCGGTGAGCCGTCGAGTCGGAAAACGCCCGCCGTCGGCATGCGCGCCCCGGTGCCATCGACGAGCCCGAGTCCATACGTCCAGATCACGTAGCCTGGCGTGGGCATTCCCACGAGTTTGGCGAGCCCGCTTTGGCGCATGGCGTAGGGGAACATTTCGGCGTTCGAGAAGGACGTTTGGCTGTGCATCACCACCGTCGGGAGGTTCCAGCTTTGCGCAGGAGCAAGCTCGGCCACGTCGTCGCGACTACGATAGAACGAGTGCGGGCGGCGTTCGAGGATGTCGATGAGCCGGTCGGAGATGTTGCCGCCGCCGTTGTCGCGCACGTCGATGATGACGCCCTTTCGGCCTTGCGAGGCGAGCCAGACTTCGCGATTGAATCGATCAAAGTTTCCTTGCCCCATGCCTTGGATATGAACATAGGTCAGAGCCCCGTTTGACTTCGATTCGACGTAGGCCCTTCGCGCTTCGATCCGATTTCGATACTGAATCGCGCGAAAGGCGCCGCCCGAGAGGGCGCGATATTTGACTTCGCGGGCACCCGACTTGCTGGGGGTTGCGCTCACGAGGAGCGTGACTTCGCGCCCGACTTGTTCATTCAGAACGTCGCGATAGAGAGCCTCGTCCAGGCGGATGTCTTTTCCGTTGATCGCCATGACGTACTCGCCCGGTCGAATTCGAGTCCGAGCGAAGCTACCGGGGGAGCCGGTGGGAACTTCGCGGACCCGGATTCCCGGCCCTTGCCAGTCGTAGTCGTAGGTGAAGCCCAGGTGGGCCGACGATTGAGACCCGGGGTTCCCGCCTGCGGGCGACGTTTCGGTGTGAGAAGCCTCCAACTCGCCGACCATCGTCTCCAGGAGCTCGGAAAACTCATTGCGATGGCCGATGCTGGGGAGGAGCTTTTCGTAGCGAGTTTTGATCGCGGCCCAATCGCGGCCGTGGAAATTGGAGTCGTAGAAGCTCCGGTTGAAGGCGCGCCAAAATTCGGTGAATGCGGCTCGCCACTCTCGGCGCAGATCGCGCGTCCAATCGGCTCGGAAGGTGACCGGTGAGATCGGAAACTGCGGATTTCTCAAGGCGAGGATATTCGGCACTCCGCCTCGGACAAAGAACGCACTGGTGAAGTCGTCGCTGAAGTTCCAATCGCTGATGCCGCCGCCGCTGGTGATGCGGCGGAGTTCATCTCCGGCGTAATTGGCTCGCCAGAGATCGCCTTCTTGAACCAAGAAGAGGTCGCCGGTCGTCGGGTCGGGCCGGAAGGTTCCACTCCAAGGCGAGGAGACCAGTCGTCGGATGCGTCGGTCGATGCCGTCGAAGTCGATTTCGACTTTGGGCGTTTCCGTCGGCTTGACGAACTTCAAATCGAGCTCAGCCGGGAGGGCATCTTCGGCCTTGAGCGGCACGGCATAGATTCCGGGGCCTTCGCGATCGCCCAGGAAGTAAAGGTACCGACCATCGCCCGACCAGCGCGGCGAGATATAGGTGCCGCTGAAAAGGTTGATCGCTTGTCGCGAGCCGGTTTTGAGGTTCGCAACCATCAGCATGGTGCCTTCTCGGTCCGTCGAACGCACGTAAGCGAGCCACTGCATATCCGGAGACAGGTCGTATTGCGGACTGCCGGCGAAGTTGAATTCTCCTGGGAATTCGAAGACCCGCTGAGGCCCGGTGTTCAGGTCGAGGGGGACCAGATAAAGCCCTCCCAAAGTGCCAGTTTGCCAATAGCTGATGCTCTTGCGATCGGGCGTGATGCGGGCCGACAGGATGTCGTTCGGCTGGGTGCTGACGAGCTTCACGCTCAAGTCCTCGGCGTTCAGCTGATAGAGTTGGTCGGCTCCTCCGCGGTCGCTGGTGAAGAAGAGCTGTTTGCCTTCGGGATGCCAGAAGACATCTTCATCGACGCCCGCCCAGTTCGTGAGCTGCCGAGCGTCGTCGGCATTGGGGCCTTTGCCTTTTTTCACGGGGACCAGCCAGAGCTCCCCTCGAACGGTAAAAGCAACTTGGTCGTTTTTCGGGCTCAGGGCGCCTTGGGACGCCCCGGTCGTTAAGATCAGTCGCTGGTCGTACGTGACTTTGTCATCGAGGCTGGCGAAGACACTGATTTTGCGCGGGGTTTCACCCGGCTTCATCGTGTAGAGATCCCCTTCGTACTCAAACGCGATGCGAGGGGCGCTTCGCGCGGCGGTGAGATAGCGGACGCCGCCGCCCACATAGTTGGTCAGTCGGCGGGCCGACCCGTTCATGCCGATCTCGTAAATGTTGGGCGTTCGCGAGGCGTTGTCGATGAACTTAGTGAGCTTTTCGTCCACTCGGGGGGCGCTGGGGGTCTTTTCGCTGACGGTCACGCAGTAAATCTTGCCATCGGATCCGATCTGGTTCCAGAGGTGCTGGAAGCCGTTGCTTCTCAGGGTGCGGTGTTGCCGGGTCCGGGTCTCGAACCAGACCAGCTGCCGGGCGGCGGAACCTTCGTAGCGGGCACGTTGCAAGGGAAATCCGCTTCGGCCGAACAGGATGCCTTGGCTGTCTGCCGACATGATCGCGCCATCGAGGGCGAGATAGTCTCGAACCCGTTCTCGCATCTGTCCGGTCGTGGCATCGATGCTGACGATTCGGGGCCATTCGTCCTCTCGACGGGCGGCCATCAGGAGCGATTTGCCGTCGGGCGTCCAGCTTGACGCGGCGTCGAATGCCGTCGACCAAGTGAGCCTTCGACTAGCGCCCCCTTCGCTTGGCACGAGGTAGATGTCGTTGTTGCCGTTGCGGTTGGTCGTGAAGCTGAGCCATTCGCCGTTCGGGGACCAAGCCGGGGCCTCGTCCATCTCGATGTGGTTGGTGACGGGGCGGGCCATGCCGCCTTCGCTTGAGGCCACCCAGATGTCCCCCTGATAGACGAAGGCGAGCTTCTGGCCATCCGGGCTCAGGGCGAGCTGGCGAGCTCCCACGAGCGGGGTCGGAGCATCCTTGACGGGTTGGGCACTTCCCCACGAGCCGACCGTCGCCAAGAGTGCCACGCAAATCCAAGGTCGAATGATCATCCTTTTCACCTTACCGCACGGACCCGCCGGATCACGATGGCGGAAGGAAAAGGGGGCCGACTTGCCGAGGAATGTGCCCAGTGACCCTCGGCCCCCAGGCAGCAAACCCGGTAACCTTAGAGGGAATGGCCAAAGCGTTCTTTGTCACGACCCCGATCTACTATGTCAACGGCGATCCCCATGTGGGAACGACCCTGACGACGGTTGTGGCCGACGTCGTCGCTCGATACCATCGCGCCCGCGGAGAAAAGGTCGTCTATCTGACGGGGACGGACGAGAATGGGACGAAGGTCGCCGAAGCGGCCGCTTCCCAAGGCAAGACCGCCCAAGAGTGGGTGGACTTCATGAGCCAAAAGTTCATCGACGTCTTCGACCAGATGAACGTGTCCGCTGATGTCTTCATGCGGACGACTTCGGAGCAACACCATCGAACGGTGCAGGCCCTTTTCAGCAAACTCCAAGAGAACGGACACATCTACCTGGACAAGTACTCAGGTTGGTACGACGTCTCGTCGGAGTCGTTCGTTCGCGAGTCTGACCTTGTGGACGGCAAGAGTCCGGAGGGCAATGAGGTCCGATGGGTCGAGGAAGAGAATTGGTTCTTTCGGCTGAGCGCGTTCGGGGAGCCTCTACTCAGACACGCGGAGGCAAACCCTGAATTCTGGATGCCCGAGTCCCGAAGGAATGAAGTCGTCAGCTTTGTTCGTTCGGGCCTGCGAGACATGTGCGTGACTCGGGCCAATTCCGGCTGGGGAATCCCGGTGCCGGGCGATTCGAGCAAGGTGATTTACGTCTGGTTTGACGCGCTGATCAACTACCTGAGCGCGAGCGGCTGGCCCGATAACCCAGACTGGGAGGAGCTCTGGCCGGCGGACGTTCACCTGATGGCCAAGGAGATTTTTACTCGGTTTCACGCGACGCTCTGGCCCGCGATGCTCATGGGGGCGGAGCTGCCGCTTCCTCGGCAGATCGTCGCCCACGGTTGGTTCAATTTTGGCGACGAAAAGATGAGCAAGAGCAAGGGGAACGTCATTGAGCCCTTGGAGCTGGCGGACGAGATCGTTTTCAAGACGTCGGCCCGACCAGAGATTGCCCGCGATGCGGTTCGACACGCCCTGATCGCCTTGATGCCCTACGAAGGCGACTCGAACTTCACTCGCGACGAAGTGGATCGGCGATACAACGCCGACCTGGCGAACGATCTGGGCAACGCCCTCAACCGGACCCTGGCGATGATGCACAAGTTCGTTGACGGCGAGATCCAATCGGCTCTGCCGCTTCCCATCGCGGTGGAGCAAGTCACTCGGGCCAAGCAGGCGTTCGAGCAAGCCATGGCGGAATTTCGCGTGAATTCCGCGCTGGAGGCGGCCCTCGAACTCCCTAGATTTCTGAACAAGTTTATCGACGACCACAAGCCGTGGGACCTGGCGAAGAACCAAGACCCGTCGCTCGCAGGAGTGATGAACTCGATGATCTTCATGCTCCAAGCGGCGGCCACGCTCCTCGATCCGGTGATGCCGACCGCCTGCGCCGAGATTCGCCGCCAACTTGCCGGCAAGCCGACGCCGCCTTTGGCGTGGGAGAGCATGGATCAACCCGCCACTCTCATCGCCGGAGTCAAAGTGGCCACGCCCGAACCGATTTTCCCTCGAATCGACCCCAAGAAGAAAGCCGAAATGGAAGCGACCCAGAAACCGACCCCCGAGCCTGTTGCCGCCCCCGAAAAACCGAAGAAAGCCAAGTTTGAGCCGCCGGAATCGATCACGATCGAGGACTTTATGAAGGTCAGCCTCAAGGTGGCCCGAGTCTTGGAAGCTGAGCCCGTCGAAGGGAGCTCGAAGTTATTGAAGCTTCAAGTGATGATCGGAGAAGAGAAGCGACAGATTCTCGCTGGAATCCAGAAGAACTACACGCCGATGGACCTCATTGGTCGGCAGGTGATTGTGGTGGCTAACTTAAAACCGGCCAAGCTCATGGGCCTGGAATCGCAAGGCATGGTCCTGGCCGCCGACGGCCCCGAGGGCTCGGCCATCTTGTTGCAACCCGAAAGCGAAGCGCCGGAAGGGACGTCGGTCCACTGATTGACTTCGCGCGAGCAAGGTCTAAAGGCCCGGATTTTCAAGAATCCGACTGTTTGGGATGGTTCGCGCGTCTAAGAGAGTAGCAGTTATTCAACATGAAGAAACGGGTCGGATTTTTTAGTGGCGCCGAGGGGTTTGCTCTGGGATGAGCGAGTTGAGCATCTTGAGCCAGCTTGGGCTGGAATGGGTTGAGCTGGATTCGGCAGGCTCGGTCGTTCGGTCATCCTTCGGAATGGAGGGTGGCTCGGAGCAGCTTCGGACTTCGACCGAACTGAACAAGGCCCTCGAACTCCCGCTGCGGCCGTTCGTGATCGAAGAGAACTTCAGCTTCCTGCACGGGCAGCGAGCACGTTGTCGCGGCCGGCAGGCCGATCCAGATCGGTTCGTGCTGGTTTTTGAACCGGTCGCTGAGCCCACACCGACTCCCACGCGGCCGCTCCTGAACCGAATTCGCGAACTTGAGTTCATCATCCACCATCTGCGCCAAGGCATCTGGAGACTCGGGCCGGATGGAACGATCCTGGAGGTCAATCCGTTCATGGCCGAATGGCTCGAAACGAGCCCGGGGCGGCTCCTGGGGCAAAAGGCGCAAGAGTATCGTCGTGAAGACCTGACGAACCTCGACGCAGCTCGGGCAGGACGTTACGAGGCCGAGTTCATCACCGCGAGCGGGCAGGTTCGCCGGGCGATTGTCACTCACGCTTCGGTTTTGGGGCCACGACAAGAGCTGTTGGGATCGGTCGAATTGGTCACCGATATGACGGCCGAACACGCCCTGCGCCGGCAGCTCGTTCAGGAAGTCAATCGGATGCAGTCCCTCGCGCATCTCGATCCGCTCACCCAAGTGGGCAATCGCCGGGCCTTTGATCTGGCTTTGTCGAAGGCAGAGAGCGGGTCAGATCGGAACTTCGGCGTGATTTTGGTCGACTTGGATGACCTGAAGCAGATCAACGATAGCCTGGGTCATGAGGCAGGAGACCAGGCGATTCTGGCCTTCACTCAGCTCCTGAAAGATTCGGTGCGCCCAGACGATCTCGTCGCTCGACTCGGAGGGGATGAGTTCTGCATCTTGGTCCAAGGTGTCCGGCCCGAAGAGCTCGACGCGATGGGCGAGCGGATGCAGGCCAAACTGCGAGTTCGAGTTGCGGTCGAGGGCTCCGATGTTGAGTTGAGCGCGAGTGTCGGTTGGGCTCATCGGAGCCAGACCGAGCGACTCCTGAACTCCGCCGACGCGAAGATGTACCGCACCAAACGACGCGGCCAGAAAGGTCACCCCGAACTCTTGTAGATCGGGTTCTTATCCTTTGCCGACTTCGGCCCAGGTGATATCTTGGTCGCCGTAGGCGTTGTAATCGATCGTCGCATAGAGTTCGGCTCGCGTGCGCATCCGGTCCATCCAACCGGCCTGGGTGCCCGTTTCAAGAAGATCGCCGTAAAACTCTTCGAGGCTCTTGAGCATCACGCGCAAGGCGGTGACCGGGAAGATCACCATGTTGTAACCGAGCTCTTGGAATCGGCTCGCCGAGATCAATGGGGTCTTCCCAAACTCGGTCATGTTGGCCAGGAGCGGCCCTTCGACCGCTGCGCGGAACTCGGCAAACTCAGCCTCGCTCTGGAGCCCTTCGGGAAAGATCGCGTCGGCTCCTGCGTCCACGTAGCGACGGGCCCGTTCGATCGAACCCGCCAAGCCTTCCAGGGCGCGGGCATCGGTCCGGGCGCAGATGATGAAACTCGAGTCGCGTTTGGCATCGACGGCCGCACGAATCTTGGACGCCATCTGTCCAGCCTCGATCACCTCTTTGCCATCCAAATGGCCGCACCGCTTGGGGCTGACTTGATCTTCGAGGTGAATGCCCGCCAGGCCGGCTCGCTCCATTTCGATCACCGTCCGAACGGTGTTCCAAGTTTCGCCGAAGCCCGTGTCGGCATCACTCAAGATCGGGACGGGTGCCACTTGACAAATCCGAGCCGCTTGCCCGGCCAATTCGTCGAGTGTGATCAACGCGATGTCGGGCACGCCGAGCAGCGCATTGGTCGTGGCACCCCCACTGATGTAGAGTGAGCGAGCCCCTTGGCGATACGCGGCGACGGCGCTCAGGGCGTTGAAGACGCCGGGCATCACGACGATGCCTTCGCTCATTTGACGTCGCAGCTCGGCACCGGGCGAGAGGAGAGGGGCTTGGATCATCTCTTTCAACGTACCCGACCTCGGCCCGTTTTCGGAGAAAATAGACGACAATGACCGACCCGATCCAAATTGCCGATGAAGCGCGGCTTCTGATTCAGCGGAACCAACATGACGCTGCGCTCAAGCTGTTGGTGCGAGCTCGGCAGAAGTTCCCGAAGGACCCGGAGCTGGCTTATCGACTCGGCGTCGTCTTGATGGAGACCGGCAGGACTCCAGAAGCCTTGCGTTTGGCCCAAGACCACGTTCGTGGGAATCCGAATCATTACGACCTGAATTACCTCTTGGGCCGGGCCCAAATGGCGAATCAGGACCATGCATCCGCCCGGCAGACGTTTCTACATTGCAGTCAACTGGAGCCTGAAAGTCCGGCGGTTTGGATCAGCCTCTCCGGAGCGCAATGGATGTTGGGGCAGGCCGACGAATCGATGGCGTCGCTCGAACACGCGGTTCAGTTGGCCCCGGAGAACAAAGATGCGGTCGTCCACCTCAATCGGCGAAGGCTGGATTTTGGGCTTTGCGAAGATGCGCTGAACGGGATGATCGAGGCGTATCATCGGGGGCTCCGCGACGAGAACTTTATGAGCCTCTTACTGCTGGGGCTTCACTATCCGCACGGGGTCTCCCCCGAGGAGATTTGGGAATGGCATCAGAAGTTCGGCGAGATCATGCGACCGAGGGTTCGTGAGCTTCGATGGGACGGCCTTCGCGATCCCGATCGACCCTTGCGGATCGGCTGGCTGACGCACGACTTTTATCGCCATTCGGTGACGTTCTTTCTCCGGCCCATCTTGGAGCATCTGCCTTCGGATGAGTTTGAGCATACGGTCTATCACTACCCGCTGAAAACTGACGCCACGACCGAAGAGCTGAAAAAGAAGGTGAAGAGATATCGCCTGCTCGACCGGGTGCACGTCGTCGACTTGGCCCAGATGATCCAGAACGACCAGATCGACGTCTTGGTGGACCTGATGGGGCACACCCGGCTGGGCTCGTTCAGTTTGTTTCCACTGCGCCCAGCCCCGGTCTCGATCTCCATGATCGGATATCCGGATACGACTGGGGTGCCGGGGGTCGATTACCGCTTGGTGGACTCCATCACCGATCCTCCCGGTTCTGAGCGATTTGCATCCGAGACTCTTGTTCGAATGCCTGAGTGCTTCTTGTGCTTTGCGCCGCCGCCGGACGTCCCCGAGCCCCAACAAAATCGAACCGGGCCGATCACTTTCGGCAGCTTTAACGCGATCTTCAAGCTCAATCGAGTGGTCCTCAACACGTGGGCGTCGATCTTGGCGTCTGCTCCGGATTCCCGGATGCTCATCAAGGCCCGCGGGTTGGAAGTGGATCCCATTCGAGATCGACTTTGGGCGGTTTTTCGCGATCACGGAGTCAGCCCAGATCGAGTCGAACTCCGGGGATTCGAAGCCGACGCCATCGACCATTTGCGACTCTATGATGAGGTCGATCTGGTTCTGGACTCTTTCCCCTACAACGGGACGACCACGACCTGCGAAGCGCTCATGATGGGCGTTCCCGTCCTGACGACTTGGGGAGTTCACCACGCGAGTCGGGTGAGCGCGTCGCTCCTTTCTGCGACCGGACTCGGCGAATTCATCTGTGAGAACGAGGACGAATATCAGGCCCGAGCGGTTGAATACGCCCGCAATCCTGCGTCGATCCGGCAGTTTCGCTCCAGCTTGCCGAGCCAGTTTCGGCAAGGCCCCGTCTGTGATGGTCCGGCTTATGCGCGAGCCTTGGCGAACGAAGTGAGAAAAATGTGGAAAACTTTCTGTATTTCTCACCCCTGAAGTGCATCATACGTATACTATAATGAGACAAGCATGGCCACTCTTGCCCATCTGAGTGATACGCATCTGGGTTTCCGAGCCTACGGCCGGGTGACTTCGGAGGGGATTAACCAGCGAGAGGCAGATGTCTTGGCGACATTTGAGGCGACCTTAGAGGCCATCTTAGCGAGGAATCCGGACGTGGTGCTGCACACCGGCGACGTGTTTCACCAAGTCCGGCCAACCAATCACACCATTGTCCAGGCTCAACGGGCGCTCATTCAGTTCCAACTGAGGCGTCAGGGCAAGCCGTTCCTCATGGTGGGAGGCAATCACGAAACGCCCCGGACGGTCGATTCGGGCTCGATCTTGCGGCTCTTCGAGTCGATCCCGGGACTGCATGTCGCGGCGCTCGAGCCGATGCGAATCGAGTTGAAGGAGCTCGATCTCGAGGCCTTGTTGGTTCCGACCCGCGCCTTGGAGCGAGACGAAGAGATTCGGTGGGAGCCGGTCTTGGGGTGCTCGATCTCGATCTTGGGGCTGCATGGGATGGTGAGTGAGGCCCTCCCGGACCATGCCCATCTGAGCATCTTCGAGACCCAGCCCGATCGATGGACGTACGTTGGGCTGGGAGACTATCACGTTCGCAAGAAGTTTGCCGCGAACTGTGCCTATCCGGGCTCGACCGATTACACGTCCAGCAATGTCTGGGAAGAGTCGACGACCCCCAAGGGCTGGATTTGGTTCGACACAGACTTCGGCGAGATCGAGTTCGTGCCCACCCAGCCCCGCCCCGTGCTGGACCTGCCCCGGATTCAAGCAGATGGATTGAGCGGCGAAGAGTTGACGGCGAAACTGCTTCAAAACGCCGAATGGGATGAATCTCTGCGGCCGATCGTGCGGCAAGTCGTCGAAAACGTTTCGCTCGGATGCCGGATGGGACTCACTCGGCGAGAGGTGCAAGCGCTCCAGAAAAGGGCGCTGCATTATCAGCTCGACCTGCGAAAGGCGGCGTCTGAGTCGATGGTGAGTTCCGGGGAGGCGTTTGGCAGCCTGGAGACGGAGTGGGCGCACCACATCCAGGCCCAGGCGTGGGAGTCGGACATCGAAGCTGAGACCCTGATTCAGTTGGGTCGCGATCTTCTCAGGAGGGCTGGCCATGAAATTGAAGAGACTGAGGCTTGAGAATTTTCGTCAGCATCGCGCGACAGAGATCTTTTTTGAAGAAGGCATGACCGCGATCCTCGGCACGAACGGCTCGGGGAAGACGACGCTCCTGGAGGCGATCGGATACGCGCTTTTTAACAAGCAGCGGGGGAATCAGGACTCCCTCATTCCCGATGGAGAGCCGGAGGCGAAGCCCGCGGTCGAGCTCGACTTCTCGCTCGGTGAGCGTCACTTTGAGCTGCGACGCGGCGCGAAAGTTTGGCTACGCGAGGTGGAAGGGGGCGAGACGCGGACGATTGCCGAAAACAGCAAGCCGGTCGAAGCGGCGGTGCGCCGCCTGGTCGGGATGACTTACAAGCACTTCATCAACAGCTTTTGCGCTCAGCAAAAGGGGCTGGCCTTTTTGGGGGGAGAAAGCGACGACAGTCGCCAAAAGGAGATCGCCCGGATGCTGCGGTTGGATCGACTAGATCAAGCGGCCAAAATCGCCAAGGACACCGCAAACGATCTCAGCCGGAAAGTCGAGGGGATGGAGAAAACCGCCAGCAGCGTTGAAGAGACGGCCCAAGAGATGAAGGACGCCGAGATGGCCCTTGACCAAGAGAAACAACTTCAAGCCGGAGCAACGAAGGAGCTTGAGGCGCTCAAGAAGAAGCAGGCCGATCTCGCACCCCAGCAAGCCCGAATCCAGGAGTATTTCAACCTGGTGGAGCAGCAGAAGGAGCTTCGCCTCCACGGGAAAGAAGCTCGAGCGAAGCGCGACGGCCTGGAGGAACAAGTCCAAGCCTTGACCGCAGACGAGAATCGAAGAATTGAGATTCAGGAGAAGTTTGATCAGTATCAGAAGCTCGCCAAGCAGCTGAGCGAGCAGAATGCGCTGCGCGCCCTCGACGCAGAAGAGCAGAAGAACAACGCCCGGCGAGACCTCCTTCAGGATCAAATCAAGACGAAGGAGAAAGAACGACCTGCTCCCCCGGCCCGGACCCTCGCGGAGTTGCAAGCCGAGGTTCACGACCGCTCCGACAAGCACCAGAAGGCGGTTGAGGCTCATGCGAAGGCGAAGCTCCAGCTTGAAACCGAGCTCAGCATCGCACGGAGCCAACAACAGGCATTGAAGCAGCAGCTCGATCAGGACCAAGAGTGGATTGACAAGGGCCAGTGCCCGACCTGCGAGCAGCCGATCGGTCCGGACTTTGCCAAGAAATTCCAGTCAAAGCAAAACCAGGGCCAGGAACTCGCCCGCCAAATTGAAGGCCTGGAGCAGAAAAAGAAGGCCGCAGAAGCAGAGCCAGCGGAGATCCTGGAGCTGAAGAAGGACCTCGAGGAAGCAATCAAGGCCGAGCAGCAAGCCGCAAAACATCAGATGTGGTTCGAAGAGATTGAGGCATTGCGGGATCAGCTCAAGCAACTCCCTGCGCCGAGTTCTTCCCAGAGTCGTTACGACCCAGAACTCGTCGCCCGGATCCAAAGCGAGCTTCCATCGCTGGAGGCGATCCATACAGAGTACGTGCAGATCCAGGGCCGGACCGCCCGAGCCGACGAGTTGCGCAAGAACCTTATGCAGGCAGAAGGGAGTTTTCAGAAGCTCAAAGAGAAGGCCCAAGTCCTCCAAAAACAGCTCGACGAACTCGGCTGGGTCAGCAAGGACGAGGTCGAAGAGGCCCAGAGGAGGCTCATCGAACTGGATGCTCGGATCGGCCAAGAGCAGGCCAAGCTCGACGTTCAGGCGCGGTCTTTGAAGAGTCTGTCAGATCGACTCGAAAAGGCCCGCCAAGCGCAGCTCAACGCCCAGAATCACGCCGCGGAAATCCGAGCTGAGCGCCGAATGGCCCGGCACTACACGCTCGTCGCGAAGGGTTTGGCGGCGTTGCGAAAGGAGCTCAACAATCGCTTGGTTCCCGACCTGCAGGCGCGAGCGTCGGACCACCTCAGTCGGCTCAGCGATGGTCGTTACTCTGAGCTTCGACTCGACGCCAAGTTTAGCCCGACTGTCTTAGACGACGACTTTGAGAAGGCCGTCCTTTCTGGCGGAGAGGAGGACATCGTGGCCTTGGCGCTTCGGCTGGCGCTGAGTGAGCTGATCCAAGAGCGGGTTGGCCAGCCGATGAGCCTCTTGATCTTGGATGAAGTCTTCGGGAGCCTCGATGAGTCTCGCCGGGTGGCGGTCTTGAATCTACTCTCGGCGATGAAGGGCACGTTCTCCCAAATTCTGGTGATCAGCCACATCGACGAGATTCACCAGGTCGCGGATCAGTGCTTGTACGTCCAGCTCGACCTGGCGGAGCGGCGCTCGTCGGTGTCAGATCAGCCTCCCGGCTTTGTATCGGCCGGGCTCGGGTAACCTTCAGATGGGAGCGAATGGGTGCTGGTGTGCCTCGCGGTCTTCAAAACCGTTGTGACGCTCACAAGGTGTCGGGTGGGTTCGATTCCTACACGCTCCCGCCAAGAACGGGATCTGAGGCCCCACGAGCTGAGATCGACCTTCGGCTTCGCTGCAGGAGCGAAATCAGAATCACGGCCAGAAGGTATTGGGCGCCCAGGACACTCGCGATCATCCCGGCGATGCTGGTGTTCCATCGGACGGCGAGGAAGTACCCCGCGACGGCCGCGCTCGCGCCCCCGACGAGGGCGCCGATCATCATCGGGGCGAATCTTCGGGTCAAGAGTTGCGCGGTGGCCGCCGGGGCGATGAGGAGCGCAATGACCAGAATGGAGCCGACCGCCTCAAAGCAAGCGACCGTGGTCAGGGCGACCATCGCCATCAGTGCGAGGTAGAGGCGGTGCGGGTGACGGCGGAGCGCATGAGCGAGGCTCGGGTCGAACGCCATCAAAGCGAGCTCTTTGTGAAACAGAGTCAGAAATGCGGCGACGATGACGCCGGTGATGACCAGGATCGGCAAGGTCCGGGGGACGTCATAACCCGCCCATGCGATGGTGTCGAATCCGACGAATTCCACGAGCCCGTAGAGAACACAGCCCGGGTCGAGGTCGATCTGCCGAGCCGAGCGAGTGATGAGGATCACGCCGATCGCGAAGAATATGGTGAAGACGACGCCGAGGCTGGCGTCTTCGCGGATGCGGGTGAGCCGGCTGATCTCGCGGCTGAGCCAGACCGTCAAGAGACCTGCCACCGCGGCCCCCAGCATCATCGCGAGGTTTGCTCGCGTGCCGAAAAGCAGAAACACCAAGACGAGGCCGGGCAACACCGAATGGCTGATCCCGTCGCCGGTCAAACTCTGACGGAGCAAAACGAGCCAGACCCCGAGCGCCGAGCAGATGCCCGCCGCGAGCAACGCAATGACGAGGGACCACGTGGCGGCTGGACTCATGATCGGTCCTCCGACGGGGCGGGCGGATTCGCCCAGACCCAAGTCCCGGCCCGTGCAAGCGCGACGCCCCGGGAGACCAGCAGCTCAAGAGTCTGCCGAGGCCGGCGGAAGCCCAATCGAGAAAGATCGGAGAGGGTGACGGTTTGCCGAGCCCTTAAGAGTTCTTCGGCAGCCTTTTCGGCCAGAGCCGCGCGGGCCCGAGATCGGCGCCGAAGGTCGGTGATCAGTCCTCGATGGGGTGCGAACAGCGCGGAGAGCACAAACAGACCTCCGGCCAGGAGGATCATGACGGGACCGGTCGGCCATCCGGGCTGGGCCGCGCTCCAAAGAGCCCCCAGCGACGTGGCGACCATACCGATCGTTGCCGCCAGAGCCAAAAGGACCGGCAATCGACTCGTCCAGAATCTGGCGGCGACGGCAGGCAAGATCGTGAGCGCAGCGACCATCACGATCCCGACCATCGGCAGTCCGACTACGACCGCAACCACTACGAGGCCCATCATGAGGAGGTCCAAAAAGACCACGGGATACCCCTGAGTGGCCGCAAACTGCGGGTCGAACGAGACCATTCGGAGCTCTTTGAACGTCCCCATGACCAAAACCAACGAGAGGGCGCCGACGAGCGCGACTCCGAGAACATCGGCCAAGACGATCCCGGCGGTTTTGCCAAAGATGAAGGTGTCGAGCCCTGCCTTCCCACCCCCCGGCACGGCGTTTTGAACATAGCGCGACAGGGCGATGCCGATGCCGAAAAAGACGCTCAAGACCAGGCCGAGGGCGGCGTCTTCGCGAGTCCGCGAGCGCTTCTTCAGGTAGGCGAGAATGGCGATGCCGATCAGTCCGGTCGAAGCGGCCCCGGTGAGCAAGATCGGGAGAGAGCGGTTGCCCGTGAGCCAAAAAGCGAGCACGATTCCCGGCAGGGCCGCATGGGCCAAGACATCTCCCAGAAGAGCTCGGCGGCGAAGCACCGCGAACGTCCCGACGACCGCACATTGAGCCCCCAACAGCGCGGCTCCGATGAGCACAATCGCCGTATTATAGGTCCACACGAGGTCAAGCTCCCCAAGCCGAACGAGATGTCGACTTGGACGAATAAGCCACTTCGAGCAGGGTCGGCGTCAAAACCTCGTCCGGCGGGCCGAACGCGAGCACGTGGCGATGAAGCAAGACCACTTCATCGAAAAACTTGGCGACGGTGCCGAGATCGTGATGGACGGCGACCAGGGTCCGACCTTGGGCCCGAAGGTCGAGCAGGACCTCAATCAGGGCCTCTTCGGTGGTGGCGTCGATGCCCGCGAACGGCTCGTCGAGCAGGTAGACCTCGGCATCTTGGACAAGGGCCCGGGCCAAAAACGTCCGTTGTTGCTGACCCCCGCTGAGCTGGCTGATCTGGCGAGAGGCATACTCCGACAAGCCGACTTGGTCGAGGGCGCGCTGAACTCGCGTACGCTCGGCCGCACTCGGACGTCGAAACCAACCGACGCGTCCGTAGGTCCCCATTGCGACAACCTCGGCGACGGTCACCGGAAAGTCCCAGTCCACCGACTCGCGCTGAGGGACGTAGCCGAGCCTCAAGTCGGCTCCTCGAAGGGGCTCCCCCAGGAGCTCGATCGAGCCCAGGAGCTTCGGGGTCAGGCCTAAGATCGCCTTGAGGAGCGTGCTTTTGCCGGCGCCATTGGGCCCGACAATGCCGATGAGCTTGCCTCGACCCAGTTCGAGGTTGACATTTTCGAGGACTGGCCGGTCGTCATAGGCCACGCTGAGGTGTTCAATTCGAAGGGCCGGGGCAAGGGTCATTTCAGCGCCTGGATGATCGACGAGACGTTGTATCGGATCATCCCCTCGTAGGTGGCCTCGGGCGTTCCTTTGTCTCCCATCGAGTCGCTCAGCAAGGCGGGGCCTATGGTGACCCTCGCTCCGCGGGCTTGAGCCCCTTCGACAATCGCCCGGACATTCTTTTGCGACACACTCGTTTCGACGAAGATGGCGGGGATTTTTCGTCGCACCAGCACGTCGACAATGCGATTCACCTCTTGGAGTCCGGCCTCGGACTCAGTACTGATGCCTTGGACCCCCATGACTTCGATCCCGTAGGCTCGGCCGAAGTAGCGAAAGGCGTCATGAGCGGTGATGAGCAGTCGCCGGTCGGCGGGAAGGGTGGCCAACTCTTTTCGAACCCACTGGTCGAGTTCGGCCATGGACTTTCGGACTTGTTCCGATTGGGCATGAAATTCAGCTTGGTCGTCCGGGCTTGCTGATGAGAGGGCCTTTTCGACGGCGGAGATGCACTGACTCCAGAGAGTGACATCAAACCAGATGTGGGGGTCGGGATACGAATTTGCGCTCGGCTCGCTCAGGAGTTTGGCCGGATCGAGCCCGGCGGTGATGGCCACGGCTGGCTTTCGATTTCCCAGTTTTTCCAGGACATCGGCGAGTTTGCCTTCGAGGTGAAGCCCGTGATAGAGGACGAGATCGGCATCTTCCAGGAGCTGGATGTCGCCCGGGCTTGCTTTGTAGAGGTGGGGGTCCACCCCCGGGCCCATCAAGGCGATGACTTCGACTCGTTGTCCTCCGACTTCGCGAGCAAGGTCGGCGACCATCATCGTCGTAGCGACGACTCGCAGCTTCTCCTCGCTCGGCGGCGGTCCGGCGACACTCCCTGATTTGGACGACGCCGGACATCCGACCATCATCCCGCTCGCCAAGAGCAAGCCGGTCAGCCACGCCCAAACCGATGCACTTCGAATTTTCATCCTAGGCTCATTATTTTAGCACATGCTAAAATTGGCCAAGACACGCCCTCTGCGGGTACCCTACGGAGACTCACTATGAAGATTACGCTTTGCCGATTTTGCGACACCTACTTGCAAACCAGCGACAACAAGAACTGCATGATCGGGCTTTTCGACTCGATCGGCTCGCAGTCGTTCCCGTTCAAGCAAGACACTTTTCACCTCTGTTTCGAGATGGAGTTTGAGGTTCAAGAGGCGAACAAAGAGGTTGAATTGGTCGTCCGGATGACGAGCGAGTCGAGCAAAGAGCTTTTCGCCGTGAACGCCAAGTTCACTGTGCCTGATGTGCAACGACATTCTCGCTCGCGAATTTTCCAGAACTTTAAGGTTCAGAATTTGGAATTCACCGAGCCCGGGGTTCACAAGGTCGAATTTCAGATCAATGGCAAGCTCGTCCACGAGGAGCTGATCTTCGTGGCGAAGTTCGACTAAGGTCGGATTAGGCAGCGAGCGGGGTCTCGAAGCTCCCGCGGACTTTTTGCAGGGCGGCCTCCAGATTCTGGAGTGCCGTCTCGGCTTTTTGGAGATCGTCTCGGAGTTTCGGGGCGCGAGCTTCAAAGCGCTGCCGAATTTTTTCTCGCTCGATGTCGGCAGCCTGGGCGGCCTTGCGAATTCGGATTTCGGACTCGTTGCGGCCGGCGGTGGTGCGCATGGTGGTCATGATCTGAGTGCAGGTCGCCATCAAGATCGGAATTCCGGCCAGGGCCAGGAGGAGCTTTCCGATGCTGGTTTCGGGCCCGATGGAGATGCGCATTGTTCCCAAAACTGCCGCCATCAAAATGTAGCCGAAGAACGACCCCGCCGCGCCGATGGAGCACCACGTGAACATTTTTTGAAGTCCCGCCAGGTCTTGTTGAAGGCGAGTCTCGTCTGACTTGGCCTGTCGTCGGGCTTGAGTTTCTTGCTCGCCCGCCTTATCAAGGTGCTCATCTTTTTCCGCGAGGAGGGTCTGGAGACTCGCTCGGGCTCGGGTGACGTTCTCTTGCCGCGAGCGAAGCTCCCGGTCCAGGCCGGCTAACGACGCCATTTGGAGCTCGGCGCATCGGTTTCTTGCGAGGTCGCCGATGCTCCCGGCCAAGAAGGGACCCGAAGACGCCAGGAGCGTGCCGAACTCTTGAATTCCGTGGGTCAGGATGGCGGGGACTGAGATCGAGACTCCCGCGCCCTGCTCGGCTTCTCGGAATCGGTGAATGCCGCTTTGCCACTCGGTGAGTTGAGTGGTGGCTCGAGCTCGGAGCCGAGCGGTGGCGGCAGCGAGCGCGGCGACGGTCGGTTCGGTGAGCTCGGTGAGCTGCTCTTGAGCAAGGATCGCGATCCCGAAATAAGGCCGCTCGACGATGACGTCATGCATCTTTGAAATCGCTTTGACGAGCTGATGAGCTTCTTGGAAGACGACGAGGGCCTCAAGCGCCTGTTCTGGGCTCGCGTTCAAGAATGACCCGGCAACCAGGGCGGCCTCGTGGACGCGGTGATCGAGGCAGAGGCTCCGGGAGAGCAGGCGGAAAAGGAGCGAGCGGACCTTTGGCGGGAACGACTGGCTCAGGCCGAACAGGTCGCGAAACCGACTCGCCGACTCCGACTGATTTCGGGCGGCCGCGCCGAGGATCCAGGCGTAAAGCATGCGAGCCAGAGGATCGAGCTTCGGTCCGAGCTTCGTGCAGGGGTCGCGCAGGGCTTGGCGAGCCTCGGTCCAGGCCTCTTTTCGCTCGGCGCCTTCGTCATCTGCGCCCCGGCACGTGAGCTTGTAGGCTTCGGACCAGCCTTCTTGGAGTTCGGGGTCGGTAAATCGGAGGCGATCTTCGACGAGGTCGTGATAAGCGACCGAGAGCTTTTCGAGTTCGGCCACTTGCTCATCGAACTCATCGTTGACCGCGTCGAGCAGAAGCGCGCCCTCGGTCGCGGCGCCGATTTCGCGGGAGTTTCGGTTCGCCCAGGCGGTCTCAAGTCGTTCTAATTCGTTCTGGATGAAGTTCCAAGGATGCTCAGGGTCGGCGTCGGCGACACTCGGCCGAGATTGCCGAATCCTGGCCAGCGCCCGCTCGAGTCGGGCCGAAAATCGGGCCTCAATGAACTCTCGGAGCTGTTCCGAGGGGCGGTCGGCGTGGATGATGACGAACAGCGCGTCGACCTCAAGCCCGCCTTGAACAGAGCTTGAATCAAATTCCTCGATGAGGTCTATGAACCTTAGGCTCGATTGCATCCCTTCCTGAGATGATCGGTCCGGTGGTTCAATTTCCGGACTGCTCGGCCTGGCAAAAATTCCTCCATGCGGCGCGGATGGCAGCTTGAATCTCTTGAGCCAAGCGAGGGCCTGATGTGAGCGGGGAGGCGGCCATCCGGTCGCGGAGCTCTTTGCGGATGGCCTGGAGGGAGCTGAGATCTTGGGCTCGTTTCACGGCGATTTCGATCATCTCCTCGCGAGAGGAGCCCACCCAATCGGCCAGGCCCACGCGGGTCATGTGGCTGGCGGTGACGCGGCTGGCGTGTCGGTCGCCGGCAAAACTGACAACCGGGACTCCCATCCAGAGAGAGTCGCACGTTGTCGTCGTGCCGTTGTAGGGGAACGTGTCGAGCGCGAGATCGATTCGGTGATAAAGCCCCAAGTGCTGAGTTGGATCGGGGATGTTGGGCAGGAGCTCCACTCGATCGGCGGAGATCGAGGCGTCCTCGAACATCTGCTGAATTCGCGCTTGTGCACTTGGGTGGCGAAGCATCACCGTCTTCAAGATCAGCCGAGAGCCGGGGACGCGCCGCATGATCTCGGCCCACGTCGCGACCGACTCGGCGTTCACTTTCATGAGCGTGTTGAACGACCCGAAGGTGAGGAATCCGTTCTGAAGCGCTGGGAGATCGTTGACGGGCGGGGCGAATTCGGGGGGCTGGAAGCAGTGCATTCCTCCTGGCAGTCGTAGGAGCCGCTCGGTGGCGAGGGCTTCGGAACCGGGAGGATCGGTGATCTCATCGACGATTCGAAAGTCGATGGCGGGCACGCCGGTCGTGTTGGGATAGCCGAGGTAGTCGATCTGGAGCGGCGCGAGTCGCTGGGCGAGAAGGGGGAGCCGCTGTCCAAGGGTCCAGCCGTTGAGTTCGATCAGGACGTCGAGTTGGTCATTGAGAAGGATTCGGGCGACGTCGGGATCGGTCTTTCCGCCGATCTGCTTCCAGTCGTGGGGCCATCGCTTCGCTTTTTGGACAAACAGATCGCGCGGATTCGCGTGGTCGGCATATGCGATCAGGTGCCAGTCATGGCGGTCAAAGTGCCGCAGGAGCGGCTCGATAAAGAACGCGACGGAGTGAGTTCGCAGATCGGAGCTGAGGATCCCGACGCGGAGCTTTCGGTCGGGGTCTCGGGTGCCTTTCCAAGCGGGGGTTGGAGCTTGCGCGGGAGTGATTCTGCGACCCAAGGCGACGTGCTCTTGGAAGATTTGGGCGGCGTCGAATCGGGCCGAGTAGTTCAAGTAGCTGACTCGGGCGAGGTGGTTCTCGAAGTCGCCCGGAGACGCTCGCTCTGCTTGTTCGAGGATGTCGATGGCACGGTCGAGGTCGCCCAGGTCACGAAGGCGAAAACTCTTGTTCGCATAACCTTCGGGTCTTTGGGGGTCGAGCTCGATCGCGCGGTCGGCGTGCCGAAGTGCGCCCGTCAGATCGTCCACTTGCTCCAGAATTGCGCTGAGGCCGAGGTGGGCGGAAAAATCGTTCGGGTCGATTTCAAGCGAGGACCGAAAGGCCTCGGCCGCTTCGTCGAACCGCTCGGCAGAGATGAGGGCATTCGCTAAGGTGTTGCGACTGAGGGTTTGATCTGGGCGAATTTGAATTGCGCGCTCGGCGAGTTCAATTGCTTCGCGAATCCGAAGCGCAAAGAGGGCGCATCGGGACGCATTTTGGGCCAGAGACCACTCTTGGGGATGCTCTTGCAGGCCTCGGACCAGCACTCGCAGGGAACTTTCCCATTGCCCGAGGTCGGCGAGTTGTTTGGCTTGGCGCAAAATTTCGGCAACGGTCGGCATCTTTCGGCGAGCTTACTCGGCTGAGCCGGGGCGGGACGTTTTTTGCTGTCTCAGCGTCGGGGCGAGCATTCTCTGGGCCCCAGGGTGCACAATCGGCCCAGATCGTGACCGAACGACGAGCAAGTGCGAACTGGAAATGGTTGGTGCCGGTGTTGGTCTTCGCCGGGGTGTGGTTCCTTTTGGAAGGGCGGCCCAACAACCAGCAAGCGGTGGGGGCGATCTTTGCCGCCACGGTCAGCCTCTGGATTCTGGAGATTTTTCCGCTCACGGTGACGTCGCTTTTGAGCACGTCGTTGCTCGTTCTCGTCGCAAGTGTCGACGAAAAAACGGCTTTTGGGGCCTACGGCGATCCGATCATCCCCTTGTTTATTGGGAGCTTTATCCTGGCCAAAGCGATGGAGGTTTCCGGGCTCAGCGCGCGTTTAGCCTGGATGATCTTGCGTCGCCCTGGAGCGAGCAAAACACCCGGGAGGCTGCTGTTTTCGATTGCGGTCGTGACCTGTGTTCTGTCGCTCTTTGTTTCGAATACGGCCACGACGGCGATGATGCTGCCGATCGGTCTGAGCATTCTGGCGAAGCTGAACTCTGACACCCGAGGCGGACCGTTTGCGGTGGCGATGATGTTGACTCTCACCTATGCGAGCTCGGTCGCGGTTGGGACCACGATTGGGACGCCGCCGAATCTGTTAGCTCTGAGCCAGATCGAATCCGCCACCGGATATCGGATCGGCTTTGCCGAATGGATGATCTTTGGCATGCCGATCACGCTGGCGCTGACAGTCGGGACCTGGGCCCTGTTGAAGATTCTTTACGGCAAGTCATGGCCTTCGACTGGGCACAAGGCGGAGTTGGCTGCCGAAGAGTTGAAGATTGCGGGAAAGCTCTCCCCCGCGGAGCGCCACGCATCGCTCGCGTTCTTCGTGACGCTCGGGCTTTGGATGGGGCCCGATCTGGTCGGGATGTTGGCGGGCGACCAAGATTCGGTCTACCTCTGGCTCCGCGAGCATCTGACGGCGACGGTGGCGGCTCTGATCGGGGCGTCGATTCTTTTCATTGGGGCTCCCCAGGTGGAGGGGAAGCCGGTTTTTGGCTGGGCCCAAGCCCGGTCGATCGACTGGGGAACGATCATGCTCTTTGGCGGCGGGATTGCACTGGGACAAGCGATGTTTGCTTCGGGTCTGGCCAAAGACTTGGGCGAGATGGCGGCGCAAGCCATGGGGACTCAGTCGATCTGGGCGATCACGGCGCTGTGCACCGCCGCCGCGATTCTGATGAGCGAGCTGAGCAGTAATACGGCCAGCGCCTCGACCCTGCTCCCGGTCAGCATCGGGCTGTCGCTCGGGGCGGGAGTCAACCCCATCCCGGCCGCGCTGGGCGTCGCGTTGGGGGCGAGTTTGGGGTTCATGCTCCCGGTGAGCACTGCCCCGAACGCGATTGTTTTCAGCTCGGGCCTGGTCCCGAGCAAGATCATGATCCGCAACGGAGTCATGGTCGACGTGCTCGGCTTTTTGATCGTGATGGCGGGCCTTTACTTGACGCTCCCGGCGATGGGGCTGACCGGGCCATTGCCAGCTCGTTAGGCGACTTTGCTCGCAGCGAGGCGCAGATTCCAGATTCGGAGGACTTTATCAAGACCGCCCGCGGCCATGTGGTCCCCGTTCGGGGAAAAGGCGATGGTCGAAAGCGGAAGGTGGGAGGCTTCGATTTTGCCGTGGCCGATGCCGCGATAGGTATCAAAGAGTCCGACAAAGCCATCCCGTCCGGCGCTGCCGAGGAGCCATCCACACGGGTGAAACGCGAGGCTTTCGATCGGGCGTTCATGGCCGAAGAACGTCTTGGTGTGCTGCCGCTTGGCGACATCGAAAATCCGGATCGACAGATCGACGGCCCCGACGGCGAGTTGGGACCCATCTGGGCTAAAGGCCAGCGCGGTCACCGTCGAGCGGATGTACTGGAAGGTGAAGAGTTCGCGCCCGGACTGGCCGTCCCAAAGCTTGACGCTGGCATCTGCGGAGCCGGTGGCCAGGTATCGACCGTCCGGCGACCAAGCAAGAGCGGTGACCGATTCAGAGTGGGAATGACCCGCGAACAACTTTTCGCCAGTCTCGGTTTGGCTGACGGTGAACGCGCGGTTGACTGAACCTGCCGCGACTCTCGCTCCATCGGGGGAGACGCGGGCGCTCACGGCCCATTCGAGGCTGAACTGCTTCGAGCCCAAGAGGGACTCGCCTTGGGTTCTCCAGACTGCGACCGAGGTTTCAGAGCACCCCGAGGCGACGAGCTTATCGCCCGCGACGGACTGAATGTTGGTGATCGCGCCGCCTTCGAGCTTGATTCGGCGGTTCGCTTGGCCGTTGCTGGGATTCCACCAGAGAATTTCATTGTCGAAGGAGGCGGAAATCAATTCGCCGGTTTCCCGGCGAAAAGTCAAGGCATAGATGGGGGTGCGATGCTCGACAATTCTGTGAGCAATCGTCACCTGCACTTGCTCGGGGGCTCGTTGCGATTCTCCGTTTGGATCGGCGACGGCCCCTCCATTGAGGCTGGCGTCGTATTCCATGCGCCGGACCGGGTCGATGAGCGATTCAAACGCCGTGTTGATCCGGGCCATCAGCTCGTGGGCTTTGGGGTCTGGGTTGACGTCCGGATGGTACTTGCGGGCAAGTCGCCGGTAGGCCGCGCGCAGTTCAGCGGGCTTGGATTGGGGATCGACCCCCAGAACGACGTAATGAGTGGGACCGGCGGAGATTTTTGCCACGAATTTACCTTCGAATTATGGACGATCAGGGCTACTGATTCCTACGCTCGTTGGAGCCTTTCCATCCCGTTCTGAGAACAACATTTGCGAGGGCTGGTGGAAGTCCTAGGTCGAGCGAAACGGAGCCTTCTTCGAATCGTCCCTTTCGGCACCAACACCGCCCGCGATCGTGCGGGTATGTTCAGGAACAGAAGGATGATCAAGAATTGGATAGGAATCGGCTTGCTCGGCGCGGTGATGCTGGCGGGCTGTTCGAATGATTCGGCGTCGAGCCGGACCTCGGCGGTGTCGGGGACGGTCACAGGGCGAGACGGAAACCCCGTCATTGGGGCCCGAGTGTCGGTCGGGGGTACGGTCACTTTCACAGGTCCGACGGGGAGCTACTTCTTGGAGAGGGTGCGACCGGACGATCAGATGATTT
This sequence comes from Chthonomonas sp. UBA2017, assembly GCA_002335425.1. Classification (GTDB taxonomy): domain Bacteria; phylum Armatimonadota; class Fimbriimonadia; order Fimbriimonadales; family Fimbriimonadaceae; genus UBA2017. The sequence continues at coordinate 156,966 of DDCB01000017.1, forward strand.
TTGCGGAGTTCACTCAAGAGGGCATCCGATATCGGGGTCAGAACTTGGCTCGAACTTTCGAAGGCGAAGTTCGACCGAACGTGAACATCACCATCGCCCCTGAGCGAACGTTGGCCCGAATTCGGGGCACGGTTCGAGATCGCGAGGGGCGCCCGCTTTCGGGCGTGACGGTCTTCGCCTATGGAGGAGGCTCGCTCAGTAGTAGCCGAGCCTTGACCAACGCGCAGGGCGATTATCAGATCAACTCGCTCGCCGCAGGCTTTGACTACGAAGTTTTGGCCAACGGCCAAGGATATCGCGCGGACCGAGATCAGGTCTTTTTAAGCGACGGCGAGACCAAGATTCTCGATCTTCAGCTTTCCGAGGCGGGATTCCCGAACATGCCTCCGCCCGAAAACTTGACGGCGGTGACCTGGGTCTCGCCGCGAGCGACGAGTCGCTCGCGAGACTTGAATGCGCAAGCCGTCGAAGCGATCAAGCGGCGGTGGGATCCGAAGCGAAGCGTTCTTCGGTCGCAGCGGAGCTTCCCGAACGGGGAATTGGTCGAAGTGGTTTTGGAATGGGAGCCGGTGGAGACCAGCGAACTCCTCGGATATGGGATTTACCGAGGCCGAAGCGCGACCGGAAGCTTGGCGTCGGTCGACTTTCTGCGAGAGACTCTGACCGGCTATTACGTGGATATCTCGACGCCTCTTCAGACTCAATCGACCTTCTTTTATGAGGTGCGATCACTGAGCGCTCAGTATCCGGATGACCGGCCTGATTCAGAGAGTGCTCCGAGCAATCGGGTGGAAGCCCGAATTCTGGGGCCGCTGAGCGTCGGGGTCAGTCTGCCTCAAGTGCGATTCAGCTGGAACGAAGGCAGCGGCGCGACGGAATATGTTGTTTACGTATATGACCGCGAGCCCGGGATCGGCGTGAACCCGATCGCCGAGAACGAGAATTCGCCCGCCACCGGCAACGGTTGGACCTACTCCGGTCCGGCATTGCAGCCGAACCGAGAGTACTACTACATCGTTCTGGGGCTTGGGAATAACCAGAACAGTCGCACTGTCTCGGGTGTTGGCCGATTCCGAACGGCGGCTGCGAACTGATGAAAGCTTGGGCTGGAGTCGTCACTCTAGGGTTGACCGCCGTGGCCACGGCTCAGAGCGGCTTGGTTCTGGACGTCGAAAAGTCCCGAAGCCAAGCCGAAGTGGATTCCCAAATCGAGTCGCTCGCGGCCCAGATGACCCGAAATCTCGGGCAATTGAGTCGAGCTTCGAGGGCGATGCGGCGCCAAGACCAGCCGCTCGCGATGCCAGTCACGGTGACCTTGCGGCGCGAAGGCAAACTCATGTTGCCCGCGTCCTCTCGGGGTCGGGGCGATGCGCTGGTGTTGCAGTTCGAAACGACTGGGGCGCGTGCGTTCCCGACCGCGTATCGACAACTCCTTCAAGAGGTCTATCAGTCCGCCAAGCCGGTGATCGACGCCATTTTTGGCTCGCCCGATCCTGGCGGGGCGGTGCGAGTTCTCAATTACGACGACGACCTGGGCTCGCGCGAGATTGTGGCGGGTGGGATTTATGTCCCGAACAACGGGCAGGGGTCGCAAGAGATTCGCTTCCCGGTTTACTCTGACCAGGCCGGGTTTAAGGCCGAGGTCGCGGCGGTCAACTTTGTCCATTGTTTGTTGCTTGCGACGTTGGGCCGGGCTCCCTTTCCGAACGATGCTTGGAACGAAGGGTTGGTGCGAGCCGCCGTCATGCGAGTCGTCCGGACTCCCGGTGCGCTGCCCGCAGCGATTGACCGAGACCTCGTCGAGGGGGTCCTAGAGGCGACGTACGACGTCGGGGCGACTTACGATTGGAACAATCAGCGAGCGCTCGGCGGACCCAGGTTTATCGCTCCGAATCTTTTGACCGCTCCGCTGCCAGACGGTGGATCGGTCGGCGGGCTCTATCTGTTGCGATATCAGATGGCGGGTTCAGCTTTCCAGAAGGTCCTGGTCGAGCAGCCCGGTTTTATTCCTGCTCTACGGGCTCGATGGGCGACCTTTACCGGCGGGACATTGCCCAGCGACTTGGCTCTCTTGGCCGAGCTCGCGCTTCAAGATGCTGGAGGAAGCTCCTTAGTGGAAGGCTTGCGGTTTTCGACCTGGGCGCAGAGGCAAGCGATTCTGGAGACTCGGTTGAGCCAAGGCCCCAAGCTCATGGTCCAGCCGTTTGCCATTACCGACGGCCTTGGAGGGAATGATTACGGGGTCTTTGGCGTTCAAGCGCACGCCTTTGAAACCAAGGCCAACGGCGACGAGACGTTACTCACGGGCACGGCTTGGCCGATTTTTTGGGGGCCCGAAGGGAATCGGTTCTTCACCTCGGTCCAAGAAGATCGGATGGACGTCTTTGGCGGATATGGGTCGATTGCGCCGAATTTCTTGGCAGAGACGTTTGGCAATCAGCCCTATCGAGTCGTCGTCGATGTCCCTCTGGGAGACCGGGTCGCCCGGTGTATTTTGCCAGCGGGGACGGTGGCGCGGCCGGGGATTACGGTGTCGAACTTTTACGGCACCGTCACTGGGCTCGCCAACGTCGCGGGGGCTGCGGATCGCATCCGCGTGACTTGGACCGGAGGGTCCGACCAGATTCAGGTCTTCCAAGGCGCATTCGGGAAGACCGTCGTCCCGGCCAGCTTTTTGCAGCCGCAACGCCTGACGGTCGAAGTCATCCGAACGGTCAACAACGTCGAGACGATTGCTCTGCGGCGACTCGTGAATAAAGGGTTCGGCCCGATCGCCTTGGACCTGCGGGTGGGCGATGATTCGAATCCGCTGCTGGTGGCGATTCCCAAGGGGCTTTCGGCCCCGGGCCTGAGTTTGGATCCTTTTGGACTGACGCCCTTGGACCTTTGGGGATCGGGCTCGGAGCCGCTTCAGGCTCGTTGGAACCCGACCACGGGCCGCTACGACACTTTTCCGCAAGGCGGTGCGGCTGGACTCGGTGTCGGGCTCTTTGTGCGTGCTCCTCAAGCGCGGACGGCTTCGATCACGGGGCGGTCGGTCGTAGGTTCGCCGGCCACAGTGGCGCTTCGACCGGGTTGGAATTTGATCGCGAATCCGACTCGAAGTGCGGTGAATCTGAGCGATGTGCAGGTGGTGGTGACGACCGACTTCCCGGTCAGCTGGGCGGAGGCGGTGGGGCAGTCGGTCGGTCGTGATGTTTTCGAATTTCGACCCGGGGCCAACGATCCGGCGAGCGGGGCACCTGAAACCGGGAGCTTTGTCTCCACCACGAGCCTGGCTCCGGGGCGAGCATTCTTTGTCCGCGTCTTTGCGCCGGAAGGGGCGGTTTTGGTCTTCCCCAGCACTGAAACATCTCGTAGCCGGGAATCTAGACGCGAACCTGACTGGTCGATGCGACTGCGAATTCAGCAAGGTCCGGCCCTGACCGAAGCGTTTCTCGGCCAAGACCGAACGGCGACGAACGAAGCCGACCGCATGTGGGACAGCCCGAACCCGCCCGGGATGGGCGGACTCCAGGTGACCAGTAACCGAGGCCTCTTCCGAGACGTTCGTTCGGCGGCGAGTCCTGGGGTCTGGACATTCCGACTTACGGGCCTGCGTCCTGGGGTCGGGGCGAGCCTGATCCTGGGCCAGGGGCAAGGCAACTGGCCGCGATTGCGGGTGAAGGACTTGACCAGCGGCGAGGAGCGCATCATGAACGCCGGGGAGCGGTGGAACTTTTCTCCTCGGGCTTCGACCCGGACGTTTGAAGTCCGCTTGGGAGGGCCGCGATGAAAGGGCTGAGCTTCTTGATCTGGCTGGGCGCAGTCCTGTTTTTGGCCGGGTGCGGTGGCGGGGGCGGCTCGACAGGCGGGGGATCGGCGACTCTGGTGGGTCGAATCGTCGCTGTCGAAACGGGCTCCGCACCGACTCCGGCGGCGTCGATCCAAGTTGGGGATCAGTCGGTTCAGTCCGATCTGAGCGATGGGTCGTTCCAGCTGAGAACGGCTTCAGGGCCGGTTTCTCTTTTGGTTGTCTATCGAGCCAGCGCGAATTCAGCTCCGGTCTCCTTTCGGTTTGATCGCGTGCTGGCTTCCGGGACGAACGACGTCGGCGACCTCTGGGTCGGGCCGCAAAAGGTGACGGTTCGGGGCCGAGTCCTCGATGCGGCCCAGGCGGGTCCTTTGAGCAACGTTCAGGTGAGCTTTGCCGGTCGGACGGGGGCGACAGGCATTGATGGGCGGTTTAACTTAACCGACGTTGCCTACTCCGACCTGAATATCAGCGCTTTTTTGGGAATTGAAGGGCGACTGACTCGGACCGGATATCTGCCTCGGGGGTTCTTTCCGAGCGAGGCGGCGATCGGATCGACGGTCACAATTGATGACCTGTTGATGACGAGTGAGTCGAGTAGCGAGCCGCCTCCAGTGCCCTTTACGATCGAAGGCACCGTGGGACCTTCAAATTTAGCTCCCGGGACGGTGGTGACCTTGGTCTTCGAGGGATCGTCGATCCGTCAGACGACCGTGGGGGCCGGAGGGCGATATTCGTTCTATGTGGAGCCAGGAGCATACGTCCTGAGGTTCAACAATCCGACCAACGGTCGTTCAGCTCCGGAGGCGACGGTGACTTTGACCGACGTGAATCAACCCATACGACGAGATGCGACACTACAATAAGAAATCGATCGGGTGGGCCATCCTGGGTGTCGGCCTGGGAGTCGGTGCCGTTTGGGCCGGGTTCGAGATCGAGCGGCTGATGCGAGTCGATCCGTTTGCTCGGTTTCGGGGTCAGTCAGCCCCGCCCGCGATTGCGGTGCTGCTTCGCGACGTTCGAGTGAAGACCTATGACGGCCCGCGACTCGTGGGAAAAGCTCGCATCGACGAGGTTCAGGTGAGTCGAGATCGTCGGGGGTTGAGCTTTGTTGGGATTCGCGACGGCATTTTTTACACCGACCAAGGCACTTCTTTTCGGTTTTCGGCCACTCAAGGGACCTATAACACCGCTGCCAAAGTCTTTGAGGCCAGTGGCAAAACTCAGATTCAAAATCGCGATGTCGATTTAGAGGCCACGCTGTTCCAGTACTCGGACTCGGAGGGCGTCATTCGAGTGCCTGGAGAAATGAAAGGCACCTACTTGAAAGGGGCCCTGTCAGCAGAAAGTTTGCAGTACTTCCCACGTGATTTTAGTTTTCAGATGGGCCCGGTCAGCTGGAGTGGACCTTTGCAGGCGACCGGGCAAGAGAGTGCCCCGCCCAGGAAATGGGATATTCGCGCCGAGAGCGCGAGCCGAAGTGGCGACACCGAGACTTTCAATATGGGGCGAGCCACCGATGGCGAGGTCATCGTGAAGGCAGATGTGATCCGCCGCGACGTGAAGACCGATGTTGTGATCGCGACCGGGAACGTGCGTTACTTTGCCAAAGACATGAATTTGCTTTGCGACATGGTGACGGTGTTTCGCCGGGAGCGTCGCGCCGTTTTGGAAGGCAATGTTCAGGCCTTTATCAAGCCCGAAGATCAGCAGAAGCTCGAAGAGGAGGCGCTGGTCCCGTTGCGGCCGATCGTTCCCCCGGGGATCGCTGATGGCCGGCCCGCTCCGCCTCAGCGAACCGAAGCCGAAAAGCAACTCGACGATGAGGTTCGATCGAGCGCGAATCGAAGAAAGTATCCGATCGTTGCAACGGCGGGTCGCATCGAGTACTGGTACCGTCGGGGCCAGCGGCGGGCCGTGATCACGATGGACCCTGTGGCTCAGCAGGATCTCCCTGGAGGCCGATGGCGTCGCGTCGCCACTCCGCTGGCGAAATGGGACGGCGAAAAGGACCTTTTGAGGTGCGAAAGTCCGCCGGGAGTGCGCAATACGTTCGTCGAAAATTCCCTGGGGGATCGCTTTGTGGCGCAGTGGTTTGAGGTTTCGACCAAAGAGAACGATGACACCTGGTCGGCGGGCAACATCGACGGCGTCTTTACTTCGGACGACGAAGACCTGAACAATCGTGGCGGCTCGACTGGCGGCGGCTCTGGCGGCACAACAGGCGGGGGCGGTGCACCTCCTCCACCCGCCCTGCGCGGCCGGATTGGTGGTTAGTATCCGCTGATATTTCTCAGTGTTCCTGTTCATGAAGACTCCGACTAACCGGAGCTAGCTCGCCGAAGAATCTTTGCACTTAGAAGCAATCGGTCTGTTCACGTGCCACGAGAACCGTCCGGTCCGCCTCAACTCTGCTCCTTTCGGACACTCAGGCAGCACTTTTCAAAAAATTTCCAGAAAAGTCTTGTATTTTGCGAGACCTGTTGTATAGTGGGCGCATTGAGTGTCTCGTGACACTCAGTCGACTTTCAGAGGACTTTACTCATGATGACGCCCGCCAACCTTTGGACCCGTTTCGTCGCGTTTTTTCTCGCGGCCCTGATCACAACTTCGGCGACTGCCGAAGGGGGACGCGCGCTGGCCCTGTGGCTCAGCTCGGACGATGCGCCAGGGAAATCCAAGCCCTTGCCGCAGTACAACCGGAAGCCTACTGCGCCTCCGGCTCTCCAGGGTGGTCAGCGAAATCCTGAGCGGCTGCGTTCCTTCTCGGGGGATCACCTTCAAGCACACCGCGAAGTCGCCGAGGATGGATCGGGCTTCCACCGCATTCAGCCACCGTTTGTTTTGGCTTGGAACGGCGGACTTTTGCCTGAGGTCCTTGAGCTCGAAGGCGGGGGGAATGGGACTGGCGGCGGCGGGAGTCAAGGCGGTGAGGGCGGCCTCCCGACCGGCGGTGCTGGTGGCGTTGCAAATTCGGCCACAGGGAACTTCATGCTTCCGATGCCGATTGTGAGCTGGGAAAGCGTCGGGATGCTCGGCGTCAACTTCCAGCTTTATCATAACTCGTGCTCAGGTCGCGATCGCGAATTCGGCGTCGGCTGGAGCCATTCTTACGACAAGCGCGTGGTGCCTGTAGGAACAAACAAGGCGAACCTTTATTTGGGCGATGGTGCCGTCCTGCCCTTTACTGAGTCAGCGTCGAATCCGGGGACGTTTCTTTCTGATCAGAAAGGCGTCTTTGATACTCTGACGAAAAACTCGGGCGGAACCGTCTGGACCCTCACGACGGTCAATCAAGTCCAGCTGGTTTTTGATGGTGCCAACCTGATGCTTTCGGAGATTCGAGATCGTTACCATCCGAATCTCAAGGTGATCATTACTCGACAAACTTCGTCGCCCTATTTCGTAACGAAAGTGACGTGTCCGAGCGGTCGCGAGCTGAACATCAGCTACAGCACGGGTGGAAAGGCGGACTCGGTCACGGACCCGATGGGGCGAACTTGGCTCTTTAGCTATTACACGCCGCCTCACGCCGCGTTGATCGATCATCACTTGCATTCAATCACGTTTCCTAGTCTCGCAGGACAGCCGACTGCGAGCGTTATCTTCGACTATAACCACCAAGACAACATCGTTCAGTTTACGGATCGACGCGGGAACGATTGGTTCTTAACCTATCAGCCAAACGAGTGGATTTCTTCGATCAATCCTCCGCTTCACGGAACGAGCAATGTTTACATTTACACTTATCCCTCGACCAGTTCGATGCGGCTCACGAAACCGGGTGGACAGCAGATTGAGCATCGCTACAATGCCGCGCATCTTCTCGCGGTCATTATTGATGAAGCCTCATTCTGGACCACGATGCAATATGGATCGCGAGGCGAGCTTGATCAAGTCGTAGATGGGAATGGCAACTTAACAGAAATCACAGCAAGCGCCCAAACGGGGCAAGTCCTCGATCTGACAGACCCTAGCGGCGCGACCTGGACTTATACGTACAATTCGCGAAACGACCTTGAGACGATTCAAGATCCGGGAGAGTCACAAGTTACCACGTTTCATTACGACACAGCAACCGGCCTTTTGCTGAGTGTTGTGAATGAACAAAGCACGACGACGGCCGCATATACTTACGACAGTCATGGTCAGGTCATGACGGCCGCCGACGCGCTCGGACGCACTACCGGATATGAATACAATATTCACGGTGATGTGATCGAAGTCACCGCACCGAGTGGGGCGATTCAAACCGTTGGATATGGCGCAGGCCTCCATGGCAATTTAGGACGCCCGGTCTCCGTGACAAAGGCAGGTTCGACCTGGACCGTGGCCTACGATGAGTGGCTTCGGGTTGTGTCGATGACTCATCCAGGCACGCCAACGGCGCAAGTGAGCGTGACTTACGATGCCAATAACAATCAAACCAGGCTGACCAACGAGCGAGGTCACTTTTCGACATGGGTCTATGACGCACTGAATCGGCCCACGAAGTACACCAACTTCCGGGGAGATGAGGAAGAGTACAAATACAATCTGAATTCGTGGTTGATCGAGATTGAAAATGGGCGTGGCTTTGCACGTACGTTTGATTACACTCCTCGTGGTGAAGTACATCATTTCTGGATGCCAGACGGATACGAAGAGTATAAGTCTTTTGACGGAAACGGAAATGTTGTTCAGTTTTCTAACGGAGTCGTGCCCACGGACTATGTATTTGATTCCCGCGATCTGCTCACAAAAGTTATCTACAATTTGATGCAGGAGACGGACCTGATCTATGATGTCCAGGGTCGGCGCGTCGCCATGAGAGATGTGAGCGGAACGACGACCTGGACTTACAATCTACTGGATGAGCTCTCTGTTCTTGAATCTCCCCAAGGCCGCATTGAATATGCGTACAACCTTGCAGGCGAGCGGACGTCGATGACCGAAGTCGGATCGCCGAATGTTGTGACGAACTACAACATCAGTCCCACGACGGGCCAGTTGCTTGGCGTCACCAAGTACGGTCAAACAACAAACTTTAGTTATGATGTGCATGGCCGCCTCATTGAGCGGATGTATGGCAACGATATCAGCGAAGTCTTCACCTACGATGCACGGCAACGACTGGCTCAGGTGAATCTGATTGAAGATAGTACAACTCATCGAAGTCAAGTCTATTCTTATGACGTAAGCTCGAACATCGAGACTCATACCACGACGGCGCTTGGGCTTCCCGTGACATTGCGAACCTATGAGTATGATGCGCAGCATCAGCTCATTGAAGAAGTGACGCAGGTAGGTCTCACGACGACGGTGGATCGGGCGTATGCATACGACGGCAATGGAAATCGAATCAGCCGAGTGGATGCGATTGCATCGTCTACGGATGTCTATACATACGATGCGGGAGACAAGCTGCAAACCATCACTCGTGGAGGGACTCTTTGGCGAGATTATGCTTATGATGCTCAGGGGCGGACGACCGCGATTGCGGGGCCGGGCGGCGGATACAACTTTAACTATGACGATGCCGACCGGATTGTCGATCTGACGTCGCCTTCGGGGACGGACTCCTTTGGCTATAACGGACTGAATACTCGGGTCCAGGCGAGTTGGAACGGCTCACCCGTTCAGGACTTTTTGCGCGATGGGGTTGGGGTGACGGCTCCGGTTTTGCGCGACGGCGACGCGGGCTACACACCGGGGATCAGTCGCCACACCCCGCTCGGGGTGGTGCGCACCCATGGCGCGCTGAAGAATGAGCACACTCAGTGGGGGATCACCGGGACCTCGCCGCCAGCGCTGACGGTCTCGGCGGAGCGGGATTATGACGCCTTTGGGCGGACAATCTCGACGGGCGGGACCTGGGCGGGGCCATTCGCCTATGCGGGTGGGTTTGGCTACCAGTCCTCTTCTCCGGACTACGACTTTCAGCTCCTGGGCCACCGGTATTACGACCCTGAGACCGGCCGATTCCTTACCCGCGACCCGATCAAAGACGGCCGCAACTGGTGGGTATACTGCGGCTCAAATCCGATTTCAGGGGCGGACCCCTCGGGACTAAAGCCATCCCTGACATCGATTCATACTAAGACCGGGTTACTACATTACTACCATGAGTTAGCACGTATCGCGAGCGCCTCTGGTATGACAGTGTGGCAACATGTGAGGTCGACTATGGCGAGCGGAAAGACGGTGCTTCACCATATCTTTCCACAAGCTCAAGAGTTTCACAAGCACTGGGAACGAGTATTTGGTAAAGAATGGAGAAAAGTGATAGATTCTCAACTGTTAAGGATGCCTGAGAACTATCATAAGTTGTTGCATGCCGGCGAAGGTTTGGGAAGGGGTGGCTGGTGGAACAAGCAGTGGCGGGACTTTTTTGAGAATAACAAAAATGCAACGCCAGCGCAGGTCATTAAGGAAGCCAAGCGAATTCTGAAGGAAGCCGACTTGGGAGACGTTAAGTTTAGCGATTTAGTTGGCAAATGAAGTACTTTCGACTTCATCCGTTTAATATCGGTTCAGACCACAGTTTAGCTATGAGGTCGTCGGAAAAAGCACTAGTCCTGCCTCCTATGCATGGAAAGCTTCAGAGGAGCTTAGAGGCAAGGCCGCTCTATTCTGCGAAGCATTCTAAGCAAGAACGAAAGTCACTACTTCGAGATTTGAAGTCGCTGGAGCAACAAATAAAGGAAGAGTGGCGTAGTGAGGTGTTGAAGCCAGGTACATTCTTGTCGTTTCAAGGCTACCCTCCTCTAATACCCTTTGACTTAGCTGCGGAGGAGGGCATTGATCCGCTCGATTCAATGTGGTTGGGCTCTATACCAATTTCCCAAGCGTACAGATTCCGAAAAGTGCTGGAGAAATATGGCATACAGACTGAGCCAAATCAGCTCCTAAGCCACGCTAGAATCGGGCCATTTGATGCGTATGTCCGCAAATCATGGCCAAAAAATGCTCGCGGCATCTATGCATTCTTTATCGCATGTGGACCGCTGCTGTCGCCAGAATTACAAGATTTAGTGCTTGAATGGGCTGGCAATAATGTAGCTATGCATGAAATTACGTCGAATATTGAGACAGGTTACAAAGAACTAGAGTGCCTTGCTTATAGTGGCCCAATGAAGAATCCTGATGGCAGCTTGGTAGGTGACTACTACGAAGAAGTCGATGACTGGATTCCAATCAATTATTCAGATGAAACAGATTGGATCTTTGAGCCTAAAGTTGATACTCACCTCTATTCAATTCAGCACACTGATACTTACTTCTTTTCGAAGCCCCTTAGGGATGCAATTTGGCAATCAAGCCCAGAGACTGAATTTATCGAATCGGCTACAAAAAGGTAATCGGTACCCATTGTGCGGACTGTTCACCTAACATAAGTAGTAGCGCGCTTGCCACCAGCTGACACGACCAACGACAATCGAAGGATGGCCTCACGACGGCGGTGGATCGGACGTATTCATACGATGGCAATGGAAATCGAATAGGCCGAGTGGATGCAATTGCATCGTCTACGGATGTTTATACATACGATCCGGGCGACAAGCTGCAAGAGATTCGTCGAAATGGGCTGCTCTGGCGAGATTATGCTTATGATGCTCAGGGGCGGACGACCGCGATTGCGGGGCCGGGCGGCGGATACAACTTTAACTATGACGATGCCGACCGGATTGTTGATCTGACGTCGCTTTCGGGGACGGACTCCTTTGGCTATAACGGACTGAATACTCGGGTCCAGGCGAGTTGGAACGGCTCACCCGTTCAGGACTTTTTGCGCGATGGGGTCGGGGTGACGGCTCCGGTTTTGCGCGACGCGGATGCGGGCTACACGCCGGGGATCAGTCGCCACACCCCGCTTGGGGTGGTGCGCACCCATGGCGCGCTGAAGAATGAGCACACTCAGTGGGGGATCACCGGGACCTCGCCGCCAGCGCTGACGGTCTCGGCGGAGCGGGATTATGATGCCTTTGGGCGGACAATCTCGACGGCCGGGACCTGGGCGGGGCCATTCGCCTATGCGGGCGGGTTTGGCTACCAGTCCTCTTCGCCGGACTACGACTTTCAGCTCCTGGGCCACCGGTATTACGACCCTGAGACCGGCCGATTCCTTACCCGCGACCCGATCAAAGACGGCCGCAACTGGTGGGTCTATTGCGAATCCAACCCCCTGACCGGCGTCGACCCGGAAGGATTGGCAGTCTTCCTCGCTCCCGTTATTTGGAAAGGAGCGATCGTTGTCGGGGCAGCTCTTCTAACCGCGATCGATGTTGGGACGGCGGCATATGACATCTATAACAACCCAAGAGACCTCTCCGTTTGGGGCTTCGCGGTCGCGGGGATTGTCGACCCGACCCCTGGGAATCTCGGGAAACATGGCATAAGGCTTGGAGGAAGACTCGGTAAGAAGCCAGGGTCGTCGGCAAATGATGCCCTAAGTGAGGATATCATTCCTGGGACATATTTGACGACTGGAAATACTGGAAGACCTTATGTTGGCCAGTCTAGTAACATCGATGATCGCTTCAACAAACCACACCACCAGAAGCCGCCGGGTGAACCAATGGACGTTTTTCCAATGCCAGGATCAAGCTTGCTGGACCGGCTGATCGCTGAACAGACTTTCATAAATCACCTCGGTGGAGTCGGTAGCGGTAAACTCGACAACGTGCGAAACCCAATAAAGGAGGCTGATTGGGAAAAGTATGGAATCCCTAGGCCCAAAAGCTAAAATGGAATTCTTCGTAGATCCCGAGTACCGATTCAAACTTAAGAGAATCAATTTCGGATGGCGACTCGAACTCTGGAGTCCATGGAGTGATAGTTTCAAGGCGGTAATTAATCAGTATGATATCATTGAAATCGGCCTGTCCGTCCTCAGCGGTTTCTCATCCAAGACACTCGAATTCTTGTCTGAGTTTCCATCATTGGAATCCGTAGAAATCCTGGGTGGTGAGTATGATCCAGGTCCAATCCTAAAGATACCATCCTTAAAAAGGATCAACCTCGTCTTCAAACCTACGGCGGCCATGGATTTTGAACGCTTGCCTGGCTTGGAAGAAGCCATCGTATCTTGGCGTCCACAACTAGCGAGCCTTTTGGAGCTAACTCAACTCAGAAGCTTTCGATGTTCAGGTCTACCATCGAAACACTTCGGAAGAATTGCTGAAATGAAAAACCTTCGTGCGCTATATTTATCTGGATCCAATACAATTAGATTGAAGTCCTTAGCTGGCCATGAGCGCCTCGAAGATCTTGAGTTTAACAAGATGATTGGAATTGATGACTGGGACGTTCTTTCCTCCATTCATCGATTGCGGAAGTTACATATTCATTATTCGAAGTCAATTCGTAGCATCGAATTTATTCAACTCCTACATAAGAATTTTCAAGACTTATGCCTCTTTGGTTGCCCTCACGTTAGGACTCTTGAACCGCTCCGGCCTATAGCTTCGCTGAGAAGGCTTACTGTACGGGGGCCTAAACTGGAGACCCAGTTTGATCTGACCATTTTGCTGGATAAGCCCAATCTTGAGTGGGTAAATCTTTCTGGCATGAGAACTGTTTATCGGGGAATGACATCAGGAGCCTTAGACATTTCAGATAGAGGAACGTTTGGTCGGCTCGCAGTTCCTGTGTTCAACGGCTAAATTCTGTCGCCGAGGACTCACATCTCAGGCACGGTGTGCAACATAGCTTGCCACTATTTTCGTGATTCCAATCGAAGCAGTTCTGGGCTGCTCTGGCGGGATTGCGCTTATGATGCTCATGCGCGGACGACCGAGATTGCGGGGCCGGGCGGCGGATACAACTTTAACTATGACGATGCCGACCGGATTGTCGATCTGACGTCGCCTTCGGGGACGGACTCCTTTGGCTATAACGGACTGAATACTCGGGTCCAGGCGAGTTGGAATGGCTCACCTGTTCAGGACTTTTTGCGCGATGGGGTTGGGGTTACGGCTCCGGTTTTGCGCGACGGTGAGATTTCTTAAGGATGGTGGGGTAGGAATAGCCTGGGAACTGGTCGACGTTCGGCCGGTAGGGCCTTGTCTGCCCCACTTGGGTCGGACGAATTTCTCGCCGCCGTGCCCAATGCCTCGCCCTCGGCCTTGCGCTCCGTTCGTCGCGCCTCGGCCTCTGCCCACGGCGGCGAGTTTGGACGGAGCGCGGAGTGGTCGTGAGGGCTTGGACTCGGAGAGGGCTGCGCAAATCTTTCGGCTCTAGTTCGAGAAAATCGAATTCGAGACGTGGACTGAGTTCATCAGGTTTGCAGTTGTAGCACAGCCTTTGCGAGGACAATCTCGACGGCCGGGACCTGGGCGGGGCCATTCGCCTCAAGGGGGCGCAACGAGGCATCAGTCCCCTTTGCCGGATTACGATTTGCATCCCAGAAAAGCTGGTGAGAGGTGGCTCGCTTGAGGGTGTTGTGAGACCCCAAAGCCTAGTCATCAGACCAATAATTTCCGTCTGGGACCGAGGGTGCCGGTCGATCCGTCCGCATTTGCAACAGGAGCGTCGCCACCTGACGCCGCATCACCTGCTCGAGCGGTTCCTTTCGGTCACTGCTGATCCAGCCCACCACGGAGGAGAGCATCAGTTCTTTGAGGTAGGCATACGAGTAGCCTTCTGCCTTTTTGGCCACTTGAACCAGGGCTTCTTCGGAAAGCGGGAGCTGGTCGCTGAATCGGTCCCGAGCAAGTCGTAGGTACTCGGTCCTTTGCTCCAACGCCGGAAGTTCGAAATGATATTTTCGGTCGAACCGGCTCGGGCGCTCCAGAATGGCTGCATCCAGCTTTTCCGGATAGTTGCAAGTGGCGATGGTGAGGATGCCGCGATTGTTTTCAAAGCCGTCTAACTCATTCAGGAAGTAGGTTCGGGTTTTCCCCTCGATCAGCGTATCGAGATCTTCCAGAACAAATAGACAAGGCGCGAGCTTTCGTGCCCGCTGAAATGCAGTCGCAACCACACTTTGCGCAGCGGAATGTTGCGCCTCAAGGGACTTCACATAGAGCGTTGGAAGCTTCAGCGATCTCGCCAGCGCACGGATGAGATGGGTCTTCCCGTTCCCCGGCGCGCCTAGGAGTAAAATCCCCCGTTTCCAGGCGACATTTAACTGTTGATACGTGGCTTCCTGGGTGAGAAAGTGCTCGATATCGGAAACGATTTCTTCCTTTTGATTCTTTGGCAAGACAAGATCGTCGAGGCTTGACGATTCGATGCTTAAATACAGTTCCCGACTCCCCCACCAGCACCCGTTCTGGAATACAAAAATCACACCCTCAGTACGGGCGCAAACTCGACAGACTTTCTCGCTCCATTCCAGCGTGCTGGATTCGTCCTCTCCAATCACAAACCAAACCGTCTTCGTTGTGTACTGTTCCGGGATCTGGATCATGTATAGCTGAGTGGTCACCCCTTCCCAGCGGATTTGAAAGCGCCCCGCAATCAAGCTCTTCATGAGGCCAAGCTCTTCGTGAAAAGAGATCGACATCAGTCCTGGGTCAGGCACATTTTCAGTGGGTCCGAATTCCCACGGACGATCCCAAAATTCGGGATCGAAGTCGTGCGACTCGACGGACTGAATGAACGCACCCGGATGCGCTGCTTCCAGCATTTGCTGACAGGCGACGAGCATCGCCGTTTCGGGTGCCTTCATGACCTCTAAAAGGGGTTAGTGCCAATTCATATTTTGCCGATGATACCTACGCGCTCGGGTTGCTCGTAGGCCGTCACCCTCGATGAGACTCGGAAAGCTTTCCAGTCCAGCTATCACGCCGGTGGGTGCTTCTGCAGGAAATCTCTGAATCGAGCGCGTCCGCCTCTTTGATGGGTGAGCACTTACTGAAGATGTGAATTGACGAAGGTGATGATCTTCTCTGAGGTCTTTCGCTCTTCGGTCAGTTGCTCGGGCGTCTTGGCGGATGAAGCGGCGCGCACGCCTTCGACTCGGCCCCAATAGAATCCGTGAGGCGATTTTTCGACGGTGAAAATCTCGACCGGTTGGCCTTGCCGCTTCATGCGCAGGTAGAGGGGCTCCACCAGGGCGTGCGGCACACTTTCGTCGGCGCGGCTGGTCAAGAGGAGCAGGGGCACTTGGATCTTTGCGGATTGCTCCAGGGCCGATTTGCTACGTAAGAACTCTTGTGCTTTGGCTTCGGAGCCTTCGCGGCGCACGACCTGATTCATCAGGGCTTTGCCTTGGGCGGTGAGGCGATCTCGGACGCCGGGCTCCATGATCGAAAACGGGGGCTGGGTGGCGTCGGCCTTCATGAAGGTGACCGGATCGACCATCCAAGGGGAACCCGCCGAAACGCACCGAATCTCTTTGCCCATCCGAATGGCCGCTTGCAGGACCTTATAGCCGCCGTGACTGCCTCCGATCAGAGCAACTCGCGAACGGTCGATCCGAGGCAGGCTCATCCCAAATCGCACCCCGGCGATGACGTCGTCGTCTCCGAGATTCATGAAGCCGTTGCGATAGCTGACGGCGAGGATGGCCCACGGTTGTTGGTTCAGATCGTTGACAATCGACGAGACCCGATTCGGCGCGGCCATCGTGCGCAGGTATCCGTACGGCTTTTCGGAATTTCCGCCATGGACGGTGACGATGAGCGGATACGGGCCTTGCCCCTTGGGCACGCTGAGCACCGCTTTGGTCTCGCGTCCGTCGACCGATTTGTAAGTCAGCTCGGAGACTTCTCGCTCCAGCGGGGCGGTCGAGACCCCCAAAACTCCGACGAAAACCATGGCGACGAGGTTCATGGGGGTGGGGACGAAACTTTTGTGCAGCGGTTCAGTTGGAGAATAACATTGGCTCGCCTAGGGGCTCATGCAAGCAACAAAAAACGGGCAGAGCGCGAGCTCTACCCGTTGATGATCTAAGTCGCGACTTTGTTTCTTAGCGAAACTAATAAATTACAGACCCTTCTTCACCAAGAAGTCGCACAGATCGGCGATGCGGCAACTATAGCCCCATTCGTTGTCGTACCACGCCACAACTTTGCACAGATTGCCAATCGTGATCGTATCCACCGCGCTAAAGATCGAGCTGGATTCGTGGCCGATCAGGTCGCTCGAAACGAGCTCTTCATCGCTATAAGTTAAGATCCCTTTCATCGGGCCCTCGGCGTATTTCTTCATCGCAGCGTTGATCTCTTCGACCGAAGCTTCGCGGTTCAGTTGCGCCGTAAAGTCAACGACCGAAACCGTTCGCGTGGGGACGCGGAAAGCCATGCCCGTGAACTTGCCTTTGAGCTCAGGAATCACCAAGCCAACCGCTTTGGCGGCACCGGTCGAAGAAGGCACAATGTTCTCGGCGGCGGCGCGCGCATCTCGCAAGTCTTTGGCGGCGGTATCGACCGTGCGTTGCGAGTTTGTATAAGCATGAACTGTGGTCAAAAGACCCTTTTCAATGCCAAAAGTTTCATGGAGAACTTTTGCAACCGGGGCAAGCCCATTGGTGGTGCAGCTTGCGTTCGAAAGAACGTGATGCTTCGATGCGTCATACATCTCATCATTCACCCCTAGGACCAGGGTCACATCTTCGTTTTTGGCGGGTGCCGAAATCACAACCTTCTTCACCGTTCCGCGCAAGTGGCCTTTGGCCAGGTTGGCATCGGTGAATCGACCGGTGCATTCCAGAACGATTTGGCAACCGAGCTCTTCCCAGGGAATCTTGGCGGGATCGGTTTCGGCGTAGACCTGCATCCGGTCGCCGTTCACGGTGATCGAAGACTCGTCGTGCGAGACGGAGCCTTTGAACGGCCCATAGGTCGTGTCGTATTTGAAGAGGTGGGCGTTCGTTTTGGTGTCGGTCAGGTCGTTGATCGCGACGACGTCAAAAACGCCCGGGTACTTCGCGATCAAAGTGCGCAGAGAGAGTCGTCCGATACGACCAAAACCGTTGATTCCAATCTTAATGCCCATGTTGATTCCTGTTTCGAAGAGGCCGTCTTCGAGCCCAGATTGTACCTCGGGCGGCCTCCCGACGGGCTGATGAGACCTGGCGGGCGGTTGAATCGTCTACAATGCAATCAAGATGGCACGGAAGCTCGTCTGGAAAATTCTCTTTTTGGCTCTTGCCGCGGGTGCGGGGGTGCTGATCTCGGTGAAACCTTGGATTCAGGATGCCGATGCTCAGGGACGGAGCGTTTGGCGGCAATTGAAGCTACAACAAGAGCGGTCGGACCGGGCACGCGCCGACATGCGAGCCGCCGAGAAGGAGCGCGCCGAGTTGGCGGCCGAGCGAGCTCGACTGGAATCTTCTGCGGGCAAAGAGGCTCTTGCTCGCGAACGGGGATATAAGCGGCCCGGCGAGACGATCTTGGTATTGGGCGAGGGAGAATGAGCTGGTGGGCGGTCGTGGCCGGGTGCGCGATCGGGACCTCTGGCCTCAACGAAGGCTCTTTGAACCTGCCCCAACCGTTCGCCGTCGCTTGGCAAGAGCAGCATCGATGGGCCGACGAATCGGGCGAGATCTTGTGCTTGACCGACGCTTTTGAAGGCGAGGTCCGCTTGTTGCAATTCCAAGGCACGCGCCGTCTGATCGGTTGGATTTTGGCCGGGTCGCCTGTGGACGTGACGAAGGCAGCCCTGTCGCCGGTGAAGATCCAGTTTTCGGGGAGCGGTCTGCGGACGGGAGAGGCGCTCGATGGGAGCGACCCCGAAACCGATTTTCGGCTCCGCCGGCTCCGCCAATCGGTCTTGCCTGAAAAGCCTTGGGCTGTCGGCCTTCGGTGGAGCTGGTCGATTTCGCCTTTGCCTGCCAGCCGCGTGCCGACGTATTCGGCTCAAGCCGAAGTGAAGGAGCTCGGCCGCGAGACGGTGCGTGTTTCTTGGGTCGGTCGCGAAGAGGGCGGGCTGACGTCTCGGACCCAGGTCACCTTCGACCGGGCGACGGGTTGGGTCCGGGAACAGCAGACGGTGGTCGAAAACGCGCCGATGCTGGCGAGTGAACTTCCGGCTGCGGGGACCACCTATCGGTTTCTGCAGACGGCGATGCCGGTTCGGTCGGGCGAAAGGAGCTGAGCTACGGATGAGTTTGCGAGGGCTGGGACTCCCAGCTTTGCAGGCGGGCTTGGGGCCTGGTCGTCGGCTTGCAGGTCGGGTTTTAGGTATCCTCCCCCTTGGCGAGCCCTCGTAGCTCAGTGGATAGAGCGCCTCCGTCCTAAGGAGGGCGCCGGGGGTTCGATTCCCTCCGAGGGCGCCACTCTTTTGAACCTAAATCAGAGAGACCTGATAGAGGGAAATGAGAGACCAAGCCCCTCGGTCTCTCAAAAGGTCTCTCAACTTTGAGATAGATTCCCGTGTAGAATCTAGTGCATGGCAACACGCGCAGATCACGGAGAAGGGTCGTGCCGACCGATTAGCACGGGCAAGCTCGCAGGAAAGTGGCGCGTTCAATACGTTCTGGAAGACACCACAGGGGTCAAGAAACGCATCTCGCGTGTCTTCCCGACTCAGCGAGAGGGCAAAGACTTCCTGCGTTCTCTCAAGCGTTCTGACGAGATAGCTGCGATTCATAAGGTTCAAGCGATGACCTTCGGAGAGTGGTTCATGTGGCTCTCCGAAAACGATTGGAAGGACTCGCTCGACCCCAAGACATTGAGAGACCGTGTCTCTCGTTACAGGAAGTACGCGGCTCCAAGGTGGGCGGGCGTTCCGCTGACCAAGATTGACCCTATGGATGTCCGCGCATTCTATCTGAAGCTGAAGGATGATGGCGTCGGTGAGCACACTCGCATTGCACTCAAAGCTGGGCTGGTTCGTGCATTCAATCAGGCTATCACGCCGTATCGACGCGTTCCCCACTTCTGGTCGAATCCGTTCTGCTTGGATATGCCAGCACCTGAACGGCGCGTAGCAGTAGCTCTCTCACCCGAGGAAGCTAGGAAGGCACTCGCCTCCAAAAAGCTGGATGAATCCCGAAGAGCGATGCTCGGCGTATTCTTGCTGGCTGGACTTCGGCTGGGTGAGCAGATGGCTCTGACCCGTGGTCAGCTGAGGATGAATGAGGGTCTGATTCTGATTGATCGCGCTGTGAAGCTCGACGCGAAGAGTTCGCAATCTGTCGGGCTTCCCAAGGGTGACAAGGTTCGGACGGCGGTTATGTGCGACACCCTCAGGCGACTTCTTGGCCCAGTGATCGAGGGTCTCGGGAATGATGATCTGATTTGGCCGCAAACCAGCGAAAACAAGCCTCGGATGAAGGCTCTGGTTTACGCGACGTGGCGGCGGATTCGAAAAGAGGCTGGATTACCTGAAGACATGAGCCCACACGATTGCCGTCTGACTCACATCAACTGGATTGAGAAGATGTGCCCTGAGGTCTCTCCGACGTCTCTCAAGGAGCACGTAGGGCACTCAGCCGATGGCGTTACGGAAGTGAACTACACGAGGCCGCTGATGCCTGCGCAGGAGCTTCTATCGCAGGCATTGGATCGACTTGTGAACTGAGCCCAATTCAAGAAGTAATGGTATTCTTTGGCTTCTCCAGAGTTGCCATTTTGGAGGCAGGTAATCGAATGGAACGAGAATCGTTCGAAGTTGCGCGCAATCAGATTAATCAGCAGCTTGATGCCGGGCACTCCAAAAAGGCTGAAAGTTCTGTCAATAAGCTCGTTCGGGGGATGACCTTGGACGAAGTGAAGGCTGAGGAAATGTCTCTTCGAAGCATCTCAGCGATGTTTTTTCCAGCGCACAAGGCTCGCTGTAGACGAATTGAAGACCTCATCTCGCGTCGTTTGACCGAAAAGCAGTTAAGTACACGTTCTGTTGTTGAACTTACCGTTCCTGGATCGGAAACACCCCTGCCAAAGAATCCACTCGGAGTTGAGCATAGAATTCTGCCGAAGCTTCAAGAGTCAGTTGATGTTAAGGAAAGGGAGTTTCAAGCACTAGTAGCTGAGATGAGGCCACTTGGATTCACCAGGAGCGCAGATGTTTCAAACTACATCGTGAAGAATCGCCTGGGTAACAAATACGGCCATATCTCTGGAATTCTCACAATGGAAGGGAGCGGGAACCAATGGGATTTTGTCGGAGGATTTCCTCCCAAAATCTATGCTCGACTTTGCGATGAGCTGGGATTGGGGAACCAGGGCACGGATGCTAGACCAGTTCATTTTGTTCCTTTTAACAAAGGTCTGTGAGCAGAAACCGGGCTACTGCTGATCAACTAAAGAAAAAGCGACCTTGAAAAAGGTCGCTGGAATTAGTAATCCTCGGGGAGGAGAACCGTAGTAATGGATCGATCCCATTCGGTGATGATCCAGAAAGTGAGGCCGCTTGTGCTCGTATAGACCGACATGAGCCTGAGCCCTTCGACCAACGCTTCTTCGTTGGAAGCCCGATCTTCGTCGCAGACCTCACCCCAATCTCCTGAAGCGTGACGGCCAATGCCCACGGCTACATCTTCTGGGGAAAGCTTAGAGGCCGCGTTGCTAGTCGCAACGAGACGCCCCAACGGGAACTTCGCATTGGTAAGAATCATCTCGATTCTCACTCTATGCCAACCGATCTTTCCCGTCGCGAAGATCAACGTTTGTGCAACGGTAGTTGAGCCACGGCTCAACAATCCAGGTAGGCGTTGTCTCCTAAAACGCCAGCTCAAGCACCATTAATCTGTGAGCGAGACCAACCATAAAAAGCTGGCATATACGGTTGAGGAGGCGGCGGAGTTGCTGTCCCTCAGTCGCGCTCATGTTTACCGCCTGCTCGATCTTGGTCAGCTCGGCTCTGTCTCCATCGGTCGCTCCCGACGCATCACGTCCTCCCAGCTTTCTGACTTCCTCAAAGGCCTGGAGCAACGATCCGGGCTCCCACGAGCCAACGCCCGATTCTAGCTGGGATACAAATTCACCCCCTTTTGCCTGTAAACTCTGAACAGAAGTTCGAGATGGCACTAATCACCTGCACTGAGTGCTCAAAGGAGGTGAGCGAATTCGCTCCCTCTTGCCCGCATTGCGGCTTTCCACTCGCCGCGATCACCAAAGAAGGCAAAGTTGCGCTGCGGAACTGCCCAGACTGCGGTGGCTCTGGAACGACAAAGGACGAGTGTAGCAATTGTGTGAATGGCCTCGCAGATTGCATTTATTGCCGAGGATATGGCCGTCGGTTTGAAGAAAAGTGCACCTACTGTGGAGGATCGGGGCGGGTACGTTGCGACAGCTGCGGCGGTCAGGGCTATTTCCGAGGTGAATGCCAGACCTGTGACCACTCAGGACAGATAACGATTCGTGAGTACGAAGAGATCATCGAGTATCGGCGGGGTTTGGAAGAGGCGAACGAGAAGGCCAATCAAGAGAGGCTGCGTGAGACGCAAGCAAGGGAGCAGGTGGATGCTGCACAAAAGCTCTCCGCTCTGAAGGAGCGACTCATCGAGCTGAACGGCACATTGCTCCACATTGGGTTGGCTCAGGATGGGTTGATTCTTTCTGATGCAGCCTATGCAGTTGATCGAGCCAAGATCATGAAAATCTATGGGGAGCAACTTCAAGCTCTCAGAGTACACCGCTTCCAATGCCAATTCTGTGGTGAACCTCTCGAACGCAAGGAGCGTCTTCGAAGGCTCCAAGTACATGACAAACAAGACTGCAAAGAAGGGTGGGATCGGGTCAGCAAACAGATAGCTGAGAACAACTCCGGCTACGAGAAATTCATGCGCGAGAACGCCCCTCGAATCGGAGATGAGGGTTAGACGAGGCACGTATGCAGTGGGTTTTAGGCATCGTATACCTGTTCTTCTTGATTGCTCTGTGGCAGTTTTTCTTTGTGTTGTTCGCCGCCACTGCAATTGCATCCTTGCTTGTCGCTGTATTCCTGTCCGTGCGAGCGTCCATGCTTGCACGAGCTCCTGGCGTCATCGAAGTACAAGAGCAGAACGGCAGCCATGTCTGCACAATTCATCCTTCAGCATACGACCGGATTGGCCTCATCGCGGTCTACTTTCCACTGATCGCCTACTTAGTGGTGTGGCTCTTTATGGCAAATAATGCTATGCTGGCTGGCCTGGATTTCATGGACGTCCTTGGACTCGTCATGCTCCTACCTCCAGTTTTCCTTATTTTCAAGTTTGCTCCGAAGTTGGAGTGGTTTGCGAAATCACACCTAGAGAGATTCGCCAAGAAGGCGACGGACAAACTCAGGATTCCCGAATTTTTAATCCAGTCCGATACAAAAGGGCGGGAATTGGCAAAAGCTCTGTCCGGGCAGTGGTCTCCCTCGTTCACAGAACGCTACCTTCAACGACTCGAAATGGAGCCGACGTTGCTCCTTACTGAGAGGGCTCAACTTGAGGTGATCGAAGAGTTTAGAAAACCAGGAGTGCACGATCTCAACCTCCTCTCCACCGCCGAGGATCACTGGAAGGCCGTCGATGCGTTGGTTAAGATCGCCTCCGAAACCGCTATCGTCCTCAAAGATGATCAGATGAAGAGCGACGCTGCATTTCTCGCTAAATCCCTTCGCGATCCCGAACTGTCCAACCTGCTGGAATTTCGAGACTTCGGGGAATTTTACGATGTTATGATGGCAATTCAGAAGGATGCAGAGAAGCTTCTGGAGGGCCGACTTCCTTCAATGCCCCATTAGGAAGCTCTCGATTCGCGATCAGAATCAGATGAGATTGCCCCGTGGGGGTGGAGCGACTGGTTAGGAACGTAAATTCCTGCTAGATTGAACCTACTGAAAACGGGTCCTCACTGAGGGCTCCTGCCAAGTAAACTCAACCGAATGGCGCAACTGGAGAATATTGAGGCGATTGAACGACGGCTGTGGAGTGCAGCCGACAATCTCCGCGCCAATTCTAACCTCGCCAGCAACGAGTATTTCCTGCCCGTGATGGGCCTTATTTTCTTGCGCCACGCATACAGCCGCTACCTTGCGGTCAAGCCAGAGATCGAGTCGAAGCTCCCTTCACGAGGAGGCGTTGTTCGACCACTCACCAAGGAAGACTTCTCTGAACGCTCCGCAATCTACCTGCGACCTGAAGCTCAGTTCGACTACCTCGTCGAGAATGCGAGCAACGCCAAGCTGCCCGAAATGGTCATTGCGGCGATGGAGTCCATCGAGAAGGACTACCGGACTCTAGAAGGCGTTTTGCCGAAGCAGGAATACCAGGAGCTCGACTACACGATCCTAGGCGACCTGGTTCGCAAGCTCAACCCTGACGAGCTGAAGAAGGCCGATGGCGACATCTTCGGTCGCATCTACGAATACTTCCTCACCCAATTCGCTGACCAGGGAGCGCACGATGGTGGCGAATTCTTCACGCCGATCTCGCTGGTTGGGTTCATCGCCAACGTCCTTGAACCTGAGGGAGGCATCGTCGCGGACCCGGCTTGCGGTTCCGGCGGCATGTTCGTTCAGTCCGCTCACATTGTCGAGCGCAAGCATGAGAACCCGGCTGAGAAGCTCACCTTCCGAGGCTACGAGAAGAACAAGACGACGGCCAACCTCGCCAAGATGAACCTCGCCGTTCACGGGCTCGAAGGCTCGATCTCGTCCGGCAATGACGCCAACAGCTACTATAACGACCCCCAAAACCTCTTCAAATCATGCGACTACGTCATGGCTAATCCGCCGTTCAACGTGGATGAAGTGGATGCCGAGAAGGTCAAGAATGATCCACGCTTGCCGTTCGGTCTCCCCGGAGTCAACAAGGGCGGCAAAGTCAGCAACGCCAACTACCTCTGGATTCAATACTTCTACAGCTACATGAGCGACCGGGGGAAGGCAGGATTTGTTATGTCGTCCCAGGCTTCCAGCGCGGGCCGTGACGAAGCCAAGGTGCGGGAGCGACTGATCAAGTCCGGGCACGTGGACATGATGGTCGCGATCCGATCCGGGTTCTTCTACACCCGAACCGTTCCTTGCGAGCTGTGGTTCCTTAACAAAGCGAAGCCCGAACAGTACAAGGACAAGGTTTTGATGTTGGACGCTCGAAACGTCCATCGCCGCGTGACTCGCAAGATTTACGACTTCTCGCCCGAGCAACTCCAGAACCTTCTGAGCATCGTCTGGCTCTACCGAGGTGAGACAGGTCGTTTCTGGAAGCTCATCGAGGAATATCTGGAGCGGTCAGTCGTTGAACTCGAAGCATCAGTATTTCCGCCTCGTGAGAACCCGATCGCAAAATTCCAGACCGCACTGAATGCAGCCGCAGAGCTAGTTCTGCCCTTCGTGCAAGCTCAGGAAGGGCATGAGGTCTCCACAGCCCTCGTACAAGATTTCGTGGCGACTCAAACGGACATCCAGCGAGAGATTGAAGTATTGCTTGACGTGACGCCTCGAAGTCGCCAATCCCTTGATGGCTTTGGGCGGAACGAACATTCCGGTGTGAGTGACATCATCCATCACCACGTCGAAGGAGTACGCGATCTCATTAGATCTATGGATCACAGCGCAAAGTTGTTGGGTCGCCTGATCGAGATTGCAGAAAAGGAGTTTGGAGCAAAGGAGGCCGATGCCTGGGCGAACACCAAGGTCACCAGGGCCAGAAAGGAACTGGAAGAGCTTCGGGTGGTTGGGGTAAATCAATTAAAGCTGGCTCGATACTTCTCTCGCCAGGCTCGATGGCTCCTCGAACGCTTTCCAAACGGAGAACTTGTGGATGTCGAGGGCCTTGTAAAGCTTGTTGGCCCCTCTGAACTAGAGAAGAACGACTGGTCACTCACTCCGGGCCGCTATGTTGGGGTTGCCCCAGAAATTGACGACGAGGACTTTGATTTTGATGAAGCCATCACCGCTATTCACGAAGAACTGGCTGGACTAAACGAAGAGGCCTTAGGCCTCGCTGCAACCATCAGCAGGAACTTCAGGGAGTTAATCGGATGACATCGCAGACTTGGCCGCGATTGCCAATTTCCGAAGTTTGCGAGCTTGCCGTGGATTGTGTGAACAAGACCGCTCCGACGGCAGATGTAGAGACTCCGTTCAAGATGATTCGAACCACCAACGTGAAGAACGGATTTGTGGACACTGACGATGTTCGCTTTGTAACTGAGGAAGTGTTCACCAAATGGACAAGGCGATCCAAGCCAGAGTGTGGAGATGTGATCCTCACTCGCGAGGCACCCTTAGGTGAAGTTGGTCGATTCAGATCACAAGGCCAAGTAATGTTGGGGCAGCGGCTATTTCACTATCGGGCGAACCCTAGCCGAATCCACCCGGAGTACCTCGCATATGTGCTCCAGTCTCCAGAAGTACAGGGGCGGATACGTTCAAAGGGTTTTGGAGCAACGGTTGAGCACGCGCGGGTTGGTGACTGCGAAAATCTGTTAATTCCAGTTCCAGAATTGTCAATCCAAGAGACGATTGGAACGACTTTGGCAGCGTATGATGACCTGATACAGAACAATCAACGACGGATCAAGTTGTTGGAAGGGGCTGCGCGGCTGATCTATCGCGAGTGGTTCGTTCAACTCCGCTTTCCCGGTTTCGAACATGCGAGAATTGTAGAAGGCATCCCTGAAGGTTGGAGCAAAGTCACTTTAGGCGACCTCGCAGATGTCGTAATGGGCCAGAGCCCGGATTCAAAATTCTACAATGATGTTGGGGCCGGACTTCCATTTCACCAGGGAGTGAAGGATTTTGGACTCAGATATCCAACGACCAGGATGTATTGCAGTGGGCCTGGTCGGGTCGCCGAGGAGGGCGACATCCTCGTGAGCGTTAGAGCTCCAGTCGGCAGACTCAACTACGCCAACTCCAAAATGGTGATTGGGCGGGGCCTCGCTGCCGTACGTTCCAAAACTGGAAATCAAGGGTTGCTATTCCAACTTCTGAAGGGTTTCTTTTTCAAGGAGGACATCATTGGATCGGGCGCTATTTACGCTGCTGTCACTCGCTCGGAATTTCTTGGCATTGAGTTGCTCAGCCCGCCACCATCCGTTGCTGAAGAATTTGGCTCAATCATCGATCCTATCGAGAAGCAAATCCGAAATCTCGGGGAGTCCAATGAACGTTTAGTGCGGGCTCGTGACTTACTGCTTCCTCGCCTTATGTCAGGAGAGATTGAGGTTTGAATACATCTGCACAACCGTCTACAATAACATGACCATGAAGAAGTCGAAGCGATCCCAAATCTCCGTTCAAGGAACTGCCATCACCGTGGTTTCGGGTGGTCATGGCGACTTTATCTCGCTCACCGACATGGCGAAGAAATTCGGTGGTGACGACTTGATCTACAGCTGGATGCGGAACCGGAACACGGTTGAGTTCCTCGGGATTTGGGAGACGGTTCACAACCCCGACTTTAAAGGTGGCGAATTCGAGACCTTTAAAAAGGAAGCCGGATTGAACGCATTCCATCTGACTCCTCGCAAATGGATTGACGCGACCGGGGCTATCGGAATTGAATCGCGACCCGGACGCTATGGGGGCGGCACTTTCGCTCATCAAGACATCGCGTTCGAGTTCGGAACGTGGCTGAGTCCAGAGTTCAAGCTCTATCTGATCAAGGAGTTCCAGCGGCTCAAGGAGGCGGAAGCCGAGCGACAGAGCCTGGAATGGAACGTGAATCGGGCACTCTCAAAGGTCAACTACCGAATCCACACCGATGCGATCAAGGAGCATCTGATTCCACCCTCCCTGACAACGAAGCAGCAAGGATTTGTCTATGCCGATGAGGCTGATCTGCTCAACGTCGCTCTGTTCGGAAAGACAGCCAAGCAGTGGCGAGACGAGAATCCAGGACTTGAAGGGAACATGCGCGACCATGCTTCCGTGGCTCAACTGGTGGTCATGGTGAACCTTGAGAGCATGAATGCCGAACTGGTGCGCCAGGGACTCTCACAGTCTGAACGCCTCGGGAAGCTACGAGAAATCGCCGTTCAACAGTTGAAGTCGCTTGCCTCGATCAGTCTACGAGCTATTGACCGCGGACCAACTTTACCGGTCGGTGAGGGAGACGAAGAATGAAAGCAGTCGAAGCCAACCTGCTGAAGTTCATCCAGAGCGGCGAGCAGTTTGTGATCCCGATCTACCAGCGAACCTACAGCTGGCAGGAACCGGAGTGCGAGCAGCTTTGGCAGGATATCGTCCGATCAGCCGCCGATAGTTCGATCACGGGGCACTTCGTTGGTTCGGTGGTTTACATCGAGGAGGCTCAGTCGAACGCTTCAAGATGGTCGCCATACCTCGTGATTGACGGTCAGCAGCGATTGACCACTGTAAGTCTGATCCTTGCTGCGCTAGCGGATGCTCTTGGTGAAGGTGAAACCTCCGACGGTTTTGCGGCAAGGAAGATTCGCAACCTGTACCTAACCAATCCTGAAGAGACAGGCGAGCGAAGATACAAGCTCCTCCTCAGTCAGACCGACAAGCCCTCCCTTTGTTCGATTGTGAGTCAAGCTCCACTTCCAAAGGAAAGCTTAATTCGCATCAAGGCGAACTATGAGTTTTTCTTGAAGCGGCTCAGGGGGTCGCAGGAGCTACGGGATCGAGTCTGGGCGGGATTGGCCAAGCTGATGATCGTGGATGTGTCCCTTACCCGGGGGCAAGACAATCCTCAGCTCGTCTTTGAAAGCCTCAACTCGACCGGACGTGAACTCAGCCAAGCCGACCTCATCCGCAATTACGTGCTCATGTCTCTGGAGCCAGATCTCCAAACACGCCTTTACGAACAGTATTGGCGACCGATGGAGGTTGAGTTCGGGCAGGAAGGCTACGTGTGGCACTTCGACGGCTTCATGCGGCACTACCTGACCGTTCGCACCGGTGAGATTCCAAACGTCCGTGATGTCTACTCGGCGTTCAAGACCTACGCTCAATCAGGCAAGGTTGAGGGAGTCGAGGCGATTGTCAACGAGATTCGAGACTACGCTCGGTTTTACTGTGCGATGGCCCTTGGAACCGAGACCGATCCTGACCTCAAGTTGGCCTTCCACGACTTGCGCGAGCTTCGAGTGGACGTCGCGTACCCGTTCCTGCTGGAGCTATACGCCGACTTCAACGTCGGGCTGCTTTCCAAATCGGACTTCCTTGCGGCGGTCCGACTCGTTGAGAGCTACGTGTTCCGCCGTGCGATCTGTGAGATTCCGACCAACTCCCTCAACAAGACCTTTGCGACCTTCGGGCGTGACTTGAAGAAGGATCGTTATCTCGAAAGCATCCAAGCGAAGTTCCTGCTCCTGCCCTCTTACCGTCGTTTCCCGCGAGATGACGAGTTTCGGCGTCAGCTCCAGGTTCGCGACTTGTATCACTTCCGGAGTCGATCCTACTGGCTTCGCCGGATGGAGAATCACGACCGCAAGGAGCGGGTTCCAGTGGATGAGTACACCATCGAGCACATCATGCCTCAGAACGATGACATGCGCTCTGAGTGGAAAACCATGCTCGGCGAGGAGTGGGAGCGCGTCCACGGGATGCGTCTTCACACGCTCGGAAATCTGACTTTGACTGGCTACAACACGGAGTACAGCGACCGACCGTTCCACGAGAAGCGCGACATGAAAGGCGGCTTCGCTGAGAGCCCGCTTCGGATGAACGCTGGCCTGGGATCACTAGAAGTCTGGGATGAGGATGCGATTGTAGCGCGAGCCGAACGACTGGCCGAAGTGGCCAGCAAGGTGTGGGAGTCTCCAAAAGCGGAGTCACTGAACCTCAACGAGTTTCAACCTCCGAAGCAAGCAGAACCGACACAATACACGCTTGATTCTTATCCTCAGCTGAAGTCAGAGCCGGTCAAGAAGCTCTTCGATGCGATTCGTAAGGAAATCCTCGGGCTCGACCCGGTAGTGGCGGAAGTCTGCAGATTCGGCTATGTTGCCTACAAGGCAGAAACCAACTTTGTCGATGTGGAGCCGCAATCAAAACGGCTGAAGCTCTTCCTCAACATTCCTTTCCCGGACCTCAATGATTCGCGCGGCATCGCCCGAGATGTTACGAAGATTGGCACATGGGGTAATGGTGATGTTGAGGTTATCTTTGATAATCTGGAAGAGATTCCATATATCATGAGCCTAGTTCGCCAGTCATTTGAGCGACAAATTAGCGCAGGAGACCAATGAGCCTCAACGAAGACACACTCGTCCAACAAACTTCCGCAGACTATCTGCGGGATGCTTTGGGTTGGGAGTCGGTCTTCGCTTACAACCAGGAAGACTACGGCGATGGGAGCTTTTGGGTCGCAAAGATCAGCGCGAGGCAGTTCTCCTTCGAGACATGCGAGAGGCCCTTCAGCGGCTCAACCCTGACCTTCCGGATGCTGCTTATCGAGACGCGGAGCGGCAGCTCACCGAAGCTAGCGCAAGCCTCTCCCTCCTTGCGACAAACCAAGAGAAGTACAACCTGATTCGGGATGGCGTCCTTGTGACCTTCCGGGACGACCAGGGCAACCTTCAAAAGAAGAGGCTCGGCATCATCGACTTCGAGAACCCAGACCAGAACCGCTTCATAGCGGTTCGGGAGCTTTGGATTCAGGGCGATATCTACCGCCGCCGCGCGGACATCGTGGGCTTCGTCAACGGCCTACCTCTAATCTTCATCGAGTGCAAAGCCATTCACCGAGACTTGAGGCGAGCCGTTGAAGAGAACCTGAACGACTATCGCGACACGATTCCGCACGCATTCCACCACAACGCCATTGTCTTGATTGGGAATGGTGACAAGGGCAAGCTCGGTTCGCTAGGGAGCAAGTACGCCTTCTTCCACGAATGGAAACGTCTTGAAGAGACGGAAGCTGGCGTCGTGGACATGGAAACCCTTTTGAAGGGTGTCTGCGACAAGCGGAACCTCCTAGACCTCGTCGAGAACTTCATCCTCTTCGATGAAAGTTCTGGCAAGACCGTCAAAATCGTCGGCAAGAACCACCAATTCCTAGGGGTCAACCGTGCGCTTCAGGCTGTTCGCGACCGGGAAGCTCGTCAGGGCAAGCTTGGCGTGTTCTGGCACACCCAGGGCAGCGGGAAGAGCTACTCAATGGTGTTCTTCACCCGGAAGGTCCATCGAAAGCTCGGCGGCAACTTCACCTTCCTGGTGGTCACGGATCGTGATGATCTCGACTCTCAGATTTACAAGACCTTCGCTGGCTGTTCGGTCGTCAAGGGCAAGGCAGAGGATCATCGGGCAACGTCCGGCGCACACCTTCGCCAGATGCTCGCTGACCATAAGAGCCACGTCTTTACGCTCGTCCAGAAGTTCAACAAGGACGTGAATCCTGAGGAGCCCTGGTCGGGGCGCGATGACATCATCGTCATTAGCGACGAAGCGCACCGAACCCAATACGGCCGTCTCGCGCTCAACATGCGCAATGCCCTTCCGAAGTCGAGCTACGTCGGCTTCACGGGAACCCCGCTTTTCAAGAGCGATGAGATCACGCGTCGAGTCTTCGGCGATTACGTCTCCACCTACGACTTTCAGAGGGCCGTCGATGATGGAGCGACCGTTCCTCTGTTCTTTGACGCCCGAGGAGAGAAGCTCGGGCTGGCTCATACCGAGCTCAACGAGAAGATCGCCGAAGTCCTTGAGAAGCTCGACGAGTACGACCTCGACGTAAACCAACGCGCCCGGCTGGAGAACGACCTACAGCGTGAATATCACGTGATCGCTGCGCAACCTCGGCTGGAGAGGATCGCCGATGACTTCGTGTGGCACTACTCGACCGCCTGGGAGAGCGGCAAGGCCATGCTGGTCTGTATCGACAAGGTGACTTGCGTTCGCTTGTACAACCTCATCATCCCTCGCTGGCAAAAACGCATTTCCGAACTTGAAGCCGAACTTCGAGCGATCACGGACGAGCAAGAGGTGGTCTTCCGTCAGCGGCAAATCACTTGGATGAAGGAGACCCTGACCGCTGTCATCGTCAGTGAAGAGCAGGGCGAAGTTGCCAAGTTCCGCAACTGGGAACTGGACATCGGACCTCACCGCAAGTTGATCAAGCAAGGGTTCTCCTTGCCGGATGGAACCTCACTCGACGTTGAATCGGCGTTCAAGCGAGAGAATCATCCCTTCCGTGTAGCCATCGTTTGCGCCATGTGGCTCACTGGCTTCGACGTTCCTTCTTTGGCGACTTTGTACCTGGACAAGCCACTCAAGGCTCACACCCTCATGCAAGCCATTGCCCGTGCCAACCGGGTGAACGATGGCAAGAACAATGGCCTCATCGTTGACTACTGCGGCATCCTCAAGAATCTCCGTAGTGCCCTTGCGACCTTCGTTGGTGAAGGTGATTCTGGACGGTCTGGCGGCGACACGGGAGAGGACGAACCAGCTCGCTCCAATGAGGAGCTGCTAGCTGATCTTGCCGAGACAGTTGAGTTCGTGCGGCATTTCCTTGCGGAACGCGGGGCCTCGCTTGAAACGATCATCAGCGAAACCGGCTTTGCACGAAACGCTGCGATCATCGCTGCGAAGGAGGCTGCGAATGAGTCGGACTAGTGTCGAAAGCAGTTCGAGGTTATGGCTCGTGAGGTCTTCAAGAAGTTCAAGTCTTGTATCACGATTGACGGTATCAACGACTTCAAGCACGCCTACGATGCCATAAACGTCATCTACAAGAGCCTTCAGGAAGACCGAGACGACGCCGACATCAGCAAGATCATGAGAGACCTGCATGCTGTCGTTGCAGACGCTGTTCGGCCAGTTGAGGAGGGTGTGTGCAAGGAGGAGCGCAAGCCTTACGACATCTCGAAGATTGACTTTGAGAGGCTGCGCCAAGAGTTCGCCAAGAGCCCGAAGAAGAACACGACCGTTCAGGAGCTCAAGACCATCATCGAGCGTCGTCTTGCCAAGCTCATGAGAGAGAACCCACTCAGAGCTGACTTCCAAGCTCGCTATGAGGAGATCATCGACGGCTACAACTCGGAGAAGGATCGGCTGACCATCGAGAAGACTTTCGAGGCCCTCCTGCGCTTTGTGGAGGCTCTCGACGGCGAAGAGCAACGCCACGTACGTGAAGGTCTCGATCCTGAATCCGTGGTCATGTTTGATCTTCTGATGAAGCCCGAACTCAGCCCGAAGGAGATTGCCCAAATCAAGCTGATCGCTGGGCAGCTCCTGTCCAACCTCAAGCGCGAGAAGCTCAAGATCGCACAATGGACGGAGAAAGAAGCAACTCGCGATGCGGTGCGCTCAACCATCTTTGACTTCCTTTACAGTGACCAGACTGGATTACCTGACGCTTACACCGAACCGGAGATTCAGGAAAAAGTCGAGGCGGTGTTTCGCCACGTGTACTACGCTTACCCAACCGTGCCTTCGCCGGTTTTTGCGAGAGCCTAATGCCTATTTCCTCGTCCGCCCAAGCGAGCAAGCATGATATCGATCTTCTGCATTTGACCGTTAATGATCAGGCGTTACTGGCTAAGTTAATCTCGCTGATCTTGATTGGCCGATTGACGCATGCAGAATGGATCATTTCGGGAGCCGAGAAACCGAACCCAATACCTTCAAAGGCCCAAGTTCAGGAAGCGATCCGCCACCTCAACTGCCCCATCCCTACCGTGAAGGACGAGCATGGCAACGATGTCCCACACTCTGATGTGGTGCATCGAGATGGTTGGATGTTGCAGCTGATCACCTGGATCACACACAGAAAGGATTTCCCCGACTCCCTCTTGAAGGCACCCCATAGTCACGCAGCGGGCAAAGGATTCGACGGTCTCCTCATTCAGCTTGATAACTCGACGGTTGAATACATCAAGCTTTTCGAAGACAAGGCATCAGATTCCCCAAGGGCAATTGTCCGAGATGAGGTATGGCCGGAGTTTAAGTCCTATGAAAGCTGTGAACGAGACGGAGAGATGACCGCCGAAGCATCGAGTCTCCTAAAGCAGGTCGCAGGATTGGACGTAGCAGAACTCACGGCTACATCAGATTGGTATCACATGAAGCGCTATTGCGTTTCAGTCGCTACGTCTAAGTCTAGACTCCCCACAAGAAGTGAGGTCTTCAAAGGATATGAAGAAAGTATCTCTGGTGCTACTGATCGGCGCAGCGCACGACTTCTTGTAGTAGACGACCTTCGCTCGGAGTTTCAGGCAATTGCTGATGCAGCGATTGCTTTTCTTGCGTCGATGGGAACCCGCTGACATGTACGATCAAACGACAGCCGATCTCATTCGTCGTATTCCGACCGTTCGGGGCTTTGATTCGGAGAGAATGCCAGAATTACTTACGGCTTGCTATGCGCAGATATCCTCGTCAAGGCTGCTTTTGGCAGAGGGAGAAAGTGATACTGACCTAGATGAGGCCCTGCAGGACCTCAAGGCGCTTGCCCAAGCTTTACAGGTCTATGCAGCACTCACCATAGACCCTCGGATGCGAGAGTCGGCAGCATTCGTTTCGGCATCCGCTCATCAACTTCTGTTTAAAGCCGACCGCTTGAAGGGCGAGGACAATTCTGGAAGAGTCCAGTTGAACGCAAGTTCAGTCCCTGCTGAGATTGCTTGCGCTTTGCTTTTCTTGGCAGCCGGTTACCCAGCCGACTCAGCTGAGGCTGCATCAGCGATCCAAGGCTTTTCAACAGAAGGAGACCCTCGAAATGAGGTGCTTCGGGCACTAATTGCGCTTTGTAGAGGCAACTTGCGGGCTGTTGGCGGAGGACAAATCGGAGTAAATCCTGAGCTCCCCACGGAAGAACAGGCAGAATTGTGTCTGTGGGGGAAGCTGCTACGGGCGATTCAACTGTTAGCTAGGCGAATGTCGGAGCCCGGCCCTGCCGCTGCGGCCACCTACGAGGAGTTTGTTGT
This sequence comes from Chthonomonas sp. UBA2017, assembly GCA_002335425.1. Classification (GTDB taxonomy): domain Bacteria; phylum Armatimonadota; class Fimbriimonadia; order Fimbriimonadales; family Fimbriimonadaceae; genus UBA2017. The sequence continues at coordinate 191,445 of DDCB01000017.1, forward strand.
CCAATGTGAGGAAGTTGTTTCCATGTCCATAGCAGAACTGGAGCTCCCGAACGAGCTACAGATGCCTCAAGCTGTCTACGCCGGCTATGCTGCCCCACACCACATCGCAACACTATTGTTAGGTGCAGGTAATGGACTTAATGAGCGCGCATTGACCGACGTTGCTGATCCAGTGGGCCCCGACTCCGATCCTTGGAGAAGCTTTCTCGATCAAAGGCTTAATGAGCGCCCATATATGTGGACAAACCACATGGAAGCGGTGGCTGATGGACTACTTGACCGAGGAGTTTCAGCGGCGATCAGTTTCCCAACTGGAGCAGGTAAATCCACGCTTTCCGAGTTAAAGATTATTGCCACGGTGCTATCAGGTTCAAAGGTCATCTATCTTGCGCCGACCCTCGCACTTGTAGGTCAAGTGTCACGGAGTCTAAGGAATCTGCTATCCGAGGCAGAGGTGGACGAAGACGAGGTCGAAGACCAGCTCTTCAATATGCCTGATGCTGTGCTCGAGAAAATGGTATCTGTAATGACCCCGGAGCGCTGTTTACTGCAGTTGACCTTGCAGCCAGAGGCATTCGAGGATATAGGACTTATTGTTTTTGATGAGTGTCATTCACTTCACTTGGCCAAAGAGAGCCACCAGCAGCGCCCGATTAGCGCGATGATCGGCCTACTCAGCATGCTAGAGCTTGCCCCTGACGCCGACATTTTAATGATGTCTGCGATGATGGCAAATGGAGATTCCATAGCCGAATGGTTAAGCTCCTCATTTGGTAAGAACTGCCTCGTTTTCAATGCAGCTTGGAAGCCAACCAGGCAGGCGCGCGGGAGTCTGGTTTTTCGACAAGAGGAGATAGCTGCGGCGCGAGCGCTGGTCTGCCCCCATTCTTGAAGA
>DDCB01000012.1 GCA_002335425.1 Chthonomonas sp. UBA2017
GTTCGTGATTTCGCCGTCACCGTCAAAGTCATTGTCGGTGTTACCGGTCACGGAGTTGCCGTTGGCAGCAGCCCAGAGCGAGTAGTCGAAGTTCGTCACTTCGTTGTCGTCGTCCGAGTCACCCACCAGCGGAGCAATCGTCCCAAAGTTGTAGTTGCCGAGCGGAGCCGCAGGGTCAGCCGGATTCGGCATCGTCTTTCGAAGCCAGAAGCCGACCTTCACCGAGATGCGGAACGGTACGTTCACTGCGCCGGGGATGGTGCCGCTCACCGCGCCCGTCACCGGATTATAGGTCGCCGTTCCCGTTGCGATCTCGTTGTTGCTGGCATCGCGATAAGAGATGTTCAAGGTCGTCGGCAGGTTCGCACCTGAGTTGTACGGCGAACCTCCGAGCTGCCCGAGGTCCAGCGTTCCCGTCATGCCGTTGCCGGTCCCGGTCGAAACCGTCCCATAGATCGCAAAGGCCAGATCGAGCGGGCCTGCATAAACTGGAGTGTCGGTTTCGGTCCAGGCGAGCGGATAGCCGATGTCGTTCACCGAAAGAGGCCCGGCGCGATACTGAGCTGGCAGACCCGCGACGGGCGTGGTCGGCGACGAGCTGTACCAGTAAGTCTCTCGGTACTGGTTCTGATCAGGCTGGACACAAAGATAGTAGTTGCCTGGCGGCAGGTGAACCCCATTGCCCAAGTTGATATACAACCGCTTCACGAGCTGGCCCACGCTCGCTTGGAAATAAGGCGTGACGGCCGCTCCGGGCACAACGATCGAAGCGACGGGCGCGCCCGGGGCTCCGCCTGTCAACTTGGGGTAGATCCAAACTCGCACCGAGTGACTGGGCAAGAAGGGGTAGCTCGAACCGATGGACGCGCTCACGTGGGTGACGTCCCAGCCCGGCGAAGGCACCGAAAAGTCGTCGATTGCCTGTCGGTCATAAGTTGCGCCGCCGCTCGGACCGCGAAAGAGCGGGACCAAGCCAAAACCGCCAAAGGGATCGGTCAACTCTTGCTCATAAAGCGGAGCGGGCGGGGCGGGCGGGGCCGTGACTTCTCCGGTTCGGAACGACAATAGACCATTCAGCTCATCAAATCTTCTGCCCAACGCCCCAAAGTAATTATAGAAGTCAATGATCGTGGGCCCCACGGCAAGGTAGTACGTTCCGGCATCAAGGAAGCCGTCTTGACCTTCTCCATAGAATCCCGAGTAGGCGGGCCGGACATAGCCGTCCCCACCGAAGCTGAAGCCAGGCCGGGGAACCTGTGGAGCTGTGGACGCTTGTAGGAGAAAGCCGGCAGCGTCATAGAGGCCGTAACTCACGGGCAGCGACTCTGGCATGGTGGCGCTGATGTCTAAAAAGTTCGTCAGCGATGTCGGCTGGGTCACGACGACTTTGTACCAAACGACCTCGAGAGGATTGGAAAAGTAGGTGAGCTCTTGGTTTTCTTCAACGCCAGGGGTCACGTTCACTGTTGTCCCCAAAGGCGGCGTCACCGGTTCATCAGTAAAAGTAAACGTGATCGTGACTTGGTTATCGGGTCCGGGAGGGGCGTCATCTCTGAAATTCGAGAAGTAAAATTTCCATTCGCTGCCCAGCGGAACCGTCATGCCAGGATTGATGAAAAACGACGCCGTGAGCGCTCCGGCACCTGTGTAAAAGTACCCGCCAGCCAACCTCCGCCCATTCATGATCGCGGAAAAATTGTTGAAATTAATCGCTAGGATGGTGTCGTTCACCCAGTCTGTTGTGCATCCGTTGATCTGGGTGGTTGATCCGCCGTAGTCGATTCGGCCGATCGAGTAAGCCGGGACGGTGCTCGTGTGGGTCATCAAAGTCCCAGCGAACGGATTAGACGTCACGGCGGGAACCACGTTGAAGAACGTCTTTTGGTCCTTGATCGCGGCGGTTGCAAGACCGGTCGCGGCCAAGAGGACCACAAGCCCTCCGACTCTCTTCGCCCAATTCGTGTACTTCATTTTCATCGCTCGTTTCGCCTCAAAACCTTAGTTTACAGGAGAAGTTACCGAACTGGCGGAACAAACTTGCTTCAACCGCAAAAGACCTAGGAAGAGGAGGCAAATCGGCTCGGATCTGGTCATGGTTGATGGAAGAGAGAGGGCTCCCGTTTCTGGACAGACTCTCACTTTCGGACGACCCCTGAGGAGCTTCGGGGGGAGTTGCTTTGGGCTGGCGAACCCTCACGCACAGCCCTTCACATCGTTACCAAGGCGTGGACAGAAAGTCCAACACTTGTTCACGAGCTCCGGCACTCTCGAACTGCCGAAGTCTCTTCCGCGATGGAGGTTTTCATCGCGATGTTGCCGTCGTTGGGGTTGCGGATCCAGGTCTTTAGTCTTTAGCTCGACCGTTTTGATAAGTCTTGTGGTACTTTTGAAGGAGTGAGTCATCATCGCTCGATGGGTCATCCCTTCTATTGAGGAGAGCCACTGCTATGGATTATTTGAAAGGGTTCCAGAAATTCATTCGTTTGGGGTCGGGCGTTTTCGCCGCTCTGAGTTTTTTCGTCGTGCCATCGATGGCGCATGCGCAATGGACCGTTACGGTCTTGCATCCAGCCGGCGGGTCTGAGTCGTTTACGACCGGTGCCGGAGGATCGCAGCAAGTCGGATATGCACCCATCAGCGGTTCCACCCGGGCGGGCATGTGGTCCGGCACCGCTGGCTCCTGGGTGAGCCTGAATCCGGCCGGTTCGACTCAATCGTACGCAAGAGGCGCAAGCGCTTCGCAACAAGTCGGCTCCGCCTTTATAGGAGGACAGACGCGAGCGGGCCTCTGGACGGGGGTCTCCACATCCTGGGTGAGCCTTCATCCCTCGGGCGCGACGGAGTCAGTCGCCTTTGCCACGACCGGAAGCCAGCAAGCAGGATTTGCCCGGATCAGTGGAGTGAAAAGGGCTGGGATCTGGACTGGAACACCTGGTTCATGGGTGAGCCTTCATCCGACAGGAGCCGTTTGGTCGGAAGCCTTCGGGACCAGCGGAAATCAGCAAGTTGGTTACGCTCGCGTGATCAATGTTGACAATGCCAGCCTTTGGACCGGCTCTTCCTCGTCCTGGGTCAATTTGCACCCCACCGGGAGCCCTATTTCGAGAGCCTTTGCCACCAACGGAACCCAGCAAGTGGGTTACGCCTACTTCTTGGGAACGACCCGGGCCGTCCTTTGGAGCGGAACCGCAGCTTCACTTGTGGACCTTCATCCGATCGGCTACACAGATTCTCAAGCGCTCGCGATCAGCGGCACGCGACAAGTGGGCCTTGCCAATCTGGGTGGGCTCAACCGAGCCAGTCTTTGGACAGGGACCTCAGCATCGTGGCAAAACCTGCACGCCGTCTTGCCTTCGCAATACTTCACGAGTGTTGCCACGGGAATCTCGAGCGATGGAGTCAACCTCTACGTGACGGGATACGGCTACAACAATTTGACGGCTCGTGATGAAGCTCTTCTCTGGACGCAGCCGCTCTCGGTGCCCAACACGCTGAGCGGCACCTTGGACCTGGGTCAACTGGGAGGAACGCCTTACAACTCGGGGGCGAACTTACCAGCGACGCTCAACATCTCTTATCGCGATGCGGCCAACACCGAGATTGCTGTTGGAACGGCGACGTACAATCCGGTCACAGGTGCGGTGACGGGAACGGTCCCGGTGGCGGTCAACGTTCCTTATCGCATCTCGGTCAAGGTCGGCTTCTGGCTCCGCAAGACGATGCCGAATCCGGCTGATCCTGCGGCACCAGTCGGTAACTACAACTTTGGGACGATTGCTCCGCTGGTCGGCGACTCGGACGACGACAACGAAGAGACGAACTTCGACTACTCGCTCTGGGCAGCTGCCAACAGCAACTCCGTGACTGCTAAAACCGACAACGACTTTGACGGTGTCCGCGAAATCATCAACTTCGACTACCTACACTTT
>DDCB01000042.1 GCA_002335425.1 Chthonomonas sp. UBA2017
CGTTGTCGGTGTTAGCAGTCACGGTGTTGCCGTTGGCAGCTGCCCAGAGCGAGTAGTCGAAGTTCGTCACTTCGTTGTCGTCGTCCGAGTCGCCCACCAGCGGGGTCACGGTGCCGAAGTTGTAGTTGCCGAGCGGAGCAGCTGGATCAGCTGGGTTCGGCATCGTCTTGCGGAGCCAGAAGCCCAGCTTGAAGCTGACGCGGAACGGAACCGTCACCGCACCCGGGATCGTGGTGGCAAATGCACCGGTCACCGGGTTGTACGAAGCGGTGCCCGTCGCGATTTCGCTGTTTCCAGCGTCGCGGAACGAGACTGGGATCGAGGTCGGCAGGTTCGCGCCGGTGTTGTACGCAGCCGTCAGCTGGCCAAAGTCAACCGTCCCGCTGACGTTGTTCTCAGGAGCGTAAAGCCGGAATGCGCGGTCCGAAGCGGTCGTGAAGATCACGACACCGGTCGGAGTCCAGGTGCTCGGCCATGGTGGAATTGCCCCCAGGTCCGTCAAGCCCGTAGGACCACTGCGGAAGTGCGCATTGAGGCCTTGGATCGGGTTCGTTGTTGTGGTCGCATTCCAGAAGTGGTTAAACGGCGAGTTCGCTTGGAATCTCACAAACCACTTGCCCGGAGTCAGGTTCACCGAGCTTGGCAGAGCCGCTCGGTAGTGTCGAAGACCGTTGGCATTGAAAATACCAGCGTAGTACTCCGTCACGCTGCTCATCGGAATGTTCAAGAAGCTATGGGCCGGAGTTTCACTCGGGACGCCTGGCGAGCTCTCTTGATAGAACTCAACGTCAACGCTGGTTGGGTTGCCGCGATCGTTTTGGTGCCAGGCACCCACCGACGCGATGGTCCAACCGCCCGTTGGGACGGTGAAATCATCGATGTGCTGTCGATCAAAGTCGCTGCCTGCAACGAGTTGGCCCTCGACGCTCGAAACGCTGTGACCAGCCGTGAATGTCGTCGCCGGATTTTGAGTGTACAAGCCTGCAGGCGGAGTCGGCAGAGCCGGGTCTCCGGCAAGAGCCGTCAGCTTCACGCCGAAGTTGCCGATCGCAGGTGCGGTGAACTGGTAGATTCCCCACGTTCCACCGATCTTTGCCGGGAAGGTTGACTGGCTTCCACCCACCGAGACCGGATTGAACATTTGGGGTCCAAAGGCGCCCGTTACGTCCGATCGGTTTTGAATTTCGACCGAATAGCTGAAGATGCTCGGAACTGGAACGTTCGGCAGGGTGAAGGTGTAGGTGTTGGCACCTGAAACTTCCGGGAAGTTGATCCAGCCGGAATCGTAGAAATCCACGCCGGTCATCAACGGAGAGTTGTCGTAGAATCGAAGCCGAAGATCGACCGTGCCCGGCAAGGTGTTGCTCGACTGGAATCGCAGCTCAACTTGCTGGATCTTTCGATCGTTGCCAGTGAGAGCCATTCGGTCGCCGCCCTCGACGCCCGTCGCCGCGCCTACGCCTGCTTGACCCCAGAATTGGACGCCGCCCGACGTATTCAACGCAGGGGTGACTGTGTTGTTGTAGACAATCGTTTGAGCGCTAGCTACGGATGCGAGACCCGCGAGCGCTCCTAACACGAGATAGTTTTTCATTCCGCCTCCAAGCGAAGATGCATAGAATTGATTTTTTGATCTAGGGCGAGCCGTGCTCATAGCGCGCCTTATCCATCAGAATACATTAACATATCCCTAAATCCAAGCCTTTTCGGGTGCAAGCTAGCAATTTTACGTGCCCACTCGCGGTTTTCGGCACGTTTTTGAGCCCTTTCGCAGGCTAGGACAGAATTTTGAGCCCTGCGGAATTCCAGTCATCCAGGAACCGTTTCAGCCCCGAGTCGGTGAGCGGGTGGTTGAAGAGCATCTGGAGGACCTTAAACGGCATGGTTGAGATGTGGGCCCCCGCCGAGACCGCCTGAACAACGTGAACCGGATGGCGGACACTCGCCACGAGGACTTCGCTTTCGAAGCCGTAGTTCTCGACCATCGCGACGGTCTCCGCGACGGCTTTCATCCCTTCGTCGCTGATGTCATCGACTCGGCCCACGAAGTTTGAGATGTAGGTCGCGCCGGCCTTCGCCGCGAGCAAGGCCTGGCTGACGGTGAATACCAAAGTCACATTCGTGCGAATGTCTCGCTCAGTAAGCGTGCTGACTAGCCGAATTCCGGGGGGAATCAAAGGGACCTTGACGACGATATTCTCGTGCCACGAAGCGATTTCGAGGGCTTCCTTCAGCATCGTGTCATAGTCGGTCGCGACTACCTCCGCGCTCACGGTCCCCTCCGGAAGCAGTTTGCACATGGCGACGACGGTCTCCTTGAACCCCTTCCCCGATTTGGCGATGAGAGTCGGGTTGGTGGTCACGCCATCGAGGACGCCCCACTCCGCGGCCTGACGAACTTCTTCGATGTCTCCGGTATCCACAAAGAGCTTCATAAGCCGTCAGTGTACTTCCCGATCAGGTGGACCCGCGAACCTTTTTGACCAAGATCGTCCCGATGAAGAACGAGACCGCCGCCGTCAGGATGGCGGAAACATAGCCTAGCCCCATGCTCGATCGGTTGAGCAATGTGATGACGGTTCCCATGCCCCCGGCGAAGATCTGAACGCTGGTCACGCTGGAGGTCCAAACGCCCATGTCCTTCCCCACGCTCTCTTTGTTTGGCATGACATCGCTGGCAAGGGCCCAGTCGGCGGAGAGGTACGCCCCATATCCGAAGCCAAAAACAACCGCCAAAATCCAGATCACGTCAAAGCTCCTTGCAAAAGCAAAGGGCACCAATACGAGGGCCATGACGGTTCCGCTGAGGTAGATCACCTTCTTTCGACCCAGGCGGTCGGTCGCCGACATCGCCCACGCGGCCCCCAATGCCCCGGTCAGTGAGATCGTCAAGGCCAAGATGATCGCGGCGCTGCTCGCCGCCTCGCTTGGCTTGACTGGATCGCCAATCCGAAAGCCAAACAAGACGAAGCTTTGGATCATGTCTTCCAAGTAGAACCGCAGGTACGGCTGGATCAAATAGAACCCAAAAGCGTTCAGAAAGCGAGTGAACCAAACCCATCGGAAGTCCATGCTTTTCCAAGGTTCAAGCCAGCCCTGCACCAATCCGCGAAAGGTCGGCTTGGAGTCTGTTCGCTGAATCGGCTTGTCGCAGTCTTTCAGAGCCCAAAGCACCCAAATCGCCCCCAGGACGTTGACCACGCCAATCGCTAGATAGATGAGGAGAACGTTTCCCAGAATCAGGCCGGTGATGGCCGAGGCGATCTGCGCTGAGAGCTGCATGACCCCCATCCAGCCGCTCGCCCGACCTCGATTCTCCTCGGGCACCAAGTCAGGAATGACCGCACCATAGGGTCCGGTCCCGATGTCGTCGCTGATCTGAAGCAGCAAGTAGCCGACCGTCAGGACCGCAATCGAGGGTGCCTGCGCGAGCACAGCCAAAGCCACGAGGGTCAAGCCGGCCCCGATCGCCAAGAAAGGTCGGCGGATGCCGTACTTGGTCGAGATCGAATCGCTGATGTAGCCGAAGAGCGCCGGGCCGATCAGCGCCCAGACGGCCCCAATCATGAAGACTCCACCCCAATAGGCGCTCTTCTCGCCTCCGGGGACGATGTCTTTCACTTGACCCGGCAAAACCGCGACGAGCAGGATGAACCACTTGAAACTGCTGGCGAACCAATATGAGCTCAGCCCCGCGTACCACGTCGTCCGGTTTTGATGTCCCGTCATCGTTGGGCACCAGCATACAAGATATGAGGCTGGTTGCGACGAAATGTCAAGGCATCAGCGACGGGGGGATCACCAGGCCAATGTCGTCTGGGATTTCCAAGAACTTGGGAGACATCGCAACGTCGTCGGTCGCTCTCGAAGGCGCGGCAGCTCCGCGATCATCCTTTCCATTGAAGCCGACCGAATAGAGTCCGCCCCCTTGTTTTGTCAGGAAGTACCTGAAGGCTTGCCCTTTAGAATAGGGGTCGCGAGCCTGCTCGCCCATGCCTGCGAGCGAGCTGGGAAGCTTTCCTCGTTCTGCCCGATTGATCAGCAAATTCAGAAAGCAAACCGTCAATCGATGGATGGCCAGTCCTCTCGAAAATTGCTTGAGACCTCGATTCACCAATGGAAAATGCTCCTCGAACTCGGGAATCAGAGCCTCGGGGTTACCCTTCGTCCGACTGGCGTACCTCTTGTTCAGTGAGTCCATGAGCTTCCTTTCCGACCACTGGTTCTGGTCGGCTTCTGCAACGATCTGGCAGGTCTTCTCGATCGCATCGAGGTAGCTCTTCTTGATGAGCGCCAGAAAAGCATCTCGGCCAAGTTTGGAATGCTCGTCGCTCTCGCGAGCTTCCTTCTCCGCAGTCATCATCACGGAATAGTCGTCGTAAGCCGAGACCAAAAAGACCGACCGAAGACTCGGGAACTCGGGCTCCTGGCATGCGTCTCTGATTTGCTTGAGGGCCGGGGCGCTGTTCGAAAAGGCTTTAGCAACGCGTCGAAGCCCCATGTGAACGCTTTGCAGGGCATTGTTGCTCTGCATGACCATCAGAAAAGTCCTGGTCTGCGCCATCAGGTCGCAGATGTGAAGGGCGGTCGAAAAATCTTGGAGTCCACCGGTGAGATCGTTGTCGGCGCATCTGATCTCGCCGCGAGCGGACAAGAGAAGCGCGGCGTCTCGCAAGATCGCGACCTGCGTGACGGGGGTCAAGACGTCTGTGCTCGCTTTGAAAGTCTGGCGATAGAACTTCTTGGCTTCGAGCAACTCGGCGAGCTTCAGCACCTCTGCGACGGGCTTGAGCTCAGCGGCGGTTGGAGGCTTCGTTCTCTTAGCGTCCGTGAGTTGGGTCACCGCCTCGGCGGTCGCAACATCGGCTTTGATCAATTTCGAGAGCTCAGCCACGATGGAGACAGCGTTGTCTTCAGGCCTGGGATTCGGCAGGGGCAGTTCTTCTTCTCGAACCGGAACATTGAGCTCGGCTGCCCGGGCAAAGACGGACTTTTCTCGCTCATCGAGGTTTCCCAGTTGACGAAAGGCGAAGTAAGCCAGCGAGAGGCCACCGAGAACCAAGAATCCAACGATCCAACCGAGTTTCTTTTTCATTCTGGAGGCGCTCCCTCGCACAAGAGTTCAAGAGCAATTGAGGCTATTTCATGACCGATTTCGGGATCCGGAAAGAGATGTCGTCCGGGATCGCTCTTAGCTTCGGACTCATCAATTCATCGCCTGAAAGATCCACCCTTTCAGACTTACCGCCATCATCAATGCCGTTGTATCCAACTGAATAGAGGATCATCCCTTCTTTGTTCTTCTTCAACATGAGTGGTTGTAGTGGCGAGAAAGGGTCTCGACCATAGACTGGAAAAGCTCTGAGATCACTCCTGAATCGATTGCTAACTTGCTGATCGATCAACAGGGCAAGATAGCATCGAGTCAGGGCTGCGCGGGCGATGGCGATCCGTTGACGGGTCAGGGCTTTAGCCCAAGTTGGCAAGATTTCTTTCAGGAAAAGTTTCGCAGGTCGCGGTGTAACGTCCAGGTCTGCATAGATTTCCTGCAAGGCATCCTCAATCGCTTTCTCATCCCAGCTCGCCTCTTCGCCTCTTCGAAAAATTTGGTTCGCTGCTCGAATGAGGTCGATGTAAGCCAACTTTGTGACTGGATTGTTGGGCAACTCAGCTTCTGTCACTTCTGATGGCTCTTTGCGCTTTGTTTGATCGATATATGAAAGGGTCTGGATCATGGGGAAAAGCTCGGCTCTGAACGTCGCGCGCAAAGTTGGAATCACCGGCTCTTTTGAAATGCCTAAAAGACTCTGCAAGAAACGACTGTCACGACGCATGAAGCTCGCCATGTCCCGAATCACCTGGTGGACCCTCATCGAGATTTGCGACGCCATCAAGCAGCTAAAGAAGCTGTGATCCTGCCAAAGCAGGTCTGGAATTTTGAGAGCCAGCCGCAAGTCCGAGAGGGTGCCTTCAAAATTTTTCGCGGCGAGTCTATTTTCAGCACGCCTCACAATCAGAATTGCGACGTGACGTAGGTGGATTTCCAAGTTAGGCTCTAAGGTCTTCGAATATCCCGCGACCCACGGTTTTCTAGGTACGTAGATTTTCTTCGTAGCCAAGGAGGCCGATGCATCGAAATACGGAGCAAATCGCTTGAGTTCAGCCTCTGTGGCGACGCGATCCTTGGTGACCTCTTCGAGTTTCTTGAGATCAGGCTCGAACTTCTTATCTTTCGAGATGAGCTTCGAGATTTCTTCGAAGATCGGCGCAGCATCTTCGTTCGGCTGAGGCTTCGGGAGATCGAGGTCGCTCGACTTAAGTGGCACGCCTAGCCTAACGGCTTCAGCAAAAACCTTCTCTTCTTCGCTGAGAGGGACACGTGTTCCAGACTCAGCCGCCGGATTCGCATTGCAACCTGCCAGGACCCAGCCCACAAGGCCCAGGAACACCAGATTTCGGGCTTTCTCCCCCATCGAAACCAAACTTTACCTTCTGCCGACTGCGAGTTCGACGTCGCGAAGCCTCAAGATTCACAGCGATCAGCCTAGTAAACTCGCGGCATGGCCTCGCCATTTGACACCATTGTCGCGCCGATTACGCCCCCAGGGCGGGGGGCGGTGGCGTGGATTCGGGTCAGCGGCGAGCATGCGTTTCAGGTGGCCGCGCAGGTGTTTCCGGCCTGGCCCGAACAACCCGAGTCTTTTCGCGCCACCTATGGCCGCTACGTCACGGGTGACGATGGTCTGGCTCTCGTCTTTGCCGACGGACACGGGTTTACCGGTGAACCCGCGGTTGAGTTGAGCCTCCACGGATCGCCGATCTCGGTGTCAGCGCTTGTGCAGGCGTGTCTCGACGCTGGGGCGAGGCTTGCCGAGCCGGGTGAATTCTCATTGCGGGCCTTTCTGAACGGCAAGCTCGATCTCACCCAGGCCGAAGCGGTGCGCGACACGGTCGAGGCGCTCACCGAGTCGCAACTCCGGGCGGCTCATCACGTCCGGGCGGGGCGACTAGTTCAGCGCCTGCGCGAGCTTCGAGAGCGGCTCTATGGAGTTCTCGCAACCCTCGAAGCCCATGTGGACTTCAGCGAGGAACTCGGTGAATTCCCGCGCCGAGAGCAAGACGCCCAGCTCAAGTCCGTCGCTCGGGGCCTCCAAGAGCTGCTGGCTCAAGGGGCTGCGAGCCGCATCCTTCGCGAGGGCCTGACGATCGCCCTGGTCGGCTTGCCAAACGCGGGCAAGTCGTCGCTCATGAATGCGCTACTCGGGACCGAGCGAGCCATCGTCACCGAAATCGCGGGGACCACCCGCGACACTCTTCAGGAGTGGCTGGAGATCGAAGGACTTCCCTGCCGCCTGATCGATACGGCCGGACTTCAAGAAACCGACGACGTGGTCGAAAAGATCGGAATCGAGAGGACTTGGCAAGCTGCTCAATCAGCTGATCTCATTTGGCACCTCTTCGATGTCACGCTGGGCTGGCAACCCGGCAACGACCTGATTCAAAAAGGGCTCCCGGCCGAGCGGACCGTCTTGATCGGAACGAAGATTGACCAGATTCCGGCGCCAGACTCGGTTCTCGGAGTGAGTAGTCTCACCGGACAGGGCCTGGCACTCTTGAAAAAATCGGTAGTGGATCGATTCGCGACTGCCGATTGGTCCAGCACGACACAAATCCAAGCGCGGCATGAGCCCCTTCTGCGCCGAGCCCTCGAAGGGGTGGCCGTGGCCGCCGAAGCCCTTTCCCAGGACATCCCGATGGACCTCGCCTCCGTCGGGCTCTATCAGGCGCTCCAATCCCTAGGCGAAATCACCGGTGAAACCGCGCACGAAGACGTCTTGAACGAAATTTTCTCTCGATTTTGCCTTGGAAAGTAAGGCGAATCGAAACCATCGACCCCAAGTCAGCGTTATATGAAACAGACTAAGACGACTTGAGCGTCTTGCACTAAAGAGAAGCGATGCGATTTGACAAACTGACCCTCAAAGCCCAAGAAGCGTTTCAGCTCGCCCAAAATTTTGCGGTCGAGCACCAGAACCAGGCGGTCGAAGCCGAACACCTCCTCCTGGCGATGCTCCAACAAGACGGCGGGATCACGCCGTCGATCCTCGACAAGCTCGGGGCCGATCGACATCGGCTCGAAGACGAGATTCGGGCTGAGATCGAGCGGATCGCCAAGGTCCAGGGGGCATCTAGCTACGGAGCCTCGATCACCGGACGACTCCAACAGCTCTTCCACGACGCTTTTAAGATTGCCGGCGGGATGCAGGATGAGTACGTCTCGACTGAGCACCTGCTCATCGCGATGAGCGAAGACAAGGGCGCGGCCGGAAAGCACCTGCGAGCGGTCGGAGCCTCATCCGACTCGCTCCGATTGGCGATTTCGGAGATTCGTGGGGGTCGCCGAGTGACGGACGCTGGCGCCGAAGACAAGTACCAAGCGCTCGAAAAATACGGCATCGACTTGACGGAACGAGCCCGACTGGGCAAGCTCGATCCGGTGATCGGTCGAGACGAAGAGGTGCGCCGGGTGGTCCAAGTTTTGAGCCGGAGGACGAAGAACAATCCGGTCCTGATCGGCTCTCCCGGGGTCGGAAAAACGGCAGTTGCCGAAGGTCTGGCGCAACGAATCGTCGCCGGAGATGTGCCCGAAGGCTTGCGCAGCAAGTCGGTGATTTCGCTCGATATGGGCGCGCTCGTCGCGGGTGCAAAGTTTCGGGGCGAGTTCGAAGAGAGGCTCAAGGCGGTTCTGGAGGAGATCAAGAACGCCGAGGGCGACATCATCCTGTTTATTGATGAGCTGCATACTTTGGTCGGCGCGGGTCGTGCCGAAGGCTCGATGGACGCGGCAAACATGCTCAAGCCGATGCTGGCTCGTGGCGAGCTGCGCTGCATCGGAGCCACGACGCTCGATGAGTATCGCAAGTACATCGAGAAGGATGCCGCGTTGGAACGACGATTCCAAACGGTCCTGGTCAGTGAGCCCTCGGTCGAAGAGGCGATCTCTATCCTGCGCGGACTGAAGGAGCGATACGAGATTCACCACGGCGTCCGGATCAAGGACTCAGCACTCGTAGCCGCGGTCACGTTAAGCCAGCGGTATGTGAACGACCGATTCTTGCCAGACAAGGCCATCGACCTGATGGACGAGGCGGCGAGCCGACTCAAAATCGAAATCGACTCGGTGCCTGCTGAGATCGACGAGGTCGAACGCCAGATTCGCCAACTGGAAATTGAGCGTGAGGCCCTGCGTAAAGAGGACGACAAAGCCAGTCAAGATCGCCTGGCGTCACTTGAGAAGCGCTTGAGTGAGCTTGTCGAGACCGCCAGCGGAATGCGAGCTTCCTGGCAAGCCGAAAAAGACAAGATTGAGCGTGTTCGTAGCCTCAAGCAAGAGATCGAACAGCTACGAAACCAACTCCAGGCCGCCGAGCGCGACCTTGATTGGGCGAAAGCGGCCGAGATTCAGCACGGCCGACTACCCGAAATTCAAAAAGAACTCAACGCAGAAACGTCGGCCCTCGAACAGATTCAAACCAGCGGCAAACTGCTGAAGGAAGAGGTCGATAGCGAAGACATCGCCGAAGTCGTGAGCAAATGGACGGGCATCCCGGTCAGCAAGCTCTTGCAAGGCGAGATGGCCAAACTGCTCACGATGGAAGAGGCGCTGGAAAAGCGCGTGGTCGGCCAAGACGAGGCGCTCAAGATTCTGAGCGACGCGATCCGACGCGCTCGGAGCGGGATTGGCGATCCGAATCGCCCCATCGGCTCGTTCCTCTTCCTCGGCCCGACGGGGGTCGGCAAGACCGAAACTGCCCGCGCTTTGGCCGAGTTCCTCTTCAATGACGAACGGGCGATGGTACGAATCGACATGAGCGAATATCAAGAGCGGCACTCGGTGGCGCGGCTGATCGGCGCACCTCCGGGCTACGTGGGGTACGACGAGGGGGGCCAGCTCACAGAGGCCGTGCGAAGGCGACCTTTCGCGGTCGTCTTGCTGGACGAAGTCGAAAAGGCCCACCCTGAGGTGTTTAACGTCCTATTGCAGGTGCTTGACGACGGCCGACTCACCGATGGTCAAGGCCGAACGGTGGATTTCCGAAACGCGGTCATTCTCCTGACGAGCAACCTCGGGTCGGGGCACTACTCCGCTCCGTTGGCGATCGAAGAGGACTTTGAGGCGATTCGGGCCAAGGTGATGGACGAGGTTCGGATGCATTTCCGACCTGAGTTCATCAACCGACTCGACGACATCATCGTCTTCCGAAGCCTCGGCGTCGCTCAGATCAAGCGAATCGTCACGATTCTGATCGACAAGCTGGGCGACCGACTCCGGGATCGCCAGATTTCGCTGCAGCTCAGCGAAGAGGCACTGTCTCAGCTTGCACTCGAAGGCTTCGATCCGGTTTACGGCGCTCGGCCGCTGAAGCGCGCGATCCAGCGCGAGATTTTGAATCCGCTGGCCTCAGCGCTTCTTCGCGGCGACGTTCGAGATGGGCAACGGGTCGAAGTCAGTTTTCGCGACGGCGAATTTAGATTCGAACCTCAGCCTGAAATGGCGACTTCCTAGGCACTCGCGGCCGGCTGCTTGAACTGGGCGACGTACTTCAAGCAGCAGTCCCGCACTCGGGCTCGAATTCGATTAATGTAAGCGGCGCGCTCGGTCACCGAGATCGCGCCGCGCGCATCAAGCAAGTTAAAAGTATGCGAGCACTTCAAGGCTAAATCCAGCGCAGGATAGACGAGCGCCATCGCGGGCCGATCGGGGTCTTCTGCCCCTTCGCCCGAGGTTAGGACGCCGGTCTCGGGGTCCCAGTGAGTGGGTTGCTGCACGACCCGCTTCGACTCAGCTTCATAGAGGTTGAAGAGCTCGAAGAGCATCTCGGTCGAGGCGACTTCAAAGTTGTAGACGTTGTTTTGCATTTCGAGGTCGAAATCGACCTCTCGATAAGACAGCTCGTCGTTCCACCGCAGGTCGTCCCAAAACGAGGTCTGATTATTCAGCATCAGGCACAGTCGCTCGGGTCCGTACGTGATTTCAGCGCAGACCGGGTTACACTCGATCCCGCCCATCTGTTGAAAGAAAGTGAATTGCGTGACTTCGGTCCCATCGACCCAAACCTCCCAGCCGACCCCGGCTGCGCCGGCCGCCTGGGACTCCCAGTCGTCCTCCACGAGTCGAATGTCGTTGCGGCGAGTATCAAAGCCGACGGCATTGAGTGAGCCCATGTAGAGATCCACAATGTTCTCCGGGCTCGGCTTCATGATGACCTGATACTGGTAGTACCGTTGGCTCCGCATCGGATTGCGGGTGTAGCGGCCATCGGCGGGGCGACGAGAAGGCTGGACGAAGGCGACGTTCCAAGGGTGGGGCCCGAGGCACCGAAGCGTGGTCGCTGGGTGCATGGTTCCGGCGCCGACCTCGGTGTCGTACGGCTGGAGGATGGCGCATCCCTGCGCCGCCCAATACCGATGGAGCCGGTCCACGAGCTCTTGGAACGTCACCATAGCCCTTGATCTAGAAGCGGATGCCGACGCTCACTCCGCCGCCGGTGAACTGCTCGTTGCCGAAGTAAAAGTTCAGTTCGACAAACGGCTGAGACCGAAGCGACTTTCCGAAGTTCCAGCCCATCCCGACGACGCCGCAAAAGCCCTTGCGCTCATCGAAGTTCGCGCCGCCGCGAGGGTCACTCCAGGCATAGCCTGCCCCAAAAGTGCCGTAGAGATTGGCATCGGCCGGCTTAATTTGAGCCGTGATGAGCATCCGATACAGGGTGCCATCGGTGTCGCCCCCTTTGCGGTTGGTCCCCCCAAACATGACGCTTGGCGAGAATCGGATCTGTCCGGACTCTCCATATCGCATGAACGGGATATCGAGGCCCACGTCGAATCCTTCGAGAGACACTCGAGTCCCGGGGGTGCGAGATTCAAACTTCTGCCCCACGAAGAACCCGGCCTTGAGCGAGACGGAGTCTCGAGAGTTGGCCGTTTGAGCCTGAGCCGCGATCGGGAGAACCCCGAGCGAAAGCACCAGCATGATCGGTAATTGCTTCATTCCTATTCCTCCTTGAACGTTTAGGACGCTTTACTTAAAGAAGTCGAACTTCTCAAGACGATTCTTGATGGACTGCAGGAATTTGCCTGCCAAGAGCCCGTCGATGAGGCGATGATCGTAGGTCAAGACCAGGTTCATCACCGACCGAATCGCGATCATGCCGTCAATGATGACTGGAGTCTGCTTGATCGTGTATGTTCCCAAAATCGCCGCTTGCGGTGCGTTAATCATCGGAGTGCCGAGGAGCGCTCCGTAGCTTCCTGGGTTCGTGAGGGTGAAGGTGCCGCCTTGAACGTCGGCGACTCCGAGCGAGTTCGACCGCGCTCGGGCGGCGATGGACTCCAGGTCTTTGGCGAGGTCGATCAGCGACTTCGCTTGGCAGTCCCGGATCACTGGAACGATCAGGCCCTCGTCGCCCTTGGCTCCGAGCGACACGGCGACCCCCATGTGGACCGCATGGTTCTGAATGATCTGACCGTCTTGCAGGCTCGAGTTGATGAGCGGGAATTCGAGCAGAGCGTCGGTGATCGCCTTGATAAAGAACGGGGTGTAGGTGAGCTTGACGCCGAACTGCTCGGGGAAGCTGTCCTTGTTCCGCTCGCGGAACTTGACCATCGGGGTGACGTCGACCTCCGTCAAGGTGCTGACGGTCGGGACGGCCGCACTTCGGACCATCGCGTCGGCGATCATCTTTCGCATTCCCGCCAGCGGCGTGACCGTCTGTCCCGGACCCGCCGTCACCGGCACGGACGGAGCCTTCACTTCAAGCGCCGGGCTGGGGGCCGCGGTCCTCACTCCGCCTGCCAAGAACGCTTCGACGTCCTTCTTGTTCACTCGTCCGCCTTCGCCTGAGCCTTGAATTCGGGCGAGGTCGGCGTCGCTTAAGTTGTGTTGTTTGGCCATCGACCGCACGACCGGGCTGTACCACCGTCGATCTCCGCCATTCGAGCTTCCGGACGTCGTTGGGGCTGAACTGGCAACGGGGGTCGGGGTCGCTGGAGCCGGGGTCTTCTCCGCTGCGGGGGGCGCGGCTGCGGGCGCGGGTGCGTCTCCAGCGGCGGCTCCGTCGTCGATGATCCCCATGGCGCTGAAAACTTCAACCAAGCCGCCTTCGGGCACGATGATTTTCGTCAAGATTCCGCTCGCCGGGGCGCCAAGTTCGGTATTGACCTTATCGGTCATGATTTCGACCACAGGCTCGTCTTCCTTGACGAAATCGCCTTCTTTTTTCAACCACCGGCTAACAGTGCCTTCATGCACCGACTCGCCCAGTTCGGGCATGAGAATCTCAACGGCCATGCGGTGCAGTGTACCAAACCCGCCCCGAGCTTGTCGGCAGGCCGACCGCCCCGCGCACACCAACTTCGCGTAAAAGGCGTAGAATGAAAGTGCTCGTCCGCAGGGGGAGCCATTTGGCTGAGAAATTGGGTCCGAAAGACTCGATTGACCCCTAGAACCTGATGAGGTTAAGACCTCCGGAGGGAATGCGGAGTGACGAGGCGGGTCGCGCCCTCCTTGCGTTGCTCGGCAGTGCTGGGCGAAGCAAGGAGGACTGAATAATGCAACGCACTCGAGCGTTTACGCTCATCGAACTACTTGTCGTGATCGCGATCATCGCCATTCTGGCGGCGATCCTCTTCCCCGTTTTCGCTCGAGCGAAAGAGATGGCCCGGACGACCGCATGTCTGAGCAACGGACGCCAAGTCGGGATGGCGACCATGATGTATTGCACGGACCACGCGGACACCATGCCGATCTTCATGGCGTATCAGACCGATCCGGCTCCGTTCGAGCCCGGGCACCGAGGAGTGGAGATGCAGGTGATTCCGTACGCGAAAAGTCGAGACATTTTTCGGAGCCCGGTGGACCGGGGCGGGCCGTTTTCCCAGCGGATGACCGGTAAGAACAGCTATTGGGCGGCCTACGGCAGCAGTTATCGGTTCACGAAGTGTATGTTCACCTTTGTGCCTGGGTATTCCGCCAGCTACGACGGGCACGACACGACCGGTCAGCCGGAGTGGGAAGTCGCCACGACCTTTGTGGACAAGCCCTCGCAAACGCGGATCATGCGCTTGGAGATGATGCCGTTCTTTGATCGCAAGCAAGGACACGAGCGGCCTGATTGCAGCCGCTATGGCTACGACTGCAATGGCGTTTTTCCGGATGGCGACTATTATCGAACCTGGTCATCCCGGGGCGGCACGGTGATTTTTGCCGACGGCAGTGCGCGCCTGATCACGGGGCCGACGCCGTTCGACAAGACGTGCGTGAACCCGCAAGGCGACGAGTCTGGAGCCCCGCACCCCACCGAGGGGACTTGGTACTGGGCATGTGACTAGGCGAGGTCAGTAGAGAAGGTCGGCGAGGAAGTAGTTCGCCACATAGATAAGGACCATCGAGACGACCACGGCGGTTGTGGTGGAGCGCCCCACCCCAACCGCCCCATCGCGAGTTCGAAGCCCTTGTTGGCACGCCACAATCGCCACGATGAACCCAAAAACGACGCACTTGACCAGCCCTCCGCCAAAGTCCCAAGGCTCGGCGAACTGTCGAACCGACTGAACAAATGAGCCCCCAGGAATGCCGTTGGACGCGGACACTAGATAGCCGCCGGCGATGCCGGCATACGCGCCCAAGAGACACAGGACCGGGACCATCGTCATGCTGGCGATGAGCCGAGGGATGACCAGATATTGAGTGGGGTGGACGCTCAACGAGCGCATGGCGTCCAGTTGCTCCGTCACCGCCATCGAGCCGATTTGGGCCGACATCGCCGAGCCGCAGCGGGCGGCGACCATGATCCCAGCCAAGACCGGGGCGATCTCGCGCCCGACAGCGAGCGCAATCGTCCCGCCCGCCAGACTCCCCGCCCCATATCGAACGAGAATTTCGCTACTGTAGAGCGCCAAAACCGACCCGGAAAAGAACGTGGTCAGCAAGACAATAGGAACGCTGGCAGCTCCGATAAACGCCATCTGCTGAACGACTTCGCCGAACTCGAACGGTCTTCGAAAAAATCGTCGCAGGGCATCGATCAAGATGAGCGTGATCTCCCCGACAAAGGTCAGAAAGCCTAGGATCGGGTTCGAAGAGCTGACTCGGGGTCTCGATGCCATCGGGTCTTCAGGTTACCCGCGGTATCCTGAAGGCGTGGCGAAGACAGAGCCGCCCGAACAACCTCGTCAACCCTCGGTGCCTTGGCTACCGTTGGTTCTTTTGGTGCTGTCCCTCGTTGTGTTTTGGATCTGGCCCTGGCAACGCGGCGACAAGCCGGTGCAGGTTGAGTTCGAGCCAGTTTCTGGGGCTACGAGCCGATGAAGCGGCTATTTGCGATCCACCCCGAGCTTCGGGCCGAGCTCGCTCGGCACAAAAGGCTGATCGTCCTCGGACTGATTTGTAGCGGGATTGCCGCTGGTTTGACGAGTGCGACCGTCCCCTTCGTCAAATTCATCTTAGAAGCGGTCGAGCAACGAGATGCGACCCGACTGGCTTGGCTGAGCCTGGGTGTCGTCGGCCTTTTTGGGGTGAAGTACTGGTTCACCCGGGGGCAGACCTATTACCTCAGCAAAGCGGCCGCGACCCTGACGAGTGATCTCCGCATCCGACTCTTTCAAAAGCTCCAGAGACTTCCGATGGAGTACTTCAACTCCAAGCGGAGCGGCGAGATTCAGAGTGTCCTCACCAACGACGTCAACGTTTTTCAGTCCGCCATCCAGGTCGTGCGGGACGCCATCGACGGCCCGATCAAGATCGTTTTGGGCTTTGCGATGGTCGTCGTTTTGCAGTGGCAACTTGCCTTGTCGGCGCTCGCGGTGATCCCCGTCTTAGCGTTTGTCATTCAACGCAACGGGCGCAAGATGAAGGTCGCCCAAGCCCAAGTGCAAGACGATCTGGCGGCGATGACCGCAATGATGCAGGAAAGTTTGCAAGGGACGCGGATCATCAAGACCTTTGCCGCGGAAGACCATGCGACGAGTCGGTTCCAGACGGCAGTCCACAAGGCTCTTGGGAGCCAAGTTCTTGCGATTCAGCGCGTGGCCACGCTGAAGCCCACGGTCGAGCTGATCGGAGCGGTCGCCTTGGCCATTGTGGTGTTGCTTTGCGGCGTGTTGGCGAGCCGAGGCGAGCTTCAGGTCAGCGATCTGGGCGCCTTTATCTTGGGGCTCGATGTCATCAATCAAGGCGCCAAGAATCTGGGCTCCTTGAACCAAAACCTCGCTCAGATTGAGGCGGCCCACGAGCGAATCCGAAGTCAGATTTTGAATGTCCCCGAGCCGCAGGCCGACCCACCCCAAACTCAGCCACTCCCGGTACTGAAAGGACGCATCGAGTTTGAAGATGTCCACTTTCAGTACCCCGACGGGACGCCTGCTCTTCGCGGGGTCAGCTTTATCATCGAGCCGGGAACATCCTTGGCCTTGGTCGGCCCGAGCGGAGCGGGAAAGAGCACCATCGCCGACCTATTGTTGCGGTTTTACAACCCGACCCAGGGGAGAATCTTGATCGACGGGGTCGATCTGCGTGAACTCCCGGCCAGTTGGGTTCGATCTCAGATCGGCGTCGTCCCTCAGCAGACCTTTCTTTTTGCGGGCACGGTCCGAGACAATCTGCTTTTGGGCTCGCCTGACGCGACCGACGACGAGATGTGGGAGGCCTTGGACCAGGCCCATGCGGGATTTGTCCGAGAGAGTGACCTCGGCTTGGAGTCTGAGCTCGGCGAGCGGGGCGTTCGGCTGAGCGGAGGCGAAGGTCAGCGATTGGCCATTGCCCGGGCCCTGGTCAAAAAGCCCCGGATCATGTTGCTCGATGAGGCCACGAGTAATCTGGACGTGGTGAGCGAAAAGGCGGTTCAGCAGGCGCTGGATGAGTCGATGGCCTCGCGCACCACCCTCTTCATTGCTCACCGTCTCTCGACGGCGTCTCGCGCCAGCAAAATTGTCGTTCTGCGCCAAGGTGAAGTTTTGGAGCAAGGCTCACCCGAAGAGCTTCTCAGTCGGGAGGGCGCATTTGCCGCCATGTATCGGGCCTATCGGAGCGGGGTGCTGAGTGATGCCGCCGTCTAGCTCTTTGGGGAGTCTGGACGGTCCGCTTCTTCGGGTCGAGTCGCTTCGGTGCGGATATCCGGGCCGAGAGGTCCTCCGAGGGGTTGAGTTCGAGGTCCACCGAGGCGAAGTCGTCGCCCTTCTTGGACCCAATGGATCGGGAAAATCGACTTTGCTCCGCACGCTGAGCGGACTTCTGCCCAGCCTGGCGGGTCGGATTTCAATCTCCGGGAGAGAGATTCAACAGATCGCGCCGCGCGAGCGAGGTCAGCTCGTCGGATATGTGCCCCAAGAAGAGACTCC
Organism: Chthonomonas sp. UBA2017; assembly: GCA_002335425.1. Classification (GTDB taxonomy): domain Bacteria; phylum Armatimonadota; class Fimbriimonadia; order Fimbriimonadales; family Fimbriimonadaceae; genus UBA2017. Next base: position 17,398 of record DDCB01000042.1, read on the forward strand.
GGTCTTTCCCTACTCGGTCCGCGAAGTGGTTGTGATGGGCCGAATGGTTCATGGAGAGGGGTTGTGGGAGTCCGAAGATGACCTCCGGCAAGCAGAGGCAGCGATGGCACTTGCCGACTGCTTGAGCTTGGCCGACCGCAGCATCCTGGAGCTGAGCGGAGGCGAGCGCCAGCGGGTTCTTTTGGCTCGCTGCCTCGCTCAACAGACGCCGCTCGTCCTGCTCGACGAGCCGACGTCACATTCGGACTTTTCCCACCAAGTGGCGATGGCCGAGATTCTGTGCCGACTGGTGGGTGAAGGTCGCGGCATCTTGTTAGCGCTTCACGACTTGAACCAGGCCCTTTTGTCGGCCACTCGGTGCCTCGTGGTCAGCCAGGGTGAGATTGTTGCGGACGGGCCACCTGCGGAGGTGTTGGTTCCCGAGCTCCTGGAGACGGTTTACGGGTGCCGATTTGAGCGTGTCGTTGATTCAATGGGCAAAATCCGGGTCTTTCCCAGCCTTCCTTTAACGCCAGCCTGAACGGAGGCGCTCGCCGAACCGATCATAATGAAGACCATATGGCAGCTGGACCGACCGAAAGAACCGTCACTTATGATCCCTTGATCGAACTCATGAAGCGGTTCGAGAGCGTTCGGGCGACCGACACCAGCTCCGACCCTTTTGAGGGCCTGTCGATCGAAGATCGGTTGAAGAAGCACATCGTCGACGGGATCAAGAAGAATTTGGACGCCCACCTCGAAGAGGCTCGCCAAAAGTACGCCCCGCTCGACATCATTAACGACATCTTGCTCGACGGCATGAAGACGGTCGGTGAACTTTTTGGTGCGGGCAAGATGCAGTTGCCGTTCGTCTTGCAGTCGGCCGAGGTGATGAAAACCGCGGTCGCCCACCTGGAGCCGTTCATGGAGAAGGTCGAAGGGTCCGAAAAGGGCTCGATCCTGCTCGCCACGGTCGCAGGCGACGTTCACGACATCGGAAAGAACCTCGTGGACATCATCCTCAGCAACAACGGATATCGGGTCGTCAACATCGGCATCAAGCAACCCCTGAACAACATTTTGGATCAGTGCAAAGCCCACAACTGTCAGGCGATCGGGATGAGCGGATTGCTCGTGAAGAGCACGATCATCATGAAGGAAAACCTTCTGGAGATGAACGAGCGGGGCGATTGGCCGATTCCGGTCATTTTGGGTGGCGCCGCCTTGACTCGGGCCTATGTGGAGGTCGACCTTCGCAACCTCTATCAGGGTCGGGTCTTCTACGCTCAGGACGCCTTTGAAGGCTTGCATATCATGGAGAAGCTGAGTCAGGGAGAGGCGCAGGCTGAGGTGGCCACCGATCTGGAAGTGGACGAAGAGACTCTCGCGATCCGAACTCGGGTGAGCAGCCACCGATTGCCCGACAGTGACCCAGAGCTTTACACCTTCACCGGGGTCAAGAGCGACACCCGCACCGATGTTCCGATCCCCCAATTGCCGTTCTACGGGTATCGAAAGCGAGACAAGTTCGACATCTTCGAACTTTACAAGTACATTAACACGGTCGCTCTTTGGCGGGGCCAGTGGCAGTTCAAGCGCAAAGACGGCATGGATAACCCTCAGTTCGCCGCGTGGCTGGAGGAGAATGCGCGGCCTATTTTCGAGCGGATGCAACGCGAATTGGCGAGCGTCCTCAAGCCGAGAGTAGCCTGGGGTTACTTCTGGTGCAACAGCGAAGGCAACGATCTCATCATCTACGAAGAGGACGCCCAAACCGAGCGGATGCGGTTCACGTTCCCGCGCCAAAGTGATCAGCGACGCCTCTGCTTGAGTGACTTTTTCCGGCCGGTCGAGTCCGAAGAGCGAGATGTGGTGGGTTTTAGCATTGTCACCGCGGGATCTGAAGTCAGCGAGTACGAACGCAAACTCTTCAAAGACGGCAACTTCCAGGACTACCTTTATGTCCACGGGATGGGCGTGGAGACCGCCGAAGCCTTGGCCGAGTATTGGCACAAACAGATGCGGCACGAACTGGGCTACGCCCACAACGACCCCGAGGAGCTTCGTCTCCTCTTCAGCGCGAAGTATCAGGGCGCTCGCTACTCGTTCGGATACCCGGCCTGCCCAAATCTGGAAGATCAGGCGAAGCTGTTCGAGCTTCTGCGGCCCGAAGAGGTCGGCATCGAGCTGAGCGAGGAGTTTATGCTGGTTCCGGAGCAATCCACCTCAGCGATCGTGGTTCACCACCCGGACGCGAAGTACTTTAACATCAAGTAGCGTCCATCCGGTACTGCTCGACGATCTCCTCGGGTTTGCCGGAGGCATGGATCAGTCCGTCCTTGAGCCAGACGCACCGATCGGCCACCCGTAAGACGGAGTCGAGCTGGTGCGAGACGAATAGGATTGTGCCGCCAGCTTGGCGAAACGACTCGATCCGCTCGTAGCACTTCTGCTCAAAGGCGTAGTCCCCTACGGCGAGGACTTCATCGACGATCAAGATGTCGGCATCGACATGGACAGCGACGGAAAATCCGAGCCGAGCCATCATGCCGCTGCTGTACGTGCGGACCGGGGCGTCGATGTGCCGCTCCAGTTCGGCAAAAGCGACGATCTGGTCCATTCGCGCACGGACCTCCGCGCGAGTAAGCCCCAAGACCACTCCGTTGAAAACCACGTTTTCGTAGCCCGTCAAGTCCGGGTGAAATCCCGCTCCGAGCTCCAGCAGCGGAGCCATCCTGCCTCGGACCTCAATCGTGCCACGGGTCGGCTTGTAGATTCGCGCCAAGAGCGAGAGCAGGGTGGACTTTCCGGCTCCATTGCGCCCGACCAGAGCGACGCATTCACCGGGCATGACCGTCAGGTCGATGCCGCGCAAGACGGCGAGCCGCTCGACGGTCCGTCGATTCCACCAGAGCAACATCGTCTTGAGCGACCCTGCCCCCGAGTGGCTGAGCTGGAACTCTTTCTCAAGCCCGCGGACTTCTAAGATCGGCGGGCTCATGGGCGCTCCACGAACTTCCACTTGAGGCGATTGAAAAGGGCATACCCCCCAACTAGGATCAGGACCGACACCCCCGCCGACACCCCGACCCAGGTCCAATCCAGCGGGAGGGGTTCGACTAACTGGCCATCAACATACACTTGCTGAGGATCGAGCAGGACCTTGCGATAGGCCGTGCTGAGCATGGCGAGCGGGTTGAAGTGATAGAGCGTGTAGATCAAGTCGCCGGATTCACCGAGCTGCTTCGAGTAGCGAACGTTCTCGCTGAAATACATGATCGGGCAAAGGAAGAACATCAAATACAAGCCGACGCTCACCACGTACTTGATGTCTTCGTAAAACGTATTTAAGCTGCTCACGAGGAGCCCGCACCCCACCGCTAGGGCAAGGTTGATGATGAGCAGGCCCGGCAAGAAGGCGATTGTTACATTGAAGGGCGACTCGCCGGGATTCAACACCCAGATGACCAGAAGATAGGCAAAGAACACGCCGAGCGCCAGCAAGAAATGGACGAAGTTGCTCAGGATCGTTGCCAGCGGGAGGATTTCGCGTGGGAAATACACCTTCTTCACCACCGGCAGCGCAACGAGGACCGATTGGGCGGAGTCCAAGATCGCAAACTGAAAGAACATGAACGGCAAGTAGGCGGCAAGAATGTAGGCCGAAAAGTTCGGAGTTGGGTTGCCGATCAGGTACTTGAAGACGACGGTCATCACGAGGACCGTCACGAGCGGATTCAGGAGCGACCAGAAGAACCCGAGCACGCTGTTTTTGTAGCGAATACGGAGCTCCCGCTCGATCATGGTCCAGAGCAGCTCTCGAAATCGCCAGAGTTCGCGTAGTTCTGCTCGCATTAGGCTCAGAATACCGGGATCGCGATCTCAGACGTGCTGATCGATCAAGATCGGATTTCCGTCCGGGTCTTCGAGGGTGATGAATCCGGGGCCGGACGTCGATTCATCGACCTCGGCAGTCAGCGTCACGCCCGGGACGGCTTTGAGTCGCCGCTGAATCTCGCGGACATCCGCAAACTCGGCTTGGGGATTGCAGTGCTGGTCCCACCCGGGGTTGAACGTCAGCAGGTTCTTTTCGAACATGCCCTGAAAGAGCCCGATGACGGTCTCGCCTTGCCGCATCATCAGCCAGTTCTGACTCGCATCGCCGGCGAACGCTTCAAACCCGAGCGCCTCGTAAAACGCCTTCGATCGGGCCAAGTCTTGGACCGACAAGCTGACGGAAAAAGAACCTAAATGCATGGTGTGCCGATCTTACCTGGGGCTAAGATCGCACTTCGACGGGTTCAGGATCGGAGAACTGCTGCTCATACAGCCGGGCGTAGACTCCATTTCGCGCCAAGAGCGCTCCGTGGCTTCCCCGCTCGACGATCCTCCCTTTTTCGAGGACCAAAATCTGGTCGGCGGCCAAGATCGTGCTGAGTCGGTGGGCGATGGCAAAGGTCGTTCGACCTTTCATCAGCTCCGCCAGCGAAGCCTGAATGAGCCTTTCGCTGTGCGTATCGAGCGCACTCGTCGCCTCATCAAGAATCAGAATCTTCGGGTTCTTGAGGATCGCGCGCGCGATGGCGAGGCGTTGCTTTTCGCCCCCACTGAGCTTGTATCCCCGCTCGCCAACGACGGTCTCATAGGCCTCGGGCAGACTCGCGATGTGGTCATGAATCGCCGCTGAACGGCAAGCCGCGATGAGCTCTTCATGGGTCGCATCGGGCTTGGCGATCCGAAGGTTCTCGGCGATGGTTGTGTGCATCAGGTAGGTCTCTTGAGTCACGGCTCCGACTAACTTGGTCAGACTCGCCAATTCAACATCCCTCAAGTCGACGTCATCGAGGGCGATGGTCCCTGAGTCCGGATCATACAGACGGGGAATCAAGTAAGTGAGCGTCGTCTTCCCCGCCCCGCTCGCCCCCACTAACGCAACGAGCTGACCGGGCTCGGCGACGAAACTGATGTCAGCCAAAGTCGGCGAATCCGACTCGGGCTCATAGCGAAACTCCACGTTCTTGAATTCGATTCGGCCTTGAGTCTGTTCGGCGAGTCGCCTTTGGGCCCCTGGGCGATCCTGGATGTCTCGCGGCAGATCGAGATACTGAAAAATCCGCTCGAAGAGCGCGAGGCTCGACATGATCTCGACCTGCGCGCTCAAAAGGCCGCTCATGGGGAAGAACAACCGAATCTGCAACCCCGTGAAGGCGACCAAAAGGCCGACGGTGATATTCGTGTCTCCGCGACTAATCAGCAGCCAACCCGCCAGCCAATAGACCAGTGCTGGCGCGAGTTGGGTGATCATCCGGATCATCCCAAAGAAAAGGTACTGAACGACCGAGCTTTTGATCTGCCAGACCGAGAGATTCTTATTCTCGACCGCAAACCGCTGGCTGAGGAGCGACTGGTCCCCGGCGGTCTTGGTCAGAAGAATGCCGCTCACGCTGAGCGTCTCTTGCATCATCGAGTTCAGCTCCGAAGTCTGCTCCTGGGTTCCTTTGCGAACGTCCCGCGCATAGTTGCCAACCCGCTGACCGATCACCATAAAGACCGGCACCATCGCCACGCTGAGCAATGTCAGTCGCCAGTCCATCAAAACCATCGCCACGAGCGTCGAAACGACGATGGCGATGTTCGAAACTTGGTCGGTGATGGTGTTGCTGACGACGTTTTGGACGCCTTGCACGTCGCTGATCAGCCGCGTCTGAATGTCCCCGGTCCGTGTGGACGTGAAGAACCGCAACGACATATTCTGCAGGTGGTCATAGAGCTTTTGCCGGAGCTCGCACATGATCCTCTGGCCGACGATCACGCTCCAATAGCCGTAAAGCAGCGTCATCCCGGCACCCGCCAAGACCATCAGGACGGTGTAGAGCGAATAGAGCCCGATGATGTTGAGGTCCTTTTGGGCGATCCCTTCATCGATGATGACCTTTACCAGATAAGGTGGGGCGAGACCAAACAAAACCCCGATGAGCACCGCGACCATCGTCATGGCGACCATCGGTTTGTGGGGGGAGAAGAGACCGATGATCCGCTTGATCAGAGCCCGATCCATCTGCTTCTTGGTGGGTGCGGGTTCGTTCGTCATCGGGGCCTGGCCTTGATCATGGACCAGGAAAGATTCGCCTTTTCGGGGCAAATTCCTTTCTCAAGTCGCAGAGTCGGGCTCGAGATCGGCGATCACACTCAGGCTCTCGGCCCGAGCCTTCTCGACCAGCTCCCGAATCGCCATCTGGCGCGAGTCCATGAACTCTTGCGGATGTCCGACAAACGTCAGTCGGCCTTTTTCCAAAAACGCGATCCGATCCGCCACCCGAAAGACGCTCGAAACGTCGTGGCTCACCACGACGCTCGTCATCCCCGCCGAATCGCGCAGCTGGACGATGAGCTGATCGATCGAATAGGCGGTCACCGGATCGAGTCCGCTCGTTGGTTCGTCATAAAGAAGAAGGTCGGGCTTCATCGCGAGCGCTCGGGCCAAGGCCACTCGCTTGCGCATGCCGCCGCTCAGCTCACTGGGCATCAGCCGCGCACTGCCTTCGAGGCCCACTTCCTTCAGAAGCTGCAACACCAGCCGCTGCTGCTCGACGCGCTTGAGTCGCCACTTGCGCTTCGCGCCGAAGACGATGTTGTCGAACACGTTGAGCGAGTCAAAAAGAGCGGCGTTCTGAAAGACCAAACCCATCTTTTCTCGGACTTTCTCCGGCTCGGCCAGCGCATCGACGCCGTCGATCTCAATCGAGCCTTCGCTCGGTCGCAAAAGGCCGGTCAAGCATCGGAGCAAGGTGGTCTTGCCTCCGCCCGAGCTCCCCATGATCGCGACGATCTCGCCTCGATGGATCGTGAGACTGATGTTGTCGAGCACCAGCTTCGAGCCGAACCGGTGCGAGAGCCCTTGGATCGAAATCATGGGGTCGCAGCGGCAGCCGGGGGCAGAGGCGTCGACCGGGCCCGGCGAACTCGCTCAATATCTTCCGGAGACACCGCGCGTTCGAATGACCGAAAACCACTGAGCGAAAAGCCGTGCTTGGCCGCGAGCCTCCAAGTCTCCTCGACCTGCTCGACGCTCACCTCTTTCCCGAGCGTAAAGTTCTCAGGGCGGCCGTCGAGGGCGAGCATCATCGTCTCGCTCATGCAGGCGTAAGCCGTGCGAGGCGGAAACCCGAAGTCGAGCCCAAAATCGACGTCGCCCGGCACGGCGACCACGCCGCCTTCGATCACGAGAACATCGGTCCGCTCTTTTTGCACCCGCACCGAGACGTCCCGGGGCCGAGCGACGTCGCAAACGATCGCCCCTTGCTTCAAGTGCTCCGGCAAGACGACATCGCTCTCCGCGCTGGTGACGGTGATGATCGCATCCGCCCGAGCAAGGTCCGAAACCCGAGTGCTCGCTCGGCCTCGCGGCAAACTCGCGGCGAGCTCTTCGGTGCGCTGCGGGTCGCGACCGATGACCCAAGTCTCGGCAAACTCGGGCGCGAGGATCGTGGCGCAAGTACGGCCAATCGAGCCGGTCGCCCCCACCACCGCGAGCGTCGATTCGGCCGCGATCAGTCCGATCTGTTCGCAGGCTTTGCGAGTCCCTTCGATGGCGGTGGCAACGGTATAGCTGTTGCCGGTCGTGACGGCGATCTTACTCCGCTGGGCGACGGTGATCCCACCGTCTCCCACCACACTGGTGAACGCCCCGAGCCCGATGATCTCAGCGCCGAGGTCGGCCGCCAAGTGGGCACACTCGGTGATCCTTTGGTAGGAGAGCTCCAACGGGACTCCGCCCATCATCATGCGCGGGGTCAGCGGGCAGATGATGAACCACCCTTCGGTTTCGGCGCCGGTCAGGCTTCGAACGCCGGTGATGTGGCTGACCACCTCGGGCTTTTTGCGCGCCAAGACCTTCTCGATCAGGCCATCGGGAAAGTATTTGGCGATCGGGTATTTGCGGGCCGCTTGTTTGGCGTAGAGCGGGTGGATGATGAAGGCAAACTTGGTCAAAGCGTTTTCCTTTGTAGGGAAACTGTACCCGCCTTACAAAGGGGTGCGATAGCCTTCGGGGTGAGCTTCGAACCAGCGAAAGGCGTGCTCGACGATCTGATCGAGCTGACCAAACTGAGGCCGCCAACCCCAATCCCGTTGAATGGCGTCGCTGGCGGCGACGAGCTGCGCAGTATCACCCGCCCGGCGCGGGGCGATTTCGACCGGAACCGGACGACCGCTCACTCGCTCGACCGCTGAGATGACCTCTTTGACCGAATGCCCGTGGCCCGTGCCCAGATTGTAGGTGGCCGATGCGCCACCTCGGCGCAGATGGTTCACCGCGAGCAGGTGCGCTTTGGCGAGATCGAGAACGTGGACGTAATCTCGCACGCCTGTGCCGTCGGGCGTGGGATAGTCGTCGCCAAAGATCTTGATGCTCGGGCGGCGACCGAGGGCCGCTTGGATGACGAGCGGAATGAGGTGTGTTTCGGGGTCATGGTCTTCGCCGAGGACGCCCGCGGGGTCGGCCCCGGCGGCATTAAAGTAGCGCAAACAGACGCTCCGAAGACCATAGGCGTCGCCAAACGCCGCGAGCATCCGCTCGACCGCGAGCTTGGTCTCGCCATACGGATTCCCGGGCCGGGTCGGATGGGCCTCATCCAAAGGGACGTAATCGGGTTCGCCATAAACCGCGGCCGTCGATGAGAAAACTATCTGGGAGACTCCAGCCAGGCGCATTTGCTCCAGCAACACCAAGACGCCGTAGACGTTGTTCCAATAAAACTCGGCGGGCTTTTTGACCGACTCGCCGACCTCGATGTAGGCGGCGAAGTGCATGACGGTGTCGATCCGGTGCTCGGCGAAGAGCCGGGTAAGGTCGTTCGGTTGTCGCAAGTCGCCCGCAAGGAACGGACTCTCTCCGAGCGCGGCGAGATGCCCTCTTTCGAGGTTGTCGAACGCCAAGTGGGGCTCACCAACCTCGCGCAAGACCTTGAGCATGTGGGAACCGATATATCCCGCGCCACCGAGAACAAGAATCATCGATGCTCATTTAACCTGCTCGGGCGGGGCTTGCGCCCGGCTTTTTGGAGCGGCGCAAGGGTCCGGAATAGCTCGATCTCGGCTGAAAGTCGCGTGACATTGGGTCTCTGTCACGCGAAACTGGGCCGGACTTGCGTGACAATGGGCCTCTGTCACGTGAAACTGGCCTGGACACGCGTGACATTCAGTCTCTGTCACGTGACTTTGGTCTGGACATGCGTGACAGCTGGTCTCTGTCACGTGAAACTGGGCCGGATACGCGTGACATTGGGCCTCTGTCACGCGATCTTGAACTGGGTAGGAACCTGGCGCTTCGTGGTACAGAATTGGGCGGGAATGGAACGCATTTTGCGTTGCGGGGAATGGAGTTGAGTTTCGGGGGTTCGGGAGTTCGGGAGTTCGGGGGTTCGGGAGTTAGACTGTAGGACGGCCCGAGTTCCTAGCCCGTGAGTTTCGCCTGGCGTCATTCTCCTCCTACGGCCAAGTCGCCCGAGGAAGCCAGGAATCAGTCGTTCGTTGTCGAGGTTTCATGCTCAAGGCGCTTTTAGGATCGGGATGCGCTCCTTCTCCTTTCGATGTTTGTGCGAAGGGAGAAGGGGTTGGGGGATGAGGGTCAGTTAGGGGATCTGAGCCCAAAGTGTGAGATGCTCTGTATAAATCGCCATAGTAAAGATCATGTTTTGCCTGCAACCCCGAAAACTGACCAGCTTAGCGTGTTAAGATTTTCGTCTTCAGCCCAGGAGACAACCAATGAGTCAAGGGAATCGACACACCCTAGAGCAGATCATTCGGGTTCTGTAAGAGATCGATGGCGGCGTGAACATTGCGAGCGTGGCTCGCAAGCACGTCATCAGCGACAAGACCCATGACCGCTAGCGCGAGCGCTAAGCGATAGGCCAAACGAGAACTCGTCGCTTCCCGTCTGGCGATGTGACAACTTACTCCTATGACGCCGCTGGTCGACTGGCGACAGTCCTCTATGCTGGCCTAGTCACGACGTCATACTCATACGATGCCAACGGCAACCTGACCGTGATCGAAACTCCTTCCACCCGGGTGACGATGAGCTATGATAAAGAAAACAGGCTTTCGGTTCACCAAGCCGACCGAAAGACGTTTGTCACGAATACTTATGACGGGGACGGCAAGAAGCGTTCCGAGATCACCGAGACTTCGACGACGACGCTGATTTGGGATGGAGATACCTACCTCCAAGGAAGAAGCTAATGCCCGTAACGAACTATTATTCTGTGAACGGCGTCCTGATTGGTGAGAGCACGGGCGGGGTGCGGACGGACTATCTGACCGATGCGCTCGGCTCGGTGACCGCCACCATGGACCAATCGGCCAACATC
>DDCB01000039.1 GCA_002335425.1 Chthonomonas sp. UBA2017
CAGCGTGCCGAAGGCGTAGCTACCCACTGGGGTCGCAGGATCAGACGGATTCGGCATCGTCTTGCGGAGCCAGAAGCCCAGCTTGAAGCTCACCCGGTACGGAACCGTCACTGCGCCCGGAACCGAGGCGCTGAACGCACCCGTCACCGGATCGTAGGTCGCCGAACCCGTTGCAATTTCGCTGTTTCCAGCGTCGCGGAACGAGACCGGGATCGAGGTCGGCAGGTTCGCGCCGGTGTTGTACGCAGCCGTCAGCTGACCGAAGTCCACGGTGCCGGTCACGGTGTCACTACCACCGCCGCCCAGGTTTGAGCGAACATTAACTCGGACGTCGGCCGAGACTTGAGTCGACGCGGTGCCAAAAGCAAAGCCGGTCGGGCCGTTGTACCAGTTCGCCGCGAAGCCGCTTTGGGCCACCGCGATGTAGTACACACCCGGAGTCAAGGCTCCGTCTCGACCGTCATAGGCCACGCTCGGCGCGTTCGCTCCCGTGACGAAGGCGGCGCGAGGATTCGCGTCTCCGTCGAAGCTGAGTTGCGATAGCGAACCACTTCCGTCTTCGTCATCCGCTCCGACTCGAGTTCCATCAGCTCGGTAGAGACCGATCACGGTATTCAGCGTGGCGGTGCCCTCTTCGGTGTCGATGTCGACGTACTTGTCGACATCATCCGTCGGAGCGGTCAGCGTGAACTTGTACCATTGAGTCTCTCCGACTGCGTGGGTCAAGGTTCCAGTCAGGCCCGCTGGAGTGACCGTGCCGAGGTCGGTTGCGGTCGGGGCGACAGCTGTGCCCGAGACACTGCCGATTCGAATGTTGAGGGCCGCAGTTCCAGCCGACGTACTTCCGGTGACGAAGAACCCGTTCGCGAACGTTGCGCTGAATCGAGCGACCGCGACATAGTACGTGCCTGCAGGCAAGTTTCCGTCTCGGCCGTCAGCCGGGAACTGGTTCCCGTTCACCGCGTCCAGAATCGGACTTCGCGGGTTGTTTTGTCCGCCGAAACTGACCGTGGAGTAGAGCCCGCGACCGTCATCATCGTCTTCGGCGATCAAGGTTCCGGTGGCATCAAAGAGGCCGACTTCGGTATCCAAGATCGGAATGCCGTTATCCGTATCGATGTCCAGGTAGTTGTTCAGGTCCGTCGCAACCGGAATGTTGAACTTGTACCAAACCACGTTGGCCGACGAGGTGATGTTGACCGGGTTGCCCAGAGAATCGCTCGTCAGCGTTCCGAGGTCGGTCGCTGGCGGTTGGCCAGAAACGGTGCCCGTGTTCAGCCGCAGGTTCAGCGTAGCAGTACCTGTGCTAGTGCTGGTCGCGGTCCAGGGCGCTCCCCAGGTTGTGGTGGTGCGGCTCACGCCGACGTAGTACGTTCCTGCGGCGAGGCTACCGTCTCGACCGTTTCGGTTCAAGCTGACTGAATTCGTTCCGGTGACGTAAGTGCCACGCGGATTCACCGATCCACCAAAGGTTAATTGAGAGAGCAATCCCGAACCATCCGCCGTGTCGGAGATAATCAGCGTGCCTGAATTGTCATACATCGCAATGGCCGTCGCGGCGGTGGCCGTCGTCGAATCTTCGGTGTCGATATCCAGGTATCGCGTCAAGTTGATCGCATTCGGAAGGACGACCTTGTACCATCGAACTTGGCCCGCGGTGTACGTTTGCGAGTCTTGGCTTAGTCCGTCCGGAAGAGGATTGAAGTCTGCCGTGGTCGTCGGTGGCACCGGCGGTTCGTCTGTGAGGTTGAAAGTCACGTTAATTTGGCTGTCGGGCTGCCCCGATGGCGTATCGTCGACGGTGTTTCTGAAATAGAAGTTCCAAGCCCCACCAAACGGAGCCACCGCACCCACGTTGAAGAACAGCGACCCGGCATAGGTGAAGGTACCGCTGTAGCTCAGGGTGGTGTTGAACTGCAAGTCCCGAGTTGGGGTGCCGCCTGGGTACACGATGAAGCAGCGGTTTTCGCTGACAAAGTCGCCGGTCGTGCCGTTGATTTCGGTCACGTCGCCGGTGTAGTCGATTCGGCCTAGCGAATAGCCGGTCACGGTGAAAGTATTCGTCTGAAGTGTTCCGTTCGTCGCGGTAGATGTTTGGGTCACAATCACGTTAGTAAATGTGACGGAGTCTTGAACGACCGCGTGAGCTGAGCTGAGCGCCAGTGCACCCGCCAAGACTGCAAACGAACGCGACATGAAGTTGCGTGTCATGGTTTGATTTGCCTCCAAAGATTAAAGAAGATCAACGATCAAAGGGAGTCAGAACGAGTTCAGCTACCCTTTCTATCCTTCAGCTTACATCATTTCTGGTCGGATTCATTCTTGAAATTTCGGTGCAGGGGAAAAAACCGAGCCGTCCGAAACAGGTCCGGTAAAACTACGAGCGGATGCCAAAAACTTCTTTCGGTTCGCGGTATTGCAGGGCCTCGGCCAAATGTTCTTTGCGCACATCGGGGTGGCCGGCAAGGTCCGCAATCGTCCGAGCGACTTTCAAGACACGGTCATAAACTCGACCCGAGAGGTTCATCCGGGTGAGCACTTGCTTCATAAAAGTCTGAGCTTCGTCACCAAGCTGGATGTGCTCTTTGATTTCTCCGGGCACGAGCTTGGCGTTCACTCGGCTCGTCCCGAGTCGCTCGCGCTGAATCTTTCGGGCGGAGAGGACTCGCTCCCGAATCGCCTCACTTGATTCGCCGGAGTGCGCCTGCATCAGCTCGTCAGGCGTCAGTCGGGGCACCACGACGTGGAGATCGATCCGGTCCAGAAGGGGGCCACTGATTTTTTGGGCGTAGCGATTGCAACTCTGAGGCGAACCGACGCAGTTCTGCTCGGGGTAGCCCTTGAATCCGCACGGGCATGGGTTCATCGCCCCAATCAAAATGCACTCCGCCGGGAACGTGAGCGACGCTTGCACTCGCGAGATTGTCGCCACTCCGTCTTCGAGCGGCTGGCGAAGGGCTTCCAAAACGTCCCGATCAAACTCCGGCATCTCGTCCATAAAAAGCACCCCCAAGTGAGCCAGAGTCACTTCGCCGGGTTTGGGATGCTTCCCCCCACCCACGATGGCCGCATAGCTTGAGGTGTGGTGGGGCGCCCGGAAGGGCCGATCCCAGATTAAGCCCTCGCGATGAGCTTTATTGCCGCTGGAGCTATACACGCGAGTCACTTCGATCGCTTCGTCGGTACTCAGCATTGGGAGAATCGTCGGGACTCGACGAGCCAGCATCGTTTTGCCGGACCCTGGCGGACCGACCATCAGGACGTTGTGGCCGCCGGCAGCGGCGATTTCCAGAACCCGAATCGCGTGGCGTTGGCCCTTGACATCGCGAAAGTCGAGCTCCGAGGGCGTTCGCACGCGAACTTGATCCTCCTGAAAAACCAAAGGCAAGATCGCTAAAGAACCGTTCAGCAGATGAACCAAGTCGATCAGGTGGTCGATGCCAAAGACCTCGATCTTGGGGATCACAGCGGCCTCGGTCGCACTCGCGCGAGGCAGAATGACTCGGCGAAACCCCTTTTCGGCGGCCATGATCGCAATGCTGAGGCCGCCGTCGATGGCTCGGAGTTTGCCATCAAGCCCAAGTTCGCCAATGATCAGCGTGCTGTCGAGTTGTTCGAGCGGAATCTGGCCACTCGCCGCCAAGATCGCGGCCGCAATCGGGAGGTCCAAGAAGGGTCCCTCTTTGCGAATGTCGCCCGGAGCAAGATTGCACGTCACGGTCTTGCTCGGCCAATCGAGGTCGCTGTTTCGGATCGCCGTTTTGACTCTGACCTTGCTTTCGTCCACGGCCTTGTCGGGCAGACCGACCAGAATAAACTCACCGGTGCCGCCCCGAAGATCGACCTCAATGGTGATCGGAATGGCTTCCAGGCCATTGAGGGTGGCGCTTTGGACCATGCTGATCGGCATGTCCCTCAGAATAGCTTACGAGCAAGGATTTAGGCCTCCCCAGGGGGCGTGATCACCCAGAAAGCTCTCGCTATTTTCAAAAATAGAAATAAGTCCCTAGGTCCATGCAACGGAATCGGGGAACCCCAGGTAGCCTTACGGTACGTAGGATCGGGCGGTTGATGCCTTGAACCTATCAGGGGGAACCGACACGACTATGGACTTGACAACTCTTATTGCAGCTGCCCTCGTGCTCCAGCCCGGGGTCGAAATGCGCATGATGCGCATGCCAGACATTCACGGCGACCAAGTAGTTTTCTCTTACGCCAACGACCTTTGGACGGCGGACCGCAGCGGCGGTTTTGCTCGTCGTCTCACCAGCCACCCGGGCCAAGAGGGCCGAGCTCACTTCTCTCCAGATGGCAAGTGGATCGCTTTCACCGGGAGCTACGAAGGAAACCCCGACATCTATGTGATGCCAGCCGAAGGGGGCGAGCCCAAGCGACTCACCTTTGAAGCTGGAGCAGACATCTGTGCTGGATGGACTCGCGATGGAAAGATCGCTTACACGACGAGCCAGAACAACTTCACCGACCGGATGCGGCGACTTCACTTTGTCAAGCCGACCGGCGGCCTTCCCGAGGCAACGAACCTCTTTGAAGTCACCGACCTGAGCTTCTCGCCTGACGGGACGAAGATGGCGTACACCCGAATGGACTCGCACGCCTTCAACTGGCGCCGATATCGAGGCGGAACCCAAGGCTTCATCAGCATCTGGGACTGGTCGAACAACACCTATTCCGAGCTTCCGCACGGTCGTGAGCAGAGCTACCTTCCGCAATGGGTCGGCGACTCGATCTACTACATCTCTGACAAGACTCAAGGCACCCTAAATCTCTGGCGCTATGACACCAAGTCGAAGCGGGCTACCCAAGTGACGAACTACGCCGATGCCGACCTTCGGATGCCGAACTCCGACGGCAAAACGCTCATCTTCGAGCGAGATGGCTACCTCTGGACCCACGACCCGGCTTCGAGCAAGACCGAAAAGTTTGCTCCTCGGTTGGTCGACGACATGCTGATGGCTCGGCCCGCCTTGCGAGAGCTCGGGGGCGGCGTGAATGCGACCGCGATCAGCCCGACCGGGGCCCGAGTCGCGGTCATCAGTCGAGGAGAGCTCTTTAGCGTCCCTGCTCGCAACGGCGAAACCCGAAACATGTCCAAATCTTCTGGGGCAAAGGAATCGAATCCGATGTGGAGTCCCGACGGCAAGACAATCGCGTACTTGAGCGATGCCTCAGGCGAAGTGCGAATTATGATGCAGCCGCAGATGGGAGGGGAGGCGAAAATCCTCGCCACCGACCCGAGCCACCGCATCCGCAGCTTCACTTATTCCCCGGATAGCAAGCTGATCTCCTACACCACCGCCGATGGCAAACTCGTGGTTTGCGACGCGAATACTGGAAGAGGGGACGTCGTCTACCAGGCTCGGTACGGAGACACAGGCTCCTTCAGCTGGTCACCCGACAGCCAGTGGATCGCTTATGTCGAAGCAACTCCGAACTTGCAGGGTGCGATCTTCATCTACAACGTTTCGACCAAGAAAACCGTCCAGGTCACTGACGGCTACTATAACGACGGCGCAGTCTCTTGGGACTTGAACGGCAAGTACCTGTACTTCACTTCGTTTCGCACGATCATTCCGAGATTTGGGTCCTTCGAATTCCAAATGGACGTCGAAGAAGGCGAGCGAGTCTACGTACTTCCTTTGACAAAAGACCAGCGAAACCCAATGCTGCCACCGGAAGATGAGGAGCCCGTAGCGGCTGAAGCCGGAGCGACGCGGCCGCCTGCAGGCGGGCCACCCGCTGGGGGACCTCCTTCTGGAGCAGCTCCCGCTCGCACAGGGCCCGAAGTCAAGATCGACTTCGACGGTTTGGCCCAACGCGCCTTGCCTTTGCCATGGCCTCCGGGCTCGTATCAAGTGCTGGGCCTCAACAACGGCTTGTTGGCGTTCGTCCCGGGCCAAGTGCTTTGGTTCAACTTCCAAAGCCGCCAGTCGATTCCGATCTACCAGGGCCCGATCAGCGCGATCAGCTTCAACCCCGACCGGACTCGAATGGCCTTCAACGGCCCCACTGGACTCGCCATCGCGAATGTCGGCCCCGGGATCGATCCGAACGCGGGTCGAGTCAACACGAACAACGTCGAAGCCATCATCAACCCTCGCGAAGAATGGAAGCAGATCTTCTGGGAGGCTTGGCGCTGGCAACGCGACGAATTCTACGATCCCAAGATGCTGGGCCTCGATTGGCTCGCCATCGGCAAGCGGTACGAGAAGTATCTGGAGTTCGTCAACTCACGAGCCGATCTGAACGTCGTGCTCGGCCTCATGATCGGTGAACTCGGTACGGGCCACGCTTATGTCGGCGGGGGTGACCCCGGGCCAGCCGTCAACCCGGGCCCTCCGGTGCCCACGGGAATGCTCGGCGCGGACTATGAGGTCAAGCAAGGCAAGATCGCGTTCAAGAAAATCTATCGCGGTCTGAATTTCGAAGAAGGCCGACGAGGTCCGCTCGGCGAGCCGGGGGCCAACCTGAAAGAGGGTGATTTCCTGCTCGCCATCGACGGAGTGGCCCTGGATGCCTCCAAGTCACCCAGCCAGCTCCTCGTCAATAAGGTCGGCCGCAGTGTGACGTTGACCGTGAACGACAAGCCGTCGATGGAAGGGGCCCGCAAAGTGAAGGTCCGACCGCTCGCCGATGAAAGTGAGCTTCGATACATCGAATGGGTCGAAGGGAATCGCCGCTATGTGGCAGAGAAGACGAACGGTCGAATCGGTTACCTGCACGTCCCAGATACCTCGATCCCGGGTGTGATTGAATTCCTCAAGGGCTACTATTCGCAATCGGATAAGGAGGCTCTGATCATCGACGAGCGCTACAACGGCGGCGGCATGATCCCGACCTTCTACATCGAAAAACTGGTCCGAACTGCCACGAGCGGATTCCGCGGGCGATACGGAGCGGATGTGTTCTTCCCGCCGCAAACCCCTGAAGGGCCGAAGGCGATGCTGGTGAACAGCTACGCCGGCTCCGGTGGAGACCTCTTCCCGTGGCTCTTCAAAGAAGCCAAGATCGGCCCGCTCATCGGGACTCGAACCTGGGGCGGCTTGGTCGGAATCCAGGGCTCAGCTCCGCTGGTCGACGGTGGATTCTTGACCTCACCGGCTTTTGGAATCTATGACTTCAAGAGCGGAAAGTGGATTGCCGAAAACACCGGCGTCGATCCGGATATTGAAGTCGACATGCGACCCGACGATCTCGCCAAGGGCGTGGATGCTCAGCTCGACCGAGCGATCAAGCACTTAATGGATCAACTGGCGAAAGGCCCACGGCCGGTTCGCAAGGCACCGGAGTTTCCGGTTGCCAAGCCGCCGGTTCGCTAAGGCCCCGCGGTCTCACCGCACGAAGTCCCTTGCTCCTCATCCGGAGCAAGGGACTTTTCACGTTTTTTGGCGGGCATCGTGACAAGTTCGTGAAGCGGTTGTGAGGGATCGTGACAACAGAAAATACCGGGGAATCATGACTTCATCGAGCCCAAGCGCTCGCAAGAAACAGAGGAACATGATGCAAACGAACTCAACGATCTCAAAATCGACGCTCCGACTCGGTCAAGCCGCCCTTTTGGCAGGACTGGCCGCCCTTTCAACCCCCGCGACCGCCACCGTCTACTCGCAATACGACATTATCGCGGCGAACAACACGCTCGGCGGGACCTACACCCGGTTGCGAGCCATCAACGAAAATGGCTTGGCCGTCGGCTTCATGAACACCGGCACGAACCACATGCGCGGCGCGTTCTACACCGTCAACTTCTCGGTGCCCTTGCCATTCGTTCAGTCCGTTGGGACGGTCAGCCCACTTTCCGGTGGCAACAACGCGGCTCTCTATGGCGTGAACGACAACGGTCAGATGGTCGGCTATCGAGAGAAGTTCTACTCGCTGCAGAATGAGCAGAAGATGGTCGGGTACGTCCGAGACATCCCCGGCAACTGGTGGAACATCCCGAACTTCTCGGCGGCAGACCAGTTTGAGTCTGTGGGCTATGACATCAACAACAACGGCGTCGTCACCGGATTCGCCACCGGGTTTGCCGGAACCAACAACTCCCGCGGATTTCGATACGACACCGCATCGCAAAACCCAGTGACGAGCAGCATTGGAGTTCTCGCGAACGGAAATTTTGGCGTCAGCTATGGCCAAGGCATTAACAACTTCGGCACCGTGGTCGGATATTCGCAAAACGTCTCGGCCCAAAATCGAGCCATCCGAGCTGGTAGTAACACCATCACCGATCTGGGTGCTTACCCGCTCTTCTTGTTCGAAGACCCGTACCCCACGATCGCGACGTGCTTGAACGACGCGGTGACGATCGGTGGCTACTCGCAAATCGACTTCAACACCAACCGAGCCATCTACCGAACGGCGTTCATGGGCATCGGCTCGTGGAACGGAGTTCCCCTTCTGACTGGGGCGGGATCGGACCCGAACGACGACTCGAACGCGATCTATGGCGTGAACAAGTGGGGCGACTTTGTCGGCGGATCGGAAATCGGAAACACCAACAACCGAGCATTTCTGTATCGCAACGACGGGGCGAACTACACGCTGCACAACTTGAACACGTTCATCTCGCCAGGTTCGGGCTGGGTGCTGAACACTGCCTTCGACATCAACGACCGAGGCTGGATCGTCGGCGAAGGCACGCTGAATGGCGTTCAACGCGGCTTCATTCTCTACCCGTACTCGATCTTAAACGGTCAAGTCACTTCCCCGGGCTGGAATCCATCGTCGTTCAACACTCGCTTGATGAACTTCACCATCAAGGACGCGACCACCGATGCCGTTCTGCAAACCGGTACGGTCATGCTCAATGCGACGGGCAACTTCACCATGAGGTCGAACTTCTGCCAAAACGTAAAGATCCTGTTCCAAGTCGATGGTCCTTTCTTGAAGAAGAGCGTGACCGTGGACGCGACGAACAACACGACCGTGAACGTCGCGGTTGTCTCGGGCGACGCGGATGGCGACAATGAGATCACGAATGCCGACTACTCGATCTGGGCCTTCGCGAACGGCAGCTTCGTCACTCCCGGATCGAACGGCGACTTTGACGGTGACGGCGAAGTGACCAACGCGGACTACTCGGTCTGGGCCTTCAACAACGGCACCCTGGGGGACGAATAAGTCTTGATTCGCTTGCAGAGCCTCCTCAAAGGCGCAGCCTAGAAACTCTAGGTGTCTTGGCAGACCGCGCTTTCTTCCATTGATTTGCATTCCCCTGGGCCCGGCCCGGGGGATTTTTTTGATCGGGTAGGTAAGCTACATCCTATGGCGAAAAAGTCCTTGATTTTGATGGCTGTGGCTGCCGGCGTCGCGTCGGCAGTCCTGAGTGGATGCGGCGGTGGGGACAACACCCAGACCGGTTTGGACAACTTCCGCGGCAACTGGACGGGAACGCATCGCTTCTACCCGGCCAACGGAGGAAGCTTCCAAGACAGTGGCTTGATGAACCTGTCGATCAGCAGCGGCGGATCGATTGAAGGCACGATGACCAAGAGCTCGACCAACGAAAGTGTCGCCGTTTTTGGCACCGTCACAAGCCGGGGAACGTTCGCATTAACCTGGCGATTCAACGGCTTCGGATCGGACCGAACGATCGAAGGCCCGGTCGTGGTTCTGAACGGAGAATTTCGACCCGACAACAACGAAAGTCGGCTGCCGACCGTGTCCGGTGCCGGTGGTCAACTCGAATTTCGATTGGTTCGCGACTAAGTCTTGCCGCGATCAGCGTTGAAGCCCGCTCAGCCTCGGTTGTGCGGGCTTCTTTTTGCGAAAAGAGGCATCTTGAGCCTCCCAAAGCAGTATTCTCTTGTGTATGTCGAATGAACTCAAACAACACCTGCGCAAGCGAATTGAAGACTGGGGCCAGTCGTTTGCAAAAGACCTGAAGGCGATCCCCGAAGAGCATCTCGGCGCCTCGCCCTCCGGAATCGCTCGGGCCCCGATCGACTTCACCTACGAGGTCGCCGTCGTCAATCGACGAATTGCCAACCGGATCGGCGGCGGAGAGAACCCGCCTTGGCCATTTGAGGGATGGGTCACTGCGCCCGAGGAGTTCCGAGACCGAGACAAAGCACTGGCCGAGCTCGATGAGTCAGTTCAAGCCGTGGTCGCGGCCCTCGACGCCTTCCCGGCGGAGAAGTTGAGCGAAGAAGTTGAAACGCCCAACGGCCCCTACACCGTGGCCGGATTGGCCGACATGGTCGGCACACACATGGCCTACCACGACGGTCAGCTGAACTATCTGCAGTCGCTTTACGGTGACAACAACATCCACTGGCAAGACTAAAAGCGCGATGGCGGCGGGGGGCTCCAGATGGCCGATGAGGCGGGATTGAAATCGCCTTATCTCGTGTTGGCTGAGTTCCTCCGCCAGCACCCGGACCGGATTCGCGAGTCTCCCGAGGCGATCGCCCAGTCGCTGGGCCTGGAGCCTCAGCTCGTTCGAGACGTACTCAGCACGGCCCAAACCAAAGTCGAGAGCTCGGATAAAAAGCGTTCCTTCAGCGATTGGATCGGGCTCAAAGCCGCCGGGGATCGGCTTCATCGCATCCTGACTTGGATCGGGGACCACCCGATTGCGGCGGTTGCGATCTCGACCGGGTTGGCCTGGCTCTTGATCGTGCCGATCACAACCTTAGTCCCGACCCGATTCAACATCCAAGGCCGGATCGAGACTGAGTCGCTCGTGATTGCGTCGATTTTGGCGTTCACCTTCTTCTTTCACGCGATGATCTATCTGGTGAAGGGGATGGTTCGCTATGCCTGGTGGGGGGCATTGACCGTCTATGGGATCGTCCTGGTCGGTGCGTGGATCGGCGTTTCCCTCGTTCGGGAGGCGAACTGGACCACCTTTGTCGTCCTCCCGGTGGCGTTTTTGTTTTTGGCCTTCGGGTATGCCATCGCGAGCTCGATTTTTTCGGTTCTCGGTGGTTTTCTCAGGCTCCGATTCGAAGAGTCGCAACGTCGGTCACTCTCTAGGCAAGAGTTATTGGATCGACTCCTTGATGTGCAAGAGCGGCTTCGCGAGGTCGGCGAAGGGGCGCCGCCGGTGCTGACCTGGCGAGATCACCCGCTCATGATGAAAGTCCAACAATGGCCTTTCCTGTATGGTGGTCTCTTGTCGTTGATCGTCAACTTGGCGATGGTTCTTCTGGTGGGATTCTTGACCCCGAATCCTGCACTTCGAGACGTAGACCCGATGAAGTCGGCGGCAGTGGGCATCCTGCAGCTCGTCTTCTCGTTAATGGGGTTTGCCGCCCAGACGATGTTGGCATTCCTCGCGGGTCGAATCGGCAAGGCTCTTCTGGCTTCTCTTTGGTTCACGATTGTCGCGGTCTTAGTTTCTTGGATTCCGATCGGCCCGTTTGGGATCGTCAACTACATCAAGGAGCTTCCTGCGAACGCAATCGCACAGAGCGCATTCGCCCTGACCATCGGTTGTTTGGCCGGGATCGGGGCCCAAGTCGAGAGCCGGGCGGCCCGAAGTCGGCAACTGGCACGGGACGAACCCTCGGCCCTGGTTGCCGAACTCGCTCAACTCCAGTTGCTTCTCGCACCGCGGGCGGGGTCGATCACCGTCATGGTGGTGGATGCGGCCCAAAGCTCGAAAATGAAGTCTGAGGCCGACCCTTATGTTGCCGAATGGTCGTTTCGTGAGTACCAAAGCTTGCTCTCGCGCATCGCAGGAGAGCATGGGGGGCGGGTCCATTCGACGGCGGGGGATGGAGCGGTCATTGCATTTGACCAGCCGGCCGAGGCCCTGCGAGCCGCCCAACAGACCCAACGCGAAATCTTGCTTTACAATGAGCGCCTGAACCGACTGCCCTCGCCGTTCCGACTTCGGATTGGACTTCATGCCGGCACGATCATGGGCGAACTCGACCAGGTCGAATTCACCGAAGTCATCGACATCGCAGCGCACATCGAGGGGCGATGCGAGATCGGAGGGATCGCCGTCTCGGAGGTCCTTGCGGATGTGCTCGGCAAGGGCCAGTTTATCGATTCGGAGCAAGAAGTGGACGGCCAGCGAATCTGGTGGGCCCGCAACCCCTTAGGAGAGGCATGATTCGGGGGCACTGGTGCTGGCTAGGTTCGATGGATTATGCGACTTGCTTCGCGTGGCAGCGAGTCCTCGCCGACCAAGTCGCCCAGCGCCAACGAGAAGATGTCATCCTCTTTGTCGAGCACCCGCCGGTGCTCACTCTCGGAGCCAATTTTCACGCCGAAAATCTCTTAGAGACTCAAGAAGCGTATCGTCAAAAGGGCATTCAGGTTGAGCCCACCGACCGGGGCGGGGATGTGACCTTTCATAACCCCGGCCAGCTCGTGATCTACCCGATCGTCGATGTCGCGCAACAAGGCAAGGACCTCCATCGGTGGCTTCGCGACCTCGAAGAGTCCGTGATCATCGCCTTGCGGGCGTTTGGACTGAATGGCCGCCGATTTGCTCCCCACACCGGGGTTTGGATCGAGGATCGCAAAACGGCTGCCATCGGCATTAAGGTCAAGCGGTGGATCAATTTGCACGGGATCGCTCTCAACTGCAACAACGACTTGGACCTGGCTCGACTGATTGTCCCATGCGGCATCCACGGGTACGCAGTGACAAGTCTCACCCAAGAGCTCGGGCGTGAGGTCGGGGTTCGAGACGCTTTGCCGGTCATGCGAAACGCCTTAGAGCACGTGCTGGGGTTCACTCCCTTGGAGCTTCGACGTTCGGAGCTAGAGTCCCAACTCGGCCCCGAGCTACAATAGAGCCATGAGTGGATGGCGTCACCAGCAAGGGACCCTGGCGGTTTACAACGAAGACCACGTGGATACGGACCGAATCATCCCGGCCCGGTTTCTTTCGATGGTCACGCGAAGCGGATACGGCCCGTTGCTCTTTGCGGATGTCCGAGGAGATTCGTTCGTGCTGGACCAGCCGCAGGCCGCCGGTGCGACGGTGTTGGTGGTCGGGACGAATTTCGGATGTGGCTCGTCTCGCGAGCACGCCGTGTGGGCGATCCAGCAAGCTGGATTCGTGGCGGTGGTTGCACGGCGTGAGTCGGCGTCGCCGGGCTTTAGCGACATCTTCCGACAAAACGCCTCCAACTGCGGGCTGCTACTGATCGAGCTCGACCCCGAATCCCATGACCAAGTGGCGCAAGCCGGGACGGGAGCGGCGTTCAGCTTGAACGTCGAAAACCAAACGTTGGACGTAGGCTCGCATACGATCTCATTTGAATTGAGTCCCGCCGCCAAGCGGCAAGTGATGGAGGGTCTCGACCTGATCGGCAAAACCTTGGAGCTCGCCAGCGCGATCGACGATTACGAAAAGCGGTCCACCGCATTCGTGCCGCCGGTTTTGCAGGAACCCAGAGCCTAGGGTCGAACGTCCTTAGCTATATGAACATGAACCTCTGGAGAACAAAAATCGGGCTCCTCGCCGGAGCAATTTCCGTCGCCGTCTTGATTTCGGGCTGCTCATCCCCGTCCGTCGCCCAATCGGGAGGCGAGTCGACAACGCCGATGAGAAAAGAGGCGACTCCGGTGGAAGAGACTGGCATGAGCCGCGCTGTTTCGAACTCCCAAGACGCCGGGGCCTCGGTCGGCATTCCATCGCCTCAGCAAGAGGAGGACAATCCTTACCGCCAGTACCAACTGCGTGATCTGCAACGGGTGAAAATCAAGCTGGCAGGCAAGGTCTTCGACTCCTGGGTCATGGATACCGAAGGCAAGCGATCCGAAGGGATGATGTTCTTGCGCGACGCAGAAGTCAAGGACGACGACAGCATGATCTTCGTTTTTCGCGAGCCCCAAGAGTTGGGATTCTGGATGAGGAACACCTACATCCCGCTCGACATCGCCTACATTGACGCCAAAGGCAAGATCATCACCATCGCCCAGATGGCCGCGCTGGATGAGACGAGTCACCCCAGCAAGGGCAAGGCCAAGTTCGCTCTTGAGATGAAAAAGGGTGCCTTTAAGCGCAACGGAATCAAGGTCGGCATGGTGGCCGACATTCCGCTCGACGTGGTCGCGAAAGACTAGGCCTGGCTTTCGGGTCTCAAAAATAGAGAGTGGCTTCTGCAATCTGCAGAAGCCACTCTCTTCGTTCCTCCCATCCGTTGGAGGTCGGCGGAGAAGTTAGGCCTTTCGGCGGCGGCGAGCGGCGAGCATGGCCGCGGCAGCGCCGAGACCGATCATCGTCGCGGGCTCCGGAACCGGTTGGCCGACGACTCGAACGCTGTCCAGTCGCCAGGTGCCCGAGGTCGCGTAGTTCGAGGTCGCGTTCGCCGGAGCATAGGCATTGCCGCCCGGTGCGAAGACCGACACGATTCGGAACGCGAAGTTGGCCGTGTTGTCCACGAGCACGTTGCTGCTCAGGTCGACCATTCGGTTATCGTTCCAGTTGTCCCCGCCGGCCGTCAGTTCGGTCGCGGTGCCGAGGTTCCAGTTGATTCCGTCGGTGGTGTAGTCGAACCGATACCAGCGGCTTGCGGTGTTGCTGGTTCGGTGGTCCCAAAGGACCTTGATCCCGTAGAAGCCAGCGGTCGAGACGTTGAATTGGGCGCCTCGGGTGCCGCTCCCAGCGCCTTGAGCCGGGAACGTCGTCAGGTTAAAACCGCTGTTGTTGGTCGGGGACGTGACCGAGGTCGGATCGGCGAGTGCGGCGGCATTTTGTCGGCCCGTGGCGAACGTACTCGTCGTTCCGCCGAACGTGGCCGCGGTTCCGCTGCCGACGATCGGAGTCAGAGTGCCGGTGGTCGCCGAGCTGTCGTTGCCGTTCGGATTTCCGGCGGCGTCTGCGTTGAACCACCAGGTGGTGATTTGGACTTGCGCTTGGCTCGCGGCGGCCATCGTGACCAGAGCGAGCATCAAAATTCCCTTCTTCATAGTTGTATCTCCTCAAACCAAAGAGCGGATCGTTGGCCGACCGCTCGACCCAAAAGGTACCGACACGAGGTTAAGTCAGAATTAACAACCGGGCATCGGCCGGGTTCCTTAACACAACACTCGTACTTTTTCTGGGCTCAATCGAAGTGAAGTGCATCATTCGTGCAACGAAAATTTCGACGAGATCGTCTGGAAGGGTAGGAACGCGGTGCCCAATTTTGGGTATAACGCCGCTTGTTGGGTTTACTCAGCAATCCGGCTTACCTCGAAAGAGGGGAGCAAAGACTTTAGGAGGTCTCGAAGGAATATGAAGAAAATTTTTGCGATCATGATCGCTGTTGCTGCACTGGGTGTGGCGATGACCGGCTGCAAGAAGGACGAAGCTGCTGCTGAAACCGGCGGCACGACTCCGGCTGCTGAAACCGGCGGCGAAGCGAAGTAACTTAGACTCAACGTCTACACGACCGATCGGCTCGACTCTAACTGGAGTCGAGCCGATTTTTCTTTGTGAAACCCTCGCACGAGGGATGAGGTTTTGGGGCCCCCTGCCAAAAATCGGGGGTAAGACCATGAAACCGGCAATTTTTGTCAACGATCTCGTGATCCATTACCGGCAGAAGAACGGCCAGAACGTCGAGGCCGTTCGCGGCCTCAGCTTTGAGGTTGAACCCGGCGAAGTCGTCGGCTTTCTTGGGCCGAATGGAGCCGGGAAGAGCTCGACTCTCAAGGCCCTGATGGGTTTTGCTCCGCCCAAATCCGGCCAAGCCGAGGTGTTCGGCTTAGAAGCCGGCAGTCTGGAGGCCAAAAACCGCATCGGCTATCTGCCCGAGGTCGCGCTGTATTATCCGTACCTGACTCCGCTCGAGACGCTGACCCTCTATGGCGAGCTCCAGGGCCTCCGTGGCGCGAGTCTGCGGCACCAAGCGACCGAACTTCTCGAAGTTGTGGGGCTCGGCGGCGCGATGCGAAAGCAGAATCGCCATCTGAGCAAGGGCATGTTGCAGCGAGTCGGAATCGCCCAATCGCTTCTCGGCGAGCCCGAGCTCTTGATCCTCGACGAAGTCACGAGTGGACTCGATCCTGTCGGGCGAAAGGAACTTCGACAGATTCTGAAGGACCGCCAAGCCCAGGGATGCACTCTCTTCTTTTCGAGCCACGAACTGGCCGAAGTCGAGATGCTCTGTGACCGAATCTTGCTGATTCATCGAGGCCAACTGATCGAAGAACGACGTATGGCTGCGCTGAAGGACGAACTGCGCCAGTATCAGGTCACATTCACCGGTCAAGTGTCGATGGTCGGGCTGACCGACGACCTGACCTCGTGGGGGACTTCGACCACCGCCCGCTTCGAGTCCAAGTCTCTCTTGGTTCAAGCTCTCGAACGCATCTTTACTCAAGGCGGCTCGGTTCAAGATGTCCTCGCTCAAGAGGGTTCATTGGAAGAGTACTTTGTTCAAACCATCGGGAGGGCAGCATGAGCGCACCGGCAATTGAATTTCTGAATCCCACCGTCCGACCCACAGCGACTCGGACCCGACTTTGGCTCTCCCTGGCCCGAGCGGTCATTCTGGAATCCCTCCGCCGCAAGGACCTGTATGTGGTGGGCATCCTCGGGTTTTTGCTCATGGTGAGCGCTGGGACGCTCGGATTTTTTGGTCTTCAGGGTCTGGAGACCTTTGCGAAGGACCTCGCGACGACCGTACTTGGCCTGTTTTCGACCATTGTCGCCGTGCTGACCGGCTCACGCCTGATGCCCGATGAGATTCGCAATCGGACCCTCTATCCGCTACTCGCTCGCCCGATGAGTCGCTTCGACCTGATCATGGGCAAATTTCTCGGCGCGGTTGCCGTGACTTGGATCGCTTTTGGCATCTTGGCGGTTCTGACGGGCTTGGCGTTGGCTCTCTTTGGAGTGCGTTTTGAGGCGGTCATGGGGCAATACTTGTTGCTCAAGTCGCTGGGCCTGGCCGTCGTCTGCGCGGTGAGTTTGTGCCTGAGCATGGTCATGACCCCGTCTGCGGCCGCCACCATGGGCTTTGTTCTGGCCTTCGGAACGACGATGATCGTCCGGGCCCTGACCATGGCCTACGAGACGGCGAGCCCGGCGATGCAGTGGCTCTTCAAGCTGGTGAACGCCGCGTTGCCCCAATACGGCCTTTTCGACATGGGGAGCCGGGCGGCGAACTCCGGCTGGGGGCCAGTGCCCCTCTGGGTCGTCGGTGCCCTCTTGGGCTACGCCGTGTGCTATTCGTCGGCGATGCTGGCCTTAGCCTGGCTCAAGTTCCGAAGGCAGGTGGTTTGAGCCGATGCGAGAAGCACTGCTTTGGGGCGTTGGTGCGGCGACTCTGCTCGGGGTCGGGCTCGGCACCACTCAACTAAAGGAGGTGGTGCATCCTCCGGTCAAACCCGCCGGATTGGACGCTCACGAGACTCATGCCAGCAGTTCGCTCCTGGGACAATTCCGAACAAGTGTTTCGAGTTGGCTCTGGCTAAGGACCGACTTGTACCTGCACAACGGGGTCGAGATGCGCCACCTCACCCAGCAAGAGCTGGACCGAGGCAAGACGGGCGTCGGGTCTAGCGACAACCACGACGAGGCCCTCCACAATGACGAGCTGATCGTGACTGTCATTCCCAGTCGAGAGCGCGACTTTCGCGGGTTCTTTGGCGATTTGGACCGAGCGACCAAAGCCTACAAGGACATGTCCAATCACGGGCACAACGACCCCAAAACCGCGTTGCCGCTCTTTCGGCTGATGACGTGGGTCGATCCGACGTTTGTTCCTGGCTGGACGACCGCCGCCGCCGTCATCATTCGCGACCGAACTGAGGAGGCCAACCAAAAAGCTCTGGGCCTGCTTCGTGAGGGCTTGGCCGCGAATCCGAACTCC
This sequence comes from Chthonomonas sp. UBA2017, assembly GCA_002335425.1. Taxonomy (GTDB): domain Bacteria; phylum Armatimonadota; class Fimbriimonadia; order Fimbriimonadales; family Fimbriimonadaceae; genus UBA2017. Next base: position 17,787 of record DDCB01000039.1, read on the forward strand.
GTGGGCATCCTGAGCGAGATCGGCTTTGTCCATGTCTCGCGTCGCAAGGACCTCCGCACTGCCGCCGCTTATTTCGAACAGGCACGACAAGCCGGACGAGCGGTGGTCGAGCGGCTTGACGACGAAGACCAAGAGGCTCTGCTCCATGGGTATCGCTGGCTCGGACTGATCTATCGCGATCTCGGACGAACGGATTCGATGCGCGAGGTTCTTCGCGAGGGAGTCCAGCTCTTCCCGGACGATCCTGTCCTCGTGCGACTCCTTAATCCGCCGCCTCAGGTCCTCTCAGAGCAAGGCCAAAAGGCGTGGCAAGAGGCGATTCAAGAGGAGCTCGAAGGGGCGCGGGCGGATGATCACGACCATCACGACCATCACCACGATCATGAAGATCATCATGATCACGACCACCCGTAAGGTTCAAACGGCGCAGGAGAGTGCTCCTGCGCCGTTTGACTGTTAGTCGTCGCCGAGAATGCCGTTGTTAAAGGCCCAGATCGAGTAGTCGGCGTTGGTGATCTCGCCGTCCTGGTCGAGGTCGCACAGCGGATCAAAGAGGGGATCTCCCGCCAACAGGCCGTTCTTGGCGGCCCAGATCGAGTAGTCGGCGTTGGTGATCTCATTGTCACCATCGACGTCGCCATTGATGCAACTCAGGCTCACCCCGGAGACATCACCCGAGGCCAGCGTCACATCGACCGTGCGCCGGAGCCAGTTCTTGTGCTTGATGGAGAGCTTAAAAGCGCCGTTCGGCGCCGGCAGGCGGAAGGAGCCGTCCGCCGGCAAGCCGACATTCAACGAGTAAAGCGGGTTGTTGGCGGCATCGCGAAACTCGAAGAGGGCCCACTTCGGCGGCGAAAAACCGACGCCAACGCCTTCAAAGTTGACGGTCCCGCTCACCGCCCGCCAAGGGTTGGCGATCGCCATGCGCCGAACCAGGTTGTTCTGAATGCTCAGGTACAGAGGTTCGCCGTTCGGATCGGGCTCAATCGCGGCGATCCCGAACCCAAGGACCGGAGATGCCTCGGCGATCAAGGCCCCGGGAGTCATCGCTCCCGTGTCGCCGTTGATGTTCAGCGGCATGGACCAAACAGTCCCCGCCCCATAGTCGATAAAAAGGTAGCGCCCGTACCAGCTGGGGCCGAGGCGAACGCCACGGTAGACAAACCCACCTGTGACTGAGATCCCCACGCCGTGGTCGTATTCGTAGAACGGGAAGGTGTACGGACCCTCGAGGGGATTGAGGCCCGTGAACGAATTCGCTTCGTAGGTCCTCCAGCCGTAGTTTTGGCCGCCTGCCCCGGGGAGCTCGTAGTTCAGTTCCTCAAAGTCTAGCTGGCCGACATCGCCAACGACCAGGCCGTCAAATCCACCCCTCGAACGGGGATCAAAGGCAAACTTCCAAGGATTTCGCCATCCCCATGACCAGATTTCGTCGAGCCCAGCGACTCCAACAAACGGGTTCGAAGCCGGAATTCCGTAGTTTTTATTAGGGTCAACCGGAAAATCGTCGGTATCGACGTCAATCCGCAAAAACTTTCCTAACAGTTCGTTCAGATTCTGGGATCGATTGCCAGGGTCGTTCGAACTTCCTCCGTCGCCCATCCCGATATAAAGGTATCCATCCGGGCCAAACCGGAGTGTCCCCCCGTTGTGGTTGTTAAAGGGTTGGCTAATCGTGAGCACCGTTTGACCAGACCCAGCGACGGTGCTGTTTCCATCCGCAGCTGCAGTGTAGCGAGCGATCACGGTCGTTCCCGCTGAGTTCGTGTAGTTCACATAGAAGTAACGGTTGGTTTGATAGTTGGGGTGGAATGCGAGCCCCAGAAGGCCTTGCTCGCTGCCCGTACTGACCGGTGAGATTGTGAAAAACGGGGATGCTAACGGCTGGGAGACGCCCGCAGCGGTGACGTGCCGAATTCGCCCGACCGTCCCAGTTCGTTGTTCCACCACATAAACGCGCGTATCGCCCGGCGGGGTGGCGACGCTCACCGGACGGGAAAATCCCGTGCCGCTCGTGACGATGCTGGTGAAGCTCACGGTCTGTGCAGAGACCGTACAGGCCAAACAAACGAGGCCGAGAGAAGAAATGAAAGGCTTAGTGAGCAAATTCATAGGGCTCCGAAGAATCGAAAATGCGATCCAAATTTATTGTACGACAGGTTCAGCGATCTCGACTGTTAAAGTTGACAAGAGCCCGTTATTCTGCGGGGAGAAACTCGATGCTGACCGAGTTGATGCAGTAACGCAGACCAGTCGGCGGGGGGCCGTCGTTGAAAACGTGGCCCAAATGGCCGCCACACTTTTTGCACACAACCTCCGTCCGGATCATGCCGTGGCTGTGGTCTGCGATTTCTCCGATGCTCTCTCCGTTCGCTGGGGCATTGAAACTCGGCCAGCCACAGTGGGAATTAAACTTAGTCCCCGACTCAAAGAGCGGCTCGCCACAGGCTGCGCAGACGTAGGTGCCCTCGGCAGAGTGGTCGTTGTATTCACCCGTAAAAGGGCGCTCGGTTCCCTTTTCTCGCAAGACGCGATACTGTTCGGGTGTCAATTGCTCTCGCCATTCGGCTTCAGATTTCTTGATGGGAAAGTCCATGGGTCTCTTTATCATACGCACCCCGGCCCGATGACCACGCATGGGGTGTCAGTTTTGCCTCGCGATTCGTCAAGATAGAGGCTCTATGACTCGGCATCGAACGGATATCGCCATTTTGGGCGGGGGCATCATCGGATGGAGCTTGGCTTGGCATCTGAAGAAGTCGAAACCGGCGCTCGGCGTTTTGGTCATCGACCCCACCCCCGATCAGGCCAGCATCTTGCGAGGGACCGGCGGAGCCCGATCTCAGTTCGCGACCGAGGTCAATATCCGCCTGAGCCTGAAATCGCTCGGCGCCCTCCGACGATTTTCCGAGGAGACTGGCTACGACATCGACTGGACTCCAAGCGGCTACCTGATGGTGTCGGCTCGGGAAGAGCGGCTCGACCTGCTGCGCCGCTACGCCGCCATGCAGAACCGTCTAGGGGGACGAACCAAAGTTCTCGGCCCCGACGAGTTGGAGCCTTGGCAATCGGTCCTCCGCACCGACGACCTCGTGGGGGCGACCTTTTCGTCGTTGGACGGACTGTTTCATGGGCCGAAGCTCTTGGTCGGGCTCATGGAGTCGGCGATGAAAAGCGGGGTTCGAACGCTGAAGCGTTCGGTCACCGGCCTCGGGGAGGGCGGACTCGCGACCGACGACGGCGAAATTGCCTGCCGGGCGGCGGTCGTGGCGGCGGGTCATGGCTCGTGGGCGCTGGCCAAGCTCTTGGGCGTTCGTCTCAATCTGGTGAGCGAGCGACACCAGCTGTACCGGGTGGCCCCGGCAGATCGGCTTGGCATCGAGTGGCCCGAGTCGCTCCCGATGGTGGTCGACGCAGATACCTCATTTCATTTTCGCCGCCGCGACACCGAGCTTCTCCTGGGCTTCGACGATCCGGCGATCCGAGTCGAAGAGAAAGAGCCCCAGGCTCAACCTGAGTTCGACCCGTCGGGGATCGAGCGGATGTGCCAGGCCGCCGCAATTCGAAGTCCTCAGCTGAGCCTTCAACCCGACCAGGTCGAGGGGTGGGCTGGCTGGTACACCCGGACGCCCGACGGGGCTCCGATCGTGGATTGGGTGAAGCCGTCGATCTTGGCTCTCGTGGGGCTCGGAGGCCATGGCGGGATGCACAGTCTGGCGCTGGGCGAATGGGGAGCCAAGATGATCTTGGAGGGCCAGCCCGGTCCGGCCGAGTTTCGGTTCAAGCGAGGAAAATCGGCGGAAGAAGCTGAACTCAAACTGTAAAATTTCTTGAGAATTTTATTGCATCTGCAACAAAATGAGGTCTCCCGGTGTTGAATGGGAAGTACCCTATGAGTAGGAGAAATAAATGATGACCATCCGATCCTTTTCGTTGTCCTTCGTCGCCCTCGGCCTGGCCGCCACCAGCCTGGCTCAGATGAAGACGTACACCATCGTCAATGACCCCAAGCACAAGCTCGCCCAAGTGGAAAGCAAGACCGCAGTCGAAACGTTCACCGGAAAGTCCACCGCAATTACGGGAAGCTTTTCGTTCGACGCCGCCAAAAAGGTCGGCCGGGGCACGCTGCAGCTCCCAGTCGCGAGCATCGACACCGGCATCCCTCTCCGCAACGAGCATCTCCAAGACACCAATTGGCTGAACGCCGCGAAGAACCCAAACATCCGGTTCGTTAGCCAAGGAACGCGCCACCTGAAGGGCGATGAGTATGAAGTGACCGGCAACTTCACGATGAACGGCGTCACCAAGCAGATCAAGACCAAGGCGATCGTGCGGCAACTCCCGGCGAGCGCGCAAACCCGCGAGCTCGGATTCAAGGGCGATGTCCTGCGGGTCGAAACGAGCTTCCCGATTACGCTGAAGGACTTCAACGTGATCATCAAGGGGCAAGCCGTCGGAAAAGTCTCCGAAACAGTCAACGTCAAGATCAGTGTCTTTGCCCAAACCGGCTAAGCCTTGATGAAGGCCCTCACCATTCTGGCCTGGCTTCTAGCCGGGGGAGGTCTTCTGGGTCTGATCGGGTCCTGGGCGGTGCCTGCTTGGTATCGCCCCCAGGCCCAGCTGATCCAGCGCGTCCAGCTCAATGAGGCCGAATACAAGCTCTTCGGCACGCTGGGTGATTACGTGGGCTCGCCCCAAAAAATGATCATCTCAGACCCGAAGGCGTTTCTCGAGGGCAAGACCGGTCCCAACGGCTCGAAACTAGTCTCCGAAGACTATCTGGTCCAAAACAAGATCTACCCTTTGCAACTTCAAACGATCGAGTTTTTCGCCGAGATGGTTCGCTATAGCTCCATCGGAGCGGTGCTGGTGGGCGCGCTCGGGATCGCTTGGCTGCGACGTCGACGACGTCTCTTGGTCGATTAGACCAAGAGACGGGTCGGGTTCTCAAGCAACTCGCGCACCGCGTTCACAAACTTCGCGCCCGTCGCTCCGTCCACCACGCGATGATCGAACGAGGCGGTGATGTTCATCCGCCATCGAATCTCCAGTTCATCATCGGCACCGTCGACGGGAACCACTTTTCGCCGGGCTGAGCTGACCGCCAAAATCGCCCCGTTCGGCTCATTGATGATCGCAGCGAAGTTGTCGACGTCGAGCATTCCCATATTCGAAATGCTGAAGGTCGAGCCCGAGAGCTCGGCCATCGAAAGCTTGTTTTCGCGGGCGCGGGCCGCCAAGTCGCGGGTCCGGGTGGCGATTTCGCCGAGGCTCAGCGACTGAGCTTGATGGAGCACCGGAACCGTGAGGCCGTCTTCGACCGCAACCGCGATGCCGATATGAACGGCGCCAAACTCGACCAGCGTTTCGGCGTCGACAACACTCGCATTGACTCCCGGCATGGCCTGCAGGGCGACCACACAAGCCCGCACAATGAAATCGTTGACGCTGACTTTGCCCGCTTCTTCGGCGGCAAACTGATCTTTCAGCGCCAACAGCTTTTCGAGGTCGACCTCCCGGGTGACGTAAAAATGGGGCACCGTCTGCTTGCTGTGCTGAGTCCGCTGACCGGTGATCTGGCGGAGCTTATTGAGCTTGACCTTTCGGTCTTCGGCGGCAACCGCCGGACTCGTCGCTGGCCGAGCGGGAGCAACCGTCGAAGACGGCGAAGCTGAACGAACGTCGCGCTCGACAATCCGTCCCCCCGGCCCTGAGCCCACCACCGACGCGAGATCGACTCCGATTTGATGGGCGACCCGGCGAGCCAAAGGCGACGCCTTGATGCGGTCCGTGGGGCTTGGCGAGGCGGCTTTGGCCTCCACATTTGGGGCGGCTGAAGCGACGGCGGCGAGTTCGGGCTTGGCCTCGGCCGGGGTAGCTGAACTTGAGGAGCCGCTGCCCCATTGTGCGGGCAGGGATTCGCCGTCTTTGAGCACGGCGGCGATCGGCCTTCCGACCGGCACCGTTTCGCCTGGCGGGACCAGGATCCCCGAGAGGATTCCAGAGCCAGGGGCTTCGAGCTCCAAGGTGGCCTTGTCCGTTTGGATCGTCCCAATCACTTGGCCGGACTTGACTTTGGTGCCTTCGGCGACCAGCCATTCCAGGAGCGTGCCTTCTTCCATTCCGTCGCCCATCTTGGGCATGATCACTTCGGTCATATCTGTTTTCTTAGGTCGTTCTTCGGGTTGTGCGGTGACGGCGTTGGCACCAGACGGCAATCTGAACTGGTGAAAGGGCTTCGGTGCCCGACTTCACCACCCAAGAATACCTGGCTGAACCTACCTGAACTCGGATCCTCTCTGAATTTCCAGCGCAAGGAGTCTCTTCCGCTTCTCCCCGGCTGAGCCTCCCGAAGGAGGATCGAGTTGTGGCGAAGGCTCTCGGCCCCTTATGCCCAAGGCCGCGGAAAATGGGATCGGGAGCCCCCCACCTCAGCACCTCGACGGGGGATTCCTCGAAAGGACCACGAATCGACGCCTCGATAGGCAGGCGCTGGTCCCCGCGAATGAAGACCCCAGAGCCGGCATCGTTACGCTGACTTGGCGAATCCTGGGACTTGCCTCGCCTACGAGCGGTTCAGGTCGGGTGTTCGCTTTGGATGCTGATGCAAAAGCAAAGCGCGTGACGTTGCGCCTTGATGCCGGGTCTCGATTGACCTTCTCCACGGCCCTCACCCGCGAATCCCAAGCCCAGGCCTTGAAAAAAGCCAACACGACCGAAATCGGAAGCCTTTCGGACGAACAACTCGAAACTGCCCTCACCGACATCTGGCAACCGTCCTGATCAGTTCGGAAAGGAGTAACTTAGATCGCCACAGAACCAGAACGAGAGTTCGGCCCTTCCAAGGAGTCGCCTCCGACAAGTCACGCAGCTTGTCAGTCGAATAGACGCCGCGCGGAGTGAAGCGATGGCTCAGAGAGACGTAGCCGAACGACGAAGTGGTCTTAGTTTCCGGCCCGATTGAGAATTGGAACTAAGGTTTGATTCATATAGGAAAATGACCACCCATTGTCTTGCGGAGGTCCGCCAGAATTGCATGTGACAGCTATGGCTGTGCCATCGGCACGGAGCATAATGGCGGCGTTACAACCTTCAAGGTCTCCGCCATGCAGGATCGTGAAGCCTCCTCTCGATTCAGGGATGATGGTGAATCCAAGTCCCGTGTAGTAGGAACCACTTTGAGCTGTCGGCGGTGCCGCAGTAACCTGCCGTTGAATTTCAGGTCCGAGGAGCTTTGGCAGAGCTCTAAGGAACTTCGTCAGCGCGTCTGCGCTCATGACCCATCCACCGTGGGCATCCATACTTTCGAGAGCGTAAGCGCCGTCGGGGAGCGCAACTCTTTTTCGAGCATCTTCTGGGTAAAGAGAGAATCCAGTTCTACCCACAAGATCCCAGTAAGCCGTTTCATTGTCTCGTAACTTTCTACTACTACCAATGAATGCCTCATCGGGCTTGATTCCTGCTGGTGCAAGCACCGCGGTCCTCACGAACTCCTCATAGGGCTTGCCAGAAACCTTTTCAATCACGCTCCCCAGAATCAAGTACCCGGCATTTGAGTACCGGAACTGAGCGCCGGGCGCGGAAGCCAGAACCTGAGTCGTGAAAGCAAGCTCTGCCAGAGAACGAGGTGAGATTGGCATTTTCAGGCCAAATTTCGCACTGGCATTGAACTGGTCGAAGAGAAACGCATCGCTACCAAATCCTCCCGCGTGACAGAGAAGCTGACGTGCGGTAATAGACCGCATGGCAGCTTGCTTAGGGACTATGGGTCTCTTGCGATCCTTGTTGAGGACGTCGAGAACTGGCTCATCAAGCCTCAACTTTCCTGCTTGGACCAGAGTCAAAACCGCAACAGCGGTGATGGGCTTTGAGACGCTGGCAATGCGGTTTGTCGTTGCGGTGGTGTAGGGAGTCCCCTTGATATCTTTCACACCGAATGGAACAGAAATGGTGCCATCACCATGGGTGACTAAGAGAGCCCCGCCACGTGCGCGTCGAGCTCGCATGTGGCTTGCGAACGATGTCTCAACTTGATTCACCGTTGCGGGCGAAAAGCCATCGGTCGGCGAAAGTCCAAGAGCGATTGTTGCAAGAAGTGTGAAGACCATAATTCCCCAGGCGAAGAGATTTAGTGTATCACATCATCGTCGAAGGGTGACCTTCCGATGCAACTTCCGCCTTGTAGAGGAACTGGACAGATCGAAAGGGTCGCCCTTGAACTTCTGAATGCTTGTACTTTGATCACAACAAGGCTGTGGATGATGAGGGCATTAAATACGGACCTGCGGAACAAGATGGTAAGCCTGTCGAGAGAACCGAGGTTGATTTTGCCGAAATCCGGAAACCTCTTGGACGAACAACTCGAAACTGCCCTCACCGACATCTGGCAAGCTTTAAAAGAGCCTAGTGATCCCGTGACTCTCGGCGCTCAAGTGCGAAAGGCACCTAGGTCTTTGGGCTATCGATGTTGGCTCCAAATGACTTCATCTCAGCCACGAGTTTAGCAAAGTCCTCGATGGTGTACTCCTGCTTTCGGAGCAGGCGGAAACTGGTCTTGGGAGCCAATTCCGCAGGCGCAAGTAGAAAATCGTATAGTTGCTCGATCGATCTCTTAAAGAGCGCAAGGACTTCCTTCTGCCAGGCCTCATCCTCCGGTGCGAGACCCTTAAGATAAACCTGATAAGCCTCTAGCGTTTTAGCCAATGCCTCTCGCTTGCCGAACTCCAATTGCCGATCTCGAGTATGGGCGTATTGGCTCGCGGAGAACCATATCCCGAAGATTACGGGCGGGACAATAAAAATTTTTGTGAGAATCGAGTGCTCAAAGGAGCCATCACCCTTGGCGATTCTGGCTAGATAGTCTGCCGGAAGAATCTTCGAAAAGGCTTCGGGCGCTACGATGAAGACGGATGAAAGTAGCGCGACAGCGACGAAAACGAAGAGCACTACGCACCAAACAACTGCAATCCACTGGGCATTTCTCCGCTTTGCAGCCCACTGTTCTGCAAGGGCAGCCGTTGTCGCATCAAACAGGATATCTCGTGCGCGTTCGCTAATCTCCTTTAGATCTTTCTCCAGCTCGCCTCGAAAAGCTTGGTGAGTTTTAACCTCCTCTTGTTCCGTCTCGGCTAATCTGTCAAGGTTTTCCTTGATTTCCTCGGCCGCCCTTTCCATGGCAAGAGCATGGTTCGCTGCCGTCTGAGCAGAATCTCGATGGCGCTTCGCTTCGCCTCGATAATTACCAGCAGTCTCGGCTTCCTTCGCGGCTGCTTTAGCGTGTTTGCCGGCATCTTTTTTGCTCTCCTCCGCCTCCTGTTTGGCCGTTTCCGCACTGCCAGCGTCAGCATTGGCTTTCTCAGCAGATTTCTGAGCGGCAGATTGGGAAGTCTCTGTCTTTCCGGCAGCAGCTGAGGCCCTCTTCGCGGCCTGTTCTGCTTCCGAAACGGCAGTAAGACCCGATTGGAGCCTGGGACCAATTCGCTCAACTGCCGCAGCTTGCAGAATTCCGAGGAGTACAGGCCTCTGGTCCAGAACACTCTTCATCGCGCTGTCAATCCTTGCCAGGTCTCCAGTCGGCGCCGATTCTACGAGCCGGCAAAGAGTCTGCAAAGAATCCATCAGCCACCTGGGCAGCTCGTCAACTTTAACCGCACGCTGGCTCACGTGCTCCTGCACTGTCTGTAGATCTGCAAGCAGCCGAATCCTGTGGTCCTCAGCTGCCCTGGTCAAATCTGACTCGCCAGTTGTGGACGATCGCTGGGCGATGATCTGTGCAACCTTATTCGACTCGCTTAGGACTGCAATTGCATTTCTGATCTCCTTAGTCATTGCGCGGCCCCCAAGTTACTTCTGCATTTCGGAGGTATGCCTGGTCTTCCAAGATCGTAAGTTCCTCAAAACTAGACATCGAGTTTGGTGGAGTCGACAGCATTTCGTATTTCGCAGCTCCTCCGTCTTCAGGATGCAGGTGTGGAAGCCTCGCTCCAATGCAAACCGCCCTTGTGCAGCATGAATAGGTAACATTAACGCGCCAAAGTGTCATGTGCTATGAAAATGGTACCCGAGCGAGCTTGCGGAATTGTCAGAGGATTGTGTTACGGTTACCGACTGAAGACCCCCAATCGTCCACCTAGTTGGAGGAGCGCGGCGGCGTCGCACAATTTGTAACCACGGAGCATGGCAGCCCCGCCGCCCGGCCCGGAGGCCACTCCCCAGGTTGGGCGGACGCCCCTTGTGGGCGTCCG
>DDCB01000005.1 GCA_002335425.1 Chthonomonas sp. UBA2017
AACCTGCCGCCTCCGAGCGGCGCAACCAGCCCCAGGGCTCTGCCCGACTATCTGCTGCTGAGCCGGCGGGACGATCCAGCCCTAGGGCTCTGCCCGACAACCTTTCTCCGAGCGGCTGAGCCCTGAATGGACAATGGGTTTAGAACTGAGGTCTAGGCACCCGTCAAACGGTCCGACTCCGTGTGGCCTGGTGGGCGCTCCCTGGTGTTGGGGCATGAGGTCCATTCTGGAGCGAACTGCGGGACGCTGTGAGCGGCGCGGCCTGGAAGTCCGAGCCCCCGATCCCCCGAACTCCCGAACCCCCGAACTCCCGAATCGGTGTCACTTGATGTCGGCCCTACAGGCCTGTTAGATTTGGGGCGGCTTTTCCTGCGGGACGCTGTGAGCTGAGCAGAGCAACGCTCTCAAGGGGCGAGAAGCTTGAAGTGGATTCTGCTCCCGAATCCGCCGCCGCGCCCAAAGCCACGCCCTCGCCGGTCGCGCTCNNCCAACCTGCCGCCTCCGAGCGGCGTAGCCAGGCCCAGGGCATTGCTCGACAACCAGCCGCCTCCGAGCTGCTGAGCCGGCTGGACGATCCAGCCCTAGGGTTCTGTCTGACAACCAGCCGCCTGCGAGCGGCGTAGGCGGGTGGACGATCCAAGGCCCAGAGCTCTGCCCGACAACCTGTCGCCTGCGAGTGGTGCAGCCAGCAGCAGGGCTCCGCCGGACAATGCTGCCGCCTCGGAGTGGCAGGGCGCTGACAGGGGAAAAGGGGTGTAGAACTGAGGTCTATGCACCTGCCATGCGTCCCGACTTCCTGTGGTCTGCTGGACTTTAGCTGGTGCAAGTTGGAGTCTGCGCGCCCGAGGTTCATTCAGGAGCGAACTGCGGGACGCTGTGAGCGGCGCGGGCGCACAATCGAATTTCGTTCAAAGCCACCCTTGACCGCATTCGGCATAACGGGCGGATTTCCAAGCCAGGGTCCCGACGATCCACAAAGCACATCAGCTCTCTCATGAAGTTTCACCTGAGCCCAGCTGTCGCCTCGCGAAATGGCGGCCGAATGGGAATCATCAACATGCAACTCACAAAGGCGCACGACGAGAATGCGCGGCATTTGTTGAAGCGGCGCGCAAAATTAGAACTCAGCCCTAAAGCGTCCTCGAAGTTATGGTCATCGCTTCGCTTCTTTTGCTTGCGGGATGGGCTCAAGGGATTCAGCCGATCCAAGCCGTTCAACCCGGATCCGATCCAGATGAGCTGAATGGGATTGATCTGGGGCCGCAGTTCTGACTCTCTCGGTCCGCCAAGGTTTGCTGTGAGCTCATCACTACAATTCGATCTGTGGGTACGGAGATCGGCCGTTCGACTTCAGGAACGAGGAGGAGGCCCAGCTCACGCTCCTCGAATGCGGAGGGTCCTCCCCCAGACTCCGGAAATGATCAAGCGACTGTATTCAAACTGAAATCCAGGAAGAAGGAGCGCCACGAAAAATGTCCTGCTCTCCTTGTTGCCACAAGGCAACTTCGGGATGGTTCAGACGAAGATCTTCCGTTGACTTTCCTCTCCCTGGTTTTGGGCGGGGCCTGAGTGGGCCCCTCGAAGAGGGCTAGACACTCAGGCGAACGACGAGCTTGCAGTCCGATGCCGGACCGGCGAGGGTTCCACTTTGTCCCACAGCTCTAGGTTCTCCTTGATTGATGGTCATGGTCTTAGTCACGAACGGATGAATCGATCTCGTCTGTGTTCGATGGGGGGCGCTTCCCTTCAGCGAGATCTTGTCGTACTTACGCACGACCGGACGCAGAGGATTCCCCATTTGTTCACCGGAATGCAAGGGATAGGACTAAAGGCCCGTACTTTTCCTAGATCGTCAAAATGTGAGCGCAAATGGACTCGCTCCTTCGCCTCTTTGTGTAAAATGGCGACGTATCATTCCATCTTTGGAGGGTTTTTGAAATGAAGAAAATTGCTTTTGCTCTTTTGTTGGTGCCCGGTTTTGCATCGGCCCAAGTCTCGTTCACCTATGGCTTTAGCTTCGGACCGGGTGCATTCCTGGGCTTCAACACGTCAGGCGACCCGATCAACATCACTGCGGGCTCGCAGCCCATAGGTGCAGGACCTGCGGTTCATACCTTTTTCACCGACGACCTGAGCGGACTCGGGGGACCGGCGACCTGGGGGACACAAACTCTTTTGCCGGGTACGACCACTTCGGATGCAATGCGGCTCACCTTTGATCTGCCCTTGAGCTTCGTTTCCATCGAGGCTTCGGACTTTGGCGCGGATGATGACGTGCTGAGTCTTTGGGCTTACGACGGGCCGGAGGGCACCGGGAACTTGGTGGGGAGCCACGTCCTGAGTCGATCTTCGAGCATGCAGATTCTGGATGTCCAAACCTTGTTCGTGGCCAGTAGCAGCTACAACATCCGCTCGATCCGGTTTTCGGGTGTTGGCATTAACAACGTCAATAACGTGTACTTTGATAACCTCTCGATGCGGGCCGTGCCCGAGCCCGCCACTTCGGCGGCTCTCGGACTGGGGGTTGCGGCTCTGCTTCGACGACGCCGCAAGGCCTAGGCCAGTCGTCTTGTTTCAGTCAGCGTCCTGGGGTCCCTTTTGGGACCCCAGGACGCTTTTTTCGCCGGGTGGTTACTGGCTTGCTCGAAGGGCCTGATCGAGATCTTGGATGAGATCGCCGACGGTTTCGAGCCCAACCGAAAGTCGGATGAAGTCGGGCGTCACTCCCGCGCTCAGTTGCTCATCGGGGCTGAGCTGCTGGTGAGTCGTGCTCGCCGGGTGAATCACGAGCGATTTTGCATCGCCGACGTTGGCCAGAAGTGAAAAGATCTTGAGGTGATTGATGAACTTCACTGCCGCATCGTATCCACCTTTGATACAAAACCCCAGGATCGCCCCAAAGTGACCCGGTCGAAAGATCTTTTTCGCGGCCGCGTGCCGAGGGTTGTCCGGCAGACCGGGGTAGTTCACCCAGCTCACCAAAGGGTGGGTCTGCAAGAACTCAGCGACTCGCTGCGCGTTTTCACAATGCCGCTCCATCCGCACATGGAGCGTCTCTGCTCCCTGAAGGAATAAAAAAGCGTTGAACGGAGATTGGGACTGACCTTGGTCGCGGAGGCCCTGGAGTCTGGCCTTGAGGCCGAAGGCGACATTGCCGAGCCCCGGAAAGTTTCCGAAAACTTCCCAAATTTTCAGCCCGTGATAGCTGGGGTCTGGCTCGGTGAAATTCGGGTGTCTTCCCTGCCCCCAGTCAAAGTTCCCGCCGTCAACCAAGATTCCACCAATGGAAGTGCCGTGGCCCCCGATGAACTTCGTCAGCGAGTGAGTGACGATGGCCGCCCCATACTCGAAGGGGCGACAGAGGTACGGGGTTGCGAGGGTGTTGTCGATAAGCAGAGGGATGCCGCTTTCTCGACCGATCGTGGCGACCTCCTCAATCGGAAAGGCGTCCAGCTTCGGGTTGCCGATCGTTTCGGCATAAAAGAGCTTGGTGTTCGGTTGGATCGCCTTGCGAAAGTTCTCCGGGTCGCTTGGATCGACGAACGTCACGCTGATGCCTTGCTTGGGGAGCGTGTAGTGAAGTTGGTTGTAGGTTCCGCCATAAAGGCTGTTGCTCGCGACGATGTGGTCGCCGACTTCGCAGACGGTCGTGATCGCGAGTTGCTGGGCGGCCTGGCCGCTCGACGTGGCGACGGCGTGGGTGCCGCCTTCGAGAGCGGCAATGCGTCGCTCCAGGACGTCGGTCGTCGGGTTCATGATCCGGGTGTAGATGTTCCCGAACTCTTCGAGGGCGAAGAGGCGAGCGGCGTGGGAGGCGTCGTCAAAGACATAACTCGACGTTTGATAGATCGGGACCGCCCGGCTCTTTGTGGTCGGGTCGGGCGACTGGCCGCCGTGCAGGGCCAAAGTTTCAAAACCGAGGGTCGGGGTCGGGGTCAGTGTTTCGCTCATGTTCGTGAATTCCTGGGAGGATGTGTCCCGATCATTGTAACCCAAATCATCCTACGAAAGTTTCGCCATATTGAGCAACCTGGCTGATCAGTCGAAAGATTCGGCGGCAATAGAGGCACTATCTTCTTTGAATCAAAGTCCTCGCCGGGGTTCCTTGCATCCTCTCATTGGACTCTTTCGAAAAAAAACGAATTCATCTCACCTCGGTATCCTTAGGAGCGAGGCGCGATCCTCCTCCACGACCATGACTCTGAACAAGAAAACCCTTCGCGATGCGTCCTTTGCCCACCAGCGAGTCCTCGTTCGGTGCGATTTCAATGTGCCCCTTAAGGAAGGCGTCATCTCGGATGATCGCCGCATCACCGAGGCGCTGCCGACGATCTTGGCGCTTCGGGACCAAGGGGCCTCTGTGATTTTGTGTAGCCATTTGGGTCGGCCAAAAGGCGTCACTCCCGAGTTCAGCCTGTGGCCGGTCGGCGACCGACTCACTCAGTTGCTCGGGACTCAGGTCGATCTCTTGCCGGATTGTGTCGGGCCAGAGGTCGAGGAGCGCTGTCAGGAGCTTCAGCCGGGAGACGTCATCTTGCTTGAGAACGTGCGATTTCACCCCGAAGAGGAGGCCAACGATCCTGAGTTTGCCCGGGCGCTCGCCCGGCTCGCCCAAGCTTATGTGAACGACGCCTTCGGCACCGCGCATCGGGCTCATGCGAGCACCGAAGGGGTGGCCCACTTTTTGCCAGGTGTCGCTGGGCTCTTGATCGAGAAAGAGCTGAAGTACCTCGGCGAAGCGGTCGAGAATCCAGAGCGGCCGATGGTGGCGATTTTAGGTGGAGCCAAGGTGAAGGACAAGATCGCCGTGATCGAGAGCTTGCTTCCCAAGGTCGATCATCTGCTCATCGGCGGTGGGATGGCGTTCACCTTTCTGAAGGCCCAAGGTCATGAGATTGGAAAGTCACTGTTCGATGAGTCCAATTTCGAATTTGCGCAAAAGGTCGTTCGTGAGGCTTCGAGCAAGATTGTCTTGCCGAGCGACGTCGTCATCACCCCCGAACTGAAGCCAGGCGCAGTCATTTCGACGGTCGCGGTGAACCAGATCCCGGCGGACCAACTCGGGGCGGACATCGGTCCGGAGAGCCAAGCCCGGTTCGCCAAGATTGTTCGAGAAGCCAAGACGTCCGTTTGGAACGGTCCAATGGGAGTCTTCGAGATCGAAGAGTTTGCGGGTGGGACTCGGGCCATTGCCCAAGCGATGGCGGATTCGGGCGGGACCACCATCGTCGGTGGCGGAGATTCGGCGGCGGCCATTGAGCAGTTAGGGTTTGCCGATCGAGTCTCGCATGTGAGCACGGGCGGAGGAGCAAGCTTAGAATTTCTTGAGGGCAAGGTGTTGCCCGGAATTGCTGCGCTTCAAGACCGCTAGATGTACCTTTGCTTGCGGCTCGACCTCGACTATGTCCCCTGGGACACCCCGGATGCGCAGGACTACGGCCACGGCGAACCGGCGATGGTCCTTCGCTTGCTGGAGCTTGCCCGCCAAACGGGCTACAAGTACCACTTCTTTGCTTCGAATCGGGTGTTGCGGGCTTTTCGGTCGGCGGCGGAGACGATCCTCAACGAAGGTCACCACCTCGATTGGTACTGCAAACACCCGGAGGCGTTCGACGTGCGTTACCACGAGGCCCAAAGCTTGTTTGCTCAGATGGGTTCGCCTGCGACGGGTTTGGCTGTTCGCTCGATCTGGCCAGAGCCAGAGTTGCACCGCCGAATCCCAGAGGAGTTGACTTTTTTGAGTGCGGCACCGGGGCCATGTCCAGCCTCCCTCAAGCTGTATCCGGTCGAAACGAGGGCGGATCGGGAATCTCTTCGCTCGGGGGTGAGCCTTCGCAACTGGGCAGAGCAAGTCCGAACTCATATTCGGCAGTGCGCGACGCTGAACCAACCCGTTACGGTCGTGTTTCGGCCCCAGGTGCTCGCCAAGCACGATCCTCGCGGGCAATTGGTCCGCGAGATCGCCGAACTCGGCAAGCTCTCAGGCTTGAAGAACCGGACGTTGCGCGAGGTCCACGAGTCTCAGGCGGGCGTGATCTGAGCGCCGAGCCGAGCGTAGTCCCGATAGTTGAGGGTCAAGTCGGACACCCAGACTTCCCGTCCGGACTGAAGAGCTCGTCTCGCCAATCGGTCCATGTTGCCGCCTTCCCCAATCTGAACGAAGTGCAGTCTCTGGGCCAGCATCGCTACCAGCCGGTCTCGCTTGCGGTTGCTCGCTTTGTGCCCTTCGGCGAACGGGTTTTCGCATGAGACGACGAGGTCGGTATGAGGGTCAAACTGGTATCGCCACAGCCGTGCGGCTCGGAAAGGCTCTTGCTTCAGGTCGCTGCCGAGGGCATTGAAGAGTCCGGTGTCCAGTGCTAAGATTCGAGGGCTTCCCCACCGAAGCGGGACAATGGCCGCGCGCTGGTACTCGGGCGTGTTGTGACCGCACACCAAGGTCCCACCTTCGAGGACCTCTTTTTCGGTCAGCGCTTCGATCAGGTCCAAGGCGCCGGGAGGTGATTTTCGCGAGGACATCACGGCGAAAGTCGTCGCCTCGACCAGCTTGGTGTTGCCGTAAAGGTACAGCAAACCGGGTGCTTCGGCGTCAAACTGCTCGATTTGAGCCGGAAAGGCGGCGTCAGCCGCCGAGAGGAGGGTGATCCCGTACTGGTCGAGTTTTCGACTGAACGTCTCGGCGGATTCGATCCACTCTTTTTGGTGCTCGAGCCAGAGCATGGCCGAAGGCTCGGGCCAACGAAATTCGGCGATGAGCGTGTCGGGAGGTAGGGCGGTGAGGTCATCCGCCGACCAGCCTTGGAAGTCCATTCGAGCGAGTGTCCGGGCGATGAGGACCCCGCCTAACCCCGGACAGTGGTCCAGTGCAATGACAAGGGTCCGACGCGAAACACTCATGACGCCAAAGATCGAACCGCACTGAGCAGGATTCGGACGGCCAGGTCTCCGCGCGACTCCATGACGTCGACGACCTCTTCGTGGTCAAGGGTTTTTTCTGACTCCATCCCAGCGGCGAGATTGGTGACGATGCTGAGGTTGGCGTAGGCGACGCCAGCCTCTCGGAGCGCGATCGCCTCCGAGGTCGCGGTCATTCCAACGACGTCGCCCCCTAAACGGCGCACGACTTCGATTTCAGCGGGTGTCTCGTACCGAGGGCCGTTCGCGCCCACATACGTCGCTGGGCTCATGAGAACTGTGTTTTCAGAAGTCGCACCCCGAAAGAGCGCTTTCAGTGCGGGGTCCGGAAAGGGGTCGCTGAAGTCGACGTGCTGAACTCCGCGCTCGTAGAGCGTCAGGTTGCGATAGGTCAGGTCGATGAAGTCAGTACACGCGACGAACGTCCCAGGGGGCCAGTCTGGTCGAAGGCAACCCACCGCCGCGGTGGCGAAGCAAGCCTTTGCTCCGAGTTGGCGCAGGCCCCAGGCGATCGCTCGATAGTTCACCGAGTGCGGCGGCAACTTGTGCCCTGGCCCATGTCGCTGAATCAGGGCGACTCCGACTCCTTCGACTTCCAAGTAGCCCGCCCGAAGCATCCCAAATGGGGTGGGGACATGCAAAGTGTGCGTCCCCATCGATCCCAAGCGAGACCCCACGCCGGTTCCACCAATGATGCCTGCCAAAACGGGGCGAACGGCTTGATTCACGGGGTGATTGTATCCCAGTCCTGGGCAGACCCGGTGTGTCTATACCGGGGACATCCGTCATCGACCAGTGGGCCCGGGGGGGATCGAACCCCCGACCAAGCGGTTATGAGCCGCCCGCTCTAACCCCTGAGCTACAGGCCCACTCGTCGGGCCCTAGTTTACCGACCTGAACTCGATTCACTAGGCCGCCCGCTTCAGGAGCGGGGGCAAGTGTCGAGGTAAGAGCTCAGCTTCGTCTTTGTTGGACAGGACGACGGCTCGCTCTAGGGTGTTTTCGAGCTCTCGAACGTTCCCGGGCCAAGAGTAAGCTCGGAGCAAGTTCAGCGCCTCGGGCGAGACGTGTTGGAGGTTTCGGCCGTTTTCTTGGCTCAGCCGACCCAAGAAGTGCTCGGCGAGGGGCTCAATGTCGTCTTGCCGCGCCCGCAGCGGCGGGAGCTGAATCTCCACCACCTGGAGGCGATACATCAGGTCGAGCCGAAAGATGCCGGCATCGACCGCCTCTTGGAGGTTGCGGTTCGTGGCGGTGACAAGCCGAACATCGATCTTGGTGGTCTTGGTCGATCCCAAGCGCTCGATTTCTCGCTCTTGTAAGACTCGCAGGAGCTTGACTTGGATGCTGTGCGGGATCTCGCCGATCTCGTCGAGGAACAGCGTGCCGTCGTGAGCCATCTCGAATCGTCCTGCCTTCGAACCCTGGGCTCCGGTGAAGGCCCCTTTCTCGTAGCCAAAAAGCTCACTCTCCAAGAGGCTCTCGGGGAGAGCCGCACAACTGACGGCGACGAAGTTCTTTTGTTTGCGAGGGCTGAGCTCATGAAGGAGCCGCGCAATCACCTCTTTACCAGTGCCGCTTTCGCCCGTGATCAGGACCGTCGCTCGAGAATCGGCCACCTGTTCGACCGTCGAATAGACGTCTTGCATGACCTGGGACCGGAAAATCAGCGAAGAGTTGCTAGAGCCCTTCTTGCTTTTACCGCCTTGCTTGATCTGAAGTCGAGGTTCGTTGCCTTGCTCGATCGCTCGGGCCACAATTTTCTTCAAATGGTCGAGGTCGAACGGCTTGGTCACGAACTCAAATGCGCCGTTGCGAATGGCCTGGATCGCCTGGGGAATCGTCCCGTACGCCGTCATGAGGATCACCGGCGTTTCAGGGGCGATTCGAGCCGCTTCGTTTTGAAGTTGATAGCCGTTCATGAGCGGCATCGTCACGTCGGTGACCACGCAGTCGATGGACCGAGCCTCCAGAATCCGAACTGCTTCCACCCCGTTCTCTGCGGTATGAACCTGATAACCGACTTTTTCAAAAGCGGCTTGGAGGATTCGTCGGATGTTCAGTTCGTCATCGACGATCAGGAGGCTCGGAGTGGTCTTCATGCGGCGTTTCTCGAATTAATCCGGACTTCAAAGTGCGTTCCTGCGCCGAGGTCGGAGCGAACAAAGACCCGTCCTCGATGGGCCTCGATGATCTTTTTGACATTGCTCAGACCCAGGCCAGTGCCTTTGGTCTTTGTTGTGAAGAACGGAGTGAATAAGTTCGCCAGAGTGTCTTCGTCCATCCCAATGCCGTGGTCTTCGACGATGAGTCGGCTCGATGTCGCCGTGACCTTGACCGAATGTCCTCGGGAGGACGCTTGAAGGGCATTCAGCAGCAAGTTCATCAAGACTTGCTCCAAGCGATTCCGATCCCCTCGGATGGTGCGGGCGTTCGGGTCAGACTCGACCGTCAGGCTGACTTGATGCTCGTCGAACTGCGACTGAAGCCGGTGGGCCACCGAAGTCGCGATGTCGGACAGTCGAACCGGCTCGAAGCTGAGCTGCATGGGGCGAGCAAAGTCGAGAAAATCGTTGCACAGGTGGTTGAGCTTACTGGCTTCTTCGAGGACCACCGGAGCAAAGTCCCGCGCTTGCTCGGGATTTTGGACGATCATCTGGGCGGCGCTTTGGATGCCGGTGAGCGGATTGCGAATCTCGTGAGCGATGGCGGCGGTCATTTGTCCAATCTCGGCGAGCCGATTCGTGTGGTGTTGCTCTTGGAGCGCTCGCTCGTGGGCGGTGACATCTTCGATGGTGAGCACAACTCCGCCGCTCGGCATCGGGCACGAGACGAGCGACCAAGCTTGGCATCCTGCCGAATTCGCGACTCGGAATTGCCGAGTGCGGCCAGAGCGAGACGAATTCACCATTCGCGCCAGCGACTTGCGGAAGATCGGCTTGACGAGCTTCATCCACGCATCGGCCGGGGCTCCGAGATGAGGCATGCTCGTAAAGAGCATCTGGCCCATCGGGTTGACTTCGCTCAGCGAGCCGTCCGAGTCGGTCACGACCACACCCACGCCCATCTGGTGAACGATCGAGCTAAAGCGCTCGCGGAGCTGGTTCTGTTGGAGAGAGAGCTGTCGGTTCTCTTGGAAGAGCCTCGCGTTCGAGACGGCCAATGCCAGATGACGGCCGATCGACTGAGCTTGAACCAAGTCGTTCAGGACGAATGCAGGTTCGCCGCGACGCCGAGAGAGGTTAATCACACCGAGGATTCCGTCGGGCGATTTGAGGGGCACGACCATCGCCGAACCGATCTCGTCTTGGCGGTTCAGCTGAAGTCCGCGAATGGTCTCGGCCGAGACTTCGTCGACGATGAGCGGCAGTTGCATTTCGATCGCCCGGCGCGCGATGCCCGATCGCGAGTCGAGCGTCGCGCCTTCGGGGATGTCGGTCAGGGTGCCAGTCTTGCAGGCTAAAACAAACTGGCCGTCCGGCTGATTCAGGAAGATCGACCCGCCCGCAGCCCGAAACCAGTTCGCACATCGCGCCAAGACCCGATCCAGGTACGCATCTGGGCCGTCGGACGCGGTCAACCAAGTCACGTCAAACAGACTCCACACATCAAAATCGCCACTCATCTGATTCTCAACCACAGTAATTGTCATCTTTGGCACGCCAAGGGCCGTCCTGGAGAGTCCCGCGAGCATGTCAGAATGGAGGCCATGTTCAAGGTTTATGTGAAGGGGATCGAGTTTTACGCCTTTCATGGCGTCACGCCCGAAGAGCGGGCCATCGGCCATCGTTACCGATGCGACCTTGAATTGGATGTCGAAGGGAATGCCGATGAGACCGATCAGATCGGTGGGACCGTGGACTACGGCATTGCCGGACAAACCGCTGTGAGCATCCTGCAACGCACCGATTTCCAGACGTTGGAGCGAGGTGCGGCGCTTTGTGCCGAGTCGATCTTGCGAGTCTTCCCCGCTTGCCAACGGGTCGAGATTTATCTCGCGAAGCGATTGCCACCGACCCATCTGATCGCCGAAGAGACCGGCGTCAAGCTCATTCGAACACGACCCTCCGACGAGTCTGCCCCGGTCTAGCGGGTTTGCCAGGCCGAACCCGGAGCTCGGGAAGGTACTCTGTGGGAGTCCCATGTTGCTTCCGCTCGAAGACCTGACCCCGCGACAGATTGTCGCCGAACTCGATAAGTACATCGTGGGGCAAGCCAACGCCAAACGAGCGGTGGCGGTGGCCTTGCGCAACCGCTATCGGCGGCAGCAGCTGCCCCCGAGCGAGCGGGACGACATTCTGCCCAAGAACATCCTCATGATCGGGCCGACGGGGGTCGGAAAGACGGAGATCGCGCGTCGACTTGCTCAGCTGGCACGCGCCCCGTTCATCAAGGTCGAAGCCACAAAGTTCACCGAGGTTGGCTACGTCGGTCGCGATGTGGAGTCGATGATTCGAGACTTGGCGGCAGCAGCCGTCCGCCTGGTTGAACGAGAAAGAATGGAGGCGGTGCGGCCGGAGGCCGAAGTTCGGACCCGCGAAATCTTGGCCGACATGCTGATGGAGCAAGCTCCAGCGCCTCCTCGGAGCCGCCGTTCAGCGTCAAACCCGCTCTTGCAAAAGGCTCAAGATGTTTTTGGAGCGATGGGGCTAGATGGCGGAACCACCGCCAGTCAGATTCGAGAGGACGAACCCGATGTGGAAGACGACTACGAACGTCGCCTCGCTGAACATCAGAAGCGCCGGGCTCGAATTCTGAAAGACCTCAAAGGGAACAAGCTCGATTCAAAGATCGTCGAGATCGAAACCGAAGAGTCGGGGAGTCCGTTTGTGCAGGTCTTCACCCCACAAGGCTTGGAGGAGATGGGGATCGACCTCCCCAACCTCCAAAGTCCCTTCGGAGGGTCGCGACGAGGCAATCGATCTTTGACCGTGGGTGAGGCAAAAGAGGTCCTGGCCGAGCAAGAGGCCCGACGAATGATTGATACGGCGTCGCTCCATCGGGACGCCATTCACCGCGCCGAGCAGACGGGCATTATCTTCCTCGACGAAATCGACAAGATCGCAGGCAAGCAGTCTGGCTCAGGACCGGATGTGAGTCGAGAGGGCGTTCAGCGAGACCTGCTTCCGATCATCGAGGGCTCCACCGTCGCAAGCAAATTTGGCCCGGTGAAGACCGATCACATCTTGTTTGTCGCCGCCGGAGCTTTTCACATGAGTCGGCCGAGCGACCTGATCCCAGAGCTTCAGGGGCGATTGCCGATTCGCGTCGAGCTTGAGAGTTTGGGTCGTACGGACTTCCGGCGCATCCTGAGTGAGCCGAAAAACGCCTTGACGAAACAATATCAGCTTTTGCTGAAGGTCGAAGGGATCGAACTGAGTTTCGAAGAAGACGCCCTCGACGAGATTGCCACGCTCGCAGAGAGTGTGAACTCCAAAACCGAAAACATCGGGGCTCGGCGGCTCCACACTCTGCTCGAAAAGCTTCTCGAAGCCGAGCTGTTCGAAGCCCCCGAGATTTCCCACAAGAAAGTTGTCGTCACTCGGAGCTTGGTCGCAGATCGGCTGGGGAGCCTCGTCCAAGACTCCGACCTAAGTCGCTACATTCTTTAATCGCTCGGCCAGCTCGACGAGGTCGGCCGCCAAAAGGGGATTACCCTCGGGGTCATCGACGCTTGCGAGTTGGGTTTCTGCCTCGTGGAGCCACGTTCGGGCCTCGACTTCGTGATGCCCCAACAGCTTGGCGCGGGCCATCGCCTCGGCGGCATAGCCTTTGTAGAAGGGCTCCAGGTCGAGGCTGATCGCCCAACACGCCTCTGCATAGCGGAGCGATTCTTGAGGCGAGCCGACCGACGCATAGACCCGCGAAAGCTGCCAGAGCCCGACCGACCGGTTGACAGGCTGAACATCCTCACGCAGGAGCCAGTGTGTATAAGAGGCCTGGGCCACGGCGATCATTTTCAGATCGTCTTCGTGGGTGCGATCCGGCTTCTCCAAGAAGTCCCAGGCGAGGTTAAAGAACTCCGCCGACCAGAAACGATGAACTTGTTGACCGTCTTCCAACCTTATTCTCCTTGCAGGTCTTCGAGCATCTTGAAGACTTCAGCCAAAGGCTTCGCCCCAAGGTCCCCAGTCTCTCGGCTACGGATGCCGACGGTCCCGTTCTCGATGTCATTGTCCCCAAGGATCAGCATGATCGGGATCTTCATGCGCTGATTTTCCCGGATCTTCTTGCCGAGGGTCTCTCGGCGATCATCGACATGCACGCGCAACGCGCCATCGAACGGCAAGCTGGGCGGAGTGGCGTCTGCGCCTTCGCCTTCGGGCTGCCAGCCCGGCTTCGAATAACCCCGGAGCATCGTGGCGAGCCGTTCGGCATAGGCGACGTGACGATCGGCAATCGGCAAGATCGCGACTTGGACCGGCGACAGCCAGAACGGGAAGGCACCCGCGTATTGCTCCGTCAGAAGGCCGATCATCCGCTCGAGCGAACCAAACGGCGCGCGGTGGATCATGATCGGTCGGTGCGGCTTGCTGTCCTCGCCGATGTATTCGAGTTCGAACCGCTCGGGCAAGTTGTAGTCCACCTGGACCGTTCCCATTTGCCATTCTCGCCCGAGCGCGTCCTTGATGATCAGGTCGAGTTTGGGGCCGTAAAAGGCCGCATCTCCGGGCGACACTTCGAATTCCAGGCCCAGCTCTTGGCAAGCCTGGATGATTGCTGCCTCGGAGAGTTGCCAGTTTTCGTCATGACCGACGTACTTGTCGCTCGAAGGATCGCGAGTGCCGACGCGGACGCGATACTCAGTCAGGCCGAGCTTCTTCAAGACGACCATCATCAGGTCCACAACGCCCTTGAACTCTTCGAGGAGCTGATCCGGCCGGACGAACAGGTGCGCGTCATCTTGCGTAAAGCCGCGCACCCGGAGCATCCCAGCGAGTTCACCGCTTTGCTCGTATCGGTACACCGTTCCAAATTCGGCGAGCCGAATCGGAAGGTCGCGATAGCTGTGCATTTGGGAGGCGTAGATCTCGATGTGGAACGGGCAGTTCATCGGCTTGAGGATGAAGGTCTCTTTCTCTTCGTCCTCCATGAACGGGAACATCTTGTCGCGATACGTCTGGACATGGCCAGACTTTTCATAGAGCCTGATGCTGGCGATGTTGGGCGTGACAACGCCGTCATAGCCTCGCTCTAACTGCTGCTGCTTGAGGAAGTCGCTGAGGACTTCGCGCAGCACGGTGCCTTTGGGCAGCCAGAGAGGCAGACCCGGACCGACTTTGGCGCTGAACATAAAGAGTCCCAGCTCGCGACCCAGCAGGCGATGATCCCGCTTCTTGGCTTCTTCCAAGTTGTGGAGGTAGAGCTCGAGGTCTTCTTTGGTCTCAAAGGCGGTGCCGTAAATCCGAGTCAGCTGCTTGTTCTTGACGTCGCCACGCCAATAGGCCCCTGCGAGCGACATCAGCTTGAAGTGCTTGATTTCGCTTGTGTTTTCGACGTGAGGTCCACGGCAAAGGTCGATAAAGCGGCGCTCTTGGCCCTGCTTATCGGTGGCCTTCTGATCGTAAAAGCTGACCGCTTCGCCCGCAGGAACAGCTTCGAGTAGTTGGAGTTTGTAGAGAGCGGTGTCTTCCCCTTGTCCGAGTGTGCATTCCGAAAGAATGATCTCCTTGGCTTCGTCGCGGTCTTTGGCTTCGAGGCGGACGATGGGCTGCTTGAGATTCGAAAGCTCGCGCATTCGCTTTTCGATCTTTTCGAGGTCCTCCTCTTTGATCGGCTTCGGGGGATCGACGTCGTAATAGAAACCGTTTTCGATCGGAGGGCCGATGGCGAGTTTGACGCCGGGAAAAAGCTCGGTGATCGCCTGGGCCATGAGGTGGGCGGCCGAGTGGCGGAGCCGATAAAGATGCGATTGTTCGTAGCTCATGAATTCATCCTCCCTGACAATGGGAATGGGTTGTTCCTTCGATTATGGCACCGCCATTCGGTCGCACCGGAACTTTTGGGACTGCTTTCCGGGTCTAATGGGCATTGTGAAGAGCGTTCTCGTCGGGCTCGGTGGGTTGATTTGCAGCGCCGTTTCTGCGCAACTCGTCTCGCCAGCTCAGAGCTATCTTCAGGCCGCAACCGCTCCTTTGGCGATGGCTCCTGCCCTTCGAGCCGACCTCCAAGGCACCGACCAGGATCCGCGCGGGACTCGCCAAATCGGGATCGCCTCGGCCTATCAACAGGGGCGATTTGCCGCCAATGAGTATGTTGGGAAGTCCCTGAGCCGGCGATTCTGCGCGGACGGATCAAGGTTTTGGGTCGGGGATTTCGCGGCTCAGACCTACTCTGTTGTTGGCTACGGGCCGGGCTCGAATGACGGCACGGGGGCCTTTGTCAAGTCGCCAACCCTCGCGTTTGTCGGCGCGGCGCGCGGGCCCGCCGGATTCATTGCCCGACTTTTCGAGGACCTTTATGGCGGGGCCAACCCTCGACTCCCCAAGTGGCTTACGAATACGATTCCGACCTATGTCGGGCTAGAGAACGAGGCGGATTTTCGCGGCTGGCTGAACGATCCGATCCTCCCAGGCCGGAGCTATTTACCCACTGAGTCTCGCTTTTTCGTCTTTGAATATCAAGGCAGGCCGGTTCACCGTGCCTTGGTGTGGCAATTCCAAGGCGACTGGAACGAGGAAGCCCAGGCGTATTTGAATCCCCAGTTGATCGGAATTTCGTTCTCCGAGCGGATTGGCTCCAGCTCGACCGGGGTGATCCGGCAATGGACGCTGACCTTGAAGGTCGAGTCGAGCCTCTTTCATGACGCGACCTTCCAGTTCAGCCCTCCTCCTTCTTGGCAACCGATCGCCCTTCCGACTCGCGGCGACGGCGGCTAAATTCGACCTATATTAGTCGACGACGACAATCTCGACTGGCGGCACAATGCCGGCTTCGGCCCCTTTCTTCAGCAAGAGCCGAATCGCGGCGACCCCTTCATCGCCCATATCAAGCGTGCGGTTGTTGACGTACATCCCAACAAATTCGTCGCTCGTCTCAGTGTCCATCCCGCGGGCGAACTGAAGCGCATATTCGAGGGCTTTGGGACGATTGCTCAGGCTCGCCTGAATCGATTCCCGCATGCAGCGACTCACGTCGGCGACGATCTCTTCGCCCAGGTCTTTGCGAACGACATTGACGCCGAGCGGCAACGGGAGCCCGGTCAGCGCATTCCACCATTTGCCAAAGTCTGCGATCAGGGTCATGCCCTCTTTTTCGTAGGTGAGTTGGCCTTCGTGGATGATCAGTCCGGCAACAAATCGCCCGTCCTGGATGGCCGGGATGATCTCGTCGAACGGCACAACCTCGAACTCTGGTCGGACGCCCGGCCCGAATTTATCTTCAAAAAACAGGCAAAGCTGAAGGTAGGCCGAAGTGAGGAGCCCAGGAACAGCGATCTTGGTCTCTTTGAGCTGGTCCAAGGTGAGAGGTTCGCGAGCGACGATCATCGGCCCGTAGAGCTCGCCAAAAGAGCCTCCATGCCGCAGCAGAGCGTACCTGTCGGCGACATACGCAAAGGCATGCACCGAGACCGCGCTCGATTCGAGCTTGCCCTCTTTGGCCCATTCGTTCAGGGTCTGGATGTCTCGCAGAATGTGCTCGAACTCGTGGTCGCTTTCGACAGCCCCACAAGCAAGCCCCCAAAACATGAACGCGTCGTCGGAGTCGGGTGAATGGCCAATGCGAATCTTCATCCCCTTCTTCGTACCCGAAAGGAGGGGACGGTTGCCGGTCCTCAGGCCAAGGAGTTCTTCACCCGACGAACATACTCAACCTTTTCGTCGAACGTTGCCGTGAGGGACTCTTGTCGTCCCATGGGCCGGAAATCGTTAAAGAGTTGCTTGATCTTTGGGCTCGTAAAGATCAGGATCCCGTCATAGCTGGTCGTGTGATCGCTGAATCCGCTTTCGACTTCCAGTCGATAGCCGTAGTTGAGCATTTTGGCCTTGCAATCGTCGTGGATTTCGTCGCTATGCGTCGAGATGAAGACGTAGTCGGCCCGATGGTTGCTGAGGCACTCCCGGGCTCCATCGAGCATCTCGCTCTCGTGCCCTTGAATATCCGAATGCAAAATCGTCAGGTGGTCGATCTCCTGGTCCTTCAGGTAAGAATCGACCATCAGTCTCCCGGCTCCCACGAAAGCTCGAAGGAACTTGCCTTGAAAATTGTTGATCTTGAAGTTGTTCAGCCCAGCTCGAATCGACCGTTCTTCACTTTCGACCAGGTAGCTTCGGCCCCCGGGGTGCTGAGATAAAAACCACATCGAGTAGTGAGCCCAATAGCTCCCCAACTCCAGCATGACCGGATTTTCGGGAAGTCGCTTCAGGACTTCTTGAAACACAAACTCTTCCAGTGGCTCATGCACGCCTCGGTTGATGACCAAGACGTAGCTAAACGGACCGTAGTAAGCCAACTCGCCTTCAATCGGGACTTTGATCCCAGAGTGCAGAGTCACCATCCCCTCGTGAGTAAATCCCGCCTGCGGATGCCTGTCGATGAGAAAATTCAGGGGATCGGACATGATCTCTCGGAATCTCCCGACAAAATCGCTGTCATGTGCCTTCTCGTAGGTCATTTCATCTCTCCTCGTGCCGACGAATCATACCCGTCCGAGGCACACTGACCGCCGAGAAGCGCGTCACTCCGCTAAAATCCCGATCCAAGACCCCCCCTCAGTGGGAGGATCATCAGGTACAATCTGGACTCAAATACACACGACGGTGTGCGCTTGTGGGTCCCTTCGGGGAATCAAGCGTGGCCTAACTCACCGTCGGAGGAACAACCCTGGAGGAAAAAATATGGCCCATTTGAGCATGAAAGAACTGCTCGAGGCTGGTGTGCACTTCGGCCACCAGACTCGAAAGTGGAATCCGAAGATGAAGCGCTACATCTATGGCGCTCGCAACGGAATCTACATCATCGACCTGCACCAGACGATCAAGCTCTTCGAAGACGCCCTGGAGTACGTCCGGAAGGTCGTCGAAGACGGCGGAAGCGTCCTCTTTGTCGGCACCAAGAAGCAGGCCCAAGCGGCGATCCGAGAAGCGGCCCAGCGCAGCGGCCAATACTGGGTCAGCGAGCGATGGCTCGGCGGGATGTTGACCAACTGGAAGACGATGACCGGCCGAATCGCCCGCCTGAAGGAGCTCGATCGCATGGAGGCCGATGGCTACATGGATCGATTGCCCAAGAAGGAGCAACTGAAGCGACTCGAAGAGCGCGATAAGTTGAACCGATACCTCGAAGGGCTACGCAACCTCCAAGGCTTGCCGACGATCATGTTCGTCGTCGACCTGAACAAGGAGATGAACGCCGTTCTTGAAGCGAAGAAGCTCGGCATCCCCGTCGTGGCGGTCGTCGACACGAACTGCGACCCGGACCTGGCCGATGTGGTCATCCCGGGCAACGACGATGCGATTCGAGCGGTTCGCTTGGTGACCCAAAAGATGGCCGACGTCATCTTGGAGGCCCGACCGCTCAGCGATGAGCTGACCGAAGGCACGATGAGCGAGTCGGAATCTCTCGACGAGGCGGCCGACCCGTATGAAGTGGACCAAGAGCTGCTTCGCGCTTTTGGTGATGAAGAAACAATTATCGTCGGCAAAGGCAGAGCCCGCGACGACGACGGAATGGAGGACTAAACGAGATGCCAGTCAATGCAGCAGATGTAAAAAGGTTGCGCGAAATCACGGACGCTCCGATGATGGAGTGCAAAGCCGCGCTGGAAGAAGCCAACGGCGATATGGACCGGGCCCAAGAAATCCTTCGCGAAAAAGGAAAGGCCGCTGCCGCCAAGCGAGCGGATCGAGCCACCGCCGCCGGAAACGTCTTCATCGCCTTGAGCGAAGATCGAAAGAAGGTCGCGGGAATCGTTGTCGAATCGGAGACCGACTTCGTCGCTCTCAACGAGACGTTCCGCAGCATCGTCCAGCAGATCGGCGAAGCCGTTTTGGCCCATGCCCCCGCCGGAGCCACGACCGAATCGGTCCTCGGACTTTCGGCCGGCGGCCAGACCATCGGCGAGATTCTCGAAGGAGCCGTCGGAACGATCCGCGAGAACATCAAGCTGACCGACGCAGTGGTGCTCACGAGCACCGCCGGAGTCTTCTCGTCGTACGTTCACCATGACCGCAAGGCCGGGGCGATCGTCGAGATCGAAACTCCGTCGGCAGAGGTCGCCGCGGGGAAAAATGTCGCGATGCAGATCGTGGCCTTCCCGCCGACGTACCTGGCCAAGACAGAAGTTCCTCAAGACGCGATCGACGCCGAGATTCGGGTCGAAAAGGAGCGCGCGATGAACGAAGGCAAGCCCGCCGAAATGGCCGAGAAAATCGCCATGGGCCGGATCAACAAGGAGTACTTCCAAAAGGTCGTCCTCCTGGAGCAGCCGTTCATCCTGGACGACAAGAAGTCCGTCGATCAGTATCTGGCGGAAGAAGGCAAGGCGGCTGGGGGCACGATCAAAATCCTGAGCTACCGAAGCCTGCGCGTGGGAGGATAATCCGCCTTGGCGGATCTTCCCTACTCTCGCGTCTTGCTCAAAATCAGCGGCGAAGCACTCGCCGGAGCCGCTGGCTTTGGGCTAGACGCCGAAACTCTCCATTACATCGCTGGAGAGATCGTCTCCGTCCATAACCTCGGAATTCAGACGGCCGTCGTCGTGGGCGGGGGCAACTTTATTCGCGGCAACGCCTTCAGCCAACAAGGCGGATTTGATCGCACCGCCGCCGACCAGATGGGGATGATGGGGACGGTCATCAATGGCCTCGCCCTTCAGGCCGCCATCGAGCGGTATGGAGTCCCCGTGCGAGTTCAAAGCGCCATCCAGGTTTCCCAGGTCGCGGAGAGCTTTATTCGGCGAAGAGCCGTCAGGCACCTCGAAAAGGGCCGGGTCGTTGTTTTTGCTGCCGGCACCGGCAACCCCTACTTCAGCACCGACAGTGCGGCCGCTTTGCGAGCGCTGGAGATCGACGCGCAAGTGCTCCTCAAAGCCACGAAGGTGGACGGAATCTACGACAAAGACCCGCGACTCCACCCCGATGCGGTGAAGTACGACGTGGTCAGCTACTCCACCGCCCTCGACAAGAGGCTGGCTGTGATGGATCAGACCGCCTTTACGATGTGCCGCGACCATAACTTAAGAATCATCGTTCTCGACTTGAACGCCCCGGGCTCGATGCTGCGCGCAGTCCAAGGAGAAACGGTGGGAACCACCGTCACAGGAGACTAAGACCGAATGAATCCCGACATGAATTCAGATCAGATCTTGCAGGACGCTGAAAAGCGCATGAAGCACGCCATTGAAGTGATGGAGCACGACTTCGCAACCTATCGGACCGGGCGGGCCAATCCCATGGTCCTGGAGCGAGTCCACGTGGACTATTACGGCGTGGACACTCCGATCAACCAGGTCGCGAGCATTGCAATCCCTGAGGCTCGACAAATCCAGATCACGCCGTATGAAAAGAACATGCTCGGTGTGATCGAGAGGGCGATTCTCAAGAGCGATCTGGGCATCAACCCGAACAACGACGGCGTCTCCATTCGATTGAACTTCCCCCAGATGACCGAAGATCGGCGCAAGGAGATGGTCAAGCAGGTCCATGCTCGGACGGAGCAAGCCTGTGTAGCTGTGCGCAACGTTCGGCGCGACGCCATCGAACACCTCAAATCCCTCCAGAAGAACAAGCAGATCAGCGAGGATGACCTGAAGGGCCTCGAAACCAAAGTTCAAAAACTGACCGACAAATTCGTCGATGAGGCCCATGCGCTTCAAAAGAAGAAAGACGGCGAGCTGATGGAAGTCTGAGCTCAGAGGCGATCTGGCTTCAGCGAGCCTGTGCCTGAGGCACAGGCTCTTTTTTCGTCAGGCCGAGGGTACGCTGACACCTATGGCTGACCATCATCTGAAAATCGAAACTCTGGCCGTGCATGCCGGAGTGGAGCCCGATCCGCTGACCGGGGCGGTGATGACCCCGATTTATCAAACGAGTACCTACGCTCAGCCCTCCCCAGGCGAGCACAAAGGCTATGAGTATTCTCGCACCGACAACCCCACGCGGACGCCTTTGCAAAAGGCATTGGCCGAGCTCGAAGGGGCCCAACATGCGCTCGTCTTCAGCTCGGGACTCAGCGCGATTGACGCCGTGCTCAACACTCTCCAAGCCGGGGACCATGTCGTCGCGGGGGACGATCTTTACGGCGGGACGTATCGACTCTTCACCAAAGTCATTGCGCGACGGGGGATTGAGTTCAGCTTTGTCCCAGCCCAAGACCTCGAGTCGGTTCGAGCCGCTATTCGACCCAACACCCGGCTTGTATGGCTCGAAACGCCGACGAATCCGATGCTGAGCTTGGTCGACATCCAGGCGATTAGCGAGATCGCGCATTCAGCAGGGGCCCGCGTCTGTGTTGACAACACGTTCATGAGCCCGGTCTTTCAGCGCCCGCTCGAACTCGGAGCCGACCTCGTCATGCACTCGATGACGAAGTACCTCAATGGCCATAGCGATGTCGTCATGGGGTGCGTCATGCTGAACGACTCTTCCTGGTTTGCCGAGCTGAAATTCCTGCAAAACGCAGTCGGAGCCGTCCCGGCCCCGATGGACTGCTTCTTGGTCCTGCGCGGCCTGAAGACCCTTGCCGTTCGAATGCAGCGCCACGCCGAGAATGGAGCCCGAGTCGCCGAATGGCTCGCAGAGCATCCCTGGGTCGAGCGGGTGATCTTTCCTGGCCTCGCCTCACACCCCCAGCATGAGCTCGCCAGGCGACAAATGTCCGGCTTTGGGGGCATGATCACGTTCTTCCTCAAGGGCGGGCTCGAAGAGTCCCGGCGGTTTTTGAGTGCAGTCCAGCTCTTTACACTCGCCGAATCCTTAGGCGGCGTCGAGTCGCTCATCGAGCACCCGGCCATCATGACCCACGCTTCGATTCCTCCGGCGATTCGCCAAGAAATTGGGATTCACGATAACCTCATCCGCATCAGCTGCGGCATCGAGCACATCGATGACCTCCTTCAAGACCTCAAAACCGCCTTTGCTGCCGTTGAATCGGTCGCGGTTCGGTAGGAATGTCCCTCACCGTTCTGGGAATTGAGTCCAGCTGCGACGAGACCAGTGCGGCCGTGGTTCGCGGTCACCACGTTCTGAGCAATGTCGTCGCAAGCCAAATGGAGATGCATCAGATCTGGGGAGGCGTCGTCCCCGAGGCGGCGGCCCGAGCGCACGTGGAGTCGATCGTCCCGGTGATTCATCAGGCTTTGAATGAAGCTCGAGTCCGCCCGAACGACCTGGACGGCATCGGAGTGACCCACTGCCCCGGACTGGTCGGAGCCTTAAGCGTCGGGGTGACGGCCGCCAAAACTTTGAGCCTCGTTTGGGGCAAGCCTCTCGTCGGCGTGCACCATCTGCACGGGCACCTTGTCAGCCCCCGGGCGGTCTTGGCTGATTCTTCGGAACCCGAACGATCTCTTCCCTTTCCTTACCTGGCGCTCTTGGTTTCGGGCGGCCACACCGAGCTCGTCGAGGTCCGCGGACCCCTTGAGTTTCAGCTCCTGGGGCAGACCATCGATGACGCCGCAGGGGAGGCCTTCGACAAAGGAGCTCGACTCCTCGGGCTCGGATATCCCGGGGGGCGTGCCATTCAAGAACGGGCCCGAACGGGACGCGCCGATCGCTACTCCCTGCCGCGCGCGTTAAGAGACGATCCGACACGCTTCAGCTTCAGCGGACTGAAGACGGCGGTCTTGCGCCTTGTTGAAAAGGAGCGAGACCGACTGGACATCGACGACGCGGCCGCAAGTCTGCAACAGGCGATTGTGGATGCCCTCGCACAGAAAACGCTCTCGGTGCTTGAGTCTGGCTCTTACCGGGCATTGACCCTGGTCGGCGGAGTGGCGGCCAACGAGCTCCTGCGCGAGACACTTCGTCAGGGAGCCGAACAGTTAGGAGCGAGATTCGCTTGCCCTCCGCTCAGTCTTTGCACCGACAACGCGGCGATGATCGCGCTGGTCGCCGAGATTCGGCTGGCCCAAGGCGAGCGCGACGACTTGAGTCTCGACTGTGCCAGCTCCGCCCCCATTTAGTTTGGCAGCCTAAGAAAGTCTCAGCCCCAGCTCTGCCCACTGTTGCGGGTCGATCTGGCTTGGGGCGTCCATCATCGGGTCATATCCGCTGCCCATCTTCGGAAAAGCGATCACCTCGCGGATGTTCTCCTCATCGGTCAAGAACATGATGAGTCGATCGATGCCCGGGGCGATCCCGCCATGCGGGGGCGCTCCAAACTGAAACGCCTCCAGAATGTGACCAAATCGACTTTGCTGGGTCGCGGCGTCGATTCCCAGAAGGTCAAACACCTTGGCCTGAATGTCTGGCCGGTGGATTCGAATCGAGCCGCTGGCCCACTCCGTCCCGTTGCAGACAATGTCGTAACACTCGGCTCGAATTCGACCGGGGTCGGATTCCAGGTACTGCAAGTCCTCGTGCTTCGGCGCGGTAAAAGGGTGATGCGACGGCGACCAACGCTGGCTGTCGGCGTCCCATTCGACGAGAGGAAAATCGAGGACATAGCAAAATGCCAGTTTCTTCGGGTCGCGGAGCCCACATCGCTGGCCAATCTCGTTGCGCAACCGGTAAAGGATGTTGTTCCCTTCGGCGTAGTTGCCTGCGATGAGGCAGATCATGTCGCCCGCCTCCACCTCGGCGGTTTGGAGAATCTTCTCGAGTTGCTCGGTCGAAAAGAACTTGGCAATCGGGCTGCGAACCGCCCAACCTTGAGCGGTGATCGCGCCTTGATGGTCGGGTTTGGGCTCGGCGTCGACTTGGAAGGTCGCCATGCCTTTGGCGCCATATTCTTTGCAAAAGTTCTCCAGATCGCTGATGTCTTTCCGGCTCAGTTGAGCCCCACCTGGGAATCGGACGCCTCGAATCACGCCCCCTTCTTCGGCGACCGAACGAAAAACTCCGAACTCTGAATTTCGGACGATCTCGGTCAAATCAAAAAGCTCAAGTCCAAACCGCAGGTCGGGCTTATCACAGCCGTAGCGGCGCATCGACTCGTCGTAAGTCAGTCGAGTGAAGCTCGAAATCTTCTCCTTCTCCAGTTCGAATTCGTCGATGAGGCCGTTCACGACGTCCAAAGTGAGCCCTTCGGCGAGTTGGAGAACGTCTTCTTGCGTTACAAATGACATCTCCAGATCGAGCTGGGTGAACTCGGGCTGGCGATCGGATCGCTGGGCTTCGTCTCGAAAACACTTCGCGATTTGGTAGTAACGCTCGAGTCCGGCGACCATCAAGAGTTGCTTGTACTGCTGCGGACTTTGGGGCAATGCGTAGAACTGGCCTGGCTGCAATCGATAGGGAACCAAATAATCTCGGGCTCCTTCGGGCGTGCTTTTGGTAAAGATCGGAGTTTCGATCTCATAAAACTCCCGGGCGTCGAGATAAGCTCGGATTCGTCGAACTGCGGCCGCCCGGATCGCCATCTTGCGGGCCATGCTGGGTCTACGCAGGTCGAGATAGCGATGCTTCACCCGGAGTTCTTCGTTCACCGATTGCATCTGGGCCTCGTCGCTTACGGGGAACGGGAGTGTCTTGCAGGGGTTGAGGACTTGGTACGATTCCACCACCACTTCGATCTCGCCGGTCGCCATGAGGGCGTTCTTGGTCTCGGGGGCACGCTCTCGGACGGAGCCGGTGACACTCAAACAAGTTTCTGGGCGAATCTCAGAGTGTTGGGGAAACTTCTCGGGGTCCAGGATGAGCTGGACGAGTCCAGTTCGGTCCCGCAGGTCCACAAAAAACAAGCCCCCCAGGTCGCGAACCTTGTGGGCCCATCCATTCAGGGTGACCGCCTCTCCTGCGTGGGAAAGTCTCACATGACCACAAGAAACCGTACGTTGGGCAAAGCTCATCGAGCCTCAGAGGATACCCCGAGCTCGATCTGAGTCTGAATCACCGCTTGAGAAGCCCCTTCGCCCTCGTTCAATTCGATGAGAACATCGTCACTGTCTCTCCCGAGCGTCGCGTAATAGTACGGCGTCTTGGACTCAAATTCGCCCGCGCAGGTGTCGACCATCTTGTGAACGGGTCGGCTTGACCGGTTCGACAGCGCCGCTTCGAGACGGGGCGATTCCGGGGCGAGTGCTCGAATCTGGCTGGGTGTAAATCCAAGCTGAAGGGCACGCGCTACATTTTGTTCGGTTCCCTCATGATCAGGCTGTCCGAGAGCTTGTTCGGCCTCGATGAGGTTCTGCATCTTGACCAAAAACCACTTATCGACTCGGCAGAGCCGACTGATTTCGGCGATAGGCCACCGCCTCCGCAAGGCTTCGGCGATCGCCCAGAGCCGCTCGTCGGTCGGCTGTCGGACGGAGGTCTTCAGCTCTTCCTCCGACTGCGCGGAAAACTTCGGGTGCCGAAGGTCTTTGCTCTGGACCTCAAGGCCCCGGATCGCCTTGAGCAGGGCCGATTCAAAGCTTCGGTCGATCGCCATCACCTCACCGGTGGCTTTCATTTGGGTGAAAAGAGTCCGGTCTCCGGTCGTAAACTTGTCGAACGGCCAGCGAGGAATCTTCACCACGCAGTAATCGAGCGCGGGCTCGAAGCAGGCCTTGGTGGTTTTCGTGACCTGGTTTTCGATTTCATCGAGCGTCCGACCGACGGCGATCTTGGCCGACACCCGAGCAATCGGGTAGCCCGTGGCCTTTGAGGCCAAGGCTGAGGATCGCGAAACTCTCGGATTGACTTCGATCACGTAGTAATCAAAACTGTCGGGGTTCACGGCGAGTTGGACATTGCATCCGCCTTCGATCCCCAGGGCGCGGATGATCTTGAGCGACGCCGTCCGCAGCATGTGGTATTCAAAGTCGCTCAGAGTTTGGCTCGGCGCGACGACAATCGAATCGCCCGTATGGACCCCCATCGGGTCGAAATTCTCCATGTTGCAGATCGTGATGCAGTTTCCGGCGCGATCTCGCATCACTTCGTATTCGACCTCTTTCCAGCCGAGCAGCGACCGTTCGATCATGAGCTGACTCCGCATCGACAGCTTGAGCCCTCGCTGACCGATCTCCCAAAGCTCTTCGGGCGAGTTCGCAATTCCACCCCCGGTCCCGCCGAGGGTGTAGGCAGGTCGGACGATGCAAGGATACGGCGCATGGTCCAGAAGCGCCTTCAGGTCGTCGTTCGATTCAACAATCCAGCTTTCGGGCACGGGCTCTTTGATTTCGCGCATGAGCGCCCGAAATTCTTCCCGATCTTCGGCTTTGCGAATTGCCGAGAGGGGGGTTCCCAGCAGCTGGACACCGTACTTGTCGAGGATCCCTCGGTCGGCGAGCAGGCTCGCCAGGTTCAGCCCGGTTTGCCCACCGAGGGTCGGTAAGAGCGCATCGACCTTTTCTCGTGCGATGACGCGCTCGCAAAATTCCGGGGTGAGCGGCTCGATGTAGACCGCATCGGCGGTCTCTTCGTCAGTCATGATGGTCGCCGGATTCGAGTTGATCAGGACCACCTCGTAGCCCTCTTCGCGGAGGCTCTTGCAGGCTTGAGTTCCGGCGTAATCAAACTCAGCTGCTTGTCCGATCACGATCGGGCCCGAGCCGATGACGAGGATGCGCTTCACTGTTTCGGTTTACCTGATGCGGCGATGAGCGTGGCCCCTGACATCAAAAAGTCCCTCGACAAAGTGCCGAGGGACTCTGCCCGGAGCATCAAGGAGTCTCTTACTTCTTGCCTTGATTGCCGTAGCGGCGCATGAACTTCTCGACCCGACCGGCGGAGTCGACGATCTTCTTTTGGCCGGTGTAGAACGGGTGGGTAAAAGCGCTGATTTCGACGTTGACCACGTAGTGCTCAACCCCGTCAACGACCCGGGTATTGCTACTCTTCATCGTCGAGAGCCCTTTCCATTCGTGCTCTCCATCGACGTAGAGGACCGGATAAACAGGCGGGTGCGTGGATTCCTTCATGAGTGTTCCCGAAATTTTACCCACATCCCAGCACCGCTGTCCAGCTTGTTCCCGCCGAATGCAACTCCGAGCCGAGTAGACTGGCGATTATGATTAGCGCCCTTCTTGCCATGGCCCTGGCTCAACCTCAGATCGACCTCGGAGTGGTCTACTCCAAGGTGGGAGGCGAGGAGCTGAAGATGGACATTTATTCTCCGGCTGAGATCAAGTCCGGCACGGCTCCTGCGGTCGTGGTCATCCATGGCGGGGCTTGGGTCTCGGGCAACCGGACCGACATGGCCGACCTCTGTATCCAGCTCGCTTCCAAGGGGATTGTCGCCGCGACCGTCAGCTATCGACTCGCGCCCAAGCATAAATGGCCGGCGATGCTGGACGACGTTCAGACCGCGACTCGGTTCTTGCGCACCCAGGCGAGTCAGTACAAGATCGATCCGAAGCGAATCGGGTCGGCGGGAGCGAGTGCCGGTGGACACTTGGCGTTGCTGCTCGGCCTGCGGGAAACCCGCGACCCCAAGCCCGCCGAACATGCGGGCGTGAGCAGCCAAACTCAGGTGGTTTTCAACATTTTTGGCCCGACCGACATGGCCAACGACTTCCCTCCCGCTTTTGACATGCTCTACCCGATGGTGCTTGGCAAGCCTAAAGCCGAAGCGGGCGAGGTGATCAAGGATGCAAGCCCCGTGCAATGGGTCACGGCCCAGGCGCCCCCGATCTACACGATCCACGGGACCGCAGATGCGGTCGTTCCGGTCCGTCAAGCCACTCGGCTCGAAGAGGCGATGAAGGCCCAAAAGCGCGAGATCGTGACGGTGATTGTCGAAGGAATGCCGCACGGCATTCGAACGGGCAAGCCCGACGTCGACGAAAAGATCAAGAAGGGACTCGACGACGGGATCAACTTTTTGGCCCAGCATCTCGGCCTCAAGTCGTGATTCTGAGCTTGATGCTTGGTTGGGTGCAGAGTGAGCCCACGCCTGGGAAGCTGTTCTTGGTGGGCGGGGGTCGCACTCCCGACGCCGTCGGGCGAGCTTTTGTCGAGGCGGCGGGCGGACCCAAAGCAGTGGTTGTGGTTTTGGCCCAGGTCCGAGAAGACCCCGAGCGAGGAGCTCGCGCCTCGATGGAGTTTTTGACTGAACTCGGGGCGGGAAGAGTCTTTTCGATTCCTGATCGGAGCTTCAGCCGAAATCGACTCGCCGAGATCTCGGATCAATTCAAAGAGGTCACGGGTGTCTGGGTGCCCGGCGGCGACCAAGAGTTGTTCATGGACCGGTGGGGGATCGACTGGCTCCACCAAAATTTCCGCGCAATGTTTCGCCGAGGGGTCCACTTTTACGGCACGAGCGCCGGGGCGATGATCCTCAGCAACCCGATGATCGCAGGGCCCGGAGATCGCACCGGAACTGTTCGCATGCGCTCGGGTGTCGGCCTCACTCGCCTCACGATCGACACTCATTATCGCGAGAGGCGACGCGAGGATCGGCTCCTCGATGCGCTACGCCAGTCCCCGAGTTCAGAAGGACTCGGCCTCAGCGAAAGCGGGTGGGTGATTCTCCATAACGAGAAGATCATCGAGCGTCAGGGGACGGTCGATGTGGTCTCGGAGCCTCGAACTGAGCTTGCCTGGCCATACTCTCCGTAAGGCAAGCAGCTCGCCCGTTCGGGATTTTCGAAGATGGGCAAAGCGTGAGCGAGTGCGGCGGCAGTGTCGATGCTCGTGATGCAAGCCACCCCCGTTTCGATGCAGGCTCGTCGAATGCGGGCGGCCTCTTCTTCCTCTTGTCGATCCTGACCGGGGCTGTTGATCATCAGGCTGACTTCTCCCGCGAGGATCGCATCGAGCAAGTTCGGCTGGCCCTCTCGAATTTTGAGCACGAGCTGACTCTCGATCCCCGCTTCGCGCAGCGCTTGATGGGTGCCCGAAGTGGCTGCGAGCAAATAGCCCATCTTGGCCAGTTCGCGGGCGATCTGAATCGCCGCCGGTTTGTCCTGTTGGTTGACGGTCAAAAGCACGCGGCCAGTGGGCTTGAACGTAATGCCGCTCCCGACGAGCGCCTTGTAGAGAGCCGCCTCGTAGGACGTGTCGATTCCCAGCACCTCGCCCGTCGACTTCATCTCGGGGCCAAGGCTGGGCTCGACTCGGCTGAGCTTCTGGAAGCTGAAAACCGGCGACTTCACGGCGTAGAGCGGCGGAGCCTCGATGCCGAGGGCACTCCCAGCGGGTCGCTGGCCGGTCCGGATCGCTTCGAGGTCGGCTTCGGCGCAGATGCGGCCATGGGTTCGGGGCTCTAACGGCCGAGCCGGATCGTGGACCGGGCGGCCGGACGTCGGGACCCACAGTCCGCTCGAATAGCCATGGTCCTTGAGGCTTTCACCCATCATGCAGCGGGTGGCGAGCTGGACCATAGGGATCCCGGTGACTTTGCTGAGATACGGGACGGTCCGCGACGCCCGGGGATTAACTTCGAGCACAAAAACTTGGTGATTCTGAATGACGAACTGAATGTTCATCAGCCCTCGGACTTGGAGGGCGCGGGCTAGCTGGCACGACTGATGGATGATCTCGGCGCAGATCGCCGGGCTGAGAGTGACCGGCGGATAGACCGCCATTGAGTCGCCACTGTGGACTCCGGCGCGTTCGATGTGCTCCATGATGCCGGGGACGAACGTCGTTTCACCGTCCGAAATGACGTCGACTTCAGCCTCCTTGCCCAAGAGGTACTGATCGACTAACACCGGCTGACCCGGGTTGGCCGACTCGGCGAGGCCGTAAAACGCCTCCAACTGGACCTCGTCGTAGCAGATCTCCATCGCGCGTCCCCCGAGCACAAAACTCGGTCGAACCAGCACTGGAAAACCAACTTGGGCGGCGATTTCTTGGGCCTCGGAAAGCGAGCGAACGGCCTTGCCAGCCGGCTTTGGAATTCCGAGACGATTTAACAGCTGGTCGAATCGGTCGCGGTCTTCGGCCCAAGCGATGGAGTCGGCCGAGGTCCCTAGAATTCGTACTCCTGCACTCGCCAGGCCCTCGGCCATGTTGATCGCCGTTTGGCCTCCAAACTGGACGACAACTCCGCCAACTTTTTCGCGCTCTAGGATCGGCAGCACATCGTCGAGGGTCACGGGCTCGAAGTACAGACCGTCGCCCGTGTCGAAATCGGTGCTCACCGTCTCGGGGTTGTTGTTGATCAAGATCGCGCGATAGCCCATCTGCTGGAGTGCCCAGACGCAATGCACGCACGAGTAGTCGAACTCGATCCCTTGGCCAATGCGGATCGGCCCCGACCCCAAAACCAGCACCGTGCGTGAGTCCATGATCGCCCTTCATTGTGGCTGATCCTCGAGGCCCGCGACGCGAATTCACCCAGATTGGGTACACCCTGGGGCAATGGTCATCACTCCGGGGCGAGAGACTTTTCTGAAACTCGCCGAGCAAGGGCTTTGTATTCCTGTCGAGATCGAGCTATTGAGCGACATCGAGACCCCCTTGAGCACGTATTGGAAACTCGCTTTCGATGAGCCGTACAGCTTTCTCTTGGAAAGCGTCACGGGCGGAGAGCA
This sequence comes from Chthonomonas sp. UBA2017, assembly GCA_002335425.1. GTDB lineage: Bacteria > Armatimonadota > Fimbriimonadia > Fimbriimonadales > Fimbriimonadaceae > UBA2017. The sequence goes on from DDCB01000005.1 coordinate 30,476, forward strand.
GCTTGCTCGATATTCGATCCTCGGGGTGCGACCGTCGAAAATCCTGCGGACTCGGGGTCCCCACTTTTGGATCGAAGGCCGCGATCAAACTGAGCGAGGCGAACTCGGCCCCGGGACCGACCCGCTCGATCTGCTGAAGAGTCACTTGAGGCCTCTTCGAGCGTTGGAGACTCCGGGTCTCCCCAAGTTCTTTGGGGGAGCTGTGGGAATGTTGGGCTACGATCTGGTCCGGTTCTTTGAACGCTTGCCCGATCGAACGAAGGACGATCTCGGCTGGGATGACCTCGTGATGATGATTGCTCAGACCGTGGTCGTGTTCGATCACGCCAAGAACCGGTTGCGCCTGATTCACTTGGCCGAGCCGAGCGAAGCAGGCTATGCGACAGCCTGCGCTGAACTGTCTCGCCTCGTCGAGCGGCTCCAAGGGCCGCTGCCTCCCCTGCCCGAGTCCGCGGACATCTCGGACCCGGTCCTCGTTCGTGGCACGACCTCAGAGCAGTTTCAAGCTGGCGTTGCCCAAATCAAGGAGTACATCGCAGCCGGAGACGGGGTCCAGATGGTCTTGTCCCAGCGATTTCAGACCGCCTACTCCGGGCACCCGGTGACGCTCTATCGGGCGCTTCGGTCGATGAACCCCTCGCCTTACCTCTTCTTGCTGCGGATGAACGGGTCCGACCTCGTCGGCGCATCGCCTGAGCTTTTGGTTTCACTCTCGAATGGCCAAGCCCGAGTCCGGCCGATCGCTGGCACTCGATGGAGAGGCGCGACCCCAGAGGAAGATGATCGACTGGCGGAAGAGCTTCTTGCGGACCAGAAAGAGCGAGCCGAGCATGTGATGCTGGTCGATCTCGGGCGCAACGACCTGGGGCGGGTCTGCGACTACGGCTCGGTCCAAGTCCGCGATCTGATGATCGTCGAGCGCTATAGCCACGTGATGCACATCGTGAGTGATGTTGCCGGGACCATGTCGCCCGGGCTCGATGCGATGGACTTGGTCCGGGCGACGTTTCCTGCGGGCACGGTCTCCGGCGCCCCGAAAGTTCGGGCGATGGAGATCATCGAGGAGCTTGAGCCGACCCGTCGAGGGCCTTATGCCGGGGCGGTCGGATATTTTGGCGTAGATGGCGATCTGGATTTGGCAATCACCATCCGGACGATCTCGCTTCAAGCCGGAGTCGCCAGCATTCAAGCGGGCGCCGGGATTGTCTTTGACTCCGTTCCTGCCAGCGAAGACCAAGAGTGCCTGAACAAAGCTCAGGCCGCGCTGAGAGCCTTAGAAATGGCTCGGCGCGGCCTGAATCTTGGTTAGAACTGGACCTTGACCGGCTCTCGCTGGATCGGGTCTTCGAGCTCGAAGAGTTCTCGGGGCTTGAAGCTGAAGGCGTTGGCAAAGATGTTCGACGGAAACGCCTCGATTTTCGTGTTGTAGGCGGTTGTGATGTCGTTGTAGTACTGCCGGGCGAACGCGATCTTGTTTTCGGTGCTCTTGAGCTCTTCTTGGAGCGAGAGCATGTTGGTGTTGGCCTTGAGGTCCGGATACGCCTCACTGAGGGCAAAGAGACCGCTCACCGCCGCCGTCAAGGCGCTTTCGGCGAGGCCCTTTTCTTTGACACCGGTCGCCGAGATTGCCGAGTTTCGAGCCTGGATGACCTTTTCCAGAGTTTCTTGCTCGTGCTTCATGTAGCCCTTCACCGTTTCGACCAGATTCGGAATCAAGTCGTAGCGGCGCTTGAGCTGGACATCGATCTGACCCCAGGCGTTCATGGTCTGCTGGCGGAGAGATACGAGTCCGTTGTAGCTGGCGATCATCACAATGATCAGCACAACGATGAGTCCAACAACGATCCAAAGTCCCATAATGTTTTCTTTCGTGCCGAATCGATTCGGTTCCTTTAGAGTTACCGCTTTCGTATCTCTGGGGTTTCAGACGTTCGTCGCAACTTCAAAGGTGCAGGATCAAAGCCGGTCGGATCGTCGAGGGTTGCGGAGCCATCGGATTGAATTGACAATCGGATGGGCTGGTTCATCTCGACGGCGCTCGACCCCAAAGCCTCGATGGGCTTTCCCATGTAGGTCTCGATGCGAAGAATCACCATGCCCTTTTCGACCCGAAATCGGCCCATCTTCGGGACCCCCGCCTCCTTGATGAGAAACTCTCCGTCGCGAGTCATATGGAGCTCCACATGAGCCAAAGCAGCGGCGAGCGCCGGATTTTCAGGTTGTTGAGCGAGGGTTCGCTTTCCCACCCACTTGCCTACGAACTGAGAATTCGAGCTGCCACACCCCAGCAGCCCCCCCGCGAATATAATGGCAATCATGAGCGCGACCGCTGCTGATGTGTACCTCTCCATGGGCCTTTCTCACGATGAGTATGGCCTGATTTGCGATCGTCTGGGTCGAACGCCGACGCCGACCGAGCTGGGGATGTATGCGGTCATGTGGAGCGAGCATTGTGGTTACAAGTATTCGCGCCCGATCTTGGCTTACTTTAAGCGCTACAAAGAGTCGCTGGAGAAAAACTCCCTGGAGAATGCAGGGCTCGTGGATATTGGCGACGGCCTGGCGGTCACGATGAAGGTGGAGTCGCACAATCACCCGAGCGCAGTGGAACCTTACCAGGGCGCCGCGACCGGGGTGGGCGGCATTCTACGGGATATTTTCACGATGGGTGCAAGGCCGATCGCATGTCTGAATTCACTGCGCTTCGGCCCGATTCGAGAGGGTGAGGCGAGCCCCGAAACGGTTGCTCGCAATCGATATCTGTTCGAGCACGTCGTGGCTGGGATCGGAGGGTATGGGAACTGCGTCGGCGTCCCAACGGTCGGCGGCGAAGTCGTCTTTCACCCGCGATATTCCGGCAACCCCCTGGTCAACGCGATGGCGGTCGGAATGATGAAGATCGACGAAGTCACGACGGCGGCTGCGGCTGGGATCGGGAATCCCGTCCTCTACCTGGGCAGCTCGACCGGCAAGGACGGGATTCATGGCGCGACGTTTGCCAGCGAAAACTTGACCGAAGAGAGCGAGGCCAGACGACCGAACGTCCAGATTGGCGATCCGTTCGCGGAGAAGCTGCTGATCGAGGCCACGTTGGAGGCGCTGCAGACCGGGGCCATCCTCGCGATCCAAGATATGGGGGCGGCGGGACTGACCTGTAGCACCATCGAGATGAGCGCGAAAGGCGGCGTCGGGATGGAGATCGACCTCGACCTTGTCCCGATGCGCGAAAGCGACATGACCGCCGAAGAGCTGATGCTGAGTGAGAGCCAAGAGCGGATGCTCTGTGTCGCACACCCGGGGCGTGAACAAGAAGTCCTGGACATCTTCCATCGATGGGGCCTCCCCGCGGTCGTGATCGGCCGTGTGACTTCGGGAGACCGGGTCGTGGCTCGTCGCCACGGCGTCATCGAAGCCGACGTCCCGGCGGCTCACCTCGCGAACGAGTGCCCGACCTATGTCAACTCTCCTCAAGAACCCGAACGCTTTCAGAAAGACCGAAGTTGGTCCCCGGACGCCTGGCCCGACGTCTCGAACGGCTCTGAAGCCCTGATGACCCTTTTGGCCTCACCCACTTTGGCGAGCAAGCGATGGGTGTACCAGCAGTTCGATCAGGAAGTCCAGACTCAAACCCGGGTGCGTCCTGGGGCTGGGGATGCGGCCGTTCTGGCTCCGAGAGGAACCCAAAAGGGTCTGGCCCTGGCCCTGGATGGAAATTCTCGCTGGGTCGCCGCCGATCCGCTTGTGGGCGGTCAGTTGGTGGTCTGTGAGGCTGCTCGCAACGTCGCATGTTCGGGGGCCAAACCGGTCGCAGTGACCGATGGCCTGAATTTCGGATCACCGCAACAGCCTGAAATTTATTGGGAATTTGATCAGGCTGTTTTAGGGATCGCAAGAGCTTGCGAAGCGCTGCAGACCCCGGTCATCAGCGGGAATGTGAGTTTTTACAACGAGAGTGAGCTCGGGCCGATCCCTCCGACTCCGATGATCGGCATGCTGGGCGTCCTCGAAGACGCAACTCGGTCGCTCGGACTTGCGCTCGGCCCCGTCCCGACGCGGCTCGTCCTGGTGGGCTACAAGAACTCGGTTCGACAGCAAGGGCTCGGCGCCAGCGCCTATGGGTCGGAAGTCCGTCAAGAAGAAGTCGGGTGCCCCGAGGCTCCTCAGCTCGAAGCCGAGCTCCGGCTCACCCATTGGCTTGCCGAGCAGGCTTATCTGAGCCGATTCACATGCGCCCACGATGTCTCGGACGGTGGTCTCGCCTTCACCCTCGCCGAGATGGCGATGCCCCACCAGGTTGGGATCGAGGTCGATCTCAGCACAACTTCCCTGCTCAGCCCGGATCTTTCCCGGCGGGACGCCCAACTCTTTGGCGAGTTTCCCGGCTGGGTGGTGGTTGGGTTGGCCGCCGACACAAATTGGGATCTGCTCCAAGAATCAGCCCGAAGCGCCGGGCTGCACCTCATTGAGCTTGGAGAAGCGCGCCCCAACTCGAACGAATTCAAAATTCGCTCCGAGGGTCAAGAAGTGATCCGCCTGAACTTAGATGAAATGTGCCGACAATATGAAGGCTCGATTCCTCGATGCTTCGTCTAAAAACAGGAAGATGCGGGAGAAACCTCTTATGCAGCGTGTTCGAATGAGATTTTGGGTCGGCCTGTTGGTCGTCCTCTGCATCGGCCTGCTCGGGACTCTCAGCCCGGCTTGGAGCCAAGAACCCGCGGCGACGCCGCCCACCCAGCAAGAGCCGGCGGTGGCGGTTCAGGTCACCGAGGCCGCCCAGCTTTATCGCGAGGGGAAACTCGCCGAAGCGATCGCCCTGCTCGAAGGTCTCGAAAAGAAGAACCCGCAAAATGTCGATGTCCTGGCCTGGCTCGGATTTGTTTACATCCGCAACAACGAGCCTGCGAAGGCGGTCCCGATTTTAGAGCGCGCCCTGAACTTGCGGCCCCAGGACCTTGAGACGCTCAACAATCTCGGCAACGCCTATATGGCCACCCAGCAGCCGGACAAGGCGATGGGGATGTACAAAAAAATGACCGAGCTCGACCCCAAGATGGCCGAGCCGTATTACAACATGGGCAACATCGAGCTCGCTCGCCAGAATTTTGTCCGGGCGGTCGAGTTGTATCGAGAAGCGACCTTGCGCAAGGGCGACGATGCCTTTAGCTTTAACAACTTAGGCGCGGCCCATGAAGGGCTCCGGCAATACGACCGAGCGGCCGCAGCCTACGCCAAGGCCTCGAACCTTCGGCCGAATGTGCCAGTCTTTGCCCGAAACGCAGGCTTCAGCTTGCTCCGCCTGCGGCAGCAAGACGAGGCGATCCCCTATTTTGAGCGCGCCATTCAAGACAAGACCGACACCGCCAGTGCCTTGGCGCTTGCAGAGATCTATCAGCGAGCCCGACGAACTCAAGATGCGCGTAGAATTTTAGAAGGGCTCCAAGAGCCGCTCGCCAAGAACGGGCCGTATTGGTTCAACCTCGGCGTGATGCGAAGCCTCACCGGCGACACCCCAGGGGCCGAAGCCGCCTATCGCCGGGCGATGGAGATCAATCCGAACGACCCGGATCTCCTCAACAATCTCGGCCTTCTGCTCTTTCGCAAGGGCGAATTTGAGGAAGCGGCGACCCACTTTCAACGGATTTTGGGCATCCAGCCCAACTCGAATTCGGCTCGACTCAACCTGGCCGCCTGTTGGGTGCGGCTCAACGACTTGAAGTCCGCCGTCGAACTCTGGCGCGAGTTCTTACGCCAAGAGCCCAATCGAGTCGAGGTGAGGTTGGATCTCGCCAACGCCCTCTGGGCCCTCGATGACAAAGCGGGAGCGAGATTTCATTACGCCCAGGTTTTGACGCTGGACAAGAACAACGTGGTCGCCATGAACGGGGTCGGCCTCTTCTTTCTGAGCGAATCGAAGCTCGCCGACGCGGAGCGGCTTTTTCGCCAGGCGATCGCCACCAAGCGAGACTTCATGCCGCCCTACAACAACCTCGCGGTCACCTTAGAGCGGCAAAACAAACGAGCCGACGCGATACGAGTTTTGGAGAACGCGCTCAAGATCAATCCGAATTTCGCCGAAGCGAGGCGGAACCTGGAACGAATGCGGGCGGCCCGACCTGCAGGCCCCCCCTCGGATCGTCCATAATTGAGAGATGGCGACCATGATCGAAACTTCCACTTTTTGGCACCAAATCCTGGACAAGGGAGTACAGAGTCTCGTCAAAAGTCTCTCGGATCAAGAGATCATCGAGATGACCGAGCATTACGGGACTCACAACTACCACCCGGCGATGGTGAACGTTCGCGCGGGCCAAGGGGTTGAGGTTTGGGATGGCAACGGCAAGCGATACCTGGACTGCATCGGAGTTTATTCGGCCATGGCGCATGGCCACCGGAACGAAGCCATTCTGAACGCCGTCCGAGAGCAACTCGACGTTTTGACCGTCGCGAGTCGCGCGGTCTACACGAGCGAAGTCGCCCTCTTTTTGAAGGGCCTCGCCGAGTACTGTCACCTCGATATGGTCTGCCCGATGAATTCCGGGGCCGAAGCGAACGAGACCTGCATTAAGCTCGCTCGCAAGTGGGCCTATACGGTCAAAGGAGTGCCCGACGACCAAGCCGAAATCATTGTCTGCCAAGACAACTTCCACGGTCGAACAACGACCATCATCGGATTCAGCACCGAAAAGCAATATCGAGACAAGTTCGGCCCTTACGGCCCGGGATTCAAGGTCATTCCGTTTAACGATCTCGAAGCCCTGGAGGCCGCGATCACGCCGAATACGGCCGCCTTTTTTGCCGAACCGATCCAAGCCGAGGGCGGGATCATCATCCCCGAACCAGGCTACATGGAGAAGGTTCGCAAGCTCTGCACAGAAAAGAACGTCTTGCTGATCTGGGACGAGGTCCAGACCGGGTTCTGCCGAACGGGCAAGCGCATGGGTTGGGAGCATGAAGACGCCAAGCCAGATCTGCTCGCGGTCGGAAAGCCGCTGGGCGGCGGCATCATGCCGGTTTCGGCCGCGGTGGGCCGAAAAGAGGTCATGGATGTCTTTGAGTTCGGCGACCACGGCTCGACCTTTGGCGGGAACCCGCTGGGCGCGGTGGTCGCGCTGACGGCCATGGCCCAGATGGAAGTCGAAGACTTTGCTGGCCAAGCCGAGCGCAAAGGGAGTCGGATGATGAAGCAGATCGCCGACCTGAATCTTCCTGAAGTCAAAGAACTGCGCGGACGAGGGCTCCTGCTCGGCATCGAAGTCCATGAAGGTGTCGACGCGAAGAAGCTCGGGCACCTATTCTTGGAGAACGGCATCATCACCAAGCAGACGCGACATCGGACATTCCGCATGACGCCCCCGATCGTGATCACCGACTCCCAAATCGACGAAGCGGTCGACAAGATCAAGCAGACTTTCAGCCAGCTCTAAGCCTTCTGCAAGCGCGACGCAAAGACTTGGGCCGTCCGTTGGGCGGCCCTTTTCAGTTCATCTCGGGTCGTGAGGACGTCGGGACCAAACCGCACCGTTCGCCCGCGCGCATCCGTGTTGACGCCATGGCGTCGAAGCTCAGCGGCGAATCCCATGGCATCGTCGGCGGGAACGAGTGCAAACGCCCCGAAGTCATCTGGGTTGACTGGCTTGATGCTGGGCACTTGAACCTCGTCCAGACATTGGCGCAAGAAATCTTGTTGGGCTAGGTTGTATGCGCGCAGACGGTCGATCCCGAGGGCAAGCGTCAGGCGAAGCCCCGCCAACGCTTGGAACTGCGTGATCACCGGAGCGGTCGATTCGAGCCAAGAGTCCCCGCGCTCTCCGAACTCCACCGGCTCGGGTCTGGCATAGGAGAAGGGGTTCTTCTTCGCGAACCAGCCCGTGTCGAGCGTTCGACGCCCAGAATCGAGGATCGATGGGTGAATGGCGAGCCAACAGGCTCCCGGCCCGCCTCGAAGGTACTTGTAGCAGCCCCCGATCATGAAGTCGATGCCCTCGGACTCCATCGCCAGCGGAAGGACGCCCGCGGCGTGATACGTGTCGACCAGGATGAGCGCGCCGACCGAGTGGGCGCGCTGGGTCATCTCGTCGATCTGGCTGAGGGCTTGGCCCGTTGAAAAATAGACGCGCGAGACGATCACCAAGTCCAAGCCCGGCTGGATCGCCTCTAGGACTTTCTCGGGCTCGATCCAAGGCACACCGACGTCGCTGAGCTCGGGCTCGATCCAGGTCACCTGAACCCGGCCCTTGGCTTCGTAAACCTTAAGGATATGGTCGATCGAGTCGAACTCTCCGGCGGTCGCAAGGACTCGAATCGGCTGGTCAAAGCTATTGAGCACCGCGCGCAGACCTTGTCCGGCGGACGTCTTCGGAACAACCCCGCTGGCTTCCGAAAGGCCGATCATCTGGGCGATCATCGAGCGATACTCGCCAACTGCCGCGAACCAAGGGTCCCAGGCCCCATCCATCCGGTCATACCAGGCGTCCAAGGCCTGGCGGACGTCTTCGGCCATCTGGTCCAACGGGCGACCCAACGAGTGATTGGCGAGATAGATTTCTTGAACGGACGAGAGTGTCCGAGAAAAAAGCGGCCAGACATGCTCGCGAAGACCCTCTTCGGTGAGCGGACCTGGGCCGAGTTGGGCCACTTGATCTTCAATTCTCATTGACCGATCTCCGTGCGCACATCCCAAAGCTCGGGGAAAAGCCGAATCTCGAGGCCCTTTCGCAAGAAGTTCACCCCGCTCGTGCCGCCGCTCCCCATCTTAAACCCGATGATTCGCTCGACCGTTTTGACGTGGCGAAATCTCCACAGTGCAAATTGCTGCTCGACATCGACCAGTTTTTCAGCCATTTCGTAGGCGTCCCAATACTCTTCAGGATGGTTGTAGATGCGCTGAAAGACCGCAATCACACCTGGGTGGGCCTCATAAGGCTCGGACCAATCACGCTCGATTCGCTCGGCCGGGACTTCGTAGCCTCTTCTCGCTAGGTGCCGCAAGAACTCGTCGTACAAGCTGGGCGTATTCGCGAGCCGCTGAAGTTCCTCGAAGACTGGCGCGTTGTGTTGAAAGACAGCGAGCATCCGAGGGTCTTTGTTGCCGAACAGAAACTCAATCATCCGGTTTTGGAAAGACTGGAGGCCACTGGCTTGCCCAAAGACGCCTCGAAACTGGGCGTATTCGCTCGGCGTGAGGGTCTCGAGGACCGCCCATTGCTCGAAGAGCATTCGCTGAATTTGCTTCACTCGGGCGAGAATCTTGAAGCAAGGGGACAGGCGGTCCTGCTTTACGTGTTCGACCGCCGCCGTCAGCTCGTGGACGGCGAGCTTCATCCAAAGCTCAGACGTCTGGTGCTGGATGATGAAGAGCATCTCATCGTGATGCGCCGGGTTCGACAGAGGGTGCTGGGAGTTGAGGATCTCGTCCAGGCGGAGGTAGCCGCCGTAGTCCAGCTTCTTCTGGAAGTCCGTTTCAATCGTAGATTCGTATCGGTCGATGGCCATGGCCTTGGCACAAGATACCAGCGGGCACCCGCTGGGTGCCCGCTTTGAATCGGTTGGAACGGATGGATTGAAGCTAGCCGATCTTTCGAACGGCCGCGACAACGTCGTGCTCGTTCGGAATACACTCAAGCTCCAGCACGCGCGAATAAGGCGTCGGGACGTTCAAGCCGCCCACCCGTCCGACAGGTGCATCGAGCGAATCGAAGCACTCTTCGCCGATTCGAGCTGCAATTTCGGCTCCAAATCCGCCGCTTCGCCAGTCCTCGTACACGACGACGGCTCGATTCGTTTTTTGGATAGAGGCGTAGATCGTTTCGGTGTCGAGCGGAAGCAAGGACCGGACGTCCACGACCTCAGCTGAAATCCCATCTTTCTCCAGCAGATCGGCGGCGGCTTCGCAGACGCTGACCATGCGCGAATAGGCGACCAGAGTCACATCGGTTCCTTCGCGTGCGATGCGAGCCTTGCCGAACGGGACGGTGAAATCGCCCGACTCCGTCGGGACCTCGCCCTTCAGCGCATAGAGGCCTGGGTTCTCGGTGAAGATGACCGGATTGTCGTCTCGGATGGCGGTCTTCAGCATGCCGTAGGCATCGGCTGGAGTCGCCGGGACCACAACTTTGAGCCCAGGCACGTGGGCATACCACCCTTCGAGCGAGTGGCTGTGCTGCGCCGAGAGTTGGTTCGCATGTCCGCCCGGACCGCGGATCACCATCGGGACGCTCGCTTGGCCACCGGTCATCGAATGCACCTTGGCGGCACTATTGATCACTTGGTCGAGAGCCAAGATCGAGAACGACATCGTCATCATCTCGACGACCGGCCGCAAGCCGACCATCGCCGCTCCGACCGCCATCCCGGTGAAGCCAGGCTCAGTGATCGGCGCGTCGATCACTCGATCTTTGCCGTACTTGTCAAAGAGCCCTTGGGTGACTCGGAAGGTGCCTTGATAGCGACCGATGTCCTCCCCGATGAGAAAGACCTCGGGGTCTCGATCCATTTCGTCGATCAAGGCTTGGCGCAGAGCGTCGCGATACGTCAGTGTGGGCATTGGCTGGGGTTAGTGTCCTTTTTCCACCGGCATGTCGGTGTAGATGTGATCGTAAACTTCTGATTTTTCGGGGTGCGGTGATTCGAGGGCTTGGCTGTAAATCTCTTCGACCTGTTCCTCGATTTCAGATTCAATCGCTTCCATCTTCTCTTCGGTCATGATGTTGTTCTCCATCATGATTTTTCGAAGGATGTGAAGCGGGTCGCGCTCCTTGTTTTGCTCGACCTCTTCCGCGGTTCGGTACAGCGTTTGATCGTTGTCGGCAGCGCCATGTCCCACGAATCGGTAGTTCATGACCTCGACCACGTACGGCTTCTGGTTTTCGCGGACCCAATCGATGATGCGTTGGGCGTCTTCTTTCACCTGAAGAACGTTCATGCCGTCGAGCCGTTCATGCTTGATTCCGAACGGGAATCCCCGCTTATGGAGCTCGGTGTCGGCCGCGTGATATTCCAGTCGGGTACCCATCGCAAACTCGTTGTTCTCGATGATGAAGATCACCGGCAGGTCCCAAAGGGCCGCCATGTTGAGCGTTTCGAAAAACACACCCGCGTTGGCGGCGCCATCACCCAGAAAGCACAAAGTGACCCGGTCTTCTTTGCGATACTTGGCAGCAAAGGCGAGGCCTGCACCCAACGGAGTGTGGCCGCCGACGATGCCCCATCCGCCGAAGAATCCGCGAGGGATGTCGTAGATGTGCATCGAACCGCCTTTACCTCGGCTCGGTCCATCGACTCGGCCCATGATTTCGGCCATGCAGGCGACGGGCTCAGTTCCCATCAGGATGGGAAAGGCGTGGATTCGGTAGGCGGCGATCACATAGTCCCAGCCCAGCTTGAGGCTGTTGATCCAGCCGACTCCGGTGGCCTCTTGGCCGATGTAGACGTGGAGATAACCTCCGGCTTTGCCGGTTCGATACGCGACGTTGCACTTCTCCTCAAACTTTCGGATCAGCACCATCTCGCGGAAATACTTTTCGATCTCGGTGGGCGATTGCGTCAATGACTGCTTCACAGATTTTGGCACGCGATTTTTCCTCAACTTACAAATGGCCTGGATAGGCGAAGGGGGAGGCTGATAGAGGAAACGCCGTTGTATCGCTCGAGCCGACCTAACTGCTTAATACTACCTGATTCGGGGAATCGTCTCAGACCTGGCATCTTTGCGAGGTCTTCGGGGGCGAACTCTTCCCTCTTTCTGATTTTCAGCTTCGAATCAGACTTTCTCAAGGACCAGACTCAAAAACTCCCCGATTCGGTTCACGAAAACCGGATCGAGGAGCTTGTGTGTGAATTTAGAACTCGTCTTTCGGGACCACGAGCGAGCCGCTCAAGATGTCGGCCTTGGCCTTCTCGACTTGACTCCGGACGTCGGCCGGGATCGAATTCACCATCGCGGGGTTCCAAACAAAGTCGATGGCGCCTTCTTTCATCCCCATCAGCTCGATCTGACCTTGATACGAGCCTTCTTGGACCTTCTTGGCCAGGGCCACGAAGGCGGGCTTCGCCACGATGACCGCTGAGGCGAGAACGCTATTGCTCGGGTCGCTGTTTTGATCGAGGTTCGCGCCAAAGGCCATGACCTTCTTTTCCTTACAGGCTTCAAAGACACCTGCGGCGGCGGCGTTCGCCTGGTGGATGATCATATCCGCCCCGTTCGAGATCGCTTGGAGCGTGGCGAGCTTCGCTTTGGCGACGTCTTGGCCGCTGCCGGTGAAGGTCGTTGTCACGACGATGCCGGGCTTGGCCGCCTTCGCGCCCGCTTCAAAAGCCTTGAAAGTGGACTTGATGCTCGGGACTTCGTCGCCGCCGATCATCGCGAGCTTGCCCGTCTTGCTCATCAGCGCGGCGGTCATGCCGGCCAAATAGAACCCTTGTTCCAGATAGAAACGAAACGCGCCGACATTCGCGGCGGTCTCTGCTCCGGAGCTGCTGATGAAAACTGTGTTCGGGAACTCCTTCGCGACTTCCATCGCCGGGGCGTTGTACTCAAACCCGTGGCCAAAGATCAGCTTGTATCCATCCCGGGCATAAGTCCGCATCGCTTCGCGGATTTGCGTGCCCTGAGCTTCTTGGTTATTGACGGTCGCCTTCAGTTCGGTTTCGATCTCTTTCAGCCCGTCGTAAGCCATCGCGCTCCAGCCTTGGTCCGTCACCGGCCCTGGGGTCAGCAAAGCGACCTTGAACTCACCCGAACCGTCGGGCTTCGTTGCTTCGCCGCCGGAAGTCGCCGGTGTCGAAGAACCAGTCGTTTCGCTCTGGGCTTGTTGGTTGCCACCCGAGCAACCGGCAACCACGAGCGCCGAGAAGAGTGCAAAAATCCAGAGTTTGCGCATCGTTCGAAGTTACCTCAGTACGCTCCCAGGCGGGGGGTGAAGTCCGTCGTCGGCTTGACCCGTCGGCAATAGGCCGCCATGAGCCGGGCGCAATCTTCGACGTCGGTGATCGAGAGCAGTTCGCACGGGGTGTGCATGTATCGAAGGGCGACGCCGAGGATGCCGACCGCCATCCCGCCTTGATTCAGCTGCATCGCGTTGCCGTCGGTGCCAGTTCCTCCGGGGGCCACATCGACCTGGTACGGGATTTGGTCTTCATCACCCGCGTCCGTCACCATCTTAAAGACCATCGGATTTGCGTTCGCGCCGCGCATGACGCTCGGGCCCTTACCGACGTCGAGCGCCCCGTAGCGAGACTTGCTGACGCCTGGATAGTCCACCGCGTGATTCACATCGACCGCAAGACCCGATTGCGCGCCGATGCCATAGCTAGCAGTCCGGGCCCCTCGCAATCCAATCTCTTCTTGCACCGTTGCGACGGCATAGACGCCGACTCCGGGATCGAGTCCGCCGTCTTGCTTCAAGAGGCGCAGAGCTTCGGCGACGATGAACGAGCCCATCTTGTTGTCAAAGCCTCGGGCCGTCGCCCGGTCGCCCATCAGCATCTCGAATTCGTATTGGAACGTGACCACGTCGCCCAGCCGGATGACCTTTTCGACTTCCTCGCGACTGCTTGCGCCGATGTCGATCCAGAGGTCCTTCAATTCGGGCTTCTTTTTGCGCTCTTCGTCTTCGAGCAGGTGGATCGCTTTGCGTCCAATGATGCCGGGTACGCGCTCTTTGCCATGCACCCAGACCCGCTGACCCACCGGAATCACGCTGTCATGTCCACCGATCCCGCTGAAATAGAGGAATCCGTCATCGCTGATGTAGTGAATGATGAACCCAATCTCGTCCATGTGCCCGGCGAGCATGATCTTCATCTCGGCGTCGGGGTTGGCGACTGCCCAGACATTGCCGTGGATGTCGGTGTGAATCTTGTCGGCGAAGTCCTTCGTGTACTGGCGATAGACTTCGGCGGCCCGCTCTTCATAACCAGACGGGGACGGCGTGTTGACGATGTTCTTGAAAAACTCCAGTGACTCTGCGCGCATCCCCGGATGCTACCTGCTGCCGGTCCGGACGCATGGGCTGAAAGCCCGATGGATTCAGGTGCCGTCGTCCTGACGAGGTTGGATAGCTCGGGGGTTCGGGAGTTCGGGAGTTCGGGGAGGCCTGAAGGGCCGACATCCCATAGCGAAGGCCGTGAGGCCTGGAACCGAGCCGCCCTAAATCTATCAGGCCTGTAGGGCCGACATCAAGTGACCCCGATTCGGGAGTTCGGGAGTTCGGGAGTTCGGGAGTTCGGGAGTTCGGGAGTTCGGGAGGTTCAGGAGTTCGGGTTCAGAGGTTGGCCCACAGCGAAGGCCGTGAGGCCTGGAACCGAGCCGCCTTACAGCAAAGGTCGTGAGGCTTCTCATCCGCCGCCGCGGGCAGAGCCGTGAGCGTGACGAAGGAGCGCGACCGGCGAGG
>DDCB01000002.1 GCA_002335425.1 Chthonomonas sp. UBA2017
CCGCACAAGCGGTGGAGCATGTGGATTAATTCGATACTAACCGAAGAACCTTACCCAGACTTGACATCGATGGAAAGGCCGTGAAAGCGGCCCCTCCCCACAAGGGACCTGAAGACACTTGTTGCATGGCTGTCGTCAGCTCGTGCCGTGAGGTGTTTGGTTAAGTCCAGCAACGAGCGCAACCCTCGTCTTATGTTGCCAGCGGGTCATGCCGGGAACTCATGAGAGACCGCCGGTGTAAATCGGAGGAAGGTGAGGATGACGTCAAGTCAGCATGGCAGTTACGTTTGGGGCTTCACACATGCTACAATGGACGAAACAAAGGGCAGCAACACCGCGAGGTAGAGCCAATCCCAAAAATACGTCCTCAGTTCAGATAGTAGTCTGCAACTCGACTACTTGAAGGCGGAATCGCTAGTAAACGCAGGTCAGCTATACTGCGTTGAATACGTTCCCGGGTCTTGTACACACCGCCCGTCAAGTCACCTGAATTGTCTTCACCCGAAGTCCGTGGCCCAACCGTAAGGAGGGAGCGGCCGAAGGTGAGGGGGGTAAGGGGGACTAAGTCGTAACAAGGTACCCGTACCGGAAGGTGTGGGTGGATCACCTCCTTAATAGGATATTCAATGGAATGCCCACTGGGTAAGTCCAAATATCTAGGTCGGTTTCGAAGCATCGCTTCCAGAGCTGTCAGCAAACCCTAGGTCGCAAGATCTAGGGTTTTTTTTTATTTGGCCTCGATTCAAAATCACGAGCTTCACACGTTCCGGGCGTAACCTGTTATTCTGAACAGGTCGAGCTAACCCACGACGAGGAACTGCGATATGAATCTCCGTCCCAAAGGCCTCAGCCTCCTCTTGCTCTTGCTGGCCCTTCCCTTAGCCATAGCCCAAACACAGCCCCCGCCCGCGCCCGCCACCCTTCGGGTGACGACGGCCCCTGATCCGCGAGCGGAGCTGAAGAAGAAGTGGGAAGAAGTGCTTCGACCCGTGCTCAAGGACGTCCCATACGCCATGATCCTCGACCTTCCCGCCGAAGTGCGGCCCGAACTTCCCGTGCTCAAGAGCGCCATCGGCCCGATGGAGAGTTGGCGGCGCTATGCGGTATTGAACGAGCGCGACCTCTTGGTGACCAAGAACGGTTTGGCGCTGCACCAGCGCGAACGCAGTCTCCAGGGCACCTTCTGGCAATTGGCACGAGAATTCGCCAAGATGCCGGTTGGACAGTTGCGGAGCATCGCGATCAATGGGGCGGAGATCACCGAGCTCCCAGGACCCATTCAGAGAATTTTTGTGGAGAACTGGGGGCTCTATCCTGGAATTTCCGAGCGCTACTTGCGGGGCGATCCGGTGTTTATTCGGCTGATCGAAATGCCCAGTTCGAACGTGGTCAATGGCGAACGTGGCCCCATGATCGGAGATTTTCGGGGCAAGATCCCTGCGGCTGAGGGCTATGTTCCAAGGCCCGTGCCACAAAAGGCGACTCCGATCGCGACCCAAGAAGGGTTCTTTCTGGGGGATGGCCGAGCGGTCACGGTCGGAGAACTCGCTTTTCGGATTCGGCGCGAGCTCGGCGCAAGGCTCCACTACGATTCGCGATTCAGAGATTGCCTGCTCTATGTCCAAGGCTATCTTCCCAAGGATCAAGTCATCCAGGTGATGAAGAAACTTCTTGAGGCCCAGCCTGTGATCGTTGAAGAAAACCAGCCGCTGACGCTCGCCGAGTTCGAGGGCATCCTCAAGGCCATCGAAGGAACGACCGACCTGAAGGATTGGCGAGGCCACAACTTGACGTCCTGGGATGAAGTCAAGTCGAGCCGTGAGTACACGCTCGAAGAGATGTTTGAGCTGGTCCCGACTTACAAGACCTTTGTCAATCAGCCCATCATCGGGGGTGAGAAGCCGAAGCCAGATTGGAAGTTCACGCTGGAGTTGAGCCTCGCCTTTCGGATTAAGACAGAGCCCATTTTTGAGCCGGGCCGACCGTTCATGCAAAGCGACGGCCTCTTTGTCGTCCCTCGACCCAAGCCGCCGGCGAAGCCCTGACGACGAGAGTCGAGTCAAAAAATCTCGGCAAGATGGGTGGCGTCGGGGGCGCGTCGGAGCATCTCGTTGAGGAATTCAAGTCGGTTCTGGGGAGAAACGTGGACCTTGACGCCATTGATCATGGTGAGCTCGATCCGGTCTCGCGAAAGCGCCATCGCTGGCGACCGAGACGTCGTAAACGCGAGGCTGACAATGTCCTCGTAGCGATACCGGTCGGAAAAGAAGAGTCCGCGTCGCAGGTGGATTTGGTCTTCGGTGAGCGTGTAACGACACGGAAAAGTGAGCGCCCAAAGACTGGCGGGCAAGAACAAGGCCCCCAGAACATATCCCGACCCGGTCAAAAAGGTCTCAATGCAGATCAGCCCGACCAAGAAGACCGTGTTGAAGATCAAGAAGACAAGAAAACCTCGATCGACTTGGGACGGATATTGGCGAATCGTTGGGTGCGTCATGATCGAAAGGTCACTTGGAAGTTGATCGCCCCGGCCCCGGCCCAGGTTCGGGCCACCGGGGAGGAGTCCAGGCGCCGCTGGCAATCTTGCCGAGGAGATCCCAGCTTCGTCTCCCGGGTGATCGGCCAGGCTCGAATGAAGATGCGAATGGAGCTGAGATCGCTGATCAACGAGCCGAAAAGCGCGCCGACAGCCGCAACAATCCATTCGCGGCCATTCGCAACGAAGGACCGCCCGAGTCTCGCGCAGATCAAAATCACCTGGAAATTCTGCAAGGTCCGTAATTTGGAAAGATGCGGCCTGTTCGGAGGGACGTGCTTCTGGGCCGACAAGATGGTTTGGGCAAGAGGGCGATCTCTGGACATTTCGTTCTCAGTCTCCGACGCGATCCGAACGACATTTTATCGCGGGTCAGAAGGTTTTGGGGTCCGAGAGGTTCGGGCATCGCGCCGAAAGGGCTTGGATGAAATCGGCTTGGGCCCGGGGCGAAATCAAGAGCGACATCCCGTTTTGTTGCTCGATGCTGAGCCGGTCGAGCGACCAGGCGGGAGCCGACCAGACCGCCCGAGTTGGCCGAATCGCGACGATCTCGTGATACGGAATTCGATAGCGGATCCACCCGCTCTGAACAACGAGCTCTGAATCCGCGAGCGTGTAGGTGCAAGGCCAAGTGAATGCGGCCAGAACCCCCAGATAGCCCGCCAGCGCGATCCAAGCGGAATGGACGCCTTCGAGGCTGCTCAATATGCCGGCCAGGGTGGCGATCGCCGCGCCCGTCGCGATGATCGCCGCGAGCCAGAGATCGACTTTGGTTCGAAATCGCGTCAGTTCCACATCAAAAAAGACGTGGCCAGACCTCGGTCGGTTGCCGGTGGTCGAACCCGTCTTCGGAAGAAAAAAGCCCGCTCGCAACCCGGAGGTTGGAGCGGGAACTGCATGGGTTGTTTGTGAGTGTGCTGGGGGTTAAGCTGCTTTTTTGGCTTTGCGTCGTCGAGCGATGGCGGCCAGCCCGAGTCCGAGTGCGGCCATGGTGCCGGGCTCGGGGACCGGTTGACCCGGGGTGACTTGGTCTTGGACCCCATTGCCCCGCAGGAGCATGAGGTTCATTTGGGTGGTCGCTTGGCCGGTGCGAATTTGGGTCAGCCAGTTTTCGGCGAGGTTCGTCACGCCGGCTTGGTTTTGGGCTGGAGTCACCCACAGCTTCGAGAGCGTGCCTTGGACGAGAGTCGCATCGTTGTCGAAGCAGAGCTCCCATTGGGCCAGTTGGAAGGCTCGCATGGCGTTTTGAGTTGTGATCGCGCCGTAGAATGATCCCCACAGGGTTTGGAGCCGCTGGGTGCGCAAGGCGTCAAAGAGCACCGGGCCGCTGATGCCGCCATTGATCGTGCTCGATCCGAGCAGGTTCACGACTTGGGTGTGGGTTTTGGCCTGATTGAAGGGCAAGTTCTCGCCGATTTCGACGCAGAACGACTTGAAAAGGGCCGGGACCGTGTTGTCGACGCCGGGGCCTGGGGTGTCGGTTCGGGTGCCATTGAATCGGGTGGTACCGTCTTCCCGGGCCCCGTTGTGACCGGGCAGCGCAGTAGTGAATTTGACCGTCGGGGTGCCGAATTCGCCGGTATAAATGGCGGAGATGCTTTGGGCGGTGGATTGCTGGGCGAGCATTGCGCCTGCCAAGGCCAAGGTGGGGATGAGAATTCGATTTCGGGTGTTCATAGTGGGTTCCTCTTGTTGCCGGGTGGGCTCGAAGGCAAGAGGAAGCAAGATCCCGGCCAAGGCGGGGGCGACGAGCGACGATCTG
Organism: Chthonomonas sp. UBA2017; assembly: GCA_002335425.1. Classification (GTDB taxonomy): domain Bacteria; phylum Armatimonadota; class Fimbriimonadia; order Fimbriimonadales; family Fimbriimonadaceae; genus UBA2017. The sequence continues at coordinate 4,299 of DDCB01000002.1, forward strand.
GTAATTCAGCGGAGTTGATTTGAACGTCGGCTCGGATGGGAGGGGGACGGCGACGGTTGCCCTGGTCTGAATCGCCGGGTATACTCGCCCTGTACCGTGGGGGTATAGCTCAGTTGGTAGAGCGCCTGCTTTGCAAGCAGGATGTCAGGGGTTCGAGTCCCCTTGCCTCCACCACGATTTCGCTTTCTCTGGTGCACATCGGCAGTGGGCCGTTTCGTTGAGTTCTCTGGGGATTCGTAGGGATCGGCGAATTTGGCCATCAGTGGGCTGACGTCTGAAAGACTCCCACAGCGGAAGTCCTCGATTCGCTCCATACTCACGCGATCATCGTCATTCACGAAGGCGATGCTCGTTTGGCTGGCCACCATCATGACTCTCGACCAGGCGACGAAGTCGCGATCTGCGGATTGAGGCCACAGGGTGAAACAATGTGGCCTAAAGAGGTCCGGACTTGCTCCTCTGGCGATACATCAGCGACAATAGGGCCATGCGCGGTCTGATTTTTCAAGCTAATCCCCCCCGTCAGAACCAGCTCGGGCGGCTCGCAGTCCGGCTACGTTGGCTGGTTGTCGTCCTTCTCGCTGTGTCGACGAACTTAGGTTATGCCGATTCTGTTGATGATTTTGTTCGCGCCGAAATCAAGCGGCAGCGTATCCCGGGGGCGGCGATCGCGGTGGTCCGGGACGGAAAGATCACAAAGAGTCGGGGGTATGGAGTGGCCGATCTGGATCATAACGTGTCGGTCACAGCCGACACCGTTTTTGCGCTGGCCAGTATCACGAAACAGTTTACGGCGACACTGGTCATGAAACTGGTCGAAGAAGGCAAAATTGACCTGGATCGAGACCTCAGCTCCTACCTCGACGATGCACCCGCGACGTGGAAGGGCATCACCATTCGAAACTTGTTGAATCACACCGCCGGACTTGCTCCCCTTGGCAAGGACTTTATCGGCCTGGTTCGACTCCCCAACATCTCAACGACCCAGATGTACACGGCGGCAAAAGCGGACCCATTGAGCGGAAAACCGGGTGAGAAGTGGTCATATAGCGATGTTGGATATTTCTTATTAGGAATGGTCATTGAGCGGGTCAGTGGCCAGAAATTTAGTGCATTCTTACAAGATCGAATTCTCGTTCCGATTGGAATGAAAACTGCTCGTATGGCCGACTTGAATCGACCTTATCTAAACCTGGCAAAAGGTTATACGTTAGTCCAGGTTGGAGATCGATGGGAAATCTACAACATTCGGCGCGATGGTCAACGCGAACTGACTTCGCATTATGGGCTTTTTGGCACGGTAAAGGATCTTGCCCAATGGGATGCCGCACTGACACAAGGTTCGATCCTGCAGAGTTCTAGTTTGGAGCAAATGCTGACCGCGACACGGTTGCAAGACGGTTCGATCGTCCCATACGGATTTGGTTGGAGTCTGGCGGAGCGCCAAGGGCACGCGTATCATTATCATTCAGGGATTACGGGAACATTCATTTTGCGGGTGCCGTCGCTCAAGCTTTGTGTCATTGTGTTGACGAACTTGGGTCGTTGGGCGTCGGGGGCGTCTCGAGGTGCTGATACTTCCATGATCGCGCACGGCATCGCGAGTTTGGTGGAGCCCAAGTTTCGATGGCGGCCCCTAGTTCATCAGGATAATCCGCTGGCCGCAAAGGCCCGGGAGGTATTCGATGCACTGGTGGCCGGACGATTGCCAGCGACGCTCTTCACTCGCGAAGCGAGAGAATCCTTAGCGTTGGAGGCGCAAGAGTTTCATTCTTGGTACGCTGATCTAGGCGCGATTCGACATATCGACCTGGTTCATCAGTCCGAAGAGATCGGAGAAATCCTCTCTATTTTCCGATTTGAGTTTGCAAAAGGGGTGAGGATTTTTGCCTTAGCGGTGGACCAGGCCGGTTTGGTAACTGGTTTCTTTCCTGATGCATAGCGAGCGCACCGCAAAATCCAGCCAATAGATTTGAATTGGAACAGCACTCGGTCTGAGAGATGGAGCCCTTCGGCATGCTAAGTCGTGGCGACTCTTGCCTCGCCCTCGGCCGGGCGCACTGGCGCGGCGCGCCTCCGGGTGGGGCAGGATGTCTGGGGTTCGAGTCCCCTTGCCTCCACCACTTTTTGACTTCTGGGAGTCTAAGCGGCAGTTGGCCTTGTTCCGAATCTCCAGGGCTTTCTGGGCGTCAGCTCAGGTGTTGTTGCATGTAGCGGCGATACAGTTCGCACCTGAGTTGGATCGTGCGGTCGCTGATTTGATGGACCACTCCCGCCGCGAGCAGACGATGATAGCCGTCGGTGTCGCCGAGGGCCGGGCTTTGCAGCGAGGCCCGAAGCGCCTCGACGACCCCTGGGATCTGAGTGACGGAGATGAGGATTCGCTTCAGATGATCGCCAAAGGCTCCGTCGTCTCGGTCGGCGGTGGCAAGAAGCTCATCAAAAGTCATCGCGCCCCGGGCCACAACGTCGAGAGCGCGGCGCACGAGGAAGGGTTGACCGCCGATCAAGGCCATCAACGCGCCGATCTGCGCTGCATTCAGAGGCGAATCGTAACGGCGGTTTAACTCGCCGACTGCTGCGGCATCGAAGTCCTGAAGATCCAGCTGCCGCCCAACGTTGAACGGAGATTGGTTGAGGTCTTGGATGAACAGGTGCGCCTCGGTTGCGTAGCCGAGCACGACCGTGAACCGGGACCAAGGGCCATCCGGCTCGGTCGCGCGGGAGTTGTGCCAAGAGCGCACCAGCCCAAAGAAATCGGAGGCGAAAGCCGCTCCGAAGAGCTTGTCGGCCTCGTCCATGAACCAGACCAGCGGCACGTCCGATGATTCGATCAAAGCTCGAATGAAGTTGTCGAGGTTCATGTTCGCGCCGAAGACGTCGATCCACTCCTCTTCGAAGTCGTACTCGAACTGGAGCGACTTGGCCAGCATCCGGGCCAGCAGCATGTAGAAGCGTTCGTCGGAGGCCAGCGGCGTCGAAGACAGCTTCTGGAAATCGGTCATCGCGATGCGCCAGTTTTGGGACCGGGCGAACCGGGCTCCACGGCCAATCAGCGATGTTTTGCCCATCTGTCGTGGACCTTTGACGAGAAGGATGCTCTCGTTCTTGGCGAGGGCGCCGATAAACTCGGTGTCGGTGGGTCGCTCGACGTAAAAAGGCGAATCGGGCGGAACCGCACCGCCGACCGGCTCCAAGACGAGGTCTGTGTTGGCAATCGGTGGTTGCTCGATGGTCGCCACGATTGCCGCTAAGATGCGGCTGTCGTCTTCGGGAGTCTTCCAGACCGTAAACTGGAGGGGATTCACGATCGACCCCACGGGCCCTTCGAGCGGATGGTCGTCCCCGATTCGGACGGGAAGAATGAAAGGCTTGCCTCGCTTGCGGTGCTCGTCCGCCGCGACTTCGAGTTCGTATTCGAGCATCTCCGAGCCGAGGGCGCTATCCGAGACGATGGCAATAATCCAGTCGGAGGCACGAATCTCCTCTTCGATCACCTTCGCCCATTCCACTCCGATCTTCAGATGGCGATCGATAAAGACGCGCAGGCCGCGAGCGGTCAGATGCTGTTCGATGGAAGTCGACAGCGACTACGTCCTGACCGTGACCTTTCAGGCGGCTGATCATCTTGCCCCTCTTCATGTCCCACACGATGGCGGTGTCGTCCGCGGAAGCGGTCACGAATCCCACCCGCTGATGCTCTGGATTGTGGATATCGGTCACGTGTCCGTCACCAGCCAGCACAATCCGTTCCGATTCGATTTAGAGCGGGTCACGATCAGCAGGGCTGTGTTCCGAAGGTCAAAACGAGTCTGGGACACATTCCAACTTTGCACCAAGGAGAGGGGCATTGCCAAAGCCCCAGAGTTCGAAGTAGGGATAAAAAACCAGGCTCCTCGGTGAACGCAGCAGTACAACGAGGGGTCCAAGAACAAGGCGCCTAGCCATATACGCCCCAGGGTGTCAAGGAAGGGCATTGGTGTCGAAAATTGCGCAACGGCTACCAGACTTCTTGATACTTTGGACCACTGGATTCGGGAGGATTACCTGGCGGGATCATTTGCAGAGTCACTGGAATTGGGAAGTCCGTCCCAATCAGAATTGCTTGCCCTGCTGCAAGCGTGGGAATGAATGCCGCGGCACTACGATCTAACTCTCCCGCTGCCTTTTCGACGATGTCCCGATCTTCCGGGTTCGTTAGCCGATGCACCAGGTACGCTCCCATCTGACTTAGAATGCCTTGCCCGATGTCTCTGGGACGCTGAGTGGAGAGGCAAATCGTTAAAGCGTATTTTCGACCTTCTTTTGCAATCAATTCGAATGCATCAAGCTTAAGCTTCGCAAACTCCTCGCCGATAGCCTTGCCTATGAACTGATGAGCTTCATCCAGTACGACGACAAGTGGGGAGTTGACCAAGTTCTTTCTACGTCCGTAGATCAAGAGATAGCGGCCAATCGCGTTCACGAGGATTTCCCGAATGTTGTTAGAAAACGACAGTTCTCGCAATGACAGGATGAGCGTTGTCTTTTGATTATCATCCAGGAATGGCTTCAGGACGTCGGTCAAAAAATCCTTCTTCCCGGCAGGTTTGAAGATACAAGCGAATTCCGAAGAGGCTACCAGCTGCTCAACTCGCGTGACTAGATTGATGCAGTACCCAAGGTCACCATCGTGAACACCACCAAACTTGTGGGCGTCCGCCCCTTTTCCCGTGGGCCAGCAGCACTCATTTTGGATTTGGTCTGCGAGCCTGGCAATGTCAAACGTAGCCGCAGGACCATCCACTAGCGGCGCGAGTGAACGAGAGGCGGTCTCAAAAGGCGCGCGAGCCACATTCGCCTTCTGGACGGTCGGCTGTGTACCGACCTGCTTCATCAATCCGTTTGCGGCGTCAACTTGAGTCTGCTCATACTTTGTCGGATCAGCCTGAATTCTCTTCGAGTGGTGCAAGAGCTTTAACGATTTGATGGCTCCTCTGAGTTTTGGGGCCTGAGATTGCGGTGCAGGCTGGAAGAGGGCGAACAAATCGGCTTCCTGTAACCGAGTGAATGGGACACACGTTTCAACCGACCCTCGGTCTTCAGCGACCTGATCCTTATTTATGTGTGCATGGGTGACATGATCGCCCGTAATCGTATGGAACTCACCAGTTGGATCAATGAGGAGAACCTTCGATTGATGTTTGCCTACCTCTTCAACGAGACGAGCAAGTGTCCAACTCTTTCCGCCGCCGGTTGCACCGAGGACCGCGCAATGTCGTCCAAAGAGACTTTCAGGTGCAACGCGAATCAGGGTATCCGTCGAAAATGGCAATGTTGCAAGAGTTAGGAGCTTTGCTTCTTCGTCACCAGTAAATCTGGAAGATTCTGCAAGCCATTTGATGAGAAGTGGATGGGCTGAAAAGCACCGTGCACCCAAGCGCGGATGATGTGGCACACCAGGCTCGATCTTTCCTGTCGCCAAGTCCACGGAGGCAACGAGGGAAACCATGCCGATGGGATGGACATCGGGTTTGCCCCCCAAGTCCTCTTCAACCGAAAGCCGCTCTCGCTCGGGGAGCCTTACACCAGTGATTCTTCCAAAGACGGCAGTATGCCCAGACTCGACAACAACAAACTCGCCGACTCGACCGGCTTCCAGCTGGTGGCCGTGATGCCAACGGCTACCTGGTGCGGCTGCTTGGGGCAGATTTACCTTCACGATGTTGCCCAGCACCTCAATGACCGTACCGATGGATCGGTCAGCATCAAACGGGTAAATGGGCAACGTGCTCATAGATTGAACAGCTGCCTCGTGCGGGCCTGGTGGAGCTCTTCCTCTGAAAGAGCGACCAAATCAGGCATGTGCTCAACGAAGTCCTCGAACTTGGCAGCGATAGCGTTGAGTCTTACGTCGCCGCCATCAATCAACCCAATCAAGGCTTTGTGCACTTCGTTTTCCTCATCGCCCGCGAGAGCGGGATTGACGACAGCGCACTTGAGCCCAACGTTTGACCTCCAGGCAGCGAGGATCGGTTCATTGAGGTGTTTGTCTCTGAACCCATATCCAAGGACCAGCAACCCAGTATTGGGCTGACGCAGTGCGGATTGGAAGCGTGACATCACTTCAAAAAACGGCTGCTGGAACGAGGACTCGTATTTACCTATCCTCGGGAAGACCATGATAGGCTGCTCAGTGTCCTTGCGAATCACTTGCCCTTGGACAGCCCGCTCCCAATCTACTGAGCCGTGCAGCTTCAGCAGCTGAAACACATTTGGGATGAATGACAGGTTCTCGCTTTCGGTATCTCGCCTGACTAGATCGTAGCTGAAGTACGATCCATCGAAAATCTGTGGTGAAGAATGGCTGAATCCGTCCACCACAACGAAGCCTGCGTTGGCTGCGGCAACTTCATAGCATAAATCGTAGTTTGTGGTGAAGAGTCGTAGACGAGGCTGCCGACTCGATCGTCGCGCGACCTTTCTTAGGAACATCTCGTGCACGGGAAGTGACTGCCCGTGCACGGCAAAAAGGCACGACTCTTGGATCGCCCTCTCTGCCTCCTTTACGAACTTGGATACTTCGTCATCGGCATGGAGCACACCGTACATCTGACAGCGACTCATCAATTCTTCGATGTTCGATTCACTTTCAGGGTAGCCAACTTTCTTCAGTACGTCGGCGAACTTGTCAATCTTCTTTGCTTTATCCCAAAGATCACCCATTGTTGGTGCAAGGGTCTTGTCGCCATTCTTGATGCACAGACTCGTTCCCAAACCGGAGAGAACGACTAGGTTTTCGGAAAGCAAGACCTCAACAATTTTCGAGAGCCAGTCGCCAGAGTTCAACTGGGGGTGCTCCCACGCTTTGTCTTTGCGAATCTGCACAGTCTCGAGCCGCTTTTCTTCTGGCGTAGCTGGCGTTTCTGGTAATGGGTCCTGTTTTCCTGCCATAGTTACACCTCTCCAGCTGTTACTGCCACCTTAAAGTCCATGCCCATTGCTTCGATGGGTTTCTTGCCACAACGAATCTTGCCGTTCTCGGAGTTGCGAAGCTTAAGGAAGTCGTGATTGCTCTTGGGCACACGGACCTTGGGCTCCAGCAGGTCGCGCCGGATCATCTCGTCGACATCCTTGACCGACGGCTCGGAGCGCTGCATCAGCGCCCGGCAGATGCTCTGGGTGAGGAAGGGGTGCCCGTTCGTCCAGTAATGCACGCGCTCCAAGACCGCTTTTCCGTGCGGCCCGAGATGGTCGTCGAGCGCCATGGCTTCGTCGAGCTTGAAATCACGCAGATAGATGCGGTCGCCGATGTTGAAGGGCGTCGTGCGTGCGTCTTTCATCAGGTCGCTCGGCACCGCAACGCCAAGAAAACAGAATGTCAGCCGCTCAAACTCAGGATCTTGGACGCGTCGATTGAAGCACTCGCGCACTCCGGCGAAGAACTCGTCGGTGTTGAACGGCAGCGACCGGGTCGAGTCAATCTCGTCGACAAAGATCACGAACCGGTCTTGGGTGGACTCAAGCAGGATTTGTCGGATGGCCCCGAAGAACCGTTGCATCGGCCCGACACTCTCCTCGGCTTTCCAGTATTCCAAGATCTCTTTGCGCAGCCCGGTGCTTCGGCCAATCTCCAGCGCCATCCCCGCATACCATTGTTCCGGCGTGACATTGCGCCCGCCCAGCTTAGTGATATCGATAAACGCACACCGGATGCCTTTCTCCGCAAGGCGCGACATCGTTCGGACGCAGAGCGACGACTTGCCCATCTGCCGGGAATTGAGCACATAGCAGAATCGCCCCTTTTCCAGCGAGGCCATGATCTGCTGGTCAGCCGCACGCTCAATATAGCTCCCGGATTGAAGCGGCAGCGTCCCCCCGGCTACAAAGAAGTCGGACGCCGTCGACGAAGCTGAATATGTCGAATCCAAGACCGCATACTACCCAGCGCAGCCTGACCGACCGACTCTCACCGCCCCCGGGAGTCTCTGGGCTCCACCAGCCGCCCTTGATCAGCCCCTCCTGCAACCAAGAAGGGAAGTCTAATAGAGTTCGCATACTGAAGTGGACGCACTTCGAACTTGGCTCGAGGCGAAAGATACCATGGTGAGATAATCTGGTTTAGGTTGGGCCTTACCCGCACCCAGCGGTACCCCTATTGCGAGTTGGTACACTTGAACTGCTTCAGGTAGAGGATACGCGATGCTGACGGAACTGCACTTAAGAAACTTCAAGTCGTGGAGCGACACAGGCAGTATTAAGCTCCGTCCGCTCACATGCTTCTTTGGTTCAAATAGTTCGGGCAAGACCAGTCTGATTCAGTCCATTCTGCTGCTAAAGCAGACTGCCGAGTCCGCCGACCGTACGGCTGTTCTTCAGTTTGGTGGTCCCGGCTCCTTCGTAAACCTCGGCGATTTCGTGAGTGTTGTGACAAGCCATGATCTTGCGAAAGAAGTTTCGATAGGCAGCGTCTGGACTCTAGATAAGCAACTTAGTCTGGAAGACGCCTCATCAAATGCGGGACCACCGCTGGCGCAGGGTAAGGAAATGCACTTCTCTGCAACCGTCCGTGCCGCGAATGGGCAGGGAAAGGGCCTCAGGCTCGAGGTTATTTCCTTAGAGTATCAGGTTGGTGGCCAATCCTTCGGCATGAACAAAAAGAGTAAGCGAGATGAGTACGATTTGGTTGCCTCCGGTGCAGGTGGGTTCCAATTCAAGAGAGTCCAAGGTCGTCCTTGGCCACTACCTGCGCCGACCAAGTGTTATGGCTTCCCCGACCAAGTGCGGGCCTACTACCAGAATGCGGGGTTCCTAGCAGATATTGAACTTGAACTAGAGAATCAACTGCGTAAAGTCTACTATTTGGGGCCATTGCGCGCGTATCCTGAGCGTAGCTACTCCTGGGGCGGCGGTCAACCTCACGACATGGGTCGAACAGGTGAGTTAGCGGTCGATGCCATCCTGGCTGCACGAGATCGTGGAATTCTGATTTCGCCAGGATTTAAGAAGAAGAAGGTGCGTTTCGAGGAGTACGTAGCGCGGTGGCTCAAATCGATTGGGTTAATCGAGTCATTCTCCATTCAAGCTGTCGCCGCCGACAGCCAGATATACCAAGTGAGAGTTCGGAAGTCCGCAGGTGCCCCGGAAGTCTTGATCACAGATGTAGGATTTGGCGTATCGCAGATTCTGCCTGTCATCGTCCTCGCTCTGTACGTCCCTGAAGGCTCAACGATCATTCTGGAGCAGCCTGAGATCCACCTCCATCCGTCTGTCCAAGCCGGACTAGCAGATTTCTTAATCGATGCTACAAAGAATCGAAAGATCCAAGTAATCGTCGAGAGTCACAGTGAGCACTTCCTACGACGCATTCAAAGGCGTGTAGCTGAGAAGGTGATTGAACCTGACCAAACGTCCCTTTACTTCTGCACTGCAGATGCCGGGATATCAGCGATCCATCCTCTCAATCTCAATCTCTTCGGGATGATCGAAAACTGGCCAAAGGACTTCTTTGGCGACCTCCTCGGTGAAGTCGTAGCCACGCAAAGGGCAGGGCGAGAGGCCAGGCCATAGATGAGTCCGGGCGGAATCTCAGACACCAACGTCCTGGTTGTCGCGAATGGAAAAGGTGACCATGATCCCGAGTGTATCAATCGTTGCGTGGACAACTTGGACGATTACAAGACTGGGAAGCGAACTCTTTTCCTTGACTCTCTGGGGCACATTCTGGATGAATATTCGCGGCAAATCCAGTATAATCTGGTCTGCCCCCATTCGTGAAGA
>DDCB01000014.1 GCA_002335425.1 Chthonomonas sp. UBA2017
CGGCCGTGGGATCCCGATTCAGGACCTCATCCAAGAAGGAAATGTCGGCCTCATTCGAGCGGTGAGTAAGTTCGACCCCGAACGAGGATTTCGATTCAGCACCTATGCGACTTGGTGGATTCGCCAAGCGGTCACCCGGGCCATCAACGACCAAGGCCGAATGATTCGCGTCCCGATTCATATGGCCGAGTTCCAGGTCCGGATGATGAAGACCTATTCGAGTCTGCAACAGGAGCTGGGACGCGATCCAACAGCGAGCGAAGTCGCCCAACGGCTCGGCCTTCCAGAGAGCCGGATTCAAGAGTCGCTTCGCGCTCTTCAGGATGCTCTCTCCCTTGATGCGCCGACCTCCGACCAAGATGAGGGGTCGCTGGCGGACTATCTCCGCGACCCCGGTGGGGGCGATCCGACCGAGGTCACGCACCGGGAGATGATCCGGCGAACGCTCGAAGATGCGATGAATGACCTCAATTCCCCTGAACGGAGCGTGATTTGCCTGCGGTTTGGGTGGAAGGACGGTCGATATCGCTCGCTGGAAGAGGTCGCTCGCGAACTCCGTACCACTCGCGAAAAGGTGCGCCAGATCGAAAAGAACGCGCTGAAGAAGCTCAAGAGCCCTGCGTCGGCCGAGCGACTACGCGAGGTGCTCGGCTAGTCGCTGGGCACGCGGTTCGCTTCTTGCAACAGCTCGGCGAGGTCGGCAAGTCGCACCGAATCCCCGGACTGCTCTTTGACTGCGGGATCGAGCATGATCCGGCAGAATGGGCACCCGATGGCAATCGTCTTGGCACCCGTTTCCAGAAGCTCGGCGACCCGCCGATTCGCTGGGCGCTCATGAGGCAACTCATCAAAGAACATCCGCCCGCCGCCTGCGCCGCAACAAAGCGTCTTGCGACCGTGATGTCGAGGCTCGACTAAGACCCGGTCATCGACGCCGCTCTCGGCCCAACGGACGAGGTCGATCGCCTCGGAATTGAGGTTGGTATCGTCCCCAAGCAGATAGCGAGGGGCGTCGCTTTCATTGTTCACCCGGCCCAGATAGCACGGGTCGTGGAACGTCATTTCGCCTTGCTCTGGATGGACCCGATTCAGCTTTCCTTGCTCCACCAGTTCGCGCAGAAACTGGCTGTGGTGTTGGACTTCGTAGTGGCCTTCAAATTGCCCGTATTCGTTCTTCAGCGTGTTGAGGCAGTGCGGACACGGCGTGACGATCTTCTTGACTTTATATTTATCGAAGGTCGCGATGTTGTTCATCGCCATCTCTTGGAACAAGAACTCATCGCCGACGCGGCGCGCACTGTCGCCGGTGCATTTTTCTTCGGTGCCGAGGCACGCAAAATCGACCCCGGCCTTGCCCATCAGTTCCGCCACCGCCTTGGTCGTTCGCATTGCCCCAGGATCGGTGGCGCCCGCGCAGCCCACCCAGAACAGCACGTCGAACTCCTTCTTTTCTCGAGCCAAAGGCACGTTGAGCCCCTTCATCCAGTCTTCGCGGCTGCTCGATGGGGCCCCCCAAGCGTGGCCCGTACTTTGAGTTTGGCGAAGCATCACCGCCGGAGTGCCGGTCAGTTTGCCTTCGGCCACCAAGTGCCGCCTTGCATCGACAATCAAATCAACGTGCCGAATCAGAACCGGACACGCCTCCACACAAGCATTGCAGGTCGTACAAGCCCAAAGCGCCTCGTCGGAGACCGTTTCGGCGACGTTTGAATCGGTCGCCATAATGCCATGGATGTCTTGGACGACTTTTTTCGGGTTCAAGACTTTGCCGACGCCATACGCAGGGCACACTTCGGTGCATCGCCCGCACTCCATGCAAGCATCGAGCGACATCAGGTGCCAGCGGCTGAACTCCTTGGGAGTTGTTACGCCGATGAGCCCGGTCTTTTCGACCTCTTCCATCGAGATCGGCTTCAGTTCGCCCATGGGCCAATCGGGCTTGTGAGCCGCGCTGAACATTGCATAGACAATGTGCTTGATCCGCATCTGGGGGATGACGGCGAAGAAAACCAGCACCCAGACCATGTGGAACCACCAGATCGCGACATAGCCCCCGTTGCTGACCCCCGGCATCAGTTGAGCCAGACCATATGACACCCAACTAAAACCGTCCCACGGCTGGGGGTTGTTGCTGATCCGGGCGGCGGTCAAAAGGTATCCGGTGACGCCCACGAGCCAGAGCAAGAGCAAGGCCCAGTTATCCTTCCAGTTGTGACTGATGACCTTGGGCCGAAAGCCGTTGCGCCGCACGATCGCCCAGGTCACCCCGATCACAAAAAGGAGCCCCAACGTCTCGAACAGCGCCTCATAAAGCAGATAGTAGTTGCCCTTGTGGAAATTCGGGATGCCGATCACCCAGCCGTACTTCGCGACAGCGAGAATGCTCGTCGCCACGAACATCGCCAAGAAGCCGTAAAAGATCATCAAGTGCATCGGCGCCCCGCTTCGGGGGCGGCTCGACCGGACTTTTCGCTGGAAGAGAATGTACTGAACGAGGTTTTTGATCGGCTGGCGCGGCCAGTCGATCGGCTTGCCCGAGCTCCATTTGCGGGCTCGATCCACGATCTGATAGGCCAGATAGGCCAACGAAACCGCCACCAGCACGTAAAACAGCACTTGCTGCCACGCCGGCATGTGCATGAAGATGGTGCGGGTCGGAGTACCAGCCGAAAAATCCTGCATCTTGAACGTACTTAGGTTCGGCCCAAATGCTCCAATTCCTTCGCGACCGACCAAATTGGCCGCTGAGAATCGTCCACGCTCGGAATGGAGTCGCCGGGATCGGCAATTTCGCTATACGATCTTTGCTGGTAACTCGGGGTAAGCGAGATTCCAGGCTTCCACGTCCATGACCACACTGGAAATCTGGTGCGTCCACGGATGGTTCTTCGAGGGAAACGCAGACCTGATCCTTTGTTGCCAAAAGGTGCCTAGCAAAGCCTTATCCAAGGGCTTGGGAGGCTCGAAAACCAAAACGAAAACGACCTTCGATGCTTGAAAACCGCCTGACCAAGCCAGGAATGCGGACGTTCCAAAGAACTTCGACCGCATCTCAAGTCCGAAAGACTCACTCGACATTTTCTCGATGAAGCTATCCCGCTGACCCTCCAGATGTTGAGCAGGGATCTGAGCGGCGTCCCAATGCTTCACTTCAATCCAAAGCCATTCCTGCGGGAGCCGGACTCGAAAGTCAACACCGTTCCAAATGAGGTTGCCTTCGCCGTCCTCATTGACCGGCCGATCATGCTTTTTGACCTCAAGCGCCTGCGAAAAGTCAAATTCGATGCCGCTTTCAACTACTTTGCTCACGGACGATTTTTCTCCCCGTAGCCCTCGCAAGCTCACGATCATAGAGCGAACTGTATTGGTCGAGGATGGCGTTCGGCACTAACTCGCTAAAGCTCGAGAACGAACTGACCTCGGTGCCGTTTGGGCCATGCCGAAGGCTGATGAAGCGCGCTTCATCATTGCCGAGCTGCAGATCAAGTTCTTTGAGGATGACGTAGCTGTGGGTCGCGAGGAAGACTTGGACACCAGCTCGCGACAAGGCGAGGATCGCACCCACAACTTCGTCCATCAAGATGGGGTTGAGATTGACTTCAGGCTCGTCCCAAAAGAGCGTGCTCCCCGGACCGAGCCACCCCGTTTGGACTAAGCGAATCAAAGTCGCGATCTTTCGAAGCCCCTCCGCGACAGACGGCATCGGCAAGCGAGTTGACTCGGTGGCCAAGTAAAACCGCTCGCCCTGGAGCTCAAGGGTTCCTCCGAGGATTGCGGTCAAGTCCGCGACGAGTTTCATTGCGGGCTCGTCCAGCTCTCTTTTTTCTGGGCTCAGCAGCAGACTGACGATCTCTCGATGAGTCAGATCAAAGTCAATCCTGTAGTTATCGAAGGTCGAGACAAACCCCTTGGTATGGGCCATCATATCGATCGCAGGAATGAAAACGGGCATCGAGCTTTGCTCTGGAATATCCCCAGAATAGAGGACGACCCCAAAGGAAGGAGTCGCGTTGCTTGAGATTTCTGGATCTTCTGACTCGATCAATGGTGGCATAGCTGAAATCCGCCACGTCGTGTCGCCAAATACTCCGCCAGCGTCTGCGCTTTCACGTCTCAATCCCCCATTTCGAATGAGCTGAGAGTTCGACTGATCGAGCTGAAAGACCATTACTAGCTGCGGATGCCCGTACCTCAGCCATGACAGGTGAACCGCATACAGGACTTTGAGGATGTGGGTCTTGCCGGTCCCGTTCTCGCCGATGATTGCGTTCACGCCAGGAACAAAGCTCAGCTTGGCGCGCTCGAACGCGGTGAAGTTCTCAAGCTCCAGTTCTTTGTGGGTCGGAAATGGTTGTTCGCTCACTGAATCCTCCTCACCAGAATACCGCGCGGCGCTTTTTGAGCGTTGCAGCTTGGCCGTGCCGGTGCCTCGATGGTGAGTAGGCCTCGACCCCACGCTCGGATCTCCGTCGAATTCCGCCGTTTCAAAGTCGAAAGTGGCATAGCTCCAAGAGAGTCGTGTTATGCTAAAGCTAACGTGAAGCTTGTCGTCGCGATTGTTCAGCAGCGAGATCGGGCCAAGATTGGGGATGAGCTCGTCAAAGCTGGGTTCAAATACACGGTCTTTGCCTCGCAAGGCGGGTTCTTAGGCCAATCGAGTGCGACGTTCTTGGTCGGGGTCGATCCGGAGGACGTTTCGGTCGTGGTGAAGCTCGTCCAGAGCTATTGTCAGTCCCGCGAGCAGCTGGTGAACATCGCTCCTTTCGATCTCCCCAATCCGGGTAGCCTGATCCCGAGCGCCGTCAACGTCCCGGTCGGGGGCGCGGTGGTTTTTGTTCTGGATGTTAGCGAGTTCCACCAGATTTGAACGAGAAAAGTGGCCCGGTTTAAGTCCGGCTCTTGACCTTGTCGATTCCATTTTTCGGGGCGGGGATCTGCCCCGCTCGGTCCTCTTGTTTGGGCCAGAGGGCAGCGGAACGCTGGATCTCGCGCGGCATCTGGCCCACTTTGCTTTGTGCCTCGATCCTCAGACGGGCGGGCCGTGTGGGGAGTGCAAAGCGTGTCGCGGGTTCCAGAACGGCAACGCCGTCGACTTTCAGCTGATCGCTCCTGCGGGGCGGCAATACATGATTCGCAACAGCGCCGTCGCCCGAGGAGCCGCCGATGATGACGAGTCGAGCACCGTCCCGATCCTGGACTTTTTCCGAACTCGTCCACTGGTCGCTCGGCACAAAGCGGTGCTGATCCACGACGCCCATCGCATGAACCTCGCCACCAGCAACGCCTTGCTGAAGACCCTCGAAGAGCCGATGCCTCATGCCAAGCTCATCCTGACGACCGAGTCCCCGAGCCAGCTCGCTCCGACAATCCTCTCTCGTTGCTTTCTCATCCGGTGCAGCCTGCCCGAGCGGCTGGATGAAGCGACCCCGATGGAGCGCATTTTCTCCGAAGGAAGCCCCGGCCGCTTGGACGCGATTCGGGCCCAACCTGGGCCGTATCAAGCTCTCTTTGAGGTTTTGGAGCGAATCGAGGGGGCGGATGCGCGAGCGGCCTTGCGCGTGGCCGAGCTCTTTCGAGCCGCGACCGAAAATCTCCCGACCCAAGGCGACCAAGGCGCGCGCTTTCGTCAGGCGGAATCCTTGAGGCTCCTCGCTGCTTATTGGCTCTGCCAACATCCCGACCGACCCGAGTCGCTGAGCCAAGTGATCGAGGCGCATCGCCGAACGCTCGGCAACGTGAATTTTGCCCTAGAGACCGACGCTCTCTTTACTGACCTCTTGCAGGTCCGGAGCTGATCGAGCCCCATGCCGACGGTTCAGTTCGAACATCTGGGCTCGTGCCCGCACACGGGGGCTCGGCGAGGCCGGCTTCACACCCCGCAGGGCACCGTCGAAACGCCGGCGTTTATGCCGGTCGGCACTCAAGGCACCGTCAAGACCGTCGGCTCTGAGGATCTTGAGGCCCTTGGCTTCGAGCTGATCTTGTCGAACACCTATCATCTGAGCCTTCGGCCGACGAGTGAGCTGGTCGAGAAGCTAGGCGGTCTGCATCGCTTTATGGGCTGGAGCGGCTCGATCCTCACGGATTCGGGCGGCTATCAGGTGATGAGTCTCTCGAAGATGCGCACGATCAGCGACGAGGGCGTTCGGTTCAAATCGCACCTCGATGGGTCCGAGCTTTTTTTGACTCCGGAGCGCTCCATCGAGATTCAGGGCGAGCTCGGAGTGGACATCAGCATGATGCTCGATGAGTGCCCGCCCTATCCGTGCACCCGAGATGAGGCGGCCCAGGCCATGCAGCGAACTCATCGATGGGCGTCGCGCAACCTCGCTGCTCGGAGAGAATCCCAAGCCGTCTTCGGCATTGTCCAAGGCGGGGTGCATGAAGACCTCCGCACTGAATCCGCCCAGTTCATGTCGGAGCTTCCGTTTGAAGGGTTTGCGATCGGCGGCGTCAGCGTCGGCGAGCCGACCGAGATGCAGTACCCGGTGGTCCGGCACACGGCCCCGCTGTTGCCCCGAGATCAAGTGCGCTACTTGATGGGGGTTGGCCATCCCCAAGACATTCTGCACGCGGTGGAATCAGGGGTGGACCTGTTTGATTGCGTCTTGCCCACGCGCATGGCTCGACACCACTGCCTCTACACGCTCCAGGGCCGGATCAATATTCTCAATCGCCAGTGGGCGGAGCACCCGGGCCCCGTCGATCCGGAGTCGGTCTTTCCGATGACGGAGCGGTACTCGGCGGCCTACCTTCGGCACCTCTTTAAGGCCCAAGAGCCTCTCGGAGCGCGGCTGGCGACGCTCCACAACTTGTCGTTTTACGCCCGGTTGATGCGCGAGATTCGGGATGCCATCGAGCAAGGGAGCTGGCCACAACTTCGGGAACGTTACGCCCAGGCCTAGTCGTAATCCCGAGCAAGAGAGGGCGACCGTGCCGATTGAATTGGGGTCCTGACGACTCGGAGCACCCTCTCTTGATGGTTCTGGTCAGACTAGACGCGGCCTGGATGGGAAGGTTCAGTGCCGGGCTGGTAAATTGTCGTTTATGGCTTCGGATGCGGGCATCTACGTCGGGCTAGGCGAATCGCCGGTCCACCTCTTGCCAAAGTACGCCAACCGGCACGGGCTGATTTCGGGGGCCACCGGCACTGGCAAAACCGTCACCCTCCAGACCTTGGCGGAGGGATTCTCGCGCCTCGGCGTGCCCGTCTTTTTGGCCGATGTGAAAGGGGATCTGAGCGGCATGCTCCAACCGGGCGGCGGCAAACCGGTTTTCGAAGAGCGAGCGCAACAGATTGGCTATACCGACTACACCCATGCGGGATATCCCGTCGTTTTTTGGGATGTGTTCGGCCGACAAGGCCATCCGGTCCGGGCCACGATTTCGGAAATGGGGCCCCTGCTTTTGGCCCGACTCTTGGAGCTGAATGACGTCCAAGAAGGTGTCCTCAATGTCGCCTTTAAGGTCGCCGACGATCACGGGCTGTTGCTCATCGACCTCAAGGACTTGCGGGCGATGCTCACGTTTTTGGCGGAGAACTCCGAATCCATCGCGGTGGAGTATGGCAATGTCAGCACGGCGTCGATTGCGGCGATTCAGCGAGCCCTGCTGGTGCTCGAACAACAAGGGGCTGAGCAGTTCTTTGGCGAACCGGCTTTGCGCCTGGCGGACCTGATTCAGCAAGGACCGGATGGGCGCGGCCAAATCAACATCTTGGCCGCCAGCGAGCTGATGATGAACCCCCGGCTGTACGCCACCTTCTTGCTCTGGATGCTGAGCGAGCTTTTCGAGGAGCTCCCCGAGGCGGGGGACCTGCCTGCACCCAAGCTCGCCTTCTTCTTCGACGAGGCGCACCTGCTTTTTAATGATGCCCCCAAAGCGTTGCTGAACCAGATCGAACAAGTCGTCCGGCTCATTCGGTCCAAAGGGGTCGGCATCTACTTTGTCACCCAAAACCCGATCGACATTCCTGACACTGTGCTCGGACAACTCGGCAATCGAGTTCAGCACGCGCTTCGAGCGTTCACTCCAAGAGACCAAAAGGCGGTCAAAGTTGCTGCCGAGACTTTTCGCGCAAACCCCAAGTTCGACACCGCCCAAGTGATCACCGAGCTCGGGATCGGCGAGGCACTCTGCTCGGTCTTAGATGCCAAGGGTTCCCCAACCGTCGTCGAGCGGACCTTGATCGCGCCGCCGCAGTCTCGGGTCGGACCCGCGGATGCCGATGCGATCGATCGAGCGCGAAACCAAAGCCCGTTCCGAGGCGCTTATGACCAGCCCATCGACCGCGAAAGCGCGTTTGAAAAGCTGAAGGCGCGAGTGGAAGAGGCGCCGGCGCCTCCGCCTCCGGTTCAGCAAGAGTGGAACGTTCAGCCGCCCGATTTTCGCGAAGCCCCGGCCCCGAAGGCTTCCCGAGCCCCTAGTCGGCGGAGCGATTCGCCGCTGGAGTCCATGACCAAGAGTCTTCTTCGCGGAGCGGCGTCACAACTCGGCCGCTCTCTGGTTCGTGGGCTCTTGGGCGGGCTTTCAGGTCGGCGTCGCTAAGCTATTCGAGGTACTCGTCTTCGAATCGCTCAGGATTCTTTTTTCGAGCTCGCTTGTCGCTGATCCGGACGGCCCACACGCTCACAAAAAAGAGGAGCGTCAGCGGAATCGCCATCATGAGCATCGAGGGGATGTCGTTGCTCGGCGTGATGAGCCCCGCCAGGAAGAAGATGATGACGGTCGCTTGCTTCCAGTATTGCGATAGGGTCTGCGGCCCGAGAATGCCGATCTTCGCCAGGACAAAGACTAAGATCGGAAGCTGAAATCCGAGCCCAAACGCCAACATCATCTTGAGGATGAAGAAGACGAGGGTGCCGGGCTCTTGGTAAAGGGCCGCCCCCGCATAGTCTTGGAGGTAGCTC
Source organism: Chthonomonas sp. UBA2017 (assembly GCA_002335425.1). Classification (GTDB taxonomy): domain Bacteria; phylum Armatimonadota; class Fimbriimonadia; order Fimbriimonadales; family Fimbriimonadaceae; genus UBA2017. Next base: position 8,910 of record DDCB01000014.1, read on the forward strand.
ATGAACCAGTTGAGCGCGCTCGGGATGATCAGCCAGCAGAACGTCGCGCCCATGGCGAAAAGGCCGATGCTGAGCGGGACCGCGACTTTGAGCGGCTTTTTTTCGTGCGGCTTCAGGGCCGGGGAGACGAATCCCCACAATTGACCCACGACAAAAGGCAGTACGAGCACCAAGCCGATGAAGAACGAGAGTCGGAGCTTGAGCATGAACGGGTCGGCGAAGTTGCGAAACGCCTCCTTGATGTCCAGTGTTTTTTTGAACTCGATCAGGTTGGCTTCGGCGACAGCCTGAAGGTGAGCATAGACGGGGACATGCAAGAACCACCCGACGACCCAGCCTCCCACGAGCAACAAGAGAACCCGCACGAGGCGGGTTCGAAGCTCTTCGAGATGGTCTCCCAGAGGCAAGCGGAACTCCTCGGGGTCCGAGAAGTTCCGCTTCGATTTCGATTCGCGCGAACCCAGTCGCACGGCTGGATTATCGCTCCAGGATCATGATGTCTTGGATGCGTTGGCGGACATAAAGGGTTTGCGCGCCGCCCCCGGTCGAACCGGTTCGGCCGCCTTGGGCACCGCCAAGTCCGCCTGCCCCTCGGTCTCCACCTCGGCCACCCGGTGACAGCGTGCCTCCGCCGCCTTGGCCGCCACCTCCGCCGCCTTGCTCAAGACCTTGGCCTCCGGCGGCTTGTCGTTGGTCGCGAGGAAGGTTGGGTCCAATTCGGTCATCGTTGTTGATGATTCCCGAGCCACCGCCCGAGCCTCCTCCGGCGGTCGGGGCGCCGCCCCCGGCACCGCCACCACCCGCACCGTCGGCTCGTTGGTCGATGGTGATGGTGCGCTCAATTCGAGTCGGCATTCCAAGGCCCAGATCAAACCAGACCAACTCCTCGAATTCGACCGCTTGGGGACCCAATGCTTGGGCCAACGCAGCGTTGGCTCCTTGGCCAGCGCCTTGGGCGAAGCTGACTCGGATTCGAGCGGTTGGTCGGCCATCGGTGTATTCGATGCTCTCTAAGGTCGCTCTCGATTCGGCTGGCCTCGTAAATTTGTTTTGCTCGTAGAGCCTTTCAAGGTCGATGTCGGGAATCAAGAACGGGGCCGCCCATCGGTCGCCGGGGCGGACTGCCCGGGAGGGAAGAACCGGCAACGGCAAGTAAGCGAATAGGTCGAGTCGCGAACCTTCGCCCACGCTCCCTTCCAAAGGAATATAGAACGGGGCAGAGCCAAAAATTTCGCGACCGGTGTCGGTCAAACGGGTATAGATCGGAGCGAGCTCAAAGTCGAGGTAGCGTCGTCCTTCGGGGTTGACGTTGGTTCGCAGGAAGACATAGTCCTTGCCCTTGAGCGGGAGGGGTTGCATCCGGACGAGGCCCTCATAACCGCCTTTGACCGGATATCGATTCTCCATCGCATAGAGGTAGCGAAGGGGCTCAGAATCGAGCGGCAGTTCGGCGGCACGGCTTCCGGCCCGTCGCTGAGCTTCGGTGATCGTGGCGATGATCTGCCGTCGATTGACGGTATAGCTGAACTCGCGACCGGGTTGGAACTTGTATCGGATTTGGACCCCGTCCGCTGGAATCTTGATGCTGGTGACGTTGTCGAGGTTCACCTCGATTGAGGAGCGGTTCAAAATCCGCGCCGTCTCCCCGAGATCGGCATAGAGAACAACTTCGACGGACATCTTGCCGTCGGCAATTTTTCGACCCTTGGTGTCGAGCTGGTAGACCAGATCGCCACTCTCGCCCGGGGCCACGGCCTCTAAGAACTTGCCGTTGACCCAAATCCCCACGTAAACGCTGGTGCGAGGCACGTCGCTGGGGATCGAGATTCGGATCGGCACCGTTTCTCGGACCGTCGCGCCGTCCAAGGGGCGGCGGATGGTGAAATTGCTCTGGCTAAACGCCGAGGCCACCAAGGCCCAGGCTAAGACGATTCCCAATGCTCGCTTCACGTTGATTCGATTCCTCCGACTACGAACGTTATCGGTTCCTTTTAGAACCTGACGCAGTTCGAGGACCGAGTGTTACACACCCCGGTCCAACATTCCTCCGTCCATAATACTTGACGAATGCCCTCGTCTTTCGACCCCTCAACCCTGAATCCTGAGCAAAAACGTGCCGTTGAGCATCCGGGAGGCCCTCTTTTGGTCTTTGCTGGGGCTGGATCGGGCAAAACCCGAGTCATCACCTGTCGAATCGCGAGATTGATCGAAGAGGGTGTATCGCCGTTTCGGATCCTCGCCGTGACGTTTACCAACAAGGCCGCTCGCGAAATGCGCGAGAGGATCGAGCAGATGGTGGGCAGCCAAGGCCGCGGTCTTTGGATGGGCACTTTCCACTCGATCTGCGCCCGAATTCTCCGGATGGAAGGGGCCGAGATCGGGCTGAGCCGCGACTTTGTGGTTTACGATGACTCCGACCAGATGTCGTTGGTCAAGGAGCTGATCAAGCAAAAAGGTCTCGACGACAAGGTGATTCAACCTCGGGCGGTGCTCTCGATGATCAGCAACGCGAAGGAGCGACTCTTGAGCCCCAAAAAGTACTCAGAGCTCGCAGGAACCTATGTCGAAAGTCGCGTGGCCGAGCTGTATCCACTCTATCAGGCCGCCCTCCAGCGCGCAAACGCCCTCGATTTTGACGACCTCATCGGCGAAACCGTCCGGCTGATGGAGACCTGTCCGACCGTCGCCGAAAAGCTCCAAGAGCGGTTCTTGCACGTGCTGGTGGACGAATATCAAGACGTGAACCTGGCTCAGTTCCGGCTCGCCGAGCTCTTTGCGGCTCGGCACCGAAACATCACGATCGTCGGGGATGATGACCAGAGCATTTATGGCTGGCGAGGCGCCGATGTGAGCTTGATGCTCCGATTCAGCAGCGACTACCCCGACGCAACCATCATCACGCTCAGCCAAAATTATCGCTCGACCCAGAACATCCTCACCGCCGCGCACGAGATCATTCGGCACAACCGACACCGGGCCGATAAAAAAATCTGGACTTCGAACCAGGACGGAGCGAAGGTCACGCTCACCGAGGCGGGTACGGAAAATGATGAGGCGATCCTCATCGCCGACCGAATTCAGGCTCAGGTCCGAAGCGGAGAGCGGAGTTATTCCGACTTTGCCGTGCTTTATCGAACCAATGCTCAATCCCGGGTGGTGGAAGAGGCGTTCCTCACGATGCGGGTGCCTCACGTTCTGATCGGGGGCCAGCGATTCTACGAACGCAAAGAGATTAAGGACATGCTCGCCTTTTTGCGAGTTGTCCTGAATCCTCAAGACATGATCTCGCTCCGGCGGGTGATCAACGTGCCGCCCCGAGGGATCGGCGCAAGTTCGTTGGACTTTATGGAGGACTGGTCGTTTCGCCGAGACGTCCCCTTGTGGGACGCCTTGAATGAGCAGAGCGTCCAGGCGGAGTTGACCAAAAAATCGTCGATGGGGCTGCGAAAATTCCTCGGGATCATCGACGAAGGCCAGCGCAAAGCCCAAGAACTGGGGCGAGTGACTCCGGTGCTGAAGCACGTCTACACGGCCAGCGGCTACCAACAAACCCTCCAGGAAGACCGAAGCGATGAGTCGATTGCTCGACAGGAGAACATTCTCGAACTCATCCGCGTGACCGAAGAGTACGACGCGAGCGCCGAAGAGCCGAGTCTCTCGGGATTTTTGGAGCAAGTCGCCCTCATCGCAGATGTTGATAGCCTCAATGAAACCGGTGAGGCCGTCACCCTCATGACTCTGCACTCTAGCAAGGGCCTTGAGTTTCCGGTGGTGTTCATGGTCGGGATGGAGGAAGGCGTCTTTCCGCACTCCCGGTCGCTGGGGAGCGAGCGCGAGATGGAAGAGGAGCGAAGGTTGGCCTATGTGGGGATGACGCGGGCGCGCGAGGCGCTCCACCTGCTGCATGCCCGGCGTCGGTCGTTGTTTGGCCAGCCAAATTTCAACCGTCGGAGTCGATTTTTGGATGACTTACCCCCCGAGTGGTTGGACACCTTAGACCCGAATGGCCAGTACTCTCGTCCCGATGGGCTCGTGTCCGTGCGAGCAGACCGCACCGGGGCCTATGCCGTCGTCGAAGCCACGCCCGCCCCGACGCGGGCTCCCTCTTGGAAGCCGCCTTTCGATGTCGGCCAGCGCGTGCGCCACCAAAAGTTCGGGGTCGGCGTCGTGATTGCCTGTTCGCCGGTCAGCAACGACACCGAAGTGACGGTCGCCTTCCCGGGCGTGGTCGGAGTCAAAAAGCTCCTCCAAAGCTTCGCGAAGCTGGAGGTCAATGAATGACCTCGCCGCGCCAAATCCGGCCGCAGGTTGTCTTGCTCGGACTGGCTCTTGGCCTCGGAGCGGTTTGTGCGGGAAACCTCAGCGGATGCGCTCGGAGCAGCTCGCCCATGTATCCGTTTGAGCCTGGTCATCGTTGGACTTACTCGGTGCGAGCGGGCTTCCTGACCCGGGTTGAGGAGGTCAAGGTGCTCGGCCCGGCGACCGTCGCCGGCGGCCCGGGCTGGATACTCGGCGGTGAGATGGGGCGATCTCGGCTGGCTTGGCAAAACCAGGTCTTGGTCGCCGAGGAGCTCCCCGGGACTCGGTTGAGCCCGCCCTTGCCGATTCTCGACCTCCAGCAACAACCGGGGACCGTTCGCCGCTGGCGCGGCATTCTCACCGCCAATGGTCGGCCCTTCGAAGCGACCGCCGAGCTAACGATGGCCTCGACAAAGCTGAAAATTGCCGGTCGAGATGCCCCGACCTCAAAGACCACGCTCGTGCTCAAGCTCGAAGACCGCTCGGTAGAACTCATCAGTTGGTACATCGAGGGCACCGGGCTGGTCAGGCAAGAACAGCGGACCAACGGCCTGCAAGATCGAGCTTTGGAGTACTTGACCGGTCCCTAATTGGCTTAATCGTTCGTTAACTGTGGCTCCGCAAAATGGGCGGCATGAAGCGGTTGGTCTCCTTGTTTGTTCTCGTCGTGGCTGGGGTTTTGGCCCAGGCCCAAGGCAACGTCATCTTCATCCATCCTGACGGGACCGGCGTCAATACTTGGGGCGCCGCGCGGATGCGATGGGTGGGCCCGGATGGAATGTTGAACTGGGACCGACTGGAGCGGATCGGAGTCTATCGCGGCCACCTCAAGGACTCGGCTCAAGCCAGCAGCAACGGCGGAGGCACCGCCCATGCCTATGGGGTCCGGCCGACCGCCGCCGCTTTTGGCATCGACGAAGGCAAGCAACTGGTCGCCGCCTCGGGCAAGCCGCTGCCGCTCATGCGCGAAGCCCTTCAGGCCGGACTCGCAGCCGGGGTCATTAACTCAGCGAGCGTGACCGACGCGGGAACCGGAGTCTTTTTGGCCGCGACCGCATCGCGTCGAGAGCACGCCGAGATCGCGCGGCAGATGCTTGCTGCAGGTCCGCAAGTCATCTTGGGCGGAGGCGAGCGTTGGTTCCTGCCGAAAGGGACCCCCGGCCGACACGGCGAAGGCGCCCGCGAAGACGGCAAGAACCTGATCGAGGAGGCTCGCAAGGCGGGCTACACCGTTGTCTTCACTCGCGACGAATTGCTGAAAGCTTCTCCGCAAACGAAGAAGATCCTCGGACTCTTCGCGAGCGACTCGATCTTCAACGACCAGTCCGAAGAGGCGCTCGCCGAGAAGAAGCTCCCTCTGTTCAAAGACGGTGCCCCCACCATGGCCGAGAATCTGCGAGTCGCGCTCCAGGTTTTTGCCGCCAACAAGAAGCAGTTCTTCCTGGTCGCTGAGGAAGAAGGGAGCGATAACTTTGCGGGAGAGAACAACGCCTCCGGCGTCCTAGAGTCGCTTCGCCGAGCCGACGAGGCGATCGGGGTTGCGCTCGAATTCGCCGCCAAAGATCGAAAGACCCTGGTGCTCTATGCGTCTGACTCCGATTGCGCCGGGATGCAAGTCAAGAACGCCGCCGCGGGCGAAGTTCTGCCCGAAAAGGACTCTGAAAACGGCGCTCCTATCGACGGTCGGTCCGGCTCGAAGTCTTTGCCGTTCTTGTCTCCCGCCGATCAGTTCGGGCGGCAGCACTCGTTCTCGATCCGATGGGCGGCCGGGGGTGACCTCCAAGGCGGCATCGTCGCCCGCGCGAGCGGCTACGGTAGTCAGTGGCTCCCTTCGAGCGTGTGGAACACGGACATCTACAAGCTCATGTACCGCGTCCTCATGAATCGCGAGATTCGCAAGAACTAAGTAATATTGGGGTCATGACCTCACTCTTGCTGGCGGGCATCCTGATTCAACCCGTCGCTCGGACTCAGACCCTCCTCGATTTCGAGGCGGGTCCGCTCAACCAAGCGGTGCAAGCGGCCGGAACCGTCCGGGTGAGCCGAACTTTGAACCCCGAAGGAGGCCCCAAAGGCTCCTCCATTGAGGTGAAAGCCGAAGCGAATGCGATCGTCGCCGGGCGACTCGGCCTCTTGCCGCCGAACATCGACGACGTCGTCCTCTTCTCGTTTTGGGTGTATCGGTCGGACAAAGAGGTCCAAGCCCGGCCCCAAAGTGCCCTCGACCTGGTCTTTCTGGAGGAGGATGGCCGGACCCGGTTTCGTCGGCGAGTCGACCTGAATCACTCCGGTTGGAAGCAGATCCGCGTTGCCCCCAAGTGGATGGCTCCAGATTCCGGCCGCATCCCCTTGTGGTCGAAGATCAAGCGATTTGGGTTCAGCTTTCGAGGCACCACCGAGATTTTGATCGACGACGTGTCGGTCGAGATCGGTGAAAAAGGGCGAGGCCAGCTCGTTCCCCAGGACCTGTGGGCGCCCGCCTTTCCGAACACCGTGGCCGCCAAGATTTTCCGAGTCGAATCGGCCCGGCGGGTTTTGGTCACTGACGTTGCAGCGGCGGACCTCAAGCGACTCGATCAGGAGTTTGCCCAAGTCGATGCTCTGCTCGAAAAGCGAGTGGGAGACTGGGTGGCCAACCCACGTCCGCCCGTATTGATCTTGTTCGGTCAGGAGTCCGAATACAAGGCTTACCCTCCCGTCTTGGCGAGCCTTTTTAATCGAGTCGCCAGCCCGCCCACCAGCGATGGGTTCACGCTCCTGGGGGTCGCCACCGGCACCTGGTCGCCCGAAAAGGGCGGTATCCAACGGCCCAGCTTGATTCATGAATACGCTCATGCCGCTCTGGAACAGAATGCGCTCTTGCAAAACCGGGGCGAATGGCTCCAGGAAGGCCTCGCCTCTCAGATTCAGTTGGAGCTCCGCCCGCAAAAGGACTTCGCTGCCCTCGTCAAGCGGGGGCTGAGCGACCCGTCGATCCGGATGCCTTGGTCGCGACTGACCGATGGCGATTCGATCGGGCCGGAATTCTATTGGCAAGCTCTGACTTTGGTGGAAACTCTGCAGACCGCCCCGAAGTTCAAAGACCGTTGGAGCACCCTGATGCAGGCGGTTCGGCTGACCGGCTCGACGCGACTGGAGACCTTCCTCAAGTCGATCTACAGCGTCGACTGGGGCGAACTCGAAGCCGCCTGGCTCACACACTGCCGCACCAAATACCGCTAACCCATCCTCGCTTGATTGTAGTGGGCGATGAGATGATCGGCGCGCTCAAGGGGAGCCGCTGCTCGAGCGTTATCGCCGCTCCTAGTCCTTGACCCTTGTCCCACACGACCGTGTGCCCCCAGCAGGAGGCTCTCCCTCGATCCTGCGCCTCCATCTCGTGGCCTGAGCCCCCTCCAGGTCGAGGTACCTGGGCGGCGAGCGACTCTATGTTCGACGTGGACCCGGGGTGCGAGTTGGTGGCCGCGCCGCTCACAGCGTCCCGCTTTTCGCTCCGGCGTTGCCGTCCGGGTCGCTGGGATCTGAGTCCGCCGCGGGTCTGTGCGGGGACGCCCGGATCGCGGTCCTTTCCGGGCTGTTCGTTCATCGGCATCGGTTTTCTCCCGGGCGGAGGGCCTTCGCTGGAATCTCACTGGTTCCTTGGGCCCTGGGGAGGCTCGGAGGTTCGGAGGGGCCGGGTCATCGCCCCCGCCCCTCCGAACTGCCGAATTCCCCAACATGGCGGAAGTCCGGACGCTGGGTGGCTCGGAGGTCCGGGAAAAACTCCCGAACCCACGAACTCCCGAACCAGGTTCATTGGATGTCGGCCCTTCAGGCCTCCCGAACTGCCGAACTCCCGAACTTTTAGGAAGTCCGGACGCTCGGTGGCTCGGAGGTCCGGGAAAAACTCCCGAACCCCCTAACTTCCGAACTCCCGAACCCCCGAACCTTGCTTCAATCG
>DDCB01000037.1:0-27212 GCA_002335425.1 Chthonomonas sp. UBA2017
CCCAACCTGGGGAGTGGCCTCCGGGCCGAGCGGCGCTGGTCACGACCGGAAAGACGTTGAATCCAAAACCCGCGCAACCTCGAACTCCACGACGTCGCTCCACGCCTTAACCTTGAGTGTCGCAGATAAACCCTCATCCCCCAACCCCTTCTCCCTTCGCACAAACATCGAAAGGAGAACGAGAGCATCTCGATCCAGGGTCGGCCTTGGCGTCTTCCAGCAAGTCACAAACATCGAAAGGAGAAGGCGGGCATCCTGCTGCAAGGTCGGCCTTGGCGTCTTCAAGCAAGTCACAAACATCGAAAGGAGAAGGCGGGCATCCTGCTGCAAGGTCGGCCTCAGCTTCTTCCAGCAAGTCTCGAACCTCGAAAGGAGAAGGGGAGCATCTCTACCCAGGGTCGGCTTTGGGGTCTTCCAGCAAGTCTCGAACCTCGATAGGGGAAGGGGGATTGGAGGATGAGGGGCGGGTCCCGGGGACTTCGGCAGGCACCAAGACTCGGAGCGCCGACACCCACACCTCAAACTCCAGCGGCGTCGACGTGACGATTTCTCCATCCACCACCACCTTCTCGGGGCGGTCCGTCGTGAGAGTCCCTTGGGCGGCTTCCAATGTCCGAACAAACCCGAGCTGGCCATGAAGACCTCGCTGAATGTGGGCAAGATAGCGAATGAATCGCCAGCGAGAATGCCCTTCGAGGGCATAGATGTCGAGCTTGCCGTCGTCCAAATGAGCCTCGGGCGCCAGCGGCGCCCGACCGACGTGAAAGCGACCATTCCCCAGCACGACTTGCATCGCCTCAAAAGTCTCGTCGAGCTCGGCCGTTTGCCAACGGACTTTGAGAGGCTTGGTCTTTCGCCAGGCTCGCAAGAAGGCTGGCACGTAAACGAGTCTGCCCCAGCGGCGCTTTCCGACGACAGTCAGAGACTCAACCAGCTGGGTCGTCAGTCCGAGGCTCGCGACATTGAGGAAGGGGTGGCCATTGACCACCCCAACATCGACTTCCGCCACCCGGTTTTGGGCGATGACATCGGCAGCGTGATCCAGCTGCGGAGCGATGCCCAAGTCTCGGGCGAACTGATTCCCGGTGCCGGTCGGCAAAACTCCGAGCTCCACCGGGGTTCGAGCAATCTGCCGCGCGACGGCGCTAAAGGTCCCATCGCCTCCGCCCACGATCACTCGGCCATCTCCCCGAGCGAGGGCCTCTTCGACCGCGTTTTCAAGATGCACCGGATCGCGCAGAGCCGAGAACGAATCCATTCGGACGCCTCGCTTTTTGAGTTCGGGCTCGACGTGGGGATACCACTCCTCCCCTCTTCGGGACTGAAGGTTCAGAATCACCGACGTTTGCGGCTGATGAGAATCGTTGTTCAAGGCCTTCCCCATCTTACGTCTAAGTGCTCGCAAAAAGTCCGGGGCCGAATCGACATTGACCACGAAAATCAGGAACAATAAAGACCTCTTGATCGAATACCCGGACGAGTTTTGGAGTAGAACTCGGGGCGGGACGCCTTTCGATCAGGAAGACCGTTTCAGGTAAGGTCAATCTATGTCTGACATTCTTAATCGCGTAGTCAAAGTCACCGTCGAGCAGCTCAGCGTCAAGCCCGAAGAAGTGACTGAATCTTCCTCGTTCATCGACGATCTCGGTGCCGATTCGCTCGACGTCGTGGAGCTCGTGATGGCGTTTGAAGAAGAGTTCGGCGTCGAGATTCCGGACGATGATGTCGCGAATCTCAAGACCGTCGGAGACGCCGTTCAGTACATCGGCGCTCGATCCGGCGCGCCTGCCTAACGGATGCCCGAAGGTTACAAGCCGTCGGGCCGAGTTGTGGTCACCGGCATCGGTGCGATCACCCCGCTCGGCTCAGGGATCGATAAGTTCTGGCCGAGGCTGATCGCTGGCGAAGGGGCCGTGGACCGGATCACACACCTGGATCCGACTCCCTTCACCACTCAGATCGCCGCTGAAGTCCGGGACTTTAACGCCGAAGATTGGCTCGAAAAGAAAGACGCCCGCAAGGTCGATCGCTTCATTGCGTTTGCCGTCGGCGCGGCGACGATGGCCCTCCAGGACTCTGGCCTCCAGCCGACTGAAGACCAGAAGGAGGAGATTGGAGTCCTGATGGGTTCCGGCATCGGCGGCTTGACCTTCTTGGGAGAGCAACACCGCCGGCAGATTGAGTCCGGCCCGGGGCGCGTCTCTCCGTTCCTCGTGCCGTTTATGATCCCCGACATGGCGAGCGGCTATGTCAGCATCGTCCATGGACTGAAGGGCCCAAACACGTGTGTGGTCACCGCATGTTCGACCGGGGCCAATTCGATTGGCGATGCGTATCACATCATCAAGCGCGGAGATGCCGTGGCGATGGTCGCTGGGGGGACCGAGGCCCCGATCAACGAAATCGGCATGGCGGGATTTTGCGCCGCCCGGGCGATGAGCACGCGGAACGATGACCCCGCTCGCGCCTCGCGGCCTTTTGATGCCGAACGCGATGGCTTTGTGATTGCCGAAGGAGCCGCCTCGGTGATCTTAGAGGATCTCGACTTCGCCCAGGCGCGGGGAGCCAAGATCTACGGCGAAATCGTCGGCTACGGCATGTCGGGCGACGCATTCCACATGACCCAACCCGACCCGAACGGCGATGGGGCGTATCGTTCGATGCGCATGGCCTTACGCACGGCTGGTCTGACACCTTCGGACATTCAGTACATCAACGCCCACGGGACCAGCACAGCCTATAACGACCGATTAGAGACGCTGGCCATTAAGCGTGCCTTCGGAGAGGAAGCGGCTCGTCAAGTCCTCGTGAGTAGCACCAAATCGGCGATTGGTCACACCTTGGGCGCGGCCGGGGCGATCGAAGCGGTGATCTGCCTTCTGGCCATGCAGCACCAGATGGCCCCTCCGACGATTAACTACGAAGTTCCCGACCCGGATTGCGATCTAGACTATGTGCCGAACCAAGCGCGTCCGGTCGTCATTCAGCACGCGCTGAGCAACAGTTTCGGGTTTGGCGGGCATAACGTCAGCTTGATTCTGCGCCGCTGGACCGAAAGCTAAAAGAGCGGTTCTTGGATCGCGATCCGCTCGACGCAGCTCAGGTCTTCGAAGTTGGACCGGCTCATCTTGCGTGTCACCGGCACTTTCTCCAACTCAGGACTTTCGAAGGGTGCGAAGAGCGCCCGGAGCGGGTTCGGATCGTCGGCATAGAGCCAATCACGATGGGCTTCTGGAGGCAATATCACGGGCATGCGATCATGCAGATCCGCCATCCAGGGGCTCGCGTCGGTTGTGAGGATGGTAAAGGTCTCTTCGACCGAGCCATCAGGCCCCGTCCAGCTCTCATAAAGCCCGGCTATGGCAAAGACATGTTGGTCGCGAAACCGGATGTGAAAAGGCTGTTTGCCATCGCGCTCGATTCGCCACTCGAAAAACCCATCGGCCGGAACCAGGCATCGCCGATGTCGCCAGGCTTCGCGAAAAGAAGGTTTCTCCATCACCGTCTCACTTCGGGCGTTGATGAGCTTGGTCCGGACCGAAGGATCGCGGGCCCAGTTCGGGATGAGCCCCCAGGATCGCGAATCTAAGATCGGGCCGTCCGGACCGGGTCGGACGACCCAAGCGTTCTGCGTCGGGGCGATGTTGTATCTCGGAGAAACCTCCGCCGGGACCCACATGAGGTCAAACAGGTCAGCAATCAAGGCGTTCGTTGCTCGAAGGCTGTAGCGAGCACACATGAGGGATCAGACCTTCTTTGTCTTCCAGCGGCCGCGGCGAAAGACCTCCATGCTGAGGGCCCCATGAATCGCCTGGGTGATGCTCATGACGATCCAGGCCGCGGCCGCGCCATAACCCATCATGATGACGAACACAAAGGTCGCGGGGACCCGCATGAGCCAAGTCGTCGTAATCGTGATCCACATCGGCCGGACGGTGTCGCCTGCACCCTGCATCGCGCCCGTCATCACCATCCCGTAAGCAAAGAAGATCTCGGTTACCGCCAGTGCTTGAATCAGAAGCGCTGCCTCGGCGGCAATATCGGGCTTCGCCCCGACCATCGCCAGGGCGATCGGGTGGGCCAGCACAAAGACCGGGATTGCAATGATCGCGGTGACCACAGCGCCATGGTGCCCCGCGGTCCAAGCCAGCCGCTCTGCCCGCTCGGGCCGCTTCATGCCGAGGCTTTGGCCGACTAACGACGCGGCGGCCATGCTCAGCCCGAATGCGGGCATAAACATGATCGATTCGATCGCTAACCCAACGCTCATTGCGGCAATGGCCACTTCGGCCTTGTCGCCGTCCGGGATTCGGGTCAGGATCAAAGCAAAGGCCATGAAAGATCCCACTCGCAAGATCGCCATTCCTGCCGCAGGAATCGCAATGCGCAAGATGCGAACGACCCAAGACCATCTCGGTTTCTGAATCGCCCATTGCGACCCGAGTGGGGTCCGGACCGCATACGCCAAATAGATCAGCGCGGCGACCCATGCACTTAGGCTTAACGCGATTCCGGCTCCCTTGAGGCCAAGATTGAATCCAGGGATCGTCAACCCGATCGCGAGTTCTCGCGGCCCCGGGATGAGCACGACGTTCAGAAGGATGTGGACCAAGATCTGAATCCCACTGATATACATCGGGCTCTTCGTGTCGCCGATCCCGCGAAGCGAACCCGCAAGCGTCTGGACGACATAGATGGCGGGGAGACCTAAGCCATAGGCCACTAGGAACTCCGTCATCAGCCGCGCCGTCTCCGTTTGGCCCGGCGGCACGAAGAACCTCGCCGATGGAGCGGCACCCAGCAAGCCGAGGCCGGTAAAAACAATCCCGATGATGATCGCCAAGCTCAAGGCTTGCTTGGCAGACATCTTGAGCTCGTGGGTCTTCCCGGCGCCGAAGGCGCGGCTGACGAGCGCGGTCGCGCCAGTTCCGATCGCCATCGCCAGCGAGAACATCAGGAACATGACCGTCAGGGCGGTCCCGTGCGCGGCGAGGGCCTCCTTCGGCAAATGGCCGATGAACCACCGGTCGATCAGCGTGTTGATAACCTGCAGCGAATTCAAGGCGACGGCCGGCCAAGCCAACTTCCAGACAATCGCCGACGCCTTCTCCCCAGGCAAAAGGCCCGTGGAGGACGACGCGATCTCGCTCTCAGCGGAAGGTTTAGAAGACAGCATCACGACCCAAAAAGGCCCGAAGGCCCACGCAATCTACGATTTTTCCACACAAGTGATCGCGATCGGCCCTCCCCGCGCAAAACTGGGACCTTTGCCAGCCAGGTAAAACCGACGGACCATGCGGTACGAATTGATGTATCAACCTGTGTTCTCCGTCGCTCGAATCATGCTGGAGAATGGCGAGTCCATTCGGGCCGAGCCGGGCGCAATGATGACGATGTCGGCCAACGTCGAGCTTCAGTCTAAAGCAGGCGGCGGCCTGGGCAAGATGCTGGGACGGATGATGGGCGGCGAGAGCCTTTTTCAGTCCACTTACACCGCCACCGGCGGCCCCGGCGAAGTGCTTCTGGTTCCCGCCGGGCCAGGCGATATTCTGCCCATGCCGCTCCAGAACCAGAGCATCATGGTCACGAGCGGGTGTTATCTCGCCGGGGACACCGCCCTCGACTTTCAGACCCAGGCCAATATGCGCGGGTTCTTTGGCGGAGAGGGCTTGTTCGTGATCCGAATCGCGGGCACGGGCCTCCTGCTGCTCAGCGCGTTTGGGGCGATCCATCCGATCCAGCTTCAGCCCGGCCAGCCCTACATCATCGACTCCGGTCACGTCGTCGCCTATAACGAGGGGATGCAGATGGAAGTCCGCCGCGCTTCTCGCGGGCTTCTCGGCTCGTTAACGAGCGGCGAGGGATTCGTCTTTTGCTTCACCGGACCGGGCACGGTTTATACCCAGACCCGGACGCCGATGGGCTTTGGCCAGTTCATCAGCCCGTTTGTGGCTCGGGGAGGCTAGGTCCGCTGACAACGGTGTTCGTGAGCTCGCCGGAGGCTTCGGCTCGGACCACAGCCTCCAGCGAGACTCGGGCCACTTCGATCTGGTCGTCCGTCGGCTCGCGGGTCGTCAGGTACTGCGAAGCCAGGCCGGGGGCGAATGCGGCCTTGACCCACCGCTCGTTTCGGAACTTCCCCGCCACCCGAAGCGCCTCGTAGCTGATCCCAGCGACCAGGGGCAAAATCATCAGCTCGACCAGAACGCGGACCGAGACATCCACAAACGGGTTGCCAGGCCCGCCGGTGACGGGATAGCGAGGAACAAGCGGCATCAAGATGAAGCCGACAATGAGAACGATCATCGCAAAGCTCGTCCCACACCGAGGATGCAGCCGCGTCTGCGCGCGACAGTTCTCTGAAGTCAGAGGCTCGTCGGCCTCTAGGACGTTGATCGCTTTATGCTCGGCCCCGTGATACTGAAAGAGGGTCTTGACCTCCTTCATCAAGCCGATCAATCCGATGTAGCCGAGGAAGAAGATGACCTTCAGCACCTCGGCGATGTAATTGATCGCCGTCGGATTCGTGACCCCCGCCTTGCGGGACATTTCGGCCACCAGATTGGGCAGATACTGAAAAATGAGGATTCCCATTCCGAGTCCGACAATCATTGCGCCGGCAACGGTCACGTTCTGAATGGACTTGCTCGGCAGTTTCTCCGCGGGCTCCTGAGGCTTTGCATAAACCGGGTCGAGTTGAACGTTCGCCGCAAATCGCATGCTGCGAATTCCCAGCGCCATCGAGTCGAGGAGGGCAAACGTCCCTCTCAAGAACGGGAGCTTGAGCCAATTCTGCCGCCCAATCCAGGTTTTTTCGAGAGCTTCGGTCTGAACCACAATCGCTCCATTCGGCGCTCGACAAGCGACGGCAAAGTACTTGGGAGACCGCATCATGACGCCTTCGACAATGGCTTGGCCGCCATATTGCAAGTACTCACCTTGGGGCATAGGCCGGATTCTACCTAGCTTGGCCGGACGCACCATAATAAGGGAGATGCTCCGAACCTTTTCTCTCGGCTTGGCCGTACTTTTGGGCTGCCTGGCTTCGGCCATGACCGTCCGCACCAGCGACACCAAGCTTTTTTTGAACGAGGTCCTGGTGGCAGAGTTCCGAGCGGCGAGCGAAGGGCTCCGGCCCGACCAGCGGGCTCAGCAGGCGGCGGCACAGCTTCGGCGAGTGGCCAGCGACGCCAAGCCATCGGTCAAAGCTCGGGGTGAAAATCGACAAATCTTGATGGGCACCCGTGTCCTTTGGACCTGGACTCAACTCGACGCCCGAGCTGCCGAGACGAGTCTGAGTGACCTCGCCAAGCAGACCGTGGATCGATTGGAGAGAGCCCGCACTCTTGCACCGGTCGCCAAGACCTTGGACACAGTCGTCTTGCCGGTCGGGCGGGCCGTCTCGCTTGGCCTGATCGGCTCGCAAGTCCGAGTGGCAGCTTTACAAGCTCCCCCTGATTCTGGGATCAGGTTTTCGCTCGGAGAAGCTGGGCCCCAAGCGACCGCGAGCAAGGTCGGGCAGTATCCGATCCAGATCCGATGGGGCAGCACCGAGCTGTCGATGACGCTGACGGTTCTGCCCTACGCGGCCCAAATCCCCGCAACCTTGGCCGTGGATGTTGCAGGTGCGCCGGCATCGGCCCAGAGCGTGAGGGTCGCTGTGACTCGCGCCATCGAACTCGGGGTGGTCCGAGAGCCCGGCGCTCAGCTCAGCTATAGCTTAGGGAGTCTCTCCCCGGTCGAGCGAGGGCAGGTGAGGACCGTCCCGGTGACGGTCCGGGCAACGGCGCCGAACGCCTTCGAACAGTCGGCGACAATGTCCATCCGAGTGAGGAACTTAGGCAGCCTCTTTCAACCCGAGCAAGAGCTTTGGTATTGCAACGACCCCGAGAACGTGACCCAGTTCCAAAGCCTGTTTATGGCGAACTTGCGCGCCGAACGACCGGCACGGATTTTGTATCACCACCTGAACGCGATGCGACAGCCGATGACGATCTTGGTCGGGGTGGCGAATCGCAGCGACAAACCCGCACAGATATTTCAGATCCTGGGCGATGGCGAGCCGCATCTCAATCCGGTTCTAGTTGGATATCAAGCCGCCGACCGCTTCTGGACCGAGTACGAAAACCAGAGCGGGGTCGTGCTGACGATTCCACCGCAAAGCTGGGTGCCGATTGTCGCCCGGCCCCTGGCTTCGGGCGCGACGATGTCGGGTCTGGGCTATCTTCGATTGTTGCCAGGCGGACCCGAGCAGCTCGACGTCAAGGCCTTCTCCGCCTACACCCTCTCGCTGAGCCCCCAGATCCGAACAGCCTCCACGACGGGCCAGCCCTGGGCCTATGTGCCGCCACTTTCGCCCGAGTCGATTTTTCGAGGCTTCCAGCCGGACCCAGTGCACATCTATCCGAACCCATTTCGGACGGAGGAGGTCAAGTTCGAGGTCGGCGGAAGGTTTACGTTCATCCGAATTGGCGAGCGGGCGATCCCCTCGCAGGTCCCGGATCGGTTTTTGAGCGGCAACTTTGGGGTGCACTACACCGTTCGGGTGGACCTGAAGAACCCCCTTCTGACTCCGGCCCAGGTTGAAGTTGTTTTTGTCGCGAGCGCCGGCTACTCGGGGGGCTTGTTCCTCGTCAACGGGCAGTACATCCGGACAAAGCTCTTGCAGCCGCAAGGCGAAGAGCGGATTTGCCGGATTCGATTAGAACCAGGAGAATCGAGGAGCGTGACGATCCAGACGATCCCATTATCCGGGAGTAGCTATCCAGCGACCCTGGCGGTTCGGCCGATCGACACGATGGGAGGCCCCGGGCGATGAATCCACAAGACCTGAAGATTGCCGAGCTGTTCGACTTGGGGGCGGATGCTGAATCCGCGGAGGCGACGACCGCCGTTGGGGTCGATGCCGAAGAGAGCCGAGAGCTCGGCCAAGCGGCCCTCCAAGATGGAGACTTTGAGACGGCCCTCCAACACTTTCAGCGAGCCATCGACGAGCAAGGCCTCGACCCGGCGACGGTTTCGCTGGAGATGGCGGCGAGTCATGAGGCGATGGGCCGTTCGGCCCAAGCCTTGCGGCTCTATCGCCGAGCGCGACGCGCGCACGACGACGCGCAGATTCAGGTGGCGGTCGCGGAAATCTATCGGCGCGAAGGGCGGACCCGCAAAGCCATCGAGGAGCTTCGCCTGGCGATTGAAGCTCAGCCCGCAGCCTCTTTTTTGCACTACAAAATGGCAGAGGCGTGCCGAAATCTCAAGCTTTATCAGGGGGCTTATGCGGCCATCCAGAATGCCATTGTGTTCGCGCCCGACGACCCTTTCTATCACTACTGGCAGACCGATCTGCTCGTCGAGATGGGCCTGTTTCCCGCCGCGATCGAATCGGCTCGGTCCGCGATTGAGCTTTCGCCGGGCGACGACCATCTCTACCTCCTCGCCTCCATCGCTTTCTGGGGCGACGGCAAGCTCGACCAGGCGATCAAAGCCGCCCGACTGGCGAGCGATTTGAACCCGGATCGACATCTTTACCACGGGCTGCTCTATCGCTTGCTCCGGGCCGACGGCAAGGAGCTGGAGGCTGACCAAGAGTTGGTTCGAGCCAAGAAGATGGATCGATACGACCTCGATTACCTGGGCCGACTGTTAGCCCTGATCCCGAGCGCTTCGTGAACCGAGCGGCTCTGCACCACGGTGCCCAGGAGTTAGGACTCGATCTCTCCGACGAGGCGTTGCACCAACTTGAGCAGTTCGAGGAGGCTCTGTACGTGGTCAATCAACAGACCAACTTGACCCGGGTGCCTCGGGAGGAGTGTTGGCAACGGCATTTTTTGGACTCCCTGCTGGTGAGCTCGCTGATTCCGATTGGGGTCCACGTGTTGGATATAGGAACTGGCCCTGGATTTCCGGCTTGGCCGCTGGCCCTGGCGCGGCCCGATTTGACGGTCGTCGCCGCCGATAGCGCCCACAAGATGACCGATTTCTTGCGCCAGTTTCCGCTCCCCAATTTGATCGTGGCAGCGGTGCGCATCGAAGAACAACGTTGGAGCCAAGAGTTCGATTTGATCACGGGCCGGGCCTTTGCCCCGTTGGCGGTGATGCTCGAAGTCGCTTCGCGGGCATGTCGAGTCGGAGGCGCAATCGTTCCCTTTCGCACGCCGATCGAGCAGCCTTTGGCCCAAGCATTTCCCGCGGAAAAACTCGGGCTGTACTTGGAGTCCAACGTCCTGGTTCGCCTGAGCGGCACCGACGTGGTGAGGTACTTCCCCACTTTTCGCAAGCAGACCCGAACACCCCAGCCGTATCCACGGCCATGGGCAAAGATCAAGAAGAATCCAATCTCGGCTTAGCCGAAGCGGCCCGAGATATAGTCCATCGTTCGCTTTTCTTGCGGGTTCAGGAACATCTCGCGGGTGGTATTAAATTCGACGAGTTCACCCAACATGAAGAAGGCCGTGTAGTCCGCTGCCCGCTGGGCTTGCTGCATATTGTGGGTGACGATGACGATGGTGAATTGGGTCTTGAGCTCGGCGATCAAGTCCTCGATCCGCATTGTAGCGACCGGGTCCAGCGCCGAGCAAGGCTCATCCATCAGGATGACTTGAGGATCGACGGCCATCGTCCGGGCAATGCAGAGCCGCTGTTGCTGGCCGCCTGACAGGGCTAAGGCGCTCTGAGAGAGTTTGTCTTTGACTTCGTTCCAAAGGAAGCTCTTACTGAGACACCGCTCCACGATGATGTCGAGCTCGGCTTTTTTTCGGATCCCGTGAATTCGGGGGCCGTAGGCGATGTTGTCGTAGATCGACATCGGGAACGGATTGGGCTTCTGAAAGACCATGCCGATGTGCTTGCGCAGAGCAACTGGATCCACGCCCGGGGCATAAATGTCGCTTCCGTCGACGAGGAGCTTTCCGGTCAGCTTGCTCCCATCGATCAGGTCGTTCATCCGGTTGATGCAGCGGAGGAAGGTGGACTTTCCACAGCCTGACGGACCGATGAGCGCCGTCACCCGATGGCTCGGCATGGCGATATTGACGTCTTTGAGCGCGTGGAACGAGCCGTAATGAAAGTCTACTTTCTCAGCCCGAATCTTCGGCAATTCGAAGCGCTCGTCAGTCTCAGACAGAACCGTCTGCACCATAGCCGTACTGTATTGGAGCATTGTTAAGAACCGATTAACAAAGATCGACGGGCCAGAAAATCCTCGCCGAAGCCCCGAGCCCTCCCAGCATCCAGACCTGACGAATCGAGCGGGTCTTGCCGACAATTGTCCCAGGTTTCCCCAAAAAGGGTGCCTGAGGAACAGCAATGTCGGAGGCCGCAGAAGCTCCTAAGAAAAAAGGCAAACTGCCCATGATCGTCGTCATGCTTGTCGTCCTGTTGGCCGGCGGCTTTTTTGGCATGAAGATGAAGGGGGGCGGTGAAAAGAAAGAGCCGGAGATCAAGCTCGGCGAGATTCACGAACTTGAGCCGTTCTTGGTGAACCTCAGCAACCCGTCGGACTACGTCCACACCAAAATTTCGCTTCAGACCAAGGAAGGGTTCGACAAAAAGGGGTTCGAAAAAAACCTCGCCGCGGTTCGAGATGCGATCATTGCCGTCGTCGGCAGCAAGCGAATGAGCCAGGTGAACACCGAAGTCGGCCGGGCCCTACTGAAGAGAGAGATCGCAGCCAAGGTCAATGCCGCACTGTTGATGCTCGACCCGAAAAAGGAAGAAGAGAAAGACAAGGACGACAAGAAGTCGCAGAAAGACGACAAAAAGGAGTCCAAAGAGTCTAACGAAGTCGAAGAGCCCTCTGAACCCGAGCACCCCGATTGGGATTCCGACACTGGACCCGTGCTGAAGGTCTACTTCACCGAATTCACCACTCAGCAAGGCTAGGGCTGACATGCGGGCTCGCGGACCCGTAGACTGGGGCGGATGAGCACAGGAAAACTGGTCGTCGGCGTGACGGGCGCAAGCGGAGCAATCTATGCTCAGCGGTTCTTGATTCAAGCAGCCCGGCGATATGACCAGGTGTTCTTGACCCTGAGCGATCAGGCCATCGACGTCGCCTTGACCGAGCTCGGCGTCGCCCCTCAGCGATCTCAGTTTTCAACTCTGGCCTGGCTTGGCGAGGAGTTCCCCAACATCCGGTTGCTGAACGAGCGGGACTATTTCACCCCACCCGCAAGCGGCTCTTTTCAGCACGACGGGATGGTGATCGTGCCTTGTTCGATGGGGACCGCCGGCCGGATCGCCCATGGAATCAGCAACGACCTCTTAAGCCGGGCCGCCGATGTCTGTCTGAAGGAAGGGCGAAAGCTCATCGTCGTCCCCCGAGAGATGCCTTGGAACGTCATCATGCTCCGCAACCTCACGACCCTCGCGGAAGCTGGAGCGACCGTCCTACCCGCGTGTCCGGCCTGGTACCAAAAGCCGAAGAGCCTCGAAGAGCTGGCCGACACGGTCGTCGCCAGAATCCTGCAGAATCTGGGACAAAAGCACGACCTGATGAAACCATGGATGGCGGAATGAAAAAAATTGTGATTGCCGGCGGAAGCGGATTCGTGGGTCAGGCCTTGATCCGTGAGTTCAAGAAGGAGTTCGAGATCGTCATTCTCGGGCGAAGTTCGAAGAACCTTCGGCACGCCCGGTCGGTGGTCTGGGACGCTAGAAACCTTGGGCCATGGGCCGAGGAGCTTGAAGGAGCGGCGGCCGTCATCAATTTGACGGGCGAGCCGATCGCCCAACGCCTGAACGACGACGTCATGGCCCGGCTCCTTTCGAGCCGCGTCGACAGCACCGTCGTTTTGGCCGACGCTCTGGAGAAGACCCAGAATCCGCCGCCGGTCTGGGTCAATGCGAGCGCCATCGGGATCTATGGCGAAACGGGCGATCGCGAGACGTCCGAGGGCGGAGCTTTGGGGCCGGCCGGACACTACCTGACCCGGATTTGTAAGGCTTGGGAAGAGGCAGTGCAGATCCGATCGCTACCACAGACCCGCCGAGTCATTCTCCGGATCGGCTTGGTGCTTGGGCCCGAAGGTGGCTTGCTAGAAAAAATGGTCAAGCTCGCCCGCTCGGGGCTCGGCGGCCGAGCCGGGAGTGGCGAGCAGTACATGAGCTGGATTCACCAAAGCGACCTCGCCCGCATGATGCGATGGGCGATCGAAAATCCGGTCGAGGGTGTCTTCAACGGGACCGCTCCCAGCCCGGTCACCAACGAAGTCTTTATGGCTGAAGTTCGACGGGCGGTGCGTGCGATCTGGTCCCCGCCCGCTCCGGAGGCCGCGATTCGCCTGGCGATGAAGGTCACTGGGATGGACCCCGAGTTAGTCCTTCGGAGTCAGCGAATCGTTCCCGCGAGAGCGACCGGCCTTGGATTTCAATTCGAGTTCCCCAAGCTCCGCGCCGCCTTGGAAGACCTTTTGTAATCCAGAGGCTCTTTCGGGTAGCGTCTGGACACCATGAGCTTGCCGACTGCTGCCTACGCCACCCACGGACCGACAGAATCCCTCCAGCCCTTCAGTTTCGAACGTCGCGATCCGCTGGAATTTGATGTTCTGATTGAGATCTTGTATTGCGGGGTCTGCCATTCGGACCTGCATTTTGCCCGCAACGAATGGGGGATGTCGCAATACCCGATGGTGCCTGGGCATGAGATCGTCGGCGTCGTTCGAGCCGTTGGGAGCAGGGTCACTCGATTTCGCGAAGGCGACCAGGTCGGGGTCGGGTGCTTTGTGGATTCGTGCCGGTCGTGCCCGATGTGCTTATCGGGCGAAGAGCAGTATTGCGATCAAGCGATCTATACCTACAACGGCCCCGACAAGGTGATGGGAGGCTTGACCTTCGGGGGGTATTCAACCCAGATCGTCGTGGACGAAAACTATGTCGTTCGTGTCCCCGACTCTCTGCCTCTCGACGCGGCGGCCCCGCTCCTTTGCGCCGGGATCACGACCTATTCCCCGCTGCGGCACTTTGGGGTGCGTGAAGGGCAGTCGGTCGGCATCATCGGGTTGGGTGGACTCGGCCATATGGGCGTGAAGTTTGCCCGGGCCATGGGGACCCACGTGACGGTCTTGAGTCATTCGCCCAGCAAGCAAGCGGACGCCGAGCGGCTGGGAACTCATGACTTCGTGGTGACCTCAGAACCCGAAGCGTTCGAGGCCCATGCAAATCGGTTCGATTTTTTGTTGGACACAGTCTCAGCGGCTCACGATCTGGGGCCGTACCTCTCGCTTCTGAAGCCCGACGGCCGGATGGTGTTAGTGGGGCTGCCCGATCCGAGTCCGTTGAGCGCGTTTCCGTTGATTTTCCGCCGCCGGTCGTTGAGCGGCTCGCTGATCGGCGGGATTCGGGAAACCCAAGAAATGCTTAATTTCTGTGGTGAGAAGAACATCACTTGCGACATCGAACTCATCCGGATGGACCAGATCAACGAAGCTTATGAGCGCATGCTCCGGAGCGACGTCCGCTACCGCTTCGTCATCGACATGGCCACCCTGCGCTAGTGGGGGCGGATTTTTCTGGGTCTGGGCCCTTGGCCTCGGACGCCAGGGCTCACGCCCTTCGCTGGGTGATGTCGCCCCTTCGGGGCTAACTGGAGGAGGGAAGGGGATTCGAACCCCTGAGACGTTGCCGCCTAACGGTTTTCAAGACCGCCGCAATCGACCACTCTGCCATCCCTCCACCCGGGAGGTTACCCGCTCAAGGCAAGCCCTTAAGGCTGGGAGCGGTCGCTTGACCCGGATCGTCGAGCTCAAAAAACTCGGCCGGAGCGAAGCCAAGCGGCCCCGCCACCAGCGAGTTCGGAAACTTTTCGCGGCGGATATTGTAATCCCGAACGCAGGCGTTGTAGTACTGCCGGGCATTCGCAATCAGCTTTTCGGTCTGGCTAAGCTCCTCTTGGAGCTTGAGGAAGGCCTGCCCTGCTTTGAGGTCTGGGTAAGCCTCCGCCAACGCCAGAATGCTCACCACGCCCGCTCCGACCTGGCGCTCGGCTGACGCCCGGCTCGTGATCGACGACGCTTCCGCGGCCTGGTTTCGAGCCTGGAGGACGCGGTCCAGCGTGCTTTGCTCGTAGGTCGCAAACCCCTTCACAGTCTCGACGAGGTTCGGAACGAGCTCCGCTCGCCGCTGGAGCATGGTCTCCACGTCGGCCCAGGCGTTCCGGGTCAGAAGTCGCATCTGGACCAGGCCGTTATAGATCAGCACCAGCCCGACCACGAGGAGGATAGGAACCACGATGAGGACGATCTGCATAGATTCCTTTCATCCTAGCACGCTCCGACGAGGGCACCAGAGTATAACGTCCGTCGGATTCCACTCGGACCTTCGGTACGAGGCGACGGACTTCAAAGTTTTGGAAGGCGGGTTGGAGTTCCGCCCAAAGTCTGGCATGTTGAGGGAAGGTCTCGGCAAAGGCTCTTGAAGCGCGTGGGGTCATTCGAAACGGAAAGATGTGGACGGGGATCGGAGCCTTTCGGGAAGTGCGAAAGTCGAGCGCGATCAGATAGATCTCGCGAATCAGCTCGTCAGTCATCGCCAGGCATCCGATGCTGCGCGTATCGCCGTGAATGAAGATGTCGCTTCCCGGCTTCTTACGGTCGCTTCGTATCCGATCGCTTTCGTTCGGATAGTTCAGCCCCAGCGAAAGGTGAAACTTGCTCGCTGGGTTGAACCGGTCGATTTGGTAAAACCCTTCGGGGACTTGCTGATCGCCTTCTTTTCGCTTGGGGCCCAAAGTGCCACTCATTCCGGCGATGGGATATGTTCGAAAGAGCTTCAACGGCTGATCCAACTTCCCCACCCAGATTTCCAAAATCCGCTCTTGTTTGAAGGCACGCAGATACAGCTCTCCCGGGGGATAGGGGACGTCGAGATTTTTGATCTGAGCCCGGATGGACGAGTCTTTCAGTTCGCGCGCCTTGGCCACGCGCTCTTGCGGCGAAAGGAAGTGCTTGTCGGTGATGTTCGAGCAGTTTCGAACAACAGCCGGTACGGCGACCGCCACGACGACCAGGCTCAAACCAACCCCGAGCCAAACTGCTCGCTTCATCAACCTATTCTACAACCCAGACCCGGCAAAGTTTGCCGAGCAAGCGTCAAAATGAATGTATGCCTTTGACCCGTGACCAACTTGCCCAGCGCGCGGCCCGCGAACTTCGAGATGGCGACTATGTCAACCTCGGCATCGGCATTCCGACGCTGGTCGCCAACTTCATCCCGCCCGGAATCAACGTCGTGCTACAGAGCGAGAACGGGATGCTCGGCATGGGGCCCTTCCCCTTCGAGGGCGAAGCTGACCCCGACCTCATCAACGCCGGGAAGCAGACGATCACCGATGTTCCTGGCACGTCCTATTTTTCCAGCGCCGACAGCTTTGCCATGATCCGGGGTGGGCACATTGACCTGACGATCCTCGGGGCGATGGAAGTCAGCGAGCAAGGCGACCTGGCGAACTGGATGATCCCGGGCAAGATGGTGAAGGGCATGGGCGGGGCAATGGACCTCGTTGCAGGCGTCAAGCGCGTGGTCGTGGTCATGGAGCACACCAACAAAGCCGGCGAGAGCAAAGTTCTTCGCGAATGCAAACTCCCGCTGACGGGCAAGGCGTGCGTCAATCTGATCATCACCGATCTATGTGTGTTTGAGGTCAAGGGCGACCATTTGGAGCTGATCGAGCTGGCCCCCGAAGTGACCGTCGAGGAGGTCCAAAGCAAGACCGAAGCTCAATTCACGGTGAGCCCGGACCTCAAGACTCTCTCCTTCGCCTAAGGAGACCCAAGCAGTCCTACAGCCTCGGCGTGACCCCGAGGTACAACGGAGCGCGATGAAAACGCTCCAACTCGAAGATGTCGTTTCGCTGGCTCAGTGGGAGCGAGCAGTCAAGGTGCTTCGCGCCTATGCGCCGGACCAAGTTCAAGTGCCCGAGCGGGCCAAAAACTATGCCCGATCTCATCCGGACGACAAGCCGATCCGCCGGATGCTCTTGGTCGACGGAGGCCAAGACCGGGCATTTGTGGTGGTGCTTCAGGCGTTCTGGTTCCCAGACCCGGGCCTCTACATTTGCGATCTCGATGTGCCGGAAGCCGAATACGCAGCTCCGGCGCTCGATGTGGCGGAGCAACAGGTTCTGGAGTTCGGTGGATCCGAGTCGATGGTGTGGTTCCGGAGCGATCGACCGTACATGCAAGAGCTGCTCGTGGGCCGAGGTTACACGCTCGGTCAAGTGAACCCGGTCATTCGGTTGGACCTGGGACCTTTCAACCCCGAGCCTTGGGCATCCAAGGTGGATGCAGTGCTCGAAGCGGGGTATGAGATCATCGACCTAGAATCGTATGGCCAGCAACATCCAGAGACGTGGAAGCACGACCTTTGGCGCATGGAGATGGACCTTCTGGCGGATGTTCCCTTGCCTGAGCCGTTCGTCGAAGAGCCTTACGAGGACTTTGTGAAAGGCTTGGACGCGAATCCCCAGCGGCGCGAGTTCCAGTTTTTTGCCTTGTGGGAAGGCGTCCCGGTGGCGATGTCGGCGTTGTTTCCAAACTATGGCGATCCGACCTTAGCCCACACCGGGCTCACCGGCAGCCGCCGAGAGCACCGACGAAAAGGTCTTGCCACGGCGCTGAAAGCCAAAGCCCTCACCCTGGCCAAAGAGGCGGGCATTCAACGGGTTTACACCGACAACGAAGAGAACAACCCGATGCGCGAGTTGAACTTAGCTCTTGGATTTCGGGATGATTATCAGGCGATCTGCAGTCGGCGCAAACTTGTGAACAGCTAAGCAGAGCTCGCCCACAACTCGGCTAGGCAGCACCGGGCCGATCCTCCGCCATAGGCCTCGATCGTCGGGAGATCGGGGGTCAAGACTCGGGCGCGTGCCTGAAGAAAGACGTGTTGATCGGGCCGCAGGCTCTGCCAGCCAGTGTAGGACATGACGATGACGATCTCGTCTCGACTGTTTCGGAGAGTCAGAAAATTTCCCGCGAAGCTCGCGATCTGTTCGGGCGTGAACTCGAAGATTTCACGCCCGGAGTCCTGAATAGCCTGGCGGACGTGAGCGCGCTGATCGAGGCTGGGGATGCAGTCGAGTCCGACTCCAATGAACCCCGGCCCAACGCCCATGACGACGTTGGTGTGATAGATCTCCAGGCCCGCCGGCCCTACGGCATCAAAGATCACGGGTTCAAAGTGCTCTTGGTTGCACCAGTCTCGGACGAGATTTTCGTCCGTCCGGGGCGAGCGAACCGCGTAGGCGATTCGGGCGCCCTGATCCAAAACGAGCGAGCCCGTCCCTTCCAAGTAACGGCCCGCCGATTCATAGCCCAGCCACGAGTCGTCCCAGGCGTATGATTCCAGCGCCGAGCGCAGCGACTCTCTCTCCGCCCGACGCAAGGGAGAGAACATCGGAAACCACGTCGCTCGGCCGTCCGGCCAGGTGGCAAAGATGTTGTTCGGGAAGACGGCGTCGGGCTTGCGGGGTGCGGGGCGATCTTGGACGACGCAACACTCGACTCCCGCGCCTTCAAGGAGCTTCACCAAGGCGCGGATCTCCCCGAGGGCCAGGGCATTCAGCTCATGCCCTTCCCCTTCGGCACGTTGAAACTCGTTCGACGCGGCCGTTTCGGGGTTGGACCCGAAGGACGCGGGCTCGACCAACAGCACTCGACGAGCGAACGGCTGCGGGCTGGCCATGACTCGGTTCCTAGCCTGAGACCGGCGCTTTTTCGCGCCGACTCGGATGAATCCAGCGCACGTCGAGGTTCTTCACGGCGGCGGCCTCATCGAGTCGACCCACGATCTGGGTCGAGGGCGCCCCGTGCAAGAGTTCGGGCGACTCCTCGGCCTCCTTGCAAATCGCGATCATGGCGTCACAGAAGGCATCCAAGGTCTCCTTGGTCTCGGTCTCGGTCGGCTCGATCATGATCGCTTCGGGCACGATCAGCGGGAAGTAGTTCGTGGGCGGGTGGAAACCGTAATCGATCAGCCGCTTGCTGATGTCCAGGGCCCGAACGCCTCCTTTCTTGTATCGCGTGGCGGTGAGCACACATTCGTGCATACAGTGCCGGTCATGCGCCGCCGGGAGCACGTCGCGAAGGCGAGCCTTCACGTAGTTGGCGTTCAAGACGGCAAACCGGCTGATGTTGCGCATTTTTTGTCGGCCGTACGCCAGAAGGTAGGTCAATGCGCGGACTTCCATCAAGAACTGACCGTAAAATGCGCTGACCCGACCGATCGAGAGCGGTCGAGCCGTCTCCAGTTGGACCTTTCCGTTGCTGGCCCGACGAATCACCGGGATCGGCAAGAACGGTTCGAGGTGCTTCATCAGACCAATGGCCCCGCATCCCGGACCGCCTCCGCCGTGCGGAGTGCTGAACGTTTTGTGCAGGTTAAAGTGCATGCAATCGAACCCATGATCGCCGGGGCGAGTGGTTCCGACCATCGCGTTCATGTTCGCTCCGTCGCAGAAAACCTGAGCACCCACTGAGTGGAGCAGATCGCAAATCTCCTTGATATTCGGCTCAAAGAGGCCAAGTGTCGAGGGGTTTGTGATCATGAGGGCGGCCACTTCGTTGTTGACCATGCCGCGCAGGGCTTCAAGATCGGTGTTGCCGTGCGCGTCGGTCGGCACGGACTTCACCTCGTAGCCACACGCGGCGGCCGAAGCGGGATTGGTCCCGTGGGCGGAGTCCGGAATCAAGACGTACTTGCGCTGCGCGCCTTCTCCCCGAGAGTCGTGATAGGCCTTGATCAGCATCAGGCAGGTCAGCTCGCCATGGGCTCCTGCCAAAGGTTGCAGCGTGATCTCGTCGAAACCAGCGACCTCACACAGAATCTCTTGGACCTGGGCAAGCACTTCAAAGGCACCAGGGGCCGTCTCGACCGGCTGCATCGGGTGGATGGCTCGGAATCCGGGAAGTCCCGCGGTCGCCTCGTTGATCTTGGGGTTGTACTTCATCGTGCACGAGCCGAGCGGATAGAAGCCGGTCTCGATGCCGTAATTGATATGGCTCAGATTCGTAAAGTGGCGCAAGACTTCGAGCTCGCCGAGCTCAGGCAGATGCAGATCGTCGCGAAGGTCCCCGAGCGCGGCTTGAAGGTCGACCTCGGGGGCGTCCGTTTCGGGCAGATTCGCGCCCATCCTTCCGGGCGATCCTTTTTCGAAGATAGAAATCGGTTGCGGGACTTGCTTCATCGGCATCAGAGCACCTCCTTGAGCATGGCGGCATAGTGGTCGATTTGGGCTCGGGTGCGCGTTTCGGTGCAGGCCACGAGCAGGCTATTTTTCCAGGCATCCCCATAGTAGGGACCGAGCGGCAGTCCGGCCATGATTCCGCGCGGGATGAGCTCCTTTTGGACCTCAGACGCGTCGCGCGGCAGTTCGAGGACGAACTCGCCGAACACCTTATGTTCAAATTTAGGTCGGGCGCCCTGGACCGCAAGCGCTTGGCGAGCGTACTGCGTGTTCCGGACGGTCCCTTCCGCGACCTTGCGCAGGCCGTTCTTGCCGAGCGCGCTCATGTAGACCGTGGCCGCCAAGGCCATCAGAGCCTCGTTCGTACAGATGTTTGAGGTGGCTTTTTCGCGGCGGATGTCTTGTTCGCGGGTGCGAAGGGTCATGACGTAGCCGGGACGACCTTCGTGATCTTGAGTTCGCCCCACGATCCGACCCGGAATTCTTCGCACGAGCTCGCGCTTACATGCAAAGAGCCCGACAAGAGGTCCACCAAAGCCCATCGCGACGCCGAGAGGTTGACCTTCACCAACCACAATATCGGCATCAAACTCCCCGGGCGGCTTCAGAAGCGCCATCGAGGTTGGGTCGCTAACGACGATAAACATCGCACCGGCCTTCCGAGCCGCATCGTGCGCCTTGCCGAGGTCTTCCAACGAGCCGAAGAAGTTCGGATGCTGAATGATCACGCAGGCGGTTTGATCGTCCACGACCGAATAGTCCTCAGTGAGCGCTTGCGGGGTCGAGATCGTGACGAGATCGAGCGACTGGGCCCACAAATAGGTCTCCAGAACCTGCCGGTAGTGGGGATGAACCGAAGCCGAAACCACGATTTTGCGTCGCCCGGTCAGGCCATGAGCCAAGACCGCGGCTTCGGCCATCGAAGTCGAACCGTCGTACATCGACGCATTCGCGACTTCCATCCCGTAGAGCTCGGCGATCATCGACTGGAATTCGTAGATCGTTTGGAGGTAGCCCTGGCTGAATTCGGGCTGGTACGGCGTGTAGCTCGTGAGATACTCGCCTCGAGAGATCACGGCCCCCACCGAAGCCGGGACAAACCGGTCGTAGAGCCCGGCTCCCAAAAACCAGCTGACCTTGGTCGCATCCACGTTCTGATCGCTGAGCCCTTTGAGGTGCGCGTAGAGCTTCGATTCGTCCATCGCATCGGGGATATTGAGTTCCCGGCTGAATCGAAGGTTCTCGGGCACCTCAGAAAAGAGGTCCTCGATCCTGTTCACTCCGATGGTTTGGAGCATCGCCTCGACGTCGGCTTCGGTGTGGGGGATATACGGCATCGGCTTCTTCTACGTAATCTCTTCGTAATCTCTCTTTGAAAGTGCAGATCAGTCCAGCGAAGCCTGGTAACTTGCCGGGTCCATCAGCGCTGCGACTTGGTCGGGCTGTGACATGCGCACCTTGATCATCCAGCCGCCCAGGTAAGGATCGGTGTTCACGAGCTCGCTTTGGGTGCTCAGCGCCGGGTTGGCTTCAACGACTTCCCCGCTGACGGGAGAGTACAGATCGCTGGCGGTCTTGACGCTTTCGACAGTGCCGAAACTCTCTTCCGCATTCAGGGCGCGTCCAACATTGGGCAGATCGACGAAGACGATGTCTCCGAGTTCGCTTTGGGCGTGATCCGTGATGCCGATGGTGGCGATGTCGCCCTCGACGCGGACCCATTCATGGCTCTTGGTGTACTTGAGATCAGTTGGCACATTCATTTCGATAGAGTTCCTGCTGGTTTTTTGCCGGGCGTGAGCGGATGCTCTTCCGGCGGAAACTGGAGTTTACCGCTCGGGGGCGATGTTCTGGGTTCGGATGGGCCTGATTCCCAAGAACTGCTGACTCAAAATATCGGAAGAATGGGGCGCAAAACGAAGCCCTCCGAATCGAACAACGATCCGGAGGGCGGGATTGGATTGGAGCCGCGCTTAGTTAAAGAAGCCGACGCTTCGGGCGAGCCGAACGTCGTCGCCTCCCGTCAGTTCGTCGAGATCCTTCAGCGTGAGTTCCTTGTTCGCAGCGTCTTCGACCGAGACCTTCAGACACAGCGACCGAAGCTCATTGACGAGAATCTTGAACGACTCGGGAATTCCCGGCTCGGCAAGCGTCTCGCCTTTGACGATGCTCTCGTACGCCTTGACCCGTCCGGTCACGTCGTCGGACTTGATCGTCAAGAGCTCCTGCAACGTGTAGGCGGCGCCGTAGGCTTCGAGGGCCCAGACTTCCATTTCGCCAAAGCGCTGGCCGCCGAACTGCGCCTTTCCACCGAGCGGCTGCTGGGTGACGAGCGAGTAGGGGCCGATGCTTCGAGCGTGGATTTTCTCGTCCGCCAAGTGCTCCAGCTTCAGGATGTACATCACTCCGACCGTAATCGGGTTAGGCAACAGGTCGCCCGTCAAGCCGTCCCGGATGTACGACTTGCAGGTCTCGGGGTCGATTCCCGCTCGGCTGAAGGTATTCGCCTGAATCTTTTCGAGGATGTCGGCGTAGACCTCGGCCGGCGCCTTGAACGGAGACCCCATTTCGTTAAGCTCCTCGGGCTCCCAGTTGTGGATGTCGTATTCCAGCAACTGAGCCGCGGTCAGAGTCGGCTTGGCGGCGACGATGCGGCTGATCCGTTCGAGGTGAGGCTGATCCAGTTCGCGAAGGCGAGCACCGATCGCGGTCATCATCGAATCAAGGGTCGCGTCCTTTTCGAACTGCAGGTTGAGTTGCAGCTCGCTGTTGACATACGCCCCCAAGACATGGCGGCGCATCATGTCGCCCATGCGGCGGACCTCGTCGAGGATCTCCTCTTCGGTCGCCCCTTCAAAGGCCGAGCACTCGTAGCGAACTCCGAGCCTTCTTCCGGCATAGCCGAGGTGAGTCTCCATGATCTGACCGATGTTCATCCGGCTCGGAACACCGAGCGGATTCAGAACGACATCGACCGGCGTCCCGTCAGCGAGCATCGGCATGTCTTCGACCGGCAGAATCTTCGAGATGACGCCCTTGTTGCCGTGTCGCCCGGCCATCTTGTCTCCGACCATGAGCTTGCGCTTTTGGGCGGTGTAGACCTGGACCGTCATGTTCGTTCCGGCGGGAAGTTCGTCGCCAGGAATCTGCAGGAGCGGCTCGTCGGTCCGATCACAGATCAACCGGTCGCGCTTCTTCGACTCCTTGTAGACGTAGTTGATCGACGGGCTCAAGTACTTGAACCGGCTAAAGACCTTGACATCGACGACCGTTCCTCGCTCGCCATGGGGGACTCGCAAACTGACGTCACGGGTCTCTTCGGCCTTTTTGCCAAAAATCGCAATGACCAACCGCTCTTCGGCGGTCATTTCGGTTTGGCCCTTCGGCGCGACCTTTCCGACGAGAATGTCTTCGGGCCGGACTTCGGCGCCGACTCGAATGATGCCGTTTTCGTCGAGATCTTTGAGCGCTTCTTCGCCGACGTTCGGGATGTCCCGAGTGATTTCTTCGGGTCCGAGCTTCGTGTCGACGGCCTCCGTTTCGTGTCGTTCGATGTGGATGGACGTAAAGACGTCGTCTTTCACCAATCGCTCGGAAATCAGGATCGCGTCTTCGTAGTTGTAGCCGCCCCACGGCATAAACGCCACCAAGACGTTCTGGCCCAGCGCAAGCCGGCCGTTGTCGCAGGTGGGGCCGTCCGCCAACGGGTCGCCTTTGAGGACCCGATCTCCGGGGAACACGACGGGGCGATGGGTAAAGCACGTCGATTTGTTGCTCTGCACCATGTGCATCAGCTCATAGTGGTCGAGCGTCCCATCGTCGGCTCGGACGGTGATCTCATTCGCTTCGACCTTCTCGACATAGCCGGCTCGATGAGCCACAACCGCCGCTCCCGAGTCGACGGCGGCGATTCGCTCGTAGCCCGTTCCGACCACCGGTGCGTCGCTGCGCAAGCAAGGCACCGCCTGGCGTTGCATGTTCGCGCCCATCAAGGCCCGGTTGGCGTCGTCGTTTTCAAGGAAGGGGATGAGCGCGGTCGCGACGGAGATGATCTGCACCGGCGAGATGTCCATCAAATCGACCGACTCTTTCGGGACGGTCGGATAGCTCGCGCCACCAAACTCGCGGTCGCCCCCCGGGCACCGCACTTGAACCCGCTCGTTGACGATCCGACCTTCGGAATCGAGTTCAATGTCGGCCGGAGCCACGCGCACGTTAAAGTCTTCTTGCGCGGTCAGATAGACGATCTCCTCTTGGACGACGCCGTCGATGATCCGCCGGTACGGCGTCATGATGAACCCGAACTCATCGACCCGGGCATGGGTCGTCAGCTGGCTGATGAGGCCGATGTTCGGACCTTCAGGCGTCTCGATCGGGCAGATCCGGCCGTAGTGAGACCGGTGGACGTCGCGAACTTCGAGCTTGGCGCTCGTTCGCTGAAGGCCGCCCGGTCCGAGGCTGGACAGTCGCCGTTTGTTGGTCAGCTCGCTCAGAGGATTTGTTTGATCCATAAACGTGCTGAGCTGGTTGCTGCTGAAGAAGCTCTTGATCGAGGCGCTGACCGGCTTGACGCTCAAGATAATGCCGGGGAGCAGGTTGTCTTGGTCGGCGCTGGTCATCCGCTCGCGAGCGACCTTTTCCATCCGAACAAACCCGAGCCGGAGCTGGCTTTGGAGCAGCTCTCCGACGCTTCGAACCCGCTTATTGCGCAAGTCGTCGATGTCGTCGCGATCCGCCTCCTTCATCAGGTAGGGGATCATCGCGATGAGGCTCGCGGCGAGGTCATCGCTCGTCAAGTGCCGCACATTTGGCGGGACGTTGATCTTGAGTCGCTGGTTTAAGAACCGGCGGCCCACCTTGCCGAGATCGTAGCGCTTGACGTCGAAGAACTGGTTGTAAAGAAGCTGCTTGGCGGCGTCTTCGGTCGCGGCTTCGCCGGGTCGCAGTCGCTTGTAGAGGTCCAAAATGGCCTCTCGCATGTTCGTGGTTTTGTCTTGTTCGATCGTCGCCTCGACGTGCGGGGGGACGTCGAGCACTTCGACCGTCGCCAGGCCCATCGACTCGATCTTCTTGGCGGTTTCGCGCTCGATGCGCTCCAGCTTTCGAAGGACAATCTTGTTCCCTTCCTTCAGATCCTGAAGCAATCGCTTTCCGGTCAGGTCATCAGCGGTGGGGTTCTCAAGAGTTCGCTCCTCACCAAAATGCCAGAGCATCTCTTCATTGGTGCCCAGAGGCAACTCAACCTTCGCTTCCAAATCGCCGTGCTCGGCCAGCCGCGCCAGATCGCTCTTCGTGAGAATCGTGCCTTTCTCCACGAGGACCTCGCCTGTGGAAGGGTCGGCGACCGGCTCAGCGACCTTCATATGCAAGGCGTCTTTGAGGGGCTTGGTGTATCGGGTCCGCCCTCGAAGTCGGTCCGGGCTCGTCGAGTCGAAGAAGCAGTGCAGGACCTTGATTAATTGGGTGATCGGAAGCTTCTTCGTCTGGCTAATCTGGGTGTAGACCGCCATGTTCGAATCGGACTCGATTTCAAGCCAGGGGCCCTCCATCGGGATCACCCGAGCCGAGACGATGACTTGCATCGCCGAGTCGACCCCTTCTTCGAAGTAGAGGCCGGGCGAACGGCTGAGCTGGGAGACAATGACCCGCTCCCGACCGTTGATAATGAACGTCCCTTTGTCGGTCATCAGTGGCAAATCGCCCAGATAGACCTCGGATTCGATCTCTTCTCGGTCCTTTCCACCCAGGCGAACGGTCGCCTTGATCGGGGCTTCAAAGGTGAGGTCGCGGTCGCGACATTCCTGTAGCGAGTATTTAGGCTCGCCGAGAATAAAATCAACGAACTCGATGTAGTTCGTTTGGGTGAAGTCCCAAATAGGAGAAAAGGTATTGAATAGCTCGGGCAAGCCCTCTTCGATGAACCATCGATAGCTATTCAATTGTAATTCGATCAGGTTGGGGACCTCAAGGTGACGCCCGATACGCTTGTGCGTGGGCTGGATAACTCTCATCAACGCCTCCGGGAGAAATTCGCGCGAACGTCCATTCTACCAGGAAGAACCCGCCGAACTCAAGAGGTCGGGTTTACTTTTGGTCAAGCCGTTCGGGAAGGTCAGGGGGCGCCGGGGCCACCATCCGGCTGAGGTGGTCGCTGGCGATGATTTGTTGCTGCACCAGGTACTTGAGTTCAGTAACTTCTTGCCGGAGGGCCGCGATTTCGGGGTTGGGTTGCTGTTGGAACGCGCCTCGCTGTTGCATCAGCTCGGCCATCTTCCGTTGGTGATTGGTCAAGATGGCGATGATCGGGATCATGAAGATCAAGATCGGGATCGTTAGCGGCAGCATTTCAACTAAGTCCACAACAAAAAGCACTCCTTTCGGCGGGTCGCTCGGAGCCGGGCCGTCGCCCTGCCCGTCGCTCGATACGTATATATACCTCTCGAATTGAGTCCGGTTTCAACGTCCCCAGACCTTGGGGTTCGGGGGTCCGGGGGTTCGGGTTCAGAGATTGGGGAGGCCTGAAGGGCCGACATCTCATAGCGAAGGCCGTAAGGCCTGGAAACGAGCCGCGTTACTCATCCGCCGCCGCGGGCAGAGCCGTGAGCGCGACGAAGGGGCGCGACCGGCGAGGGCGTGGCATTGGGCGCGGCGGCGGATTCGGGAGCAGATTTCACTTCAAGCCACTCGCCCCTTGAGATCGTTGCTCCGCGCCGCTCACAGCGTCCCGCAGTTCGCTCCTGAATGAAACTCGGCCCGCTGAAACGCGAAGTCGCACCAGCTAAAGTCCAGCAGACCACAGGAAGCCAGACCAAATGACCTGAGTCTGGACCTCAGTTCTACATCCATTGTCCCTTGCAGGGCCCAACCACTCGGAAGCGGCAGGTTGTCGGGCAGAGGTCTGCTGCTGGCTGCACCACTCGCAAGCGGCTGGTTGTCAGACAGAACCCTAGGGCTGGATTGTCCAGTCGGCTCAGCAGCAGGTTGTCGCGGAGCCCTGGGGCTGGTTGCGCCACTCGGAGGCGGCAGGTTGGGCGGA
>DDCB01000037.1:27460-27691 GCA_002335425.1 Chthonomonas sp. UBA2017
CTCCGGGCCGAGCGGCGCTGAAGATGACCGGACCGACCCGAACGCCCGATCGGCAGGTATTGGATGTCGGTCCTTCATGCCCTGAAGATTTGGGGAGACGCGTCTCCTCAGAATGAGGTTTTTTGTCCGGCAGAGCCCTAGGGCTGGATCGTCCAGTCGGCTCGGCAGCTCGGAGGAAGCTGGTTGTCATGCAGATCCCTGGGGCTGGCTGCGCCGCTCGGAGGCGGCAGG
>DDCB01000013.1:0-11551 GCA_002335425.1 Chthonomonas sp. UBA2017
ACGATCTGCTCCTCGCTGAATTTCGACTTCTTCATCGGTCTCCTCGTTTTCGGACGGGGGAGACTCATCTTACGGCATCTTCATTTTCGGGAGGCAGACCAAATCCTCAGGGTGTCGGCGACCAATTCTTCATCTGGGCCACCACCTTTCAAAGCTCGGCGACACATTGTCGGGTGGTAGAGATCACTCCAGACGGCATTGGGGATTATAAGGAGTTTCCCGAAGATCCGGATCTCGCCAATTTTGATCCTTCTGACCGAAAGTTTGTCGCAGTTGCGATAGCAAGTGGAGCCAATCCGACGATCTTCAATGCTACCGACAGCGATTGGCAAGACGCCGAAGCGGCTCTGAAAAAATATGTTACTGTCCAGCAACTTTGCGGTTGGACTTGAAAACAACTGCCCCGGGCAGGCTAGACGCGTCAGCGAAAGAATGGCTTCTGGCCCTAGAAGAGTCCGCAGGCTGCTGGTACTCCCGACGGGATTCGAACCCGCGATCTTCGCCGTGAGAGGGCGATGTCCTAAACCGCTAGACGACGGGAGCACGCGAACCCAAAGATACCCGAAGGGTGCTTGAATCAGCAAGGCGAGGGGCTGGTCTGGGGCCTTGGGGTCCAAGGGTCGGAGTGAAGGATGTCGAGCGTCTATTCGCCGCCCGGCCCGAAGCCTCGCCCTCGGCCTGTTTTGGGGTGATCGTTCGTCTCAGAAGTGGAAACGGCCTCCGCCCCGGGCGGCGGGGCTGAACGCTTTTGAGATTGCGACAAACGACTTGCTCGCTCCAGATTTGGAATCCATTCGCCGCCCCGGGGGCGGCAGGTTGGGCAGCCGCCGCAGGGACTCACCAGAAGCTCAGTTCTTTATTGGAGTCAAAGTCGGACCACCAGGAATGAAACAGTGATCCGCCGCCGCGCCCAATGCCTCGCCCTCGCCCGTCGCGCTCCTGTTTGTCGCGCTCGGGGCTCTGCCCGCGGCGGCGGATTTTAGCCCTATCGACCCTGACCTTTCGGGGCGGCGGGGAGTTAGCTCTTCGAGTCGGAATCGGGCTTCGCGTCTGGGGCGACCGCCTGGCCCATCCCATTCAGATCCCCGCCTTTCATCCCGATTTCGGACATCAAGGCGTCCACCAGCGGAGCTTGACCCCGATACCGCAGCGCCGAATTCACCAACTGATCCGCCAGGCTGCCGTTGCTCGACCCGTTGCTCGATCCATCGCCCGGCAAGCTGGAAGACCCTCCGCCGGTCAGACCTTCGACCTGGATAATCTTGATGCCCTCGATCTGCTCCATCGGCTTCACGCTCTCGCGAATGATCTCCGGCAGCCTCTCGATCAGGATCTTTTTCACCTGGGCGGCGATGATGTCGGGGTTCAGCAGATTTTCGGCTTCGTTGAGCAGCCTACGGCCTTCGGCATCGACCGCGTAGCGGGCTCGGGCGGCCTCTGCTCGTAGTCGCTCGGCTTCGCCTTCACCTCGGGCGAGCGCTTCGAGTGCGGCCGCACGATCTTCGTTGGCCTTGCGCTCGGCTTCGGCGGCCACGGTGACTTTCAGCGCTTCTCGCTCGGCCTCTTCGGCCGCTTGCACGAGCTCGATGATCTTGCGGCGCTCGGCCATCTCTCGCTCTTTCACGGTGATGACCTGCTCTTCGGCGCGAACGGCTTGCGCCCTCGCTTCAGCGGCCAGGGCTTCGGCTTCGCTCTTGGCGCGGCTCTTTTCGGCGATCGCGATGGCTCGCTCTTGTTCGGCGAGCTCCAGCGCCTTAGTCTTGTCGATCTGCGACGTTTCGAGAGCCTTTTGCTTTTGCAAATTCAGCTCTTCCAGCTCGCGCTCGGTCTGAATACGATCTTCTTCGATCTTGCGTTTGGATGCGATTTCGGTTTGGCTAATCTGCTGCGAAGCATTAATCTCGGCTTGTTTCGCTTCTTGTTGTCGAGCCGCTTGAACTTGAGCAATCTCCGCCGCTTGTTGAGCTTTCCGAATACTGACTTCTCGCTCTTGTTCGAGCTTCGCGTATTCTTCTTCTTTCTGCAGTGCCAATAGGTTTCGAGTCGCGTCCAAGTTTCGCTCTTGAATCGCCACCTTATTGGTCTGTTCGATGTCGTTTCGTTCCTTTCTTTTGAGCTCGATGGTTTCGGTCAACTTTGCCAATCCCTGAGCGTCAAACGCATTATTCGGATTGAGGAACTCCATCCCAGTTTGATCCAAACTTGTTAACGAGACGGATTCAAGCTCCAAGCCGTTCTTAAGAATATCTTCGGAAACGGTGGTTTGAACTCGCTGCACGAATTGAACCCGTTGTTCGTGCAACTCTTCCATCGTCATCTCCGCCGCCACCGCGCGGAGCGCATCGACAAACTTACCTTCGACGAGCTCTTTCAGAGCCCCAGGCTCCATGGTCCGTTGGCCCAAAGTTTGAGCGGCGTCGGCGATGGCATCTTCTGTCGGCTTCACGCGCACAAAAAATTCTGCTTGGACATCGACTCGCACGCGGTCCTTCGTGATCAAAGCACTGTCTCGACCGCGTTCCACTGGCAACCGAAGCGTATTCATGTTCACGCGAATGGTTTCGTGGACAACTGGCAAAACAATCGCGCCGCCGTTCATCACGACTCGCTGTCCACCCAGTCCGGTTCGAACAAAAGAGGTCTCTTTGGTCGCGCGGACAAAGAGTCGCGAAAAGATGATTCCGATCACGAAAATGCCGAGGAGGACAAGGCCCACGGCGATCGCGACAAGTTGGATAGTAGTTTGGTCTGGCATTCAATTCTCCCGAAGAATTCTAAAGGGTCAAAGATGTTACGACTGCGGTCGCTCCATCAACTCGGCAAGGGACGTTTCTACGTCAACGACTTTGAAAAGAGGGCCCCGGCGCTCGACCAGAATCACTTCCTGGCCATGCCCAAGCACTTCGCCTTCGGCGAGCGGCTCGACCAAGACGTAGTGGGTCGTTCCCTGTTCATCGCGGCATTTCGCTTGGCTGGGCTGGCCGACTTTGGCTTCGCCCAGGGTGATTGTGGCAATCCGCCCCACGAGCGCATCCATCGGAATCGCCGAGGTCTCATTCTTCATCAGCACGTTTCGAACAAGGCCGCCGAACCCTCGCATGGCCAAAATTCCGCCAGGCAAAGCCAACAGCCCGGCCCAAAACGGAGCCAGCATTCCACCGGCGAGCTTGAGGCCGCACCACTGAATGGTGTATCCCAAGAGGGTGTAGCCCAGCAACCCCATTAAGATGAGGATCAACGCCGGAACTTTGCCGAAGTGGAGCCATCCCAGAACGTCCAGTCCGGGCTCGCCTTCGGCCGAATCGGCGACGATCGCATCGGGTTCGGCGTCCACGCCGTCCACGCCGCCGTCGATTTGACCGCCCGTCAGGACCATGATGATTTCGACCACACCGAGCACGAGAAAGAGCCCGAGCGTCACCGCGAAGGCGACGTTCTGAGACGCAAACAAGAACTCAAAGGTGGTCATGGATCATGGGGCGGTCGTGAGCCTCCAAGCGTTTTACCCCTCCCTGGGCACGAAGGTTGCATTTTCATGCCTCCCATTGTCAATTCGCAGGCTCCTGAACGCGCGCGAGGCCCACACAAAAAAGCTCCCCGAGGAACCCGTTCGAATGGGGTCGTCGAGGAGCTGAGGAGAGGAGGGTTTAGAATCCGCGATCGGGTCGGACTTCGAACTGAACGAGTTCGTAGCCGCGCCGTTGCTCTTGAAAAATCGCGATGTGATAGGCATACCGAGTTCGGTTCCACGGGTCCAGGTAGGCGTGTTCGGCCCAGACTCGAATGCAACCATCACCCCGTCGGACATCGACGATCTTGTAGTTTCGCGTGCGCGTGCTCTCGATGGCATCCAGCATCAGATCATAAAAGTCGTCGGAATTCATCCGGTACCAGTAGCCATCTTGCACCAAAACGTCGAGGGTGCTCCGCCGTGGGATGAGATTATTCAGGGCCCGGGAGTCTTTTCGTTCGAAGGCCCGAACCAAGTCCGCCAGCGTCTGGTCCAGGTCGTAGGAGTCGCTCCATCGGTCGTACTGATTTTGATAGCGCCAATTATAGTTGCCGAGGTCGAATCGAAACTCGATCAGGGGGCGGGCCCATTCGATTCGGTCGGCGCGCAGATATCCCGGAAGGTGCGGGTAGTCGTACCAGGGACTGACCACGCAATCGCGGTCGTAGCCAAAGCGGTAGTGAGGGAAGTAAAAGTCATCGTCTCGCCACCGACCATCGTAGGCGTAGTATCCCGATCGATATCGGCCCGGGTTTTGAGCTCGTACGTTTTCTTCCCGATTGACTTGACCCGCCAACGAAGGGCTCCCTTGATATGTCCGGGGGCGTTCATATTCGCGCGCCCGAGCTGGGGCTCCTTGCGAGGTGATGTTGTTTTGCGATCCGTACTGGACGGGGCCGGACCGAGATTCAGTTCGGCGCTTTTTCTCCTTCAGCGAGCCCGAGTCGTTGCCGCGAGCGCTATCGGATCGGATCACCGACTTCCCTTCGGAAGAAGAGCTGGAAGAGGACCCCGACGTCGAGCCCGATCCACCCCCGGATTTGGGTCGCTCTTCGGTTTTGGGCGGCTTGGAATCGCCTTTGGACCCGCCCGAACTGCCGCCCGACGAGTTGCCGGAGCTCCCGCCGCCTTTCTTGCCGAGGAGGCCGCCTTGGGCCATCGACGAGAGCGGCAAGGCCACCAGAGCCAGAGCCAATGCTAATGCTGAAAATCGCTTCATGATCCGCAATTCACCTTTCGCTAGTTTGACGTCCGAAAGTCAAGCGTCGCTACGCGGACGATGGGCCTTTTTGCCGGGACGCCATCCAGGGTGCACTCAGAACCGGAAAGGCGGTCTCGCCGGTCTCCACATACAGCTTCAGGTAGGGCAAGCACGAACCGCAACCCGTGCCACAACCAAACTGAGCCTGGATCTCTTCGAGCGACGTGCAACCCGCCTCTTTGAGCTCAGCAAAAGAGGTCCGGTGGCAAACACACATCCTTACGGGTTTGTCAAGATCCAACCTTCGATTCAACGCGAAGTCCGCCCAAAACGTTATCACCTCCGATGACAATCGCGGTTTCGGCACGAATTCGGTCGCTCAGCCGCTCAAATTTCGGAGACTGGATCGGCGGTCGGCGCAACGAGTCGAGGGTCTTGTTTTCCAGAGTGCGGTCGGTGGATGCGACCACGAGCCCTCGGGCATCGGTCACCACCACGACCGAATAGGGCCCGGCGCTGGCGATCTGCTCCAAGGTTCGCTGCAGTCGTGCCGAGTCGCGCTGAAGCATCGGCTGAACAAGCGCTGCCGAGAGACCTCGAACTCCTTGAAGGAACGCATCGCGCCGAGCCGCCTCGGTTCGCCGGTCCCCCATCCAGCCTTGGAGCAGGAAGGTGATCAAGATGACGGCCCCAACGATGGCCCAGCGCATCCACCCCGGCATCGGCTTGGAGGGTCGCTTCGCAGTCGGTTCAGACTTCGCGTCGCGGCTCACCGGGCTTTCTGGGGCCGGACGCGGTTCGGGTTCCGGCGATGGGCCGGGCGGCTGGGGAGTGCTCATGGTTCCAGCATACACAATCCCCGGCCGGATCGGGCCCTAACGAGCGTTGGTCAACTCGGCTTCCAACGGCCACGCGGGCAAGGTGTGCTTGAGTGGCTTGTCGGACCGGTAGCCCAGCTCGTACTCGGCTTGCATGAGCGTGTGAATTTCGTGGGTGCCCTCGTAGATCATCGCCCCGCGTGAGTTGCGGAAATACCGCTCCACGGGGAACTCATCGCTAAACCCATAGGCGCCATGAATCTCCACCGCTTTGTGGGCGGCGTCAAAGGCTGCTTCGCAGTTCACCCACTTACACATCGAACATTCGCGGGTGTGTCGGAGGCCTTCATTCTTCATCCAGCCGACTTGGTAATACAGCAGTCGGCCGACGTCTCGGCCCTTGACCATCGAGGCTATCATCTGCTGGACGAGCTGCTTTTTGCCGATCGCCTCGCCCTGGACGGTGCGTTCGTTCGCGTACTTCACCGACGCGTCCAAGCAAGCGGTGATGATTCCGACCGCGCCGGCACCGACGGTATATCGGCCGTGATCCAGAGCGCTCATCGCCACCTTGAAGCCGTCTCCTTCTTCACCAAGCATGCAGTCCTTCGGGACTCGCACATTGTCAAAGAAGATTTCGCCGGTGTTGCCGGCGCGAACTCCGAGCTTGCCCTTGATGGGGCGGCTGCTGAACCCTTCGAGCGTACGTTCGACAATGAACGCCGCATACGGAGCTTTCGCGTCCGAATCGACTAGCCGCGTGATGACTAAGAATTGATCGGCATAATCGCTCAGGCTAATCCAGGCCTTTTGGCCATTCAAGATGTAGTGATCGCCGTCGCGTCGAGCCGTTGTCTTGAGGTTCGAAGCGTCGGAGCCTGCGTTCGGTTCGGTCAATCCGAAGGCCCCGATTCGTTCGCCGGTCGCCAGCTTGGGCAACCATCGCATCTTTTGCTCTTCGGTGCCCCACTGGAGAAGGGTCATGCAATGCAATCCGCTGTGGACGCTCATGACGACTCGGGCACTCGTGTCGGCGCGCTCAAGCTCTTCGCAGACGATCCCCAGGCTGATATAGTCGGTGTCGGTGCCGCCATATTTGGCGGGGATGCTGACCCCCAGGAGGCCGGCTTGCCCCATTTTGTCGAGGATTGCTCGATCCGATTTCCCTTCGCGGTCTCGTTCGGTCAGGCCGGGGACGATTTCGGTCTGGCCAAACTTATAGGCCGACTCGCGGATCATCTGGTGCTCGGGGGTCAATCGAAAGTCCATAGATGCAGTTTACCCGCGCCGAGTCTGACGCGGGGGGCTGTTAGGTACGCTAGAAATCTATGTCGAGCGTTCACAACGTCGTGATTATCGGTTCGGGTCCCGCTGGCTATACAGCCGCTGTTTATGCGGGGCGAGCCAGTCTCAATCCTCTGCTTTTTGCCGGTCTTCAACCGGGCGGGCAACTCATGATCACCACCGACGTTGAGAACTATCCGGGCTTTCCCGAGGGGGTCATGGGGCCGGAAATGATGTCGCTTTTTCGGGCTCAAGCGGCTCGGTTTGGCACGACGATTCGCGACGAAGAGATCACCCGGGTCGACCTCAGCCAGCGCCCTTTCCGACTCTGGGCTGGCGAAGAAGAGCTTCACGCCCGAACCATCATCATCTCGACGGGCGCGAGCGCCAAGTGGCTCGGGCTTGAGAGCGAGGTCACCTTTGGCGGATTTGGCGTGAGCGCCTGCGCCACCTGCGACGGCTTCTTCTTCCGCGGGAAAAAGGTCATCGTGGTGGGGGGCGGCGACACCGCGATGGAAGAGGCGAATTACCTCACCCGGCATTGCGAAAAGGTGATTGTTGTTCACCGACGCGAGAGCTTTCGGGCCAGCAAGATCAT
Organism: Chthonomonas sp. UBA2017; assembly: GCA_002335425.1. Taxonomy (GTDB): domain Bacteria; phylum Armatimonadota; class Fimbriimonadia; order Fimbriimonadales; family Fimbriimonadaceae; genus UBA2017. The sequence continues at coordinate 7,413 of DDCB01000013.1, forward strand.
GCAAGACCGAGTTTTGGCCAACCCGAAGATCGAGGTCCTCTGGAACACTGCGGTTTCCGAAATTCTTGGCGAAGTCGAGCCCCACAAGCGGGTCACCGGAGTTCGACTTCAAGACACTCAAACCGGCGAAGAGCGAGAATTGCCGATCGACGGGGTCTTTATTGCGATTGGACACAAACCCAATAGCGACCTGTTCGTCGAATCACTAGACATGGACGCCTTGGGCTACCTGACCGTCGAACCCGGCAGCACTCGATGCAAAATTCCGGGCGTCTTCATCGCCGGAGACGTCGCCGACAGCGTGTACCGCCAAGCGGTCACCGCCGCCGGGACCGGATGCATGGCCGCCATCGACGCCGAGAGATTCTTGGAGGCCGAAGGGCATTGATCGCGCTCGGTCTGGCCTCGGTGTTGGCGGCGGGGCTTTTAGCTCCGCAAAGCCAGACGAGCTTGGTGCGTCGCGTCGATCTGCCTGACCCCTTTGGCGGGCCGAGTCGCACCCTCTTCCAGGTGAACATGGGCAAGCTTGAGCCACCCAAGTTCTGCCCGAAGGATCAGCTTGTCTATCCGTTCATCGTGGCGGGCTACGGCGAGCGGATCGTCGGCTCAGGCCAAAAGGAGCTTCGCTTTCGGGTCTTTAGTCAAGATCGAGAGACCGCCGTCGACGAAGAGGTCATGCGGATGCTCCTGCGGCTTTGGGAAACGAACGTCTCCCGGCTTCGGTTGGATCACTCAGAACTCTACAACCGACGCATCGTCGATGTCTATCTCCAACGAGGCGGCAAGCCCGGCGGCGAACACCTCTTCGACGAAGATGAAGAAGGCGGCATTGTTCGTAAGGTCAATACGATCTACATCTACGACCTTGCGACCTTCAAAGACCCGGTCGAAAAGGCGCGCGAAGTCGCCCACGAATACGGCCACGCCGCTTTGCCCCCCATCGGCACGTATCGCGAGCCCGAAGACTGGGCCAATGGGCCGCTCGGCGAGCGGATCTACCTCACCTGGCTCGCCGAAGAGCTCGAAGACAACCGACTCGGCCCCATCGACGTCATGGGCGCGACCGCCCCCCAGATTCGAGCTTGGATCCAAAAGAATGTCGTGCCCGATCGCGACCAATTCGCCTTAAAGGGCCTCGATCTCAAGCTCCTCGGCCAAAACTCCGCCGCCGCGATGAATGCATACCTGGGGCTCGCCACTTGGGCCCAAGCGATTCTTCCCGAACGGGCCTTTGCTCGCTCGCTCATCCTGACCGGATCACAAAAGGCGACCGACTATGCCAAAGCCGTCGTCGAAGCCGCCCGCGAACAGCGGGAATGGGTCATTGATCCACCCCGCGAGCTTCGGAGCAAGCCGATCTGGATTCCGCTCGCCAAAGGAACCCTCTCCGGGGGCTCGGTCGATCGCCGCCAAGGAGACTGGGCTCTTGTTCGTCTCTCGGCCTCAGGGACCGCCAAGATTACGAACCCACCCATCGATTAAGCGCGACCTTGGATTGCCGCTTCGAGGGTGGCAATATCGATCTTTTGCATCGTCATCATCGCGCCAAACGCCGCCTGCGCCACCGCTGGATCGGCGTGGCCCAAAGCGTCCATCAACACGCGGGGAGTGATCTGCCAAGAGATTCCCCATCGGTCTTTGCACCACCCGCAATCGCTCTCAAGGCCGCCATTGCCGACAATCGCATCCCAATATCGGTCCGTTTCGGCTTGATCTTCGGTCGAAACTTGAAAGGAAAAAGCTTCGCTCTGCTGAAAGTGCGGTCCGCCATTGATGCCGATGCAACGCACCCCGATCACCGTGAACTCGACGACCAAAACATCTCCCTTCTGGCCGCTCGGATAATCGCTCGGCGCATGGACAACCTTTTCGACCGATGAATCCGGAAACGTCTCCGCGTAGAACTGCGCCGCCTCTTCGGCGCCTCGATCAAACATCAAACAAACTGTGTTCTTGCTCCGCGCGTTCATCGCTCTGAACTCTACCCGGCACCGTCGGCCGGTCCGTGAAACCGGCGAACCTCCACCGGCGCCCGACAGGCCCGAGACGCCTTTTCCGCCCAGCAAAGTGCCTCCGATTCATCGGCCACTTGAAGCACCCAAAAGCCGCCGATCGCCATTCCAGCCGATGAGATCGGCCCCACTCCCCGGCCCAACGACCCATCCTCTCGCACCTCGACCGACTGAGCCTGGTGCACGGGGTGCAATCCCCCGACAAACTCGCGAACACCCGCCGCGACCATCTCATCGTTGAGCGCATCGATCTCCGCTCGCATCAAGCTGTCCTCGGCCGCTTCCGGCTTGTAGTCCAGAGGTCGATAGATCGCGACAAAGAACTGCATCTTGCTCGAAGAATATCCCACACGACCGAAGCCGGCAAGGCCCCAAAGGTCCTAGTCGGGTTGACTTCAGCTGCCCGCAGCCTCTATCCTGTTCTTTGCTCCCTTTTGGAGCAGGTGAATCGTCATGCAATCCCGGGCCCTCCTGAATCAAAGACGTCGTTGCTCGACCGAGCAGCGATGGCCCGGCATGGGCAGGCGACGCTAAGAATTTCGCAAACCTTTTTTCAGGATTCGAGCCCGCTTGCTCCCCGAGCACGCGGGCTCTTTTCATTCCCCCAGGCTGAACTCCGCGACGGGTCGGCCCTTTCCCCCGTTTCGAACAAAGAACACAACAACACGATGCAAAAATACGAAGACATTCCCGTTTGGGGAGAGCCCCTTTTGGTGGACGCCCTCGAACAGATCAAGATGGTCCGAGATACCGGCGCCGACCGGGTCGCGCTGATGGCGGATCACCATGTCGGCTACAGCATGCCAATCGGTGGTGTCGCTGCCTATCGAGAAGACCTCAGCCCGAGCGGCGTCGGGTTCGATATCGCCTGTGGCAACAAGGCGGTGCGGCTCGATATTCCGCTCGCCGAAGTTCGAGCGAACATCGAAAAAATCATGGATGACATCGCCTCGCACATTAGCTTTGGCGTCGGCAGAAGCAACCCGCAGCCCGTGGATCACGAGCTTTTCGACGATCCGGCTTGGTCTTTGAACCCCGCCAAGACCAAGAAGCAAGCCGCTCGAAGTCAGCTCGGGACCGTCGGTTCGGGCAACCACTACGTGGACCTTTTTGCCGACGAACAAGACCGGGTCTGGGTGGGGGTCCACTTCGGCTCGCGAGGTCTCGGCCACAGCATCGCCGACTTCTTTATCCAAGCCGGCGGTGGAAAATCGGCGATGCACAGCCCGCCCGTGCTTTTGCACGAGCGAAGCACGATTGGCCAAGACTATCTCGCACAAATGAACCTGGCCGGGCGATATGCCTATGCCGGGCGTGATTGGGTCTGCCAAGAGGTCACGCAGTTGCTCGGGGCCACGGCCGTCGAAGAGGTGCACAATCACCATAACTTCTGCTGGCGAGAAACTCATGGCGGCCAGGACTACTGGGTCGTTCGAAAAGGTGCGACGCCGGCTTTTCCGGGCCAACGCGGGTTCGTCGGCGGCAGCATGGGCGATCTCTCGGTGATCCTTGAGGGCGTCGAGCATGACCACGCCGCCGAAGCGATGTACTCCACTGTGCACGGGGCGGGACGAGTGATGAGCCGCACCCAAGCGGCCGGGAAAAAGAAGAAGGGCCGACGAACTGGCGGCCAAGTCACCCGCCAGATGATGGAGGATTGGGTCCGCGAAGCGGGCGTCGTTTTGCGCGGAGCAGGGACGGACGAGTCGCCGCACTGCTACAAGCGACTCCCCGAGGTCTTGGCCGCCCACGCCGGGACCATCCGGATCGTCCACACCCTTCGCCCGCTGGGGGTGGCGATGGCCAGCGCCCACGAGTTTGATCCGTACCGGGACTGACCGAACCCGCGACAGCTCCCTCATTTCGCGAAGCGGCCTGAGGGGGCAGCGGGAGTCGAATCACGTTTGGGGGTTCGGGGGTTCGGGGGTCCGGTGATTCGAGGGCTCGGGGCACAGCGGACCTTCAGGCCGCGCCGCTCACAGCGTCCCGCAGTTCGCTCCTGAATGAACCTCGGGCCCCAATTCGAATGGGAGTCCACTGGGCCACAGCAAGTCGGACCGATTGACAGGTGCCTAGACCTCTGTTCTCCAGCCATTGTCCCATGCAGGGATCAGCCGCTCGGAGGCG
>DDCB01000013.1:11851-11976 GCA_002335425.1 Chthonomonas sp. UBA2017
GCCGCTCGGAGGCGACAGGTTATCGGGCAGTGCCCTAGGACTGGATCGTCCAGCCGGCCGCGCAACTTGGGGACAGGTTGTCCGGCAGAGTCCTGGGCCTGGCTGCGCCGCTCGGAGGCGGCAGG
>DDCB01000029.1 GCA_002335425.1 Chthonomonas sp. UBA2017
GTCTTCGGAACAATCTGTAACCCATGTCCCCGGTGTGGACACCTAAAAAGTGGCTGCCGCAGTAGGACTCGAACCTACGACCCGCTGATTAACAGTCAGCTGCTCTACCGACTGAGCTATGCGGCAACTCAGGTGCTTAGGATACTCTAGGAGTCTCGGCTATTTCAAGCCGGGGCCTCAGGTCTGGGTCGTTTGCCGATGGATGCATGGCTTCGGGACTCAGAAATTGGGGGCGCCGCTCGGGCCTGATGAGTCATCGCAAAGGCCACGTCGCTCACAGCGTCCCGCAGTTCGCTCCAGTTTTGAGCTCCTTGCCGATTGTGTTTGACTTTGCGCCTGCACTTTGGGGGGCGCCGCTCGGGCCTGATGAGTCATCGCAGAGGCCGCGTCGCTCACAGCGTCCCGCAGTTCGCTCAGGCCTGGGGCCTTTGCCCGAACCGATGCGGCAGAGGTTCGCGAGACTGGTGGAAGAAGGGATGGCAGTTTCGGGAGTTCGGGAGTTCGGGAGTTCGGACTCCGCGCCCTGAAAGCCCGAACGAGGACGTCCAAAGGCTGAGTTTCGCACGTCTAAAGACCTAGAATACAGGTAACTCTATGAAGACTCTCTTTGCCAGCCTTCTGCTGCTTGCGGTGGTGATTGCGCCGACTCAGACCAGCGACAACAAAAAGGACATCGTCAAGAAAACGGCCACATTCACCGGCAAGGTGACGGGATTCGAGGTCGGTGACTATGTCCACGTCAAAATCCGCAACACCAAGGGAGCCGATCTCTCATACTTCATCGGTGGCGGATTTGGGCTGGATTACTTCATGGCCGCCCACGCCAACAAGACGGGCACCTTCACGGTGCAGTTTGTGAGCTCCTACATCCCCGAGGCCGGCGGCCGAGAGGATATCGAGCGGATCAGCAATGCCCAATTTGGCAAGGTGACCTTCCGGACTTGGATGCGCGACCAACGAAAGAAGATGACCAACAAACAGATCTCTGACAAATATGAGCCGCTCATCCAGAAGCTGTGCGCCGGCCCGCGCTAAGGATAGACACAAGAATATGGCACTTTTGACTTCTCTTCTCGGACTCGTTCTCGCTCCGCAAGGCGGCATCTTCGCGGTGGACACCCAGGCTGTGGGGGCTTTCGACCAAGGCAAATGGGCTTGGATGCCTTCGATGTTTCATGAGGGCGCCAACGTGCCCCGCGATACGGTCGAGCGGATCGCGAAAGGGCCTTGCTTCGTACTCTCGCCCAACGGCACCGCCAAGGAATCCAGTGGTACGCTTTACTTTGACAATGACGAGCGCGACCCGGCTTGGAAGGTGATGGGCGAGGCCGAAAAGTCCCGGTTCGTTTGGTTCGGGGCGAAACCCGCCGCATTGAAGGTGAACAGCATCAGCACGACGTCGCCGACTTATCTGAAGGTCGCCGTCGATTACCTCAAGACCAAAAAGATCAAGAATCCGAAGCCCGTTCTGAACTCGGTGCACCAGGTCGATCTGGATGGCGACGGCACGATGGAAGTGCTGATCGTCATGGCGAGTCGCAAGATTGACGATCTAAAAATGGGCTTCACGATCCAATTCAAGTCGCCGGACGACTATTGCGCGGCGATTGTGCGTTCGGTTTCAGGCTCCAAGACGGTCGTTCATGAGATCGATTTCTATCGAAATAGTGCTCCCTCCGGTGCAGGCGCGGTCCGGGTTTTAGGGATTTGGAACCTCGACGGACGCCCCGGAGCCGAGATCGCTTGGCAATGGGATGCCTATGAATCGGCCGCAATGTATCTTGGTCAATTCGCCAAGGGCAAGCACAAGACGATTGCTCTGGTCGGAACGGGCGCTTAGCTTGTTTGATCCTCGATTTCGTGGATGAGGGGGTCCACGAAATCGGGATCAAGCCAGTAATGGCTGTGGGACCAGATCGCGATGGGCGAATTCAGCTCGAAATCCTGATCCACTCGGACCCGAAAGCCCGTGAGATCGAGTTCTGAGGGGGCTTCAGTTCTCGCTCTCTGGAGGGCTTCTTTGTATTTTTCCGATTGGGTCACCGGGTCTGAACCGGTCAGTCCGCTACGAGCTTTCTCGACTTCTCCACTCGCCAGATACGCTAACCGATCGGCAAAAAGGTCAGTCCTATACCAATAGTTTTTCCAGCGCAGCTTTCCTGGGTATAAATTGTCTTCGCCGACAAAGATCTCTTTGTCCGCCGAAAGGTTGTTGTCGCCGAACGCCCACAAGTAAGGCGGGACGCGAAAGAGCTGGCGGAATTTTCGGAGCGGCGAACCGACGGTGATGAAGAGCTGGAACTTTTGCAAATCGGTGTCCCGCTTGAGGTCGCGAAAAGTTCTTCTCACGGCGTTGAGAGTCACAACAGTTCCCAGGCTGTGGGCCATCACGATGACGCGATCGTAGTCTGAACTTTTTAACAGGTCTTGAATACGGTTGGCAACGAGAGTCGTTGCTTGTTCTCGTGCCGAATCCGTTTCAGCATTGGCATTCTGAGTTGCATAGATAATCACATCGCCTAAGAAGTTGGTCATCCAGGCGGCTAATCCCTTCAACGCGATGACGAGCAGGGCCGCGGTCGTGAAAATCTGTGTGAGAACCAGGTCTTGAATCGGATCAAGAATCAGCACAATCAGGAGAGGGAGCATCGCAGACGAAAAGCTAGACCTCGTCGTATTCAGCCACTGTTGACTACGCCAAATCTGAAAGGCACTGTTTTTCTGAAGCCGAAACCGTCCTGAGAACATGAAATCAATTAGAGCAAAGAGGATGGAGAATGTCCTGAGGAAAAGAAGGGCAAAGGCGATGCTATATATTGCACTGATCGCAATGGCTTGAAAACCCAAAGACTTCACATATTTGAGTGGTTCCTCCAGTGGAATCGCGCGTTGAAAGACAGTGCCGTTCCAGGCTCCTATCGCGGAATGTTTGATGAATTCCAATGTGCGGTAAAACCTTTCTGGATAACTCAATCCAACCGGATTTGGCAAGGAACTCGTCCCCGCGACATCGTCGGTCTCTCCCGTGGATGCCAAGGCATAATCTTTCCCGGCGATGGCCTCAAGCGTTCTCAGCTCATTCTCCGAGTGCGAAGGTGGCCCATTGTGTGAATCAGGTTGGGGCCGATTGGCTTCTTCTCCGGCCTTAGCTTGTTTCACCACGAGTGTTTGATTCGAGATAATAAATCCGCTATAAACACCGGCAATCAACTGCCACAAGATCGCGAGAGCGAGGACGACATAGATTGCCTCGAAAGAGCGCTTTTTCCAAAGGCGAGTGGCCACCGTTGGCACAAAAGCAACGAGCGTCTTCAGCGCAAAGAGGATCGTCTCGGGCAGCTTGGCCAACCGATTAAAGAGCGAGCCATAGTAAGCTTCATGAACATCAATCCGGTGGTACTTTTTATCTTTCGATTCGAGCTTGAGCGAAAGATAGTTCGCCGAAGCATCGGCTCGAAAGCGACGCAGTTTGCCAGCGAATTCTGAAGTGCTACGCGGAAGCGCATTGGCGACCTCATCCAGCATCTGATACCGATCCTGCACCCCCATGCCGTGGACAAAGAGCAGGGCCGTTCGACTCTTGAAGTGCACGTCTTCTTCGTCCTTAGCCGGGCCGAAGTAGGGCCGGCGCAGGAACTTGAACGTCATGAGAGTAGTCCCTGCGAGGACCAGGATCACGCCCAGCGAAATCCAAAACCAGAGAGACCCAGGCTCGTTGTTCAGGCAAACAAACGAAAGAACTGAAACAAGAATGATCTGCGCGAACACTAACAAGATGTATCCTGCGCCAATCCGCGCAGACTTGTCCGGCACAGCTTTTTTGTCAGCCATGCCTCATCTTACAACAGGTTGCGCGACTATCATGGGTCGGACGACGATCAGAATGGCTCCGAGCAGAAAGCCGATAATCGCAATCGTGATCAACACCTCGATCAACGTGATCCCACGCTGTTTTTGGAGGAAGTTCATAGGTTGTTTGAAGAATCACCGAGTCCAGCGGTTCGGATGGACTCGGTGACTTTGACGTTGCTGAGGCGCTCTATCTTATCGCCGCGGCCAGACTCTCCATTCAGACGCATTGTTGTCCAAGTTTTGGTCAATCATGTTATCTGGCGCTGGATCGTGACCATTATCGCAAAATTCTCCCATACACGTTGTACCTGTAGGAACTTCACTTGAGGGTTCAGCCCCTTTTTCCACACAGAAGATCTGGAGATTAGTCTCAGGGCAAAAAAGATAATAGATGGTCGCCTCAGATTTTGTCAAGATATTGCAAGGCTCTTCTCCCGGGCATTCGATGTCGTATCCTCGGCAAGCGTAGATGAATTCCTGGTGTGGACCGTCGACTTCGTAGTCCACTTGGACTCCACACGGAATCGAAATTGGATTTGATCCGGGCGGATCAAATGTGCACTTGGTCTGCCCCCATTCGTGA
>DDCB01000016.1:0-460 GCA_002335425.1 Chthonomonas sp. UBA2017
CTGCCGCCTCCGAGCGGCGCAGCCAGGCCCAGGGCCCTGTCCGACAACCACCCGCGTCCTTTCGGCTGAGCCCTGCAAGGGACAATGGATGTAGAACTGAGGGCTAGGACTGGGGTAGCTTGGCCCGACTCCGTGCGGCCTGCTGGGTTTTGAACAGGTATGAATCGGCGTTTCGGGTGCCCGAGGTTCATTCAGGAGCGAACTGCGGGACGCTGTGAGCGGCGCGGCCTGGAAGTCCGAGCCCCCGATCCCCCGAACCGGGGTCACTTGATGTCGGCCCTAAAGGCCTGTTAGATTTTGGGCGACTCGTTTCCAGGCCTCACGGCCTTCGCTGAAAGTTGTCGGCCCTTCGGGCCTCACGAACTCCCGAACTCCCGAGCCTCCGGACCTCCGGACCCCAAAAAGAAGCCCCCCTCCCCGCGGAGCGGGGAGGGGGAGTCGGCGAACTTAGTTGTCGCCG
>DDCB01000016.1:858-55410 GCA_002335425.1 Chthonomonas sp. UBA2017
GTCGTCCGAGTCGCCCACCAGCGGAGCGACCGTGCCAAAGTTGTAATCTCCAAAGGCCGCGGCCGGATCTGCCGGATTCGGCATCGTCTTTCGGAGCCAGAAGCCGAGCTTAAAGCTCACGCGGTAGGCCCCAGTCACTGATCCTGGGACCGAAGCACTGAATGCTCCGGTGACCGGATTGTAAGTCGCGGAGCCCGTCGCAATCTCGGTGTTTCCTGAATCGCGGAACGAAACCGAAAGCGACGACGGCAAGTTCGCACCGGTGTTATAGGGTCCAAAGCCCAGCTGGCCAAAATCCACGGTCCCGGTGACCGTCGGATTTGGGGGCAAGGCCGACATACTGACCACGGCGTCAAATGTTGCTCCGCCTCCGATCGGCTGAAGCTTCACCGCCAAGTAAACGCGATTATTGTCGTCGAGCTGAACGGCCTGTCCAAGGATGTTTCGAATCTCATCGACTTGGAAGTCAGCCACGGTGTCTCCGGTTACGTCGACCTGGTCGCCCTTCTTGAGGATCGCGTGATGAACAGTGGGATTCGCCAGAGTCGAGGTGAGCAGGACGGTCGTCGAAGTCGGTGAAGTGCCCGAGCCCCAGACGCTGACAAAGCGGCCATTATTCGCAACCGCCACCGATCTTGACGTCAAATTGGTCAAGGCGCCATACCCAGGGACCACGTCGGATCCCTTCAGGACAATGGTGCTTCCAACAGCAACGAAGTCGTCCGTCGTCGTTGCCCCGTTCGTGTCGCCAGCAGTCACGAGGTCCCCGCTGTTATTGATTCGAGGATCGCGCCAGTTCTGCCAGGCTTCCCCACCGATGGCAATATCTCCGACCCGCGCAACGACCGTCGAGAAATCCTTGACCAGCCGAATGGTCGCCAAAGCCCCGACCTGGATGAGGTTCACCGCCCGGGCACCGTTGGGGGAGATGTCGTAGTCAAATTGGATCCCGTTATTCGAAACGACGTCTCCGTCGAGCGGATCACCACCTCGAATCGGCGAAGTAAACACGCCTCCAATCGGATTGTGGAAGTAGAAAATGCGTCCGAGCGTGGATCCTCCTGCGGTCGCGGACCAACCTGCAACCCACGAGCTCACCCCGTTGTTGGCCATTTGCACCCGGCTGTTGAAGGAGTTGAAGAAGCCAGGCACGAGGGGTGCAGGATCACCATCTTTGAGCAAAGTGACCCCGTTGGAAAAGGCAGCGTCTGCTCCGCTGACCGACGGGCTCACGATGTAGCCCCCCGTATTGCTGATTCCGATCTGCGGCTCACCAACGGATCCGATTCCCGCGGATGGCGAGTCGAAAACGATCGTGTTATCGTAGTAGACAGCCGAACCGCCAATCGGAACGGAGGCCACGCCCAAGAAACCGACCTTGGCGTTGCCATCGATAAAGGGGGATTGGACGGTGGTCCAGGTCGCTGCACCTCCGGGGGTCGATCCGCCGACTCTCCCGTACATCGTCATCGAAATTTGAGCCTGACTGAAACTGCAGGCAGCCAGCATAGCCAGCAAAACTGTTCTTTTCATCGTACCTTTCCTGATCAGGGCGCTTCCCTCGGTCAGCGCACCAACTCTACTTTACCGGAGATTTAGATTCAGACCAAGAAAGAGCCCGCATTGCCGGTAGCAATACGGGCTCAAACCGTCTCCGTGAGGGCGAATTACGCCCCGGTCGGCAGCTTCGCGTTCACCGCATCCCAGTCGATCACTTGCAGGTACGCGTCGATGTACTTGGCGCGAGCGGTCCCAAAGTCCAGAAAATAGGCGTGCTCGTAGACATCCATCGCAAGGACGCAGGTGTGATTCCAGATCGGGAACGTGTTCTGAGCGTCTCCGATATAGTTAAAGACACGCTTCTCTTCGTGATCGTAGGCGAGATAGACCCATCCACGCCCGGCGATGCCGGTGGACTTGAAATCTGCGACCCAGCGATCGAACGATCCATAGGCCTCTTGAATCAGCTCGGCGATCTTGCCGTTCGGATTTCCGCCCGATCCCCCGAGGGTCTCGAAGTAGATGTTGTGGTTGATCAGACCCTCATAGGCAAAGGTGTAGTCCACCTTAAGGGCTCGCATCGCGCTGTAGATTTGGTTGGCCTTGGCAGGGTCCACGTCGAGCTCGGCCAGGGCCTTTCGGATCTCGTTTGTTTTGTTGGCGTAGCCTTGCCAGAGCTTCAGATGCTCTTCGTGAGTTCGGCGGCTGATGCCCACCCGCTCGGTCGTCAAGACCTTTTCTGGGATGGCTTGGGGGACAGCTACGAGTTTCGGGGCGATCAAAGTCGGTTCCATTGAGTTCTCCTTGAATCAAGACCGGGTCTTGATCCGATCTTTCCAGACTATTTTACCGGTCCATGCGGACGGAAGATGGGCTCAAAAAAAGCCCAAAAGGTCTTGGTGGAGACCACCAAGACCTAAGGATGAGACGAGATGAATGCGAGAGGCTTAGCTCTTGCGTCGTCGTCGAGCCACGAGAGCGGCCAGACCTGCGCCGAGAGCCAGCATCGAGGCGGGCTCAGGCACAGCTTCAAATCGAGTCAGAGCGAAGTCGCCGCTCGGAGTGTTCGTGAAGCTGAGGTAGACCTGGTCGACGTCAGCCCAGTTCACGCCACCGAGACCAGCCGAGGTGAAAAGAATGTCCTCGGTGAACGGGGTGTTCGGGAACCCACCAGCGATTGTTCGAGTGTGGGTGTAGAAGGTGCCGCCCGAGCGGACACCCACTTCGAGGCCGAGATTCAAGTCGTTGGACTCGAACCAGAGTCGGAATCGATCTTGGCCACCGAAGTTCGCGTTCAAATCATCGAATGCGAACGAGCCCGAAGTGCCACCGCCGACGAGCGTGTAGCCGTAGCCCACCGAAACGTTGTAAGCGAGTCGTGATCCAGCGTCGGCAATGTAGAAGCCGCTACCAACCGTGAAGTTCAAGCTCACGCCCAGCGGGTTGCTGAGAACAGCCAAGAAGGTTCCGCGATCGCCACCGAGCATGGCTCCGTTTTGCGAAGCGTAGTCGTTGCCGGTCGTCAAGACCTTCGTGTAGTTCCCAGTTGTAAAATCGTCAATAAGGATGGCTGCGTTCGCGCCAGACGCGACCGCAACACCCAAGGCGAGCAAAGCAAACTGTCTCATAAATTTCCTCTCCGAGTCAATACAAACTCTAGTGGCCAGAGACCACTGGTACTTATGATAGCCTACTTTTCCGCAAAATGGGTCAAGTTTTGATAAGATTTTTTAACGAGTCCGGTTTTTTTACCAGGAAGGGCTCGGGAAAGGGCCCCGAAACCGGGGTTTCAGGGCCCATTCAGTGAGGCGAGACAGTCGATCTAAGAAGTCGAACCTTACTTCTTCTTTCGACGGCGGGCCACAAGAGCAGCCAGACCAGCACCCAGAGCCATCATCGAAGCGGGCTCAGGCACGGCCTCGAATCGCGTCAGAGCGAAGTCGCCGCTCGGGGTGTTCGTGAACTGCAGATAAACCTGATCCACGTCGGCCCAGTTCACGCCGCCGAAACCTGCAGAAGTGAACATCACATCTTCGACGAACGGCGTATTCGGGAATCCGCCGGCAATCGTGCGTGTATGGGTGTAGAAGGTTCCGCCCGAGCGGACACCAATTTCGAGACCGAGATTCAAGTCGTTGGACTCGAACCAGAGTCGGAATCGATCTTGGCCGCCGAAATTGGCGTTCAGGTCATCCGTTAAGAACGACCCGCTGGTGCCGCCGCCGGTGAGGCTATAGCCGTATCCAACGCCGACCGTGTAAGCCAATCGCGAACCAGCGTCCGCAATGTAGAAGCCGCTGCCCACGCTGAAGTTCAGGCTCACGCCCAGCGGATTGCTGAGGACCTGAAGGAAGGTGCCTCGATCCCCGCCGAGCATCGTTCCGTTTTGCAGAGCGTAGTCAGCACCGCTCGTCAGGACCTTCGAGTAGCTGCCACTCGTAAAGTCATCGATCAAAATGGCGGCCTGGCTTGATGCTGCAACCACGACGCCGAGAGCAAGAATAATCTGTCTCATGTTCCTCTCCAATCAATACATATTTGGTGTACACCCACAAGGGGCGCCAGGGAGAGGATAGCTCAACTTCGAGCTAAAAACAAGGATTTTGAACCCGGACGATGCCAACTACGGTATAGATACCTGGCCGAAACTAGTACTTTTTATAGGGTCCCGCCGAGAGAAAGCCTCTCGGCGGGACTCCGGTCCTAGGACTTTTGGGATTTTCGTCGTCGAAGGACCGCCGCGAGACCAGCGCCGAGAGCGAGGATCGTGCCGGGCTCAGGAACTGCTTGAATCTGGCTGATTGCGAAGTCGCCACTCGGGGTGTTCGAAAATCTGAACCGAATCTCATCGACGTCAGCCCAGTTCATCCCCGCCAAGCCAGAACTCGTGAACAGAATGTCTTCCACAAACGGCGTGTTGGCGAAGCCTCCGGCGATGACGCGGCTGTGCGTGTAGCTGCTTGCGCCACTTCGAACCGTCAGGTCGAGGTTCAAGTTCAGGTCGTTCGAATCAAAGAAGAGTCGGAAGCGATCTTCGCCTGCTAGGTTCGAATTCAGATCAACCGGGACCATGCCCGCACCGATGCCGTACCGAAGCTCGACGATGTCGCGAAGGGCCGAACCTGCGTCGGCCACCAGAAAGCCATTCCCGACCTGGAAGTCAAAAACGACGTTGAGTGGGTTCGAAACCACGGTCAGATCGGTGCCTCGAGTGCCGCCCAACATCGTGCCCGACTGGACATTTTGGTCATTGCCCGAAGACATCGTCTTCATATAAGTCCCGGAGCTGAAGTCGTCGATCATGACAAATGCATGAGCCGCCGAAAAGCTGAGAGCGCCGAAAGCGATCAATAGTGTTGTTCTCATTTTTTTCACCACGGCATCGCAAACGACGGCGACACCCGGGGTCCGTTCCTGCAAGGCCCGCGCCAAATCGGAATCTCGGGACGAATGCCGGTGAAAAGACGAGCCCTTCTCTTCCCCTTCATCCCGGCCATCGTCGTTCTATAATGGGGATGTGAACCCGTATCTGATTGGAGAACTCCTCGACGGCCCCGTGATCATCAAGAGCTTGATCCGCCAAATTACTGGACCCAAACTCGACCAACCGACCGAACCGGGTCGATTTTCACCCCGCGAGGTCGTGGCTCACCTGGCGGACTGGGAGCCGGTCTTCTTGGAGCGGATGCAGTCCGCGGTCGGCGGAAGTTGCCCGAGTGTCCAGGTGTACGACGAAGCGGATTGGGCGATTGAGCACGGCTACGGGAAAAGCGACGTGCTTGCGCAGGCCGACCTCTTTCGGGATCGCCGCCAAGATACGATCGACTTTTTGAAGACGCTCACTCCCGAGCAGTGGAAGCTCACGTTCAATCACCCCGAACGAGGAGAGCTCTCGATCGAAGACCAGGGCAACATGCTGCTGGGCCATGACCTTTATCACATTCGCCAGTTGATGGAGGTTCTCGAAGAGAAAGTCGCTGGTACCTGGTAGACCGCCGCGCTGTTCGCCATACTGAAAGAACGTATGGTGCAAGGATCGAACGAGGCAGGGGGAGCCGCGAGCAGCTTCCCGGCCCTTCGAGCCTTTGCTTCTCGTGATTTTCGGCTCCTCTGGGCCGGGGCCTTTATCTCATTCGTCGGGTCTTGGGTTCAGAACGTTGCTCAAGGCTGGCTCATTTACGACCTGACTCGCGATCCTGAAAAGCTCGCCTTAGTCGGTCTCTTCCAGATGTTGCCGGTCACGCTTCTCGGCCCATTCGCAGGCACCTTTGCTGACCGGTTCAACAAGCGGTACCTCCTCGCCGGAACTCAGATCGTTTTTGCCGCCAACGCGGCGATCCTTGGCTCGCTCTACTCCTGGGGGACCCTCCAGGTTTGGCACATCTATGTCGGGGCCCTCTGTGTTGGGATCGCGGGCACGATGGAAGTGCCGGGCCGCCAAAGCATTGTCAGTCGGGTGGTGCCTCCGGAGGACCTTTCTGCCGCCGTTCCTTTGAACGCGATGACCTTCAACTTCGCCCGGATCGTGGGGCCGTCGATCGGGGGGTGGCTCTTGGCGACTTGGGGGGTGTCCGTCTGCTACTGGCTGAATGCGTTCACGTACTTGGGGCTGATCGGGGCCGCCCTCGCCATTCGGGCGGACCTTTCGTCCCGCTACGCTGGCGGACAACCGGTTCTGGATCTCGTCCTCGAAGGAATGAGGTTCACGCTCCGGGATCGTAGGCTCAAAACACTCTTTCTGATGGAGTGCGCGATCTCGGTCTTTGCCCTGTTTTATCTGAACCTGATGCCGGCGATTGCTCGCGACGTTCTCGGACTCGGCAAACAAGGCCTCGGAACCGCGATGACGATGATCGGATTCGGGGCGATCTCGGCCCTCATCATGGTCTTACTTCTTAGCCAAAAACCGATCAAGGGCCTGCTCGTGAAGAGTTCGATGATCGGGCTAGGCCTCGCTCTGATGGGGCTTTCGCTTTGCCGTAGCCCAGGACCGGCCTTTATCTGCCTCTTCTTTGCGGGATTCTTCGCCATCACCCAGTTCAACACGACCAACACTCTTTTCCAACTATTGTCGCCAGATCGACTTCGCGGCCGCGTGATCGCGATGCATGTCTGGGCGCTCAGCGGCATCGGACCGGTCGGAATCTACGGCTTCGGCTGGCTCGCGAAAAGGATCGGGCTGGCAGAGGCTCTGGCAACGGGCGCGACGCTCGTGCTGATCTCGGCCGCTTTGGCAATATGGAAAGGGGACCCCCTTCGAGAAGTGGCCCCCCATCCGCAGCATCAAGCTGAGCCGAAAACTAGCTGATCGTCGCGACTTCGGTGGCCAAGTACGCCGAGAGCTGATCGACATGCTCCATGTCGTGGGCCAGAATTGCAGTGAAGAACTCATGAGCGGTGATTGAGCGTCCGCTTGGGGTCGTCACCGTTTTCGTCCAATCTTCTTCGGTGTAAGACTGAAGGAATTCCACGGTCATCAATCGACGCGACTCAAAGACTTCGGCCTCGCGATAAACGTCTTTCTCGGCAAAGTGATGGTCTTTGGATCGTTGATCGGGGTCGTAGTTTTCAATCGTTCCCCCGGGTCGAAGCTTGGCCATCCGAAAGGCCTCAAGAACAAACTGCTCGTAGTCCGCGAGGTGGGCAATGACTTCTCGGGCGGTGTATCGGTCGCGCTCAATGCGGTCGACCAGCCGATCGAGCGGAAAAACACGGAGCATTCGCTCAACGACATGGGGGGCCAGTGAAAAGGCCTTCAGCATCCAAGCCTGCATAGTCTTACTTTACTTCGGTTTTTGCCCATTCGGGGGGAGTTGACCGCCCAAATCCGAAAAATTCTCAGCAGACTAGCAAAGTATCCTGGAACAGAGCATGCCGAATCGACTCGCAACTTCCCTCTCGCCGTACCTGCGCCAACACCAAGAGAATCCGGTCGATTGGTACGAATGGGGTGCCGAAGCCTTTGAGCTCGCATCCCGACTCGACCGCCCCGTCTTTCTGAGCGTCGGATATAGCTCGTGCCACTGGTGCCACGTGATGGCCCATGAGTCGTTCGAAGACTCTGAGGTGGCTCAGGTTTTGAACCAGCGATTCGTCTCCATCAAGCTCGACCGCGAAGAGCGACCGGATGTCGATGATGCCTATATGACCGCCGTCCAGGTGGCCACGGGGCGAGGGGGATGGCCCATGACCTGCTTCTTGACGCCCCAGAAGCAGCCGTTCTTTGCCGGGACGTACTTTCCAAAGGAAGATCGCGGGCCCTATCCGGGCTTTCTGACTTTGCTGCTGAGCATCGACCACGCATGGAAAACCCAAAGGGCTGAGCTTGTGAGCTCGGCCGCGAGCCTCGCGGACCATCTCGCCAGCGCCCTCTCCGGCTCCAACTTAGCTCCGGTCGAGCTGAGCCCAGCCCTCTTTGAGGCGTCCGTTCAACATGCCCACGAAGAGTTTGACCACGAAAATGGCGGCATGGGGACAGCTCCGAAGTTTCCGCCCCACACGGCGCTGGCTTTCCTGGAAGCCTTTTCCGCGTCCCCGTTCGGGCCTCAGTCGTATCGGGAGATGGCTCGCGAGATGGTCCTGACGACGCTCGAGTCGATGGCCAAAGGCGGAATTCACGATCACGTCGCCGGGGGTTTTCATCGCTATTCGACCGACGAGCGATGGCTCTTGCCGCACTTCGAGAAGATGCTCTACGACAACGCCCAACTCCTCGGAGCCTATTCCCGAGCCGCCCGGCGCTGGCCCGACGATCCCCGCACCCGAGGGTTTCGCTCCGTCGCCACGCGGCTCGTCGAGTGGCTTGAAACAGAAATGACGGGTCCGGAGGGGCTTTTCTATTCTGCGCTGGATGCCGACTCCGAAGGTGAAGAGGGGCGGCATGTTGTTTGGAGTTGCGCGGAGATTCGCAGCCTATTGGGGGACCGGGCGGAAGCGTTCTTGACTGCTTATCAGGCCCGAGAAGCCGGAAATTACTTGGACGAGGCGACTCGAAAGCTCACGGGTCACAACGTCCTCCACTTGGCCGAGTGGACGGAGGAGTTTGCTCCCGAGCTCGCACAACTTCATGCCGCCCGAAAGCGCCGACCTCAGCCCCTCACCGACGACAAGGCCATCGCCAGTTGGAACGGCATGATGATCGCCGCCCTCGTGGATTTCGGCGACCTCGAACGGGCCGAAGCATGCGCCCAGACGTGGCATCAAGCGATTTCCGAGCTCGGGTACGTTCCCCGGCACCTCACTCGGGGCCAAGCCTCTGGCCTGGGATTTCTGGACGACGTCGCCCACCTCGCGGACGGCTTTTTTGCCCTGGCAACGACGACACAGAAACCCGAATGGAGAGCCCGAGCTGAAGACCTCACCGCTCGGATGATCGACCTGTTCGAAGATCCGGCGGGGGGATTCTTCTTCACCTCGACCCAGCATGAAACGCTCTTTGGGCGCACGAAGCCGCCCACCGACGGGGCCTGCCCATGCCCGAACGGGGTGGCGCTCCGATGCCTGAGGCTGCAGGGTGAGACCGACCGCTATCGACGGGGGCTTGCGGCCTTCTCGGGCTGGATGGCTCGGTTTCCGGGTGCGACTGAGTCGCTCCTCTTGGAAGCGATGATCGACCTTAGCGACCGCTGACGTCTTCGGAGCCGGTTTTGCCCTCAAAGCTTTCGCCCGCGTGGGGCATCGAGACATCCTCCACCGCCGGGCCGTACGTCCCTTCGGCAAAAAGAACATCTTCCCCGCCCAAGGGGTACTCCTTGCGCAGCGGGAACCCCACCCAGTCATCCGGCAACAAGAACCTCATGCCGGGCTCTTCGGCGTTGCCTTCGAACGGGATGCCGTAGAGATCTTGGATCTCGCGCTCGGGGTACTCGGCGCCAAGGAAGATCCCTTTGGCGGTCGGGATCGGCTCGCCATCGTTAACGGCAACCTTGACAAAGATTCGCGAGGAGTGCTTGAGGGACATTAGGTTGTAAACCACCTCAAAGCGACCCTCCAGGTCTCGATCATGGGTCCACGTGCTGTAGTCCACGCCGACACATTCACTAATGTAGCTGTAATCCAGTTCGGGGTCTTCCTTCAAGAACTGGAGCACGTCCAGAAGAGCCGACTTTGGGATGCACAAAAACGTCTCGCCGCGGAACTCTTTGACCTTCAGCAAGACCTCAGGCCCAAACTTCTCGCGGACACGAACGACCTCGAGCCGCTCTGAACCGACCATGGGGCTGCCCATTATTGGCCTCCTCGGGCGGCGACCGGCGACCCGATCGGAGCTCCGGCGGCGGCTCGGACTTCAGATTCAAATGATGCTTCGGGCAAGCCGAGCTTTTCGGGCGCAATCGACGTCGTCTCGTCCCAGTCGATGGCGTTCACCTTGAGGACGTAGGCATCGCCGATGATCCACAGCGCCATGTAGATCATGATCGCCCAGAAACTGAAAATCTGGAACGGCAGGTCGGCATCTTTGAAGATCGTCAGCCAGGACCATAAGAAAACGACTTCGATGTCGAACAAAACGAACAGAATGGCCACCAGATAGAACTTGATCGGGAATCGCTCCATCGCACTCCCGCTGGGAGCCACGCCGCATTCATAAGCCGCCTGCTTGTAGGGAGTTTGCTTCTTGGGGCCGAGCACCCAGCTTAAGGTGACCATGGCCGCGCAGAGGAGCGCCGCCACACCCACTAAGATCAAGATCGGCGTCATATCGCCATTCATATTCACAGATTACCTGCAACATCAAGATCGACGCGAGCTTAGCTTTCCAACGGGATCAACGCCAGAATCCGGTCGGCGACTTCTTCGGGCGTGAGCCCATAGCTTTCGACCACCTGGACTCCCGAGCCGATCTTGAGCGGACTGTCCTCGCGGGTGTAGTCTCGATGGTCTCGCTCGGAGATCTGACGGATCAGCTCTTCGTAGCTGATGTCGACGCCCTTCGCCTGAAGCTCTTGATAGCGTCGCTTGGCCCGCTCTTCGAGACTGGCAGTCAGAAAAACCCGCAGCTCAGCATCCGGCGCAATGACGGTCGTCACATCGCGACCTTCGAGCGTCATGCCGCCAGCGGCGACCATCTCCTTTTGCTGCGAAGCCAGCACCGCTCTCACCGGCGAAAACGCGCTCAATGCGCTCGCCAATTCTCCGATCTCGGGCGTCCGGATTGCTGCGGTGATGTCTTCTCCGTCGAGCCAAATCGAAGGTGGACTTCCCGCGCCAAATTCAATTCTTGATCGGGCGGCGAGCTCAGCAGCCGCCTCACCATCAGTCGGACCCAAGCCCGTCCGGGCGGCTTTCAGAGCGATCGCTCGATACATCGCTCCGGTATCGAGATAGCGCAAACCCAGTTTTTCCGCCAGGATTTTGGCGACGGTGCTCTTTCCGGCACCCGCCGGGCCATCGATAGCGATCACAAGTCCGCGTTTCATTCCCATGCAGTCTAGTCCACTCGCAGACGGTTCAGCTCGTCGAGAAAGTGGGGATAGCTCGTCAAGACCGCTTCGGCCCCTGCGATCCGGGTCTCATCCGCTGCGATAAGTGAGGCCACCGCCGCCGCCATCGCGATCCGGTGATCCAGGTTGCAATCGACTCGGGTCCCGCCGAGCTGGACCGGGCCGTGGATATCGAGCCCGTCGGGGTGGACTTCGACCTGGGCCCCCATCTTTCGCAACATTTCCGCAGTGCTGGCGATGCGGTCACTCTCTTTCACCCGGAGTTCGGCGGCGTCTCGGAGAGTGCTGGTGCCTTCGGCCTGGGTCGCCAGGACCGACAAAACCGGCACTTCGTCAATGAGCTGAGGGACGATCTCGCCTTCGATCTTGAAGGGGCGCAGACCCGAGCGAAACCGAATTCGCAGGTCGGCCACGGGCTCGCCTTGGGCCGAGGACTCCGACAACACTTCGAGATCGGCCCCCATCTGAGTCAGGACCTTCAGGAGTCCGGTCCGGGTCGGGTTCACGCCCACTCCACGGACCACCAAGTCCGCACCCGGGACCAAACACGCGGCGACAATCCAGAAGGCGGCGCTCGAAAGGTCGCCGGGGACCCGAATTCGAAAGCCCTCCCATTCGGCTCCGCCCTCAACTCCGATCGCCCCGTCCGGTCGCCGCAGCATGTCGACTCCGAGCCCAGACAGAAACCTCTCGGTATGGTCCCGGCTCAGCTCGGGCTCTCGAACCCAAGTCGTGCCCCGAGCTCGAAGACCGGCCAATAAGACCGCCGATTTGACCTGCGCACTGGCGACGGGACTGACAAAGTCGATCCCTTCGAGTTCGCCGCCTCGGATTCGAAGAGGAGCCTGAGAACCTTCGATCGTCGCTCCCATCTGGCGCAACGGGCTCGCGACGCGCTCCATCGGTCGTCGGGAAAGGGAGGCGTCCCCCTGGAGCTCGGCCACGAGCGGGCGAGAGGCGATCATTCCCATCAAAAGCCGCATCGTCGTGCCGCTATTGCCGCAATCAAGTGAACCGGCCGGGGAATGCCACTCGGTCGGCGGATAAAGCGCTATCGCGGCGCCGCTGAGTCTGCGGACTTCGGCCCCCATCTGGATCAGGGCGTTGAGAGTCGCTTCGCAATCGTGACTCTGAAGCGGGTTTTCGATCTCCGAGGGCGTACGAGCGGCTGCGGCGAAAAGATACGCTCGGTGCGTGATCGACTTATCCGCGGGGGGGATGAACTCTCCTCGGAGTCCTTGCGCCGGACGAAGAACCCATTCCATCGGTCCAAGATACCGCTCGATCAGCCCGGGTCTTCAAGTTCTCCGCAAAAATATCATTTTGGAATCTATTCCCTGTCAAAATCCGTTGTAGAATAGAATCATCCTTTTGTCAGGAACAGGACTTTATGGGATCGATCAGTCAACCTCTTTTAGAACAGAGTGCATCGGACCTGACCCACGGGGCAGGCCGCTGGATGGTCGTCATCTATAACAACGAAACGAACTCGGTGGACGAAGTCATCGACATCTTGATGCAAGCCACCGGATGCGACCTCGAAGAAGCGAGCATCGAAACATGGGAAGCGCACCACTACGGCCAGGCTCCCGTTCCCTTTGATTCCCGGACCGAATGCGAGGGCATCGCCGAAATGATTGCAGCGATCGGAGTCCGGACGGCCGTGCGCAAGGAGTGGGAAGAATGATCAAAAGAGACCGAGAACGGCTTCGGCAGTTCAAGACCTTTGGTCAATCCAGCCGCCCGGGGACGCTCGAGAGCCCGACCGAAGAGAAGCGAAGCCAAGAAGCGGGCGAAGACTGGGTGGTCACGGTCTACAACAACGAGACCAACACGTATGAAGAGGTCATCACGATCTTGATGATCGCCACCGCCTGCACCCCGGACGAGGCCTACATCGAGGCCTGGGAGATCGATCACTACGGTCGATGCGGTGTGCATCGGGCCAGCAAAGAGGTCTGCGAAGACGTCGCCGCGATCATTCGGGCCATCGGCATCCGAGTCGAAGTCGAGCGCGAGCAAGCGCTCAGCAGCTCCGAGTAACACTCATTCTCAAAAAACCCAGAGCGGCCCTGGACGGATGGTCCAGGGCCGCTCTGAGTTTGGCTGAACGGGGTCGGCAGCTTACTTGTCGTCGTCTTCGTCATCCAGGTCAAGCGGGCGCTTGGCGCGGTCCACTGCCGACTCGCGGCGACGGACCTGGCTGAAGCCTGCTTGCGGGTTCGTATTGGCGGCGCCTTTCGGAGCCGCACTCGGCGAGGCCGGTCGTCCCGGTCCGGTGATCGCCCCACCCAGTTCCTGTTGAAGCAGGAGCTTTTGATGCTCGATGGCTTCGGCGGCAGCTTTCGCTTCGGCGACCAATCCCGCTTCTTCGCCCCGCCGTCGCATGACGGCCTTGTCCCACAGGTACAAGATCGGCGTCGCGTTATAGATCGACGAATATGTTCCCGAGACGATCCCGACCAGCATCGCCAAGCAGAAGAACTTCAAGTCGATCGTCGGCGTTCCGAAGGCCATCAACACGCCGAGCGTGATAATGACCATGAGCGAGGTGTTGATCGACCGCGCATAGCTTTGGGAGACCGAGACGTTGCAGATGTGTTCGAACGTGGCCCCACCCAGATTTTTCTTCCGAAGATTCTCGCGGACCCGGTCGAAGACGACGACCGTATCGTGGACCGAGAAGCCGATGACGGTGAGCATCGCGGTGATGAAGAGGGCGCTAATTTCCCATCCGGCAAAGTAGCCCATGATCGCTGCGATGCCGACCACGACCAAGACGTCGTGAACCATCGCGCCGATGGCCGAAAGACCAAATCGAATCCCGTTGCGAATCCCCCCAAGGGCAATGCCGAACCTGATCCCCAGATACAGCATGATGCCGAGTGAGCTTAAGATGACGCCGAGAACGGCGTTTCGGACCGTCTCTTTTTGGACCGAGGCACCGACTCGGGCGTGGTTTCGAATGTCTTCACTCTTGAATCCAGCGGCTGCGGCAATGGCATCTTCCTTGCCCGTATCGACCTTTTCGGTCGCCGCAGGGACCGTCATCGAAGCGTAGCGAACGCCGCCCGCCGTGCTGAAGCTGACGTTCGAGCCTTTGTATCCGGCCGTTTCGAGCTTCGATAAAATTTCGTTCGGCTTGATTTGGCTCCCTTGGGGCAATTGGACGGTGACTCGGTAGCCCCCCGTAAATTCAACATTGGCCTTGAGGCCTTGCATCGGGAAGATGAAGAAGGCACCGGGCAAAATCGTGATCAGCGAGATCAAGAACCATTTGCGAGTCTTCTGCATGATCGGCAGGGGCTTTTCGAGTGCGTTCGTCTCAAAGGACTCCCCGAACCAGTTTCGGCCAAGAGCAAAAGCCTTGGGTGAGTTTCCGAACCCTTGACTCACCAAGAAAACAAGGAGCGACCGAGTGACCGTCACCGCCGTAAAGAAGGAGATCGCCACCCCCAAGATGAGGGTCGTCGCGAACCCTTTGACAGGTCCGGTGCCGAAGTTGACGAGCACCATCGACGTGATGATCGTACACGTGTTCGAGTCGATGATCGACGGCAAGGCCCGTCTAAAGCCGAGTTCGACCGCTCGGACGAGGGGGCGTCCCTCCCGAATCTCTTCTTTGACCCGCTCGAAAACGAGGATGTTCGCGTCCACCGCGACCCCGATCGAGAGGATGAACCCGGCAATGGCTGCCAGCGAAAACGTCGCGTCAATGAGCTTCAGCGCGGTCAGGGTGAAGAGCACGTAAAGGATGAGTGCGACCAGCGCCACGACGCCGGGAAAGGCGTAGTAAACGATCAGGAAGATGACGATGATGGCGAAGCTAATCGCCCCGGCGAAGTAAATTGCGTCGAGCGACTTTTCGCCGATCGTCGGGTCGACCGTTTCAACCGACTGCTCTTCCAAACCGACGGGCAACGATCCGGCTTTGAGAAGGTCGGAGAGTTGGCGGACATAAGCAGCGTCGAACTGGCCGCGAATCTCTGCTTGATCTTTGATGATCGCGCCGTCGGCCAACGGCGCGATATTCAGGACAACGCCATCGAGGACTGAGGCCAGCATCTCACCTTGGTTCAGGTATCGCCGGCTCCATTGCTCCATCTTCCGGGCCCCGTCGGCATTAAATTTCAAACCCGGAATCACAGAGTTCCCTTGCGCGATCGGAAAGGCATCTTGGAGTTCACTTCCCTTCAAGATCAAGTCCCAAGACTTGATCATCTGAGCATATTCCGGCGTCCCCGGCTCGATGGCTTTGCGATCTCCGGTTCGGAATGAAAAGCTCACTGCCGGGCGACCACCTTCGCCCCGGTCGAGGCCGGGAACGTAGGTTCGAAGCTGCCCAAGAGGTTTGTCGGTGACCACGGTCTTGGCGTGGTACATCTCGATGCTAGCGGTCGTGCTCAGGATTTGGCGGGCCTTGTCGGCGTCCTTGAATCCCGGGATCTCGACGACAAAGCTCTCTTCGCCCTTCGGGACCACCGTACCCTCGACGACGCCGAGTGCCGATCCGACCCGGTTCCCCAAGATCGTCTGCATGTTCGAGCGGATCATTTGGAAGTTCTCACGCTCGGCAGGCGAGAGCTCTTCTGACTTCATCCGGTACTCGATTCGGACACCACCTTTGATGTCCAGACCGAACTGAGGCTTTCTGGCGAGGAATCCCCACGCTGAAAGCCCAGCCAGGCCGAGCACCACCAACAAGAAGAGATAACCTTGGCTCTTTGACTGCAAAACGATTGACTCCTAGAGCGGACCGATTCCTTTCGACCGCTTCGAATAGCGGTCCAGTATACCAGCTTAAAACTCGCTTAAGAACTCCGAAGAATTCCGAAGGCTCGCCCGTCTCATTCTTTAGGAACATCTTGGGCTCGGGCCTAAGACGTCACGGAGGTCACAGAATTTGAAGCAATGGTTCCTTGCCGCGATCGCGGCCTTGTCTTGCTGGGCTTCGGCTCAGCTCCCGCTGGACAAACCGGTCCTGACGGTGAATGGAGAGTCGATTTCGGGCGCCGAATACTATCGCCGGATGGAGTTTTTGACCGGGGTTGGCCGGATGATCAACGGTCGATTTCTCGATGCCGCCCCGGGATTCTTGACGATGCAGCGGCTCTTGGACGAACGGTTGTTGCTGCAGATCGCCAAAGAGAAGAGCGTCGCCCCGACCAAACCCGAGATCGACGCCTTGCTGAAGGAGAGGCTCGACGAAGACCCCAAGTTCCTGGAGAACCTGGCGCGGGTCGGGATACCCAAGGAGGACGTTGAATACCAGATCAGCCTCGAAATCGCTGAGTTCAAGCTCGTGACCATGGGGATCAACGTGACTGACCAAGAGGTCGAGAAGTTTTACAATGACAATCCCGCGCTCTTTACGACTCCGAAGATGTTCAAGCTGAGCGTGATCTCCGTCCGTGATGAGGCAGCGAAAGCACAAGTAGACGCCCAACTGGGGGCGGGCCGCGCCTTTGCTGAGGTTGCGAAGGATTTGAGCGTTGACGCCAGTCGATTGAACAACGGGCTCCTCGGAAGCCTTCCAGCGAACGCTCTCAGTGACCTCGTGATCAAGGAACTTGAGAAGACGAAGATCGGCTCTGCCACAGCCTGGATCAAAGGCGAGATCAATTGGGTCAAGTTCAAAATCGAAGACATCACCCCCGAGCGCAAGCAAGCGCTCGATCCGCCGACTCGAACCGCCACCCGCCGGAAACTGATGATGGATCGGGGACGAGTTCGCAATAACCTCGACCAATGGATGCGAGAAGCCCGGCAGAAAGCAAAAGTCACGGTCAACCAACCGCAATTCGAACGCTCAGTGAAGCAGTATCTCGGACAGGGCGGATCGTAAGCTCGCTTTGAGCAAAAGAGAGGGTCCTCGGGCATCGCCCAAGGACCCTCGTTCTTTGGATCGAGCCCCGACTTCCTATTGGGAACCCGGGCTTGGAGGCGGGATCGCCGCCAAACTCTTGAGATAGTTCTCCAGGGCGCTGGCGTTCGCCGGAACGGTCAATTCGCGGTTCTTGATCCGCTCGATTTGCGCGTCGATCTTCTTGATGTTGTCGGCCCCGATCTTGTCCTTGGTGTAGGTCATCGGGCTCAGGCCGACCCCTCCCGCAGCGAGGTCATACGTCTTTGCAGTGGCGTCCCACTTCCCTTCTTGGAGGTCCTTGACGGTCTGATAGACCGCCTCATCCACCCGCTTGATCATCGACGTCAGGATGACGCCCTGCTCGAGATAGTCTTGGTCACTGTCCACGCCGATGGCGAACTTGCCCTGCTCTTTGGCGGCGGCAAAGAGGCCCAGCCCAGCCCGGCCCGCCGCATGATAGATGATGTCGGCTCCGCCGTTGTAAAGCGAAGTGGCAATCGCCTTAGCGATGTCAGTGTTGTCCCAACTGCCGGTGTATTTCACATCGACGGTGATCGTCGGATCGACGGTTTTTGCCCCGGCAATGAATCCGGCTTCAAACTTCTTGATCAGGTCGAGCTCCTTGCCCCCGATGAAGCCGAGCTTCTTGGATTTGGTCATCAGCCCGGCGAGATAGCCGGCCAAAAAGCTGCCTTCTTCTTCCTTAAAGAGCAGACTTCGAACGTTCGGCAGTTCGACGGTGGAATCGACGATGGCGAACTTCACATCCGGAAACTCCTTGGCCACCTTGGTCACTGCGTCGCTCATGCCGACCCCGACCGCGATGACCAAATCGCATTTCTGCTCGGCCAAGGCCGTGAGATTGAGTTCGTAGTCCTTGACCTCTTTACTCTCCACGGCTTTGTCTTGGACGCCTAAATCCTTTTTCGCCCGCTCAAGCCCGGTCCAGGCGCTGTCATTAAACGACTTGTCGCCTCGCCCCCCGCGATCAAAAACGATGCCGATGGTCAGCGGCTCGCTCGCCGCTTGGACGTTGCCTCGGGGCGCGTCGCCCGTGCTTGAGGTCGATGCTTCTTGAGGTTTGCCACACCCGATCAGCCAGAGGCTTGAGAGTGCGACCAAACCCGTCATAAGGGTTCGAATTTTCATATGCTAAGTCCAGTTCTCCAGCCGGGTATACTACCTCTTTACGGTGGCAATCTCCCCCACTTTTGCGGGGACCGCTGGCTGCGAAAAGGATACTCGCTTTGATCACCTGCAACCTAACCAAACCCGAAACAACTCTCGACCAAGTGAAAAAGGCGTACGCCAAGCTCAAGCCGACCGATGCGGCGATGATCGCGACGGGACTGGTGCTGAGCGGACGCTATGCGATGGCGGTTTATGACGGCTCTCAATACACCTGGCCCGAGGACTCGTCGAAGCTTGAATCGGCCATGATGCCCGAGCTCCAGATGATCACCCAAGCCCTGGAGGCAGAAAAGAAAAAGAAGGCTGGCGAAACCGAAGAGATCGTCGAGGTGAAGGTCGAGCTCTTGCCGAATTTGGCGATGGGCGAGCGAGCCTTGGGCGACCGCGAGGACCTCAAGACGCTTTTGGCCGACATCCTTCAGGCAGGCGTCGAATATGTTTATTCAACGACCGACGTGGGCTGGCAATGGGCGCTCGAACGAGCGAACTGGTCGGTCCTGAGCCATGGTGAATTGATGCGACGGGTGAAGCTCAAAGCGGTGTTCCAAAACGGCTCAGTCGGCGTCGAGATGGGCACTCAAGCCCCGAAAAAGCGAGCCACGAAGAAGGCCGCGGAGAAAGAAGCCGTCGCCGAAGAGGCCCCCCAGACCGAGGAAGTCGCCGAACCGGTCTAACCGCCACCCCGGAGTTCAACCGGATTTCTGGGCCTGGGTCACTGGCTCTGGAACTCTACGTTCCGGGTATCTTGTTAGCTTAATGCGCACATCCCCATGAGCGCATTGCGTAGGAGTGATCGTCAAACATGAAGAATTCAAAGAACCTTAAATGGGGCCTCGCCATGGCGATGGCGATTTCGGCCCTGAGTCTTGCCGGAGTTGGCTGCAACTCGGGCGGAGCCCTCGAATCCGAAGGCGTCGCCTTCTCAGGCGCAGGCGGACCTCTTCTGAGTCGAGAAGAAGCGGACCGCGTCGAGATGCGAACGATTCAAACCGTCGCCAAAGAGCTGGCGGCCAAGAACAAAGTTCCCGAGTACAAAGTCTCGATCGACCAGATCAAGGCCGACCCCCGAATCGAAAAGATGGGCTTTGAGAAGAATCAGATCGACAGCCGGCTGAATATGGCCGTCGACGCCGATTTTGAGTCGATGCCGCCCTTGCCGAACCTGCGAGGGTTCAAGAAGCTCGACTTCAACGACAAAAACAGTAAGGCTCTCAATTTCTCGATCATGAAGATGCCGGACCCGAACCCACAAGGCGGTCCGCAAACGCCGACATATGTGGACTTTAAGACCATGTACGAAGGCAAGAAGATGGAGTTGCTGCAGCTCAAGATCATCCAAACGATGCCTGCACCGCCTGCCGAAAAGGGCAAGCCAGCTCCGCCACCCCAAAAGCAAGAGCAAGTGGTCTACTACGGGCCGGTCATGCGCGAAGAAGCCGACAAGCAGATCGCTGACGCCAAGAAGCAAGGCAATCTCGAAGTCGAAATCATCAAGACCTGGCCTGCGACGTTCTACACGAACGACAAAGGGCGACTCGCCCTCGTGGTGGAAGGCGGATTTGCGAATATCCATCGCGCCACCGCTCCTCCGATCCAAGTCTACGAGGTCGATCCGAAGTCAATGAACGATCTCCAGTCAGAGCTCTCGAAGAATACGGCCATGCGAATGCCGCGACCGCGCGCCGTGATCGTCGCGGCGGCTCGATAACTCCGGGGTCTCCCCAAAAATTGCCACCTCCGAGATGCGTGTCTCGGGGGTGGTTTTTTTATTCGAGCCAGTCTAAGAACTGACCTTGGACGCCCCACCGAAAGCCGCGCTCGGCTCGCACGGCCGCGAGGCGACCGGTTCGATCCTCAAGATCGTCCGGGGCCAGGAAGTGGACCATTCGAAAATCGCGGCTGTAACCCTTGGCCATGGTCCGATCTTTTGGAGAGCGCCCTTCCACCAAGACCTCGAGAATCTTGCCCGCTTGTTCTGAGTTATGCCGACACGAGATTTCATCCTGCGCGGCCGCGAGCCGGGACAGACGTGCCTGCTTCACCGGATACGGGAGTTGGGGCAGGTCGGCCGCCGGAGTGCCCGGACGGGGGGAATAGATGAACATGTACGCCCCGTCAAACTCGATCTCTTCGACAAACGCCAGCGTCTCTTCGAACTGCTCCTCCGACTCGCCGGGAAAGCCGACGATGATATCGGTCGTAAGGCCGATGCCCGGAACCGCGGCCCGAAGCTGATGAACGATCTCGCGGAAGCTCTCCTGAGTGTAGACCCGCTTCATCGCCTGAAGCATCTCGTTGTTGCCGGACTGAAGAGGCAAATGAACATGCTCCATCACCGCCGGGCAATCTCGAATGGTCTCGATCAGGTCGGACTTAAAGTCGCGAGGGTAGGGGCTGGTGTATCGAATTCGCCGGAGCCCTTCGATCTCGCTGAGCCGCCAGAGTAGTTGGCTAAACGGGACTCGGCCTTCAGCCAGATTTTTTCCGTAGCTGTTCACCGTCTGACCGAGGAGGGTGACCTCACGAGTCCCTCGCTCGACGAGCATCTGGACTTCAGCGAGAATGTCCTGGGTCGCCCGGGATCGCTCTCGTCCGCGGGTCGCCGGGACGATGCAGTACGTGCAAAACTTATCGCATCCGTACTGGATCGGCACAAACGCCTTCAGCTTGGTCTGCCGATCGACTTTGCGCTGGGGGATATCGGTGACGACCGCCCCTTTTCGCTCGGGCAGCGCGAGCCGCTTGGCGAACTTCCTTTTTTGAAAAGCCTCTTCGACCAGGCCAGGGATCTCGCTGATCTGGGCGGTCCCCACGACGAAATCGACATGCGGGGCTCGTTGCTTGATTTCGTCCGCCCGGATTTGGGCCATGCAACCGCAGACCCCGATGACCATCTCGGGTCGGCGACGTTTCAAAGGAACCAGTTCGCCGAGTAAGGAAAAGGCCTTATCTTCAGGCTTCTTGCGGACGCTGCAGGTGTTCAACAGGACCACATGCGCCTCTTCTAGCCCTGAGCTTGGGCGAAATCCGAGCTGCTCCAGATACAGACCCATCTGCTCGCTGTCTTCCTCGTTCATTTGGCAACCCCAAGTCTGGATAAAGTACGTGCCGCGCACGGTGGAATCCGCGCTGGGTCGCAAGAGATCTTGGGGTCGAAGAAGTGAAGTAGCCATCGATTGAATCTGGAAACTTTCGAAAGTTCAGGATACCGCACGCAGAGCCAGCGCTCGCCGTATACTTGGGTCGTGAAAGGTCGCTGGATTGAAGCACTGTTGATGATTTTAGGCCCAGCCGGTGTCTTTGTGGCGGGGGTCCTCTCGGTGGGCCACGCGCTGAACCTGAAGGTGCCTTGCGGACCCCAGAGCGGGTGCGACGTTGTCTCCCAACATTCGAGTGCGTTTTGGTTTGGCGTCCCGGTCGCATATTTTGGTCTGGCCGGCTACCTCGCTTTGACGGTCTTGGCGGCGCTTTTGGCGACCCAGCCGACTCACGCGATCCGGCTGCGCAAAGTCGGACTGGCGATGTCTGGGTTCGGCGTCGGCACGAGTGCGTGGCTCACTTACACCGCGTTGAGCGTGATCAAGGCTCGGTGCGACTGGTGCTTGGCCTCGGCGGCGATCATGACCTTGACCTTCGTCGGCTATGGCGTCTTGTGCCTTCAGAAGTCCAAGCCAGAAAAGCGACATCCTTGGGGCCTCACAGTTTTGGGCGCCGGCGTTTTTCTGGCTCTGGCCGGAGTAGGTCTGCAAGGTGCTGAAATGAAAAAGGCGGCCGATCAACCCGGCCAGATCACCCCAGCAGTGGCGCTCACCGTTGAAACTTTGGCTCCACGTCCCGAGTACTTCCTGGGTCCCCCCGAAGCCCCCATCACGATCGTCGAATACGCTGATTTTTACTGCCCAGCCTGCCGCGAGATGTACCTCACGATGAAGTCCATCTATGACCAAGGGCGTGGCTATATCCGGATCGCATACCGCCACCTTCCCTTTTTCGAAAAGGCAGGCCACGAACAGGCGTTGACGGCCGCCGTCATCGCCGAATATGCCGCAACCCAGGGGAAATACTGGGACTGGATTGAAGCCGTCTTTACGGCTCCGCTCGAATCGATCAACACGTACCCCAAACTCCTGGCCCTCGCGAAGAAGATCGGCCTCAACGAGAAGGAGCTGGCCGCCAAGATCGAGTCCGAAGACAAGAGTTTGCTTCAGCCGATTGAGACCGACATTGCGAACGCTCGAAAAATGAGAGTCGACTCCACCCCCAGCTTTGTGATCTTTGCCGAAGGCGTCGAAACGGTCGGAGTCCGGATGAACAAGCTCGTTGAGACCCTTGGCCAGCCGGAATACCAAAAGCTGATCAACCCATCACAAACTCCTGGACCCGTTCCTAGCCCGAGCCCAAGCCCGACCCAGGGGCCTTAAAATTTCCCTTTTCTTCATTCCAGACAGGCTGAGCTTGGTTATACTGGAGACCTGATGACAGTTGAAGAAATTGCCAAAGGTCTTGTTGCAGATTGCCAGAAAGGGGACTACGAAGCCCCGTACGGCAAATACTACAGCCCCAACATTGTGAGCATCGAATCGACGCCCGGAGATTTTCATGAGTGTGTCGGCCTTGAAGCGGTCGCCAAAAAGGGCGAATGGTGGATGACCACGTTCGAAGTGCTCGACGCCGAAGCCGACGGTCCTTGGATCAACGGCAACCAATTCGCCGTCAAGTTCGAGATGAAAGTGAAGCATCGCGAATCGGGCCAAGAGATGGAGATCGAAGAGATCGCGCTTTACACAGTCGAGGACGGCAAAATCGTCCGCGAAGTGTTCTTCGCCGAACCTCAATAGACTCAAACCCGGGGGATCGGGTATCCTTGGTGCTCTGTGCTGAGGTGGCGGCATCCGATTGCGGGATGTCGGAAATTCAGTTTCAGAGATCAAGGAAACAACAGCAATGAAAGTACGCATTCGACTGCGCGCCTACGATCACCGCATTCTCGACCAATCGGCCGAGAAAATTGTGGAGACGGCCCGGCGCACCGGGGCCCGAATTGGCGGCCCGATCCCTCTTCCGACCAACATCCGCCGGTTCTGCGTGATTCGAGGTCCCCACATCGACAAAGAGTCGATGGAGCACTTCGAAATCCGCACCCATAACCGACTGATCGACATCCACGAGCCGACGAACAAAACGATCGACGCGCTGATGCGACTCGACCTGCCGAGCGGTGTGGATATCCAGATCAAGACTTAAATTGACTCTTCGCCGAGTCTTATCGGGGCGTAGATCTTCTCCAGATCTGCGCCCCGATTTGCTGTTCGCGGATCGGTTCCCCCACCGCCCTAGGAAGGCATCTCAGGCCGACGAATGAGGGCCCTTTCCGGGCAACCAGATCAGCCGCCCCCCCATCGCCGGGAATTCTTCGAAGAATCGGGCTGTTCTTCAAAGACACAGCGAAGCGGGAAGTAAAATTCAACGCAATCAGGTCCTCCTTCTGAGCCTTGACGGCGCGCCTACGTGAATTTGCTCAAGACCATCGGTCTAGCCCGAAAGGTTCTTCATGCCCTCTGAGTCAATCCTGGGCCATGAGCGCATAATGAAAACATGCATTGGCTGGTGGCTTCGTTGAGTTTGTGGGTTCAACAGGCAGAGCCGTTTATCGACGTGCCGGCGGGCCATTGGGCTGCGCCCGCCGTCCATTCGCTCCGAGGGGCAGGGGTCGTCGTTGGGACCGGCGGGCAAGAATCCCTCGGATTCGATCCGGATGACCTGAAGGGCCAAACCCCAGAGCAGATCTTGGCGATGGGGAGAAAGAAGTGGTTCGACTTTGCGACCAGGACCAACTCTAGTAACCAGAACATGGCCCTCGCCGAAGAAACTTGGGCCTGGGTTGTCATTCAACATTGTCATGAGCGGTTTCAAGTCGACCCGTCTGAGCGACGGAGTGATGCCAGATGGGTGCACCATTGGCTTCAGGTTTATCGCGAAAAGATGATGGAGGTCGGCTCGATTCTTTCGGGCGGGGGCTCGGTGTGGTTGCTGACGGGTGCTTCCACCAGTGCCGATGTCGCTGATTTGTATCGAGCACTCTTAGAGCCCGCTCGAATCCCTCTGGTGCCCGCGACGACCGTTCAAGATGTGAAGCGCGAGATCGGTAAGATCCGCGCGACGATCCGAAGCCGGAAAGCCGAGATCAATCGTCGATCGAAAGATCCTCAAGGCTGGCTCTCGGCGATGCAACCGACCCATGTGGCGATGGAAATCCTTCGATACATCGAGCCCTCGGCAAAGGAATTGGGAAGGAAGGAGTACTCCTTCGTCATGCACCAAGCGGCGCGACTAGCGAGCCTCGCTCATTAGCGTTCGGGCGAATGTGTCGGCCTGTCGCCCGTGGCTCCTTCGTAGGTCTCAAACGGGTCAGAGAGATCAACGACTTGATAACGATCGAGGGCCACTGCGTTCCAATCAAAGAGATACGGCTTGTTCCCTTTGCGGGCGATGACCTGGGCCACTAAGGCGGCTCGGCCCTTCGCGCGGGTGTCCGAGGGCGGTTCGATGGCCGCGTCTAAAATGTCAAGGTCAGACACAAAGCGCCGGGTTTGCCCCATTTCGCTCAGGGCGTAATAGAGCCCCTTGCCGGGGTCGATATTGTGGTACTCCAAGTCGATGCTGTGAAGGGCGTCATCTTGAGCCGACAGCCCTTCGGAGTCGCGATACTGCTCGACCATGAGCTTTTTCGCGACCCAATCCACCCGGTCACCCAGCGACAGCGGATCTTTTTCCAACCCATCGAGAATCGAAGACCATTCGTCCCAAATCCAAGCGTTCTGTTCGGACTCCTCGCGATAGGGCTGGCAGAGCTCTAAGTAGCGTCGCTGCACTTCGAGGGCCGAGCTCTTGGAGCCATCGGCCATGACGACCGGCCATTGATAGGTCGGGTCGCGGCTGATCTCACGCAGAGCGATGAGCGGCTGGGCGAGCTTGAGGTCTTCGGGCACGAGTCGATCTTCGAGCAAGCGCAAGACCAGGAGCGACGTGCCGATTTTGAGGGCGTAGGCGTGCTCATTCGGGTTGGATTCGCCGAAGAGCAAGTGCAACCTCTGCATCGCCTCATGCGAATAGAAGTGCTCCCATTTGGGATTGATGAGCGCTCGATTAAACCGCACGCGGCTGGCAACGGTCTTCAGGATGTGGTCGGCGCGTTGACTGAGCTGAAACTCGACGGAGTCGTCGGGACGCACCCCATAAACCTGGCTCACCCAGATATAGTCGATCGGATTCCGGCTCACGTCTTCGTAGCTCGGGCCAGCGTTTTCGGCATACAACTGGTGCCCCCCCACTCGCCCGACTCCGGCAAAGATCTGGCGAGTCACCAAAAAAGGATAGAACTGAGTGATGGTGCGGGCAAAAAAGTCCTCGTCGACTTTGGCCAAGAAGTTTTCGTGACAGCCGAAGGTGTGCCCGCCAAAATGGTCCACGGAGTTGTTGTAGACGCTGACAGAGTCGCTCAGCCCGAGTTCGTGCAAGGCGCGGACAATGAGCCGTTGCCCCGCGCGATCGTTTGCCACAAGGTCCTTTAAGGATCGACATTCGGCGGTCGCGTATTCGAGGTGCGAGCCGACCGCATCGATATACATTCGCCCGCCGTTGATCAGGAATCCGCCGCTCAGAGGAGGCTCGAAGACTTCATCCCGAGCGTGACGATCAATCGCCCCGATCTTCATTTCATAGAAGAGGTGGTCCTTGATTCGTTCGACGACTTGCTCCGGCGTGCCGACCTCGTCGTCGGCCACTAGGCATCCGAACTCGGTTTCGACGCCAAAGATCCGTTCGTGAGGCATTCTCGACATAGAGGCTTGCATCTCAGTATGCCCGGCGGATGGGTCCCTGTGCAAAGCACCCCGCTTCTGACCGATAATCTGTGAGTATGAGCAAACAGCGAATCGCGATCTTGCCCGGCGACGGCATCGGACCCGAAATCATGGAGGCGACCCTCAGTATTTTGACCGCCACCGGCCTGGATGCCGAATTCGTCTATTGCGACGCGGGCATGGCGGCGATGGAAAAGGGCAAGCCGCCGGTTCCGCCGGAGACCATCGAGACCATCCGCGAGATCGGCGTCGCGCTCAAAGGACCCACAACGACCCCGAGCGGCGGCGGTCACAGCAGCGCTAATGTGGCGATTCGAAAGGCGCTTGATCTTTTTGCCAACATCCGACCCGCGAAGACGCTGCCCGGGCTCCAAGGTCCGTTCGCCAACGCGAACCTCGACATGATCATCGTCCGCGAGAACACCGAGGACCTTTATGCCGGGATCGAATATCAAGCCCACCCCGACGTTGCCCAAGCCATCAAGGTCATCACCCGCCCCGGTTGTCGGCGACTGGTGAAATACGGCTTCAAAATGGCCCAAGAGCAAGGGCGCAAGCGGGTCACCGCCGTCCACAAAGCCAACATCATGAAGCTCACCGACGGCATGTTCTTGCACGAATTTTATGAGGAAGCCAAGAACTACCCCGACCTCATCGCAGACGACATCATCGTTGATAACTGCTGCATGCAGCTGGTCACTCGGCCCGAGAAGTTCGACGTGCTCGTCACGGAGAACCTGTATGGCGATATTGTCAGCGACCTTTGCGCAGGTCTCGTTGGTGGATTGGGGCTCGCACCGGGGGCCAACATCGGCGTGGATTGCGCTGTTTTCGAGGCGGTCCATGGCTCGGCGCCCGACATCGCGGGCAAAGGCGTCGCCAACCCAACCGCTCTGCTGATGAGCGCGGTCATGATGCTTCGGCATCTGGGGCGGCACGAACAAGCCGACCGCATCACCAACTCGGTCTTGCGGGTGTGCAGCGACGGCAAGTGCCTGACCGTTGATCTCGGCGGCAAAGCCGGCACCAAGGACTACGCGGTCGAAGTGATTCATCAATCAAAAGCCCTGCCCGCGGTCAGTTGATCCCACACGGACCAGGTCCGGACCGATAAACTGGCGATCGTGCGGATATTTGTCGCGGGGGGTCACGGGCTTTTGGGCTCGGCGGTGAGTCAAGAGATGAGCAAGGCGGGATTCGCGGTCCTCTCTTTGCGCCGAACAGATTTCGACCTCACCGATCCGACGGCCGCGGCGGAGTGGGCCCTCGATCACCTTCGCCCCGGCGATGTGGTGATCAATGCCGCTGCGTACACCGACGTTGAAGGCGCCGAAACGAACGTTGACGCCGCCTTCGCCGTGAACGCTCTGGGCCCGAGCTATTTGGCCCAAGCCTGCCAAGCGAGCGGAGCCCGCCTGATGCACATCAGTACCGACTTCGTCTTTGGGCACGGCCACTCGCGGCCGATTTCGGAGGAGGCGGCCCCTTCCCCGCTCGGCGTCTATGGGGAGAGCAAGCTCCAGGGCGAGCGCTCGGTCTTGCAACTGGCGACTTCGGGTTGGGTCTTTCGAACGGCATGGCTCTTTGGCCCCCACGGCAAGTGCTTCCCAAGGACGATTCTCCAAGCCTGGCTCGCGGGGAAATCGCTTCGGGTGGTGGATGACCAATTCGGCTCACCGACTTCAACCCTCGAACTCGCGAAGTGGATTCGCCACGCGCTTGAGTCCGGCTTGGAGCCTGGGCTCTATCATGCGGCCGGCCCCGAAGTTCTCAGTTGGCACGAACTCGCCTCGGCCACCCTTCGTGCCGCCCAAGAACTCGGGCACGGGCTCGACCTCTCGCCCGAGGTCACTCCCGTCCCCGCCTCTGAGTGGCCCAGCCAAGTGACTCGCCCGATGTACTCGGCGCTCTCCTCCGATCGACTCCTTGCCCAGGGATTTCCACCGATGCGGGCCTTGGGCGACAGTCTTCGCGACCTTGTGTCAAAAATTCTCTAAAGACCTGGTCCCAGGTACGATGAGTTGATGATTTCGGCTGTTCTTGCCGCCCTGTGCTGGGCCCAGCCTCCAATCGCCCAGCCTCCTCGCCTACGAGCCACTTTGCCCAACGGAATCGGGATCTTGGTCGAGCGAATGCCCGAAGCGCGCCAAATCTCGGTGCACCTTCTGGCGACTTCGCCGCTCACTTTTGAGAACTCGAAGACGCACGGCCTGCGACATCTTCTGGAGCATTTGATGGCGCGGGGGCCCGAAGGCGATCTGGATGCTCGCTTGGAGCGCAAAGGGCTTCTGCTGCTTGCCGAGACGACTCGCGACGTGCTGAGCTTTGAAATCACCGGCGACCCCAAAGAGCTTGATCTGGCGCTGGAGTCAGTCCGCCAGCTCATGAGTCCGCCGCGATTGACCGCAGAAATGATCCTGGGCGAGATCGAGATCATGGCCGAGGAACTGGCCTTAGAACCCCAAAATTCGAAGCTTGCTTCGGCGGCTTGGCAACAAGCCTATGGCGGCCAAATGCCCGATCCTTTGGGCTCTTTGAGCGTCATGCGAAAAGCGTC
Source organism: Chthonomonas sp. UBA2017 (assembly GCA_002335425.1). Lineage (GTDB taxonomy): Bacteria > Armatimonadota > Fimbriimonadia > Fimbriimonadales > Fimbriimonadaceae > UBA2017. The sequence continues at coordinate 29,278 of DDCB01000016.1, forward strand.
TCCTGAGGCCTTGGCGGCTCTGCATCAAGCCCTCTTTCAAGAGGGCAATCGAGTCATTTCCATCAGCGGCCCGTTCGCGCTGCAACCGACAATGGACAAAGTTCGAGGCCTCTTGGAGGGGCTCCGCAAGCCTCTCAATCAGCCCTTCGACGCCGCGCTCGTGCCGTTCCAGCCGGGGACCCTGACGGTCCCCCTCTCGGGGGCGGCTCGTGGGGCGGGCGTTCCTCCCCTCTCGGCTCGGGAAACCCTTTACTCAATCGCCTTTGCGCTGGCCGTTGCCCAAACCGATCCCGGCGTCGAGGTCCTTTACACCCCATCGCTCCGGTCCGGCCTCGTCGTTCTGACCGCAGCTTCTTCACCCCGTCTCGATGAAGCGATCGACGGCCTGACCGAAGATCAAGTCGCCAGCTTGTATCCCCTCGGCCAGAGCCTCGCCCTGGGTTGGCTTCGGGGAGCGACCCAAGATGCGTCTCGAAACGCCAAAATCCGCGGCCTTTTGATGTTGATTCGTCGCCCCTTGCGCTTGGAGGATCTGATCCAATCCCTCGAAGGGATGACGCTCGATGACTTTAAGACTGCTCGCGAGCGATTCCTGCGAGATCGGGCCGTGCGGGTGAACGGATGATCAGTTGCGTTTTGAGTTTGGGATGGGCGTTAGGCCATGTGCGTCCGGCAACGCCGGCTCCGCTGACCGTGATTGAGATGCCGATTGAAAAGGCGGGCTACCTTTCGGTCGAGGCCGTGATCCGGAGTCCAGATCGGCTCAACGAGCGAGAGGAAGTGGGATGGAAAGTTCTTGAAAGATCTCTTTTGCAAGGCACGCGCGAGCTTACGACCGAACAACTCTGGGGATACGGCTCGCTGACCGGACGGTCCCCAAGCATCCAGGCGATGGACGACTGGATGAGCATCCGACTGACGGTCCCGGCTGGCGAAATCGGCCTTCTCGGCCAGATGATCGAGTCAATTTTGGTCCGGGCCGATCTGAGTGATGAGTCCCTCAACCGAGTCCGCTCCGGGCTCCAAGCACGGGTCCTGGACCCCTGGCGGGAGGCCCTTCAGCCGAGTCAACCCCGCTTCACGATCCTGCGCAACCGAGACGTACGTGAACTCTACGGCCGAATCTTCCGGCCCGAAAACGTCCGGCTTGTTCTGGCGGGCGAGTTTGAAGCTGGCGCGGCGACCACGGCTCTTCAGTCGCGATTCGCCGGGTGGAAGCCGCGCCCGGTGAACCGGACCCCGTGGACCGACACCAAGCCGACCCAGGTTCGATCGGGTTCGATCAGCAGCTTTGAATTGGCGGGCCCCGTTCTCCGACCCGCCGACCCGAGCACTCCGGCGACGATGTTGGCCGTTTTCGCGCTGGGCGTCGGAAAAGAGGGGTCGCTGTTTCGCGTGGTCCGCTCCCAGATGAAGCTCAGCTATCGGCAAGACGCCATCCTTTGGCCGACGAGCTCCGGGTGGCAGCCCCGGCTCTTGATGCTCCGACAAACTCGCGAAGATGAAATTCAGTTGCCGGGGCGGGTTCGCGAAGCGCTCTTGAAAGATGTCGAGACTTGGACCGACGCTCAACTGGAGCGGTCGATGGCGATGGCCGAGGCGAGTCTATTACGAGGCATGATCCTCAGCCCATTCTGGCTGAGTGCGTATGGCCCCGAGGTGGATCGCGGAGACTTCGCCGTGGCGTGGGCCGCGTATCAGTCGCTCACCGGGAGCCCGTGGTCCACGCCCGAACTCCTGATCTCTTCCCTCCAGAGTGTCGAGCTCGACCAACTTAAACTTGCGGCCCAAAACCTGCTCAACCAGGCGAACGTGCGCTGGATCAGGGGTTCGCAGCCGCTGAAATCGCCGGACCCTCAGGAGCCTGGCGGACAATCGACACCGTTGTCCCGACTCGAGCCCAGTTAAACAGCTTCTGGGCATTCGCGTGGCTGAGTCGGATGCATCCGTGCGAGGCCGGACGTCGGGGCACGCTGGAGTGGGCGTGGATCGCGATCCGCTTGCGGCGCCCCTGAACCACAACATCTAGCCGAAGCGAGAACGGGATCGGGACGCTGCCATATTCTGGCAGGGCCCGATTGTATCGGGCCTTTTCGCGGATTCGAAAATCGCCCGCCGGAGTGCCATTGTTCTTGCCCGTACTGCAAGGGAATTCGAAGATCAGCTCTTCGCCCTCAAAGGCACGCAGCATTTGAGTCTTCAGGCACACGGTGATGCTCTGTCCGAGAGGGCGAACTGGAGGGGTCTCCTGCATCGCTGCGGCGATGCTCGCTTCCCTCCCCGGAGGAACCAAGAACCAAGCCGGTTCCGACTGCATCATGCCGATGGCAAAGCCGATCATCGCCCAAAAAGTGCCCATGAAATTCCTCGTGCTGTCCGTTGGACAACACCGAAAGTGTCGGAGTTCGGAGCCTGAGTATTTAGGGCTCTACCAACTGCCCCCGCCGCCGCCACCAAAGCCGCCACCCGAAAATCCGCCGCCACTGCTAAACCCACTGCTCCCCCCGCTGGCTCCGTCCGAGCGGGGCGGAGTCGCCGCCGCCGAGCCGAGGGCCGAATTGATCGAGGTGAGATCATTGGCAAAATAGATGGGATGAAACGGCGTCCCCGGCGGGACGTTGTACCAGCGAGGCATTTCTTGGACAATGCCCTCAAAAGCGGCCGCCCACTGCTTTGTCATCCCAAAAGCCACGGCGTAAGGAAGCATCTGCTCGAACAGGGCCGCGGGTCGATCGACTCGGGTGATGTACTCCAGTTCGTCTCGTTGTGCTCGGCGAATGAACTCTTCGAGCCCAACCACGCGCATCCGGGCCCGAGCCCCCTCCTGGGTTCGGCGACTCATGAGCATGCTGAAAAAGCCAACGATGATCAGCCCGATCAGCCCGCCGACGATCGAAGGCAAAACCTGTCGTGTCGGGGACAGTGCAGTAAAAGCGACGGCCAGAATCACAACAACGAAAATGCCAAAGATAAACCACCCCACCCGGGCTTGATCCGGTCGAGCCAAATAGTAGTGTCGCGCGACCAATTCGCCATAGGCCGCCGCCGTAAGTCGGTCCCTCTTCGGCGCGACGAACTGAGAGAGGTCTTCTTCGGTGATGTCTGGGCCACAAAAATCAAGAAGCTCCAACAAAGTTTCCTCAAAAGCCGTGAGGGGCTCTTTGGGCGGCTGGCGAGTCAGAGTCAGGTCGGCGCCTTGCCGCTTGAAGACCAGCCCAGTTTCCTTGGGCGAGATTGTCAGGCACCCCTTGACCGCCAATGACAGAATCCCCGCCGCCAAATCGCGTTGATCGACGGTCTCATCCAACAGCGTCCCACATTCGGCGGGCCCGAGACCGTCGGGCGGCTCGTACTGGACGACCATCGGCCCCCCTTTCGGGTCGCGCCCTTTGAAAAGCCACACCAAGAACATTCCTAGGAACACGAAAATCGGAATCGAAAATCCCAGGTTGGGCAGAATGAACATTCGGATCTTCTGCTGGGTGCTCGGCTGAGCAATCAAGTCCTTCGGGACACCTAAGCCGAAGGTGATGCCTTCGCCGGGCTCCATCGGGACGCCCCGGCTGAGCAGGAGCCGGTCTTCGCGCAGCGCGACTGAGGTTCTTGTCTCAGCGTCGGCGGGCTTCTTGCCGAGCGAATCTTGCACCTGACTCGCCCGCGATCCGTAAGGGCCAGCGAAGACCCGCGCACGGACACCTTTGCCTCCCGGCGACTTCGGGAACGTGACTTGAACCGTGGCGGAGTTCACCGGCGCGTCCCATTCTTGGCCGGTGGCGTTCCAATAAAGCTCGGCGCTGGGAGTCCAGTCCTTTTGAGCGTCGAACCAGTTGACGGCGCCCAGGACCGTGTATCGAAACACATAGGTCTGCTGGGTCCCGGCGGGGAGCCAAACATCCGGGTTTCCGACTCGAATCCGCAAGTTGGCTCGTTCATAGGTGATCTTGGTCTCCAGGGATTGGTTGCCCGCGTCGGTCACTTGAATCTTGGAGATCTGGATCGACCTCGTGGTGCCCTTGCCGGACGCCAAGTGAATCGGGATCACCCGAAAAATCCCCCGACGCGATTCGTTGAACGTGACGCGAAGGGCCTCTTGGACCTCCATTTCGCCGTTGGACTTCCAATTGATCTGGACGTCCATCTGATCGATCTGATAGGGCTGAGCCCAAGCTTGGGCCGTCGTCAACCAGATCGCGAGCAAGCATCCCCAGAAAATCCACCGCTTCATTGGACTTCCATTGTGGCAGGAGCTTCTTGTCGGACCTTGGGCGCGTGACCGCTTCCTCCCGCCATGATGCGGGCGTGAGTTCGGGAGTCCGGGGGTCCGGGAGGCCTGAAGGGCCGAGATCACCTAGTGAAGGCCGTGAGGCCGGGAAACGAGCCGCCCTAAATCTATCAGGCCTGTAGGGCCGACATCAAGTGACCCCGATTCGGGAGTTCGGGGGTTCGGGAGTTCGGGAGTTCGGGGGATCGGGGGATCGGACTTCCCCGCCGCGCCGCTCACAGCGTCCCGCAGTTCGCTCCTGACTCAACCTCGGGCCGCAATTCGAGTGGGAGCCCACCAGGCCACACGGAGTCGGACCGTTTGACGGGTGCCTAGACCTCAGTTCTAAACCCATTGTCCATTCAGGGCTCAGCCGCTCGGAGGAAGGTTGTCGGGCAAACCCTAGGGCCGGATTGTCCAGCCGGCTACCTCGCCCGGGGGCGGCAGGTAGTCGGGCAGTGCCCTATGGCTGGATTGTCCAGCCGCCTACGCCGCTCGGAGGCGGCAGGTTGGGCGGACGCCCACAAGGGGCGTCCGCGGTCCCAACCTGGGGAGTGGCCTCCGGGCCGAGCGGCGCTAGTCACGACCGGAGCACCTTCGAATCCAAAACCGACCTGATTTCGAACTCCACCAGGTTGCTCCAAGCCTCGACCTTGAGTCGCAGATAAACCCTCATCCCCCAACCCCTTCTCCCTTCGCACAAACATCGAAAGGAGAAGGGGAACATCGACCCAATTCAACGACAAGTTCACTCAACTCAGCGTTGAATTCGCTCAACTCAACGTCGAATTCACCTAGCTCAACGTTAAATTCAGTCAACTCAACGTTGAATTCACCTAGCTCCACGTTGAATTCGCCTAGATCAACGTCGAATTCAGTCAACTCAACGTCGAATTCACCTAGCTCAACGACGAATTCGGCCGGAGAGGCATGGAATTTGAACAATTCTGGAGCTTCGGGAGAGACCTTCGAGTCGCCGCCACCCCCTCGAAGAATCGGTTGGACTCCCCCCTGCCCCCCTCATGCCGCTTCGCGGAATGAGGGGGATCAGCTCACGAAGGATTGGTGAACAAGCGAGGTCTTGGGTTCAAACGGTTCATCGACCCGGAAAGGGCGCGCCCGATGAGCCCGCCTCGAAACTGAACGGTCACACCCCATCGATTGATTGCTCCAGGACGCGACGCCAGTCCGATTCGGTCGTCGGCGGAGCCGAAAGTTTCAACAATGTCCAAACTTCGTCGTGATGAATCGACTGGCCGGGTGCCAGCAGGGTCAATGGGCTGAGCGATTCCACCTCCAACATGTCGTGCCGCGTGAAGGCCTCAAAATTGCAACCCATGTCCGGATAGCGCGCGGACGGGTCCGCCGGAAACTGTTTCAAGAAGATCTCACCTCCCCGCACGTACGCCGCCCACCCCTGGCTGACAAAGGCGCCGACCTTTTGCGGGTTGTCGGCGGCAGTCTGATCCAACTGGATCAACTCTTGGCCCCATTGCCACCGCGGATCGGCCATGTTCGCGTACGGCCACAGCACGAGCGGGCGGGCCGGCAGAAGCGCTTGGCCATGGGGCACAAATTCGGGCTGAGGAAAGAGACAGAACCCGCCCGGGCGCATCACCGTAATGGCCCATGCCGCGACTTCGTGAACCGTGGAGCCCGCATTCTCGACCAAGTGACGAACTCTCACCGAATTTGGTGCGGGGCCGGGCGCAAGGCCGATCGACTTGAGCAATCCCATCGCCGACGGAGTCCCGGTCCGGAAGAACGTCCACTCGCCTTGCTCGTCCACTTCGACCGGATCGTTGTCGGGTTCATAGGTCCGCTCAGGGACCTCGGGAGCTGTCCAAAGCCGATGCCCACCGTAAGACCGATAACTCGCCCCTCCGGTCAGACCTTGGTGACGCTCGTAGACCGCCAGGTGGTTCACCTCGTCGACGCCGGAGGCCCAGAGAATTCGAGGGCCGACGTCGGCGGTGACGATCAGACGAACGTCGCCCGAACGCCAGTCCAGGTTGCGCGGTCGGCCAGCAAACTCGATCCAGCTCAGGCTCAAAACTTCCCCCATCGATGGCGGAGCAGGGTCCAGAACGCTTCGGGGGCATCGGTCCAGCGGATTTTCTTGCCGGCATCTTTGTTGCGCGGCTCGTACGTGATCGGAATCTCGACGATCTTCTTGCCCATTCGGATCGCCTTGGCGGTCACTTCCGGGCAAAATTCGAAGCGGTGGCAAACGAGGTTCATTCGCTCGATCACGCTTCGCCGAAACGCCTTATAGCAGGTGGCTTCGTCGGTGATTTTTCGAAAGTAAAGCACTCGGACGGCCCACACCAAAAGTCGATTGACGATCTTGTTCGGCAGCGCCATGCCAGCGGGCATGCCACGGGAAAATCGAGTGCCATAAACGACGTCGGCTTGACCCTCAAGGATGGGGCGAACCAGATCGGGGATCTCTTCGGGGCGATATTCCAGGTCGGCGTCTTGGATGACAACGACTTCTCCTCGGGCACGCGAGAGGGCTTGTCGAATCGCGGCCCCTTTGCCTCCCGGCGAGGGGTTGGTCAGGAGTTCGATCCGGTCGCCAAAAGCGGCGAGAATGGTGGGGGTTTGGTCGCGACTGCCGTCGTCCACGACGATGACCTGGGTTCTGAGGGGCAGGGCGAGGAGCCGGTCGATCACTTCTTGGAGGGTGTTTTCTTCGTTCAGCGCCGGCACAATGACCGACATCTGTGGGACGCTTTCTGGGCTGACCTCTTCCTCCATGACCCTAGATCATACTCGGGATATACTCAGCTCCATGCATTTTGACCTGCTCATTCGGGGTGGAACCTTGGTTTCGAGTTTCGGGACTGAAGAGGCGGACATTGGCGTTTCGGGGCGAATGATTACGCGCATCGGGAATTTGGCCCAGGCGAAAGCCACGAAGGTCCTGAATGCGAAAGGCCTCTATGTTCTTCCCGGCGTGATCGACACTCAAGTCCATTTTCGCGAACCGGGAATGGAGCACAAAGAGGATCTCGAATCGGGCACCCGAGCGGCGATCTTGGGTGGGGTGACAACGATCTTTGAGATGCCGAACACCCAGCCCACGACCTCGACCGAGGCGGCCTTGGCTGACAAGCTGGAGCGGGCTCGGGGCCGAGCTTGGTGCGACTACTCGTTCTTTGTCGGTGCGACTCAAGAGAATGTGCGCCAACTGATTGAGCTTGAAAAGCTCCCGGGGACGCCGGGGGTGAAGATCTTCATGGGGAGTTCGACCGGTTCGCTTTTGGTGAGCGAAGACGACGTGTTGCGGCGAGTGCTCATCAGCGGGATTCGCCGATGCTCGATCCACGCCGAAGATGAGCCGCGTTTGCGAGTGCGACGAGCCCTGGTCGAGGGAGAAGGAGTGCCCCACCGAATGCACCCCGTGTGGCGCGACCCCGAGGCCGCTCGACTCGCCACCGAGCGAATTCTGGCTCTGAGCGAAGAGACGGGGCGGCCCGTCCACATCTTGCATATCTCGACCCTGGATGAGCTCCCCCTTCTGCAAAGTGCGAAGCGCCGGGGCCTGGGAACGACGTGCGAGGTGACGCCTCAGCACTTGTGGTTCTTTGGGCCCGACTGTTATGACCGTCTGGGATCGAAGGTGCAGATGAACCCGCCGATCCGGGAGATCGAACACCGAGCCGCCTTGCGCGAGGCTCTTCAGAGCGGTCTTTTCGACGTCATCGGCAGCGACCACGCGCCTCACACGATCGAAGAAAAGGCGAATCCCTATCCGCAATCGCCCAGCGGAATGCCGGGGGTTCAGACTTTGCTCCCGGTGATGGTGACTTTGGCCCGTCGGGATGGGTTGCTCTCGCTGAACAAGCTGGTTCGCCTGACGAGCGAAAATCCAGCGAAGCTCTTTGGACTGAAAGACAAGGGGTTCTTGATGGAGGACTACGTTGCCGACTTCGTTTTGATCGATCCGAATGCGGAGTTCGTCCCGGACTCGAATTGGTTGCAAAGCAAATCGGGCTGGAGTCCTTATGAGGGGGAGTCTTTGCTCGGCAAGCCGGTGCATACGGTATTGGGCGGCCAAGTCGTGGTCGAGGAAGGTACTCTTGTCGGCAAGCCTCAAGGCCAACCCGCTGAATTCAAATGGAAGGAACCATCGCCGACGGACTGAACCAGATTCGAACCCAACTCGATGAGTTGTGGGACTACGAGCTATGGGCGAATCGCAAGTGGCTCCCCCATTTGGCCCGATTTCAAGACTCGGCCCGGGCCGAAGCGGTTTTTCGCCACATCTTGCGGGCGCAAGAGACCTGGCTCCGCCGGGCTTGGAGCGAAGAAGATTCCGGCGAATGGCCGACCGAACTGGAGGCAGCAGTCGATTTCGGGGCCCAGCAATGGCGCACCTTTATTCGGATGTGCGACCCCGAGGCCTTTGTCAGCTACACCAATCAAGCCGGCGATCCTTTTTTCCAGACCGTCGAACAGATCACCCGCCACGTCTTGAACCACGGGACGTACCACCGGGGCCACCTGCGAGGCCTCGCGATGGCCGAAGGATGGGACGACTTTGACGACACCGACTTGATCCGATACTACCGAGAGAAAGCCACATGCCCCAGTTGATCCTCATCCGACACGGCCAATCGCTCTGGAACCTGGAAAACCGATTCACCGGGTGGGTGGATGTGCCTTTGACTGCCCAAGGCCAAGCCGAAGCCCGGCGCGCAGGCGAACTTTTGCGCGGCACGTCGATTGACGTCGCTTATACAAGCGCCTTGACTCGGGCCCAGCACACCCTCCAACGGATCATGGACTCGATGGGGGTCGAATTCCCGGTGATTCGCGATCAGGCTCTGAACGAGCGGCATTACGGCGACCTGCAGGGCATGAATAAGGACGACATGCGGGCTGCTTACGGCGAGGAGCAGGTGCGGATTTGGCGTCGGAGCTTTGATGTCCCTCCGCCCAATGGCGAGGCGCTCAAACAGACTTCAGAGCGAACCCTTCCCTTCTTTCAGCGCTGCATCTTAGGCGACATTCGCCAAGGGAAAGATGTTTTGGTGGTTGCCCACGGCAACTCCAACCGCTCGATCGTCATGCAACTCGACCAGTTGAGCGGCGAAGAGGTCATGCTTGTCGAACTGGCGACCGGAGTGCCTCTGGTCTATGAACTGGAGCCAGATGGCAAAGTCGTCTCAAAGACCGTCTTGACTCCTTAATTCGGCCCGCTCCTCCTCAGGGCGACGTTTGGACAGCCGCTCGCGCTGACCCGTTGCGCTCCAGCTCGGCCAGTTTGGAATCGATCTGCTCTAAGATGTCATCCGCGTCTTCGCGTTGACATCGTTCCTCCGCAAGCCGCTTCGCGGCTACCGCGAGCACAAACCCTGCGGTCACCAAAACGGCGAGAAACGCGATATTTTTTCCCACGACCCCTTTTTACCCGATGTGAACCAGCTGAAACGTCAAAAGGAAGGCCCGAGGAGATGACTCCTCGGGCCTGGATCGAACGGAATCTCGCGAGCGATTTACCGGTTGATTGTGACCTTACCTTGGACTGTCAGGGTCGAATTGCGGATCTTTGCCGTGACCGTGACTTGGATCGGTCGGGACACCTGGCGGGCCGTTCCTTTGAACGTTGTCGTTCGGGAGCCTGCCGGGATGGTCACCGTGGTCGGAATCGTCAGCACGTTCTGGATGTTGTTGGTCAGTTCAATGATCAATCCACCCGTTGGTGCCGGCTGATCCAAGGTCAGCGTGCCGGTCGTTTGCTGCCCGACGCGGATCGTCGTGGGCTTGAAGACCAGCGTCTGCAACCGAGGCGACCGAACGAGGAGCGAGGCCGATGCCGAGGTTGGGCCCCGGGTCGCCGTGATCGTCGCGGTTCGGTCTTGAGTTTGCGGGAACGTATTCACCGTAAACGTTCGCGTCGTCTGACCCGCCGGGATGGTGATACTGCTGACCGCCGGAACCGCTACACTCGCATTCGACGTGGTGAGATTCACCACGGCACCCCCGACGGGGGCCGCCCCATTGAGCGTCACCGTACCAGTGGATGTAGCGCCGCCCGTCAGGGCGCTTGGGTTCAGGGTCAGGCTCACGACGCCCGGGGTGTTCACGTTCAGGACGGCGTTCGCCGACAGCGCTCCGAGAGTCGCCGTGATGGTGACTGGCCCGCTATTGGCAACCGCGGTTGTGGTGACGGTGAAGTTCGCCGTCGTCGATCCGGCCGGAATCAAGACCGTCGCGGGAACCGTTGCGGCGGCGGTATTCGAGCTCGCCAACGCGACTGTCAGTCCTCCGGCGGGTGCCGGAGTCGAGATCGTCACGGTTCCAGTTGAGTTCTGAGCTCCGCCCACCACGGTTGTTGGGTTGAGCGCCAGCGACATCGTTCGCCCGGTGACGTTGATGATCACCGTCGCCGTTCCTGGACTTCCATCAGCCCGAGCGGCGGTGACGGTCAGGGCGGTGGTCGTTGCGATGACGTTCGTTCGGATTGTGAAGGTTTCACTCGCCGAGGCTCCGGCTGGCACGAGGACGTTGGTCGTCGGTCCTGGAGTTTGAGTCCCAGCTTGGATCGTCGCAATTCCGGTGGGTGGCGTCAAACTCACGATGAGCGGGAGTCCGCCCGGCGCCGCCGGTCGATTGAGATTGACCCGTCCAGTGACAACGGTCCCACCACTGACGGTGTAAGGAGCGTTCCCGGCCAAGTCGATTGAGATCGACTGAATATCCGTCGCGTCGATGAACAGCGTGCCCGTGACCGGCTCGGTCAGGGTGGCCGCTCGTCGAGCGCGAAGAGTCCGCGACGTCCCTGCTGCAACCGTCGGGGCATTCACGGTGAACTCAACGTATCGACCCTCGGTCACCGGGCTGTTGGCCAAGATCGTGACAGTGCGAGTCGTTTGAACTCCTGCCGTGGCCGGATCGAGATCGATATCCGGAACGACGCTCGGGAATGCATCCACGATGATGTCGGTATTCACCGGCACCTTACCGTTCAAGGTGACTCGGCAGACCGCCGGCGCGCCGCCCGAAACTCGGTTCGGGAAGAAGGTCAGGCTGGTCAGGACGGCTGGCGTGACCTCAAGGTTTTGAGATTTCGAAGCCGAATTGTGCGTAGCGGTGATCGCCACGGGCGGAACGGTTGTAGCAGCAACGCCAAACGTGTTGATCGGGAAGGTCGCCGTGTTGGAGCCAGCAGGAACCGTCACAGTCGCGGGCACCGGGGCGACCGCATTGTTGCTGAAGAGATTCACCACTCGATCGACTGGTGTGACCTTTTCCAGGGTCACCCGGCCCAGGACCGAGTTTCCACCGACGACCGTGGTGTTCCCAAGCGTCAAGATCTTCAGCCAAGGAGTCACTGTCAGGAGAGTCGTGCGAATATCGCCTTCTACCGAAGCCGTCAATTGAACCGCACGGGTACTGTCCACTTCTTGGGTCGTCACGGGGACGTCAATGAAGGTTTGGCCCTGCGGAATCGTCACCGAGTTCGGGACGGATGCCACCGGGTTATTCGAAGAAAGGTTAACGATCGCACCCCCCACCGAAGCAGGCGCCGTGAGCTGGACTCTGAGCGTGGCTCCTTCGTCATCGCACACGATGGCCGATGCCGGGTTGATGATCGTGATACTCGCCAGGGAGGTCGGCACGATGATCTTGTTCTTGATCAAGAAGCCGTCCGGGAGCGCTGGAGGAGTGAGAAGGTCGAGAACCATGAACTCTTTGAAGACTCCGGCTGTGGTTGGGAATGGCCGAGCGTCGGTGATAATCGAGTTCGTTTGGCCGCCGAAGTAGACGTTGCGCGATTCATCGACGAAGATGCAGTTGCCCGTATCCGTGGTCGTTCCGCCAAAGTAGCTCGCGTAAAGTCGGGCCGTTCCAGCCTCGTTGAAGGCAAGCACGAATGCGTCCCCTGGCGGCGGGACGGGGCCCGGAGGGCCTGCGTAGTTCGCTTGGAGAGCGTCAGGGCTCGCAGTGAAGATCTGAGCAGGAGCCGTTCCGACGACGTAGGTGATGTTCTGGTTATCCACGGCAACGCCGTTGATGGTTCCACCCGCCGTCCCCATGAACGTGCTGAAGATGAGAGCCGACCCGTTCTGATTGAACTTGGTCAAATACGAGTCGGTCCCTTGGTTATAGGTGGTGTCATACGCCACCGCCGTTCGCGGGAAGTTGTTCGAGTTCGTGTTTCCGGCGACGTGAGCGGCACCAGCGGCATCGATCGAAATTCCACCGACGACTTCGCTCGCGCTTCCGCCGAGAATCGTGCTGAAGACGTACGTCGAGCCTCCTGCGTTAATACGAGAAACGAAGGCATCGAGTCCATTGACGGTGCGGTCAAATGCACCAACGGTCGTTGGGAACGCACCGACGCCGGTCGGGCCTGGCGGGACGCCCGGTGATTGGGTGTTTCCGGCAACGAAGACTTGGTCGGTGGTCAGATCGACACCCGCGGCAATGCTTTCATCGTATCCACTGCCTCCGAGATAGGAGGAAAAGATCAGGCCGGTTCCGGCGGCGTTTAGCTTGAGAACGAAGCCGTCGCCCGCGTTCGCATCATCCAAAGGATCGGCGTTCTGAATCGAACCCGTTCCTCGGTAGGTATTCATCGAGGGCAAGAAGTTGAGAGTTGGGAAGGGAGTTGCCGATCCACTCGGGGAGTCGGTGTAGCCGACCACGGCAAGCTGACCCTGTGAGTCGAGGGCCACGTCATTCACGTAGTCCGCCGCGGTCCCACCCAGGTAACTGGCATAAACGGCCGTCGAGCCGTCTGGACTCAACTTAAAAACGAATCCGTCCCACAGTCCTGGGCCGCCCGCGAACAGGGTCGCGAAGCCAGCTCCCGTCCCCGGCTGCACGGTCACGAATCCAGTGGAGCCCACAGGAATCAGGTCGTTCGCGATGTTATTGTTAGGAGGTGCGGCTTGGCGAGTCCCTTGAGTCAGACCGCCGACATAGACTGCACCGGTGCCATCGATGGCCAGACCGTTGATCACGTCGGCTCCATTGCCTCCGATCAGCGTGGACCAGACGATCGTTTGGGCATCTTGCGACATCTTCGTGACAAAGCTGTCGGTTCCCCCACCAAAAAACTCGTCGTAGGCACCAAACGTCGTCGGGAATGAACCTGAAGTCGTCGTTCCAGCGACATAGGCGAAGCCGAGATTGTCGGCTGCGACATCATTCACGGCTTCCGAGCCGCCCGCAACGCCCAAAAGCGTGCTATAGACGACGGGGTCGATCACGAGAGGCTTCGTCTCATCGTAGTCGCCGATTTGGTATCGCACGACTCCGCGCTTGTCGGCCTTGAACCGAATTTGAACCGGTCGCATGGTTGCGCCGACTTGTTGATAGGCGTAGAGGCCATCGACCTTCAGGTCGCCAAACTGGGTTCCGAGAACCAGCTTATTGTCTTTCGAGACCGAGACGCCTTGGGCGCCTGGGAAATTGGTTTGGATCTGCGACGGGTCGGCCCCGGGCTTGACGATCAGGTCGAATCGCGAGCGCCCGTTGTCAAAGTAGATTCGGGCATCGATCCCTTGATAGAGACCTTGGATGCTCGTTTCCCGGTAGGCCTCGGCCCCGGAGTGCACCTTGCCGTTCAAAATGTAGTTGAACTTCGAAGGTAGGTTCTGGCTCCCTTGGGCTCCAGAGTTCGCGCTCGAGCCGATAAAGTTCATCCCGATGACATGGCCGCTTCGGCGGTAGTTCGGAACCTTCTCGAGAGGTTTGGGGACTCGGCCCTGGCGCGGCACCTCGGTCAACTTGTAGAGATCGTAAACGACCCCTTGGTTCGTGACCCAGATGTCCATCCCCGGGACTCGGCCCAAGAACCGAGCTTGAAAATTCCACTGACCGATGTTCTCGGTGAACTGGAACTTCGTGCCTTGGACGGCCTGGTGTCCAGCCTGGCTGGCTGGACCAGAGGCCCCAGCAAGGCTCGAAAGGACGAGCGTTGCCATCAGGCCAAAAACTGCTTTTCCGCGGAACATACCCATAGTTATAACTCGAAAAACCAAATGACGCTAGATGCACACGGACGCATCCATCGGAAGTTTGACGTGTCAGACACGCCTTCTGACATCGTTTCTCCCAGGATTTTTGAAAAATTGTCGGTTCGTTCCTCGAAGGCCTCGATGCCTTAGGTTCAAAACAGCGATCTCAGGGTCAGGAGCGTTATAGTAGAGGGATGCGGACTTACCGATCGTCTCGACTGGCGAGCCCAGATCCCCATGCCGGCTGGGACACGGCTTTGGAGCACTTTTTCTGGGACCGTTTGGAGCCCGCGTTCGAGGAGGCTCTCCATGCCGGCATCGGTGTTCAGGGCCAATTCAGCATCTGGCTGCGCGTGATCGAGGCGGAATATCGGACTCGAGTGTCGTCCCAGATCGAGTCTCTTGCAACTTGGCTAGACTTGGAGTACGTGCCTGAGGAGGTTGGGGAGCACGTCGAAATCCTGAAGGGACTCGTGTTGCAAGGGTGCCAAGAGGCCGCGCGGCACCTGGACTTTGCCCATGGGACCAAAGTCCTGGTGAGCGTTCTGGCCCTGGAGACCCAAGCGCCATGGCTGGAAGGGCGGTTTGGCTACTTCGAGGACAAGTACCCGTACGACAAGATCTGCGTGCCACCGATTTACCGAGAGAATCCGGTGGAGTTCTTACGCACCATTCGCCATGAATACGCCCATGCGATCAATCTGCAGCTCAGCGAAGGAAAAACACCGCGATGGCTGGATGAGGCGATCGCCATGGTCGTGGCCTCGGAGTCGGATGCGGAGGCTCGCGACGCTTTCTTGCGCGGTCAAGCACCTTGGCGCGATCCCCATGACTTGGACCGGGCGTTCCAGATCCACCAAGCCGACGTGGACCGACAATCTCAGTTGTGGTACGCCTATCAACAGAGTGCGTGGCTCGGCCGGTACTTGGAGCAGATCGAAGGCGAACACAAGTTGACCTTGCTTCTCCGCGCCTTTTCCAACAACGACTTCTGGACCGACCTCAAGCTCCGATTGCTGCGCCGCGACCCTGCCGACGAGGCCCTCACCGAGACTTATGGCATTTCGGAATCGAAGCTCTTCAGTCAGGCCTTCGAATGGCTTGGCTCATCGGAAGCCCAGATCGCGTCTTCCTAAGCGGCGTGCAGGAATCAAGTCGCCGCTGGCGAACGTCAGGCATGTTAAGATCGAATCTGTTCTTGCTTTGCCCATGAACCTGTGATAGAGTAAGAGTGGATTTCGATCCGCATTCATAACCTTAATATAGTGAGAGGTCTTTCGGACTCATGCAGAAACGAAACGCGTTTACGCTGATTGAGTTGCTCGTCGTTGTGGCGATCATCGCGATCTTAGCGGCCATTCTGTTCCCCGTTTTTGGGCGTGCCAAAGAAACAGCCAAGAAAACTCAGTGCGTCAGCAACATCCGGCAGCTGAGCATGGCGAATCTTTCGTACTGCGCCGACTACGAGGACACCTATGCCTTGGCTTTTGTCCGCTCGACAGCGGCCGATGCCTTCAATCCCGGCACTCAAACGGCCTCCTGGCAAAATCTCGTGATGCCGTACATGAAGAGTTGGGGGCTGAACATTTGTCCCTCTTATCCGCCTTTCAATAAGGCGACGCCTGCCTTTAAGGACCCGTTCATCGGGTACGCACTCCCTCCGAAGGCCCAGCTTTACAACCAAGACTCGTGGGCCGACACGTACTATCTGATGCGAAGCGTTCGATGGCAGGGCCTGATGGGCTCGGGCAATGACAACGGTTGGACCCCGAGCTGTGTCCCGACTCCTAGCTCCAGAACAACTGAAATTCAGAATCCGGCCCAGATGTCGATGGTGGTTGAAGCCACTGCCCCCGACTGGTGGTTGGTTCGCAATGGCGGTGGCGCGGTCACCAATGCGACCTTCAACTACTACATCGCCAGTTGGTATCCCGAGTATCGCTCGCAAACGTTCGGTCCGTTGGCTCGACACTTCATGCGACGATGGGACGGAGCCGCAAGCCGATACATCAGCTATCGAAACCAACCCGGGCAGTTGACCGTGGCCTTCGCCGATGGCAGCGCAAAAGCGATCGACTTCTTCCTTTATCTCCGGCCGAAACGAAATTCGGCCAACGTCGAAGTCTTCTCCTACCTGTGGCCGTATGAATGAGCTTCCGGGTAAGAACAGAACCGTCATGATGAAAAAATTGATTCAAGTCTTCGCCGTGCTCGCTCTTCTGGGCGGAGTCCTGGCTGGCTGTGGGAAAAAGGAACAGGCCGTCGATCCGGCTGATCCAAACCTGAGCAAGAACACCGGCGAACCCGTCATGGGCGGTCCGGGCGGAGATGCTCCGTCGTCCAAACCCAAGTAAGGCCCTGGCGCCCGACTTCCGATCCCTCTCGGCCTTAAGTCCGAGGGGGATTTTTTTGGCCCGGATAGACCCGGCCTTTCCACTGCACTTTTCCGGCGAAGTGCCAGTAGGCCGATCGCAAAAAGACACCCGCCGCCACCACACAAGACACTGGGTAAGTCAAGAGCACCCAAATCGGCATCCGCGAGATGACGAGTGTCGCCCCCCAACTCGCGCCAAACAAGGCCGCGGGAATCGGAGATCTCAAAAGAAGTGGCCCCACTCCAACCGCGAGGAAGAGCACCGTCAAGGCGAGGGTCCCGGGCCAGCGACCGATCTCAAAGACGTTCTTCGACATCCCGTCGAGAGCTTCTCGTGGCGATCCGTACATCCGGACCTGGAGCACCGAGCTGAGGTCGAAAACCGAGACTCGAACCTTCCTTTTGCGCAGCCACGCCCCGATTCGCACATCTTCCAGAATCGCTCCGGCGAACTCCTGGTGGGGCCAAAGCTCCGAATAGGTACTGGCGCGCCACATGGTGCATTGACCGTTGGTGAAGCCGTTGTGCCCGAGGCGAATCCGTCCTACCAGACCGAACGGATTCGTAGCGAGCAAGATCCAAGGCATCCAGGCCAGGAACATCGGCTCCAAGCTCCGCCCAGGAGTGAATTGGGGAAAGCCCGTCAGAACCGGGGAGCGCCCTCCTTCGGAATGGATCATCGCTTGGATCGATTCAGCCCACCCGGGCTTGACCCGAACATCGGCGTCCAAGAAGAAGAGCCAAGAAGCCGGACTGTCTTCGGCTGCCGCCAAGGCAAGCTGGTGGCACGCTCGGTTTTTGCCCGTCCAACCCTCGGGGAGCGGTCCGCTCGGTCGCACGACGATGGCACCCGCTTGGGTCGCGATCGCGGCCGTCCCGTCGGAGCTCTCGTCGTCAAAAACGTACACCCGGACCCCAGTCTTGAGAAGTTCAGGAAGGAGCTGCTTGAGGTTAACGGCCTCGTTTCTTGCTGGAATGAGAATGCAAAAGTTGAGCGGCGCAGCCTCCGGGTGGTTTCGGCGGGGGCGAAGCATGGCCGCCGCATTGGTCAGTGCGACAAAGAGAAGCACTCCCCCGAGCACCGTCAGAACAACCGAAAGAATCGAGGTCACGTCGGTATTGTGGCGCGAATTCGGGTAGGGTCCATGCGTCAAATGAAGGTCCAGGGCCCTTTCCCGTTCGCGTTCCAGCTTTATGGGGGCCTCGTCGCGTTTGCCGCTGCCGGGAGCCTCGGTTCGCATGTTTCGGGTTTCGATCCGGGATGGATCGCCCCGATCGTGGCTGCCCTGATGATCCTTTCTGGGGCAGGCGTCATGCTGACTAGCTACTCGGGTCCCCGTTGGGTGCTGGTTGGGGTCTTGGTGCTTGGGGCGGGGAGCGAGGTTCTGGGCCTTTACACCGGATTTCCGTTTGGCGTCTATTCGTACACTTCAGCGTGGTGGCCCACGATTGTGATCCCAGGCAATCAGCCTTTTCCGCTGCTGTTGCCTTTGGCGTGGCTCATGATGACAGGCAGCGCATGGGCCCTCGCGAGTCGATTCTCATCCCAGCCCGGGGTGGTGGCAGTTCTTTCGGGCCTCGCCGCGGCCCTGATCGACCTGCCGATGGAGGCCGTGATGGTGGGTCCGCTCGGATATTGGGCTTGGGCGGAACCTGCGCTGCCGTTTGGCGCCCCCTTGTCCAACTTCCTAGGTTGGTGGCTCGTTTCCGGGCTGGCGGCCTATGCGCTCAGTCGGGCTCAACCTCGCGGAGTCATTCCGCGGGCCGAGATGGTCTGGGTGGCCGTCCTGTTCGGGCTGTTCCTCGCCCTCGTCGCGTTCTTGAATCTGCTGTTCTGGGCGGGCGGATCGCTTTTGGCGATCTCGGCGGTTTTTGCGGCTCTGGGTCGGCTACCAGGGCCGCAGAGCAATTCGTAGGACTCACTGCATGGCGAGGCGACATTTTGTGGTGATCGGAGGGGGATTGGGAGGGCTCGCGACCGCCCTTCGGCTCAGCCATCGCGGACATCAGGTCACGCTTCTGGAGAAAACTGACCAGATCGGAGGTCGAAATCGACGCCAAACTCTGGCCGGGTGCGAATTTGATGGCGGCCCGACCTTGATGATGATGCTCGATCCGTTTCGCAAGCTATTCGCCGATGTCGGCGAGCGACTTGAGGACCATCTGACTCTCACTTTGTGCGATCCAAGCTATCGAGTCTTTTATCGCGACGGAGCGCGACTGGAAGGCACCCCGAACATCGCCCGGATGTTGGAGCAGATTCAGAAGCTGAGCGGTCCCGACGAGGCAGCCCGCTATCCAGGGTTGATCGGCGAGCTCGCCGAGCTCTATCACGCCTCGATCCCTCACTTCGTCCGGAAAAACTACCGCAGTCTCTGGGACTTCGCAAGCCCGGCCCAGCTCAAGCGAGTCGTCCAGCACCGGATGTTGAGCAACCTCGGTCGCCGGATCGATCAGCGATTTTCCGATCCGCGTCTCCGCATGCTCTTCAGCTTTCAGACCATGTATTTGGGTCTCTCGCCCTACGATGCGCCGTGGGTTTATGCGACGCTGACCTATATGGAGTACGGCGAGGGCATCTGGTACCCACAAGGTGGCATGCCCGCGATCTGTGAGGCCGTCGCTCGTCTCGCCCAAGCCCGAGGCACCGAGATTCGACTGTCGAGCCCCGTGGCTCGGATGGAGGCTCGCTCGGTCACGCTCGAATCCGGCGAGACCCTCACCGCTGATGCCGTCATTTGCAATGCGGACCTGCCCTATGCCCAAGAAAAGTTGGCCGTCCGGCCAAAGCAGGGACGCGAGCGAAGGCACTCTTGCAGCGCGCTCGTCTTCTACTGGCCCTATGAAGGCTCATTGCCCGAGCTGTTGCACCACAACATCTTCTTTGGCCGAGACTTTCGCGGCAATCTTCAAGCGATCTTTAAGGACCTTCAACTCCCCGAAGACCCGGCCTTCTATGCTTGCGTCAGCAGCCAAACCGACTCCGAGCTGACTCCCCCCGGCTGGTCGAATCTTTATGTGCTCGTGCCTTGCCCAAACCTCGACCGCCCCTTTACCGACTCAGACCTGGAATCTCTGCGATCCCAAGTTTTTGCCCGATTGGCCGAAGAGACCTCGTTCCAGCCAGACCGAGTTCGCGGTGAAGCGCTCCGCACGCCTCGCACGTGGCAAAGTGAACTGAATCTGAACAAGGGCGCGGCTTTCGGACTGAGCCACGATACGTTTCAGAGCGCCTTCATGCGGCCGCCCAACATTCGTGAGGGGATCTACTACGTCGGGGCGAGCACCGTCCCGGGGAATGGGCTGCCCATGGTGCTGATCAGCGCCGAGCTCGCCGAGGATCGGCTCGAACGCGATGGATATCTCTAGGCAAGAGCAAGGCTTCCTCGGACGTCAGGTCGGCGCGATGATCCGCCGCTCTGTTCGACGCCGCTTTCGGAATGTGTATTGGATGCCCCCGGCGCTGCCGCTCCCCCAAGGACCGAAGATCCTCGTCGCCAATCATCACGGCTGGTTTGATGGGTACTTGATGTTCCTGCTGATCCAGGAGCTTCACGTCGTCTGCCGAGACTGGATCGCGGAATTTGATTCCTTTCCGCTCTTTGCCAAAATCGGCGGGATGCCCTTCCCTCCTGATTCGCCCGAGCGACGCATGCAAACGATCCGTGAGACGATTCGTTGGATGAGGCAAGGGGGCTCGATGGTGCTTTTTGCCGAGGGCGTCTTGCACGATCCGCCGGAGATTCTCCCCCTCGGCTCCGGACTGGCTACGCTCTGCCGAAAGGTGCCGGGAGTCCATGTGGTCCCCGTCGCGATTCACTACTTGATGTCCCTGCACGAGCGGCCGGAAGCGTTCCTTCGCGTGGGCCCGCCCCGGGTACCGGGCGAGGACGTTCTTTCGGTAACCCAGGCTGATTTGGGGTCAGAATTAACCACAACCCAGCAGGAGGCGAGCCTACGGCTCCCGAAGTGGAAACTTCTGCATGCGGGCACGCCCTCGGTGAACGAGCGGTGGGATGTGCGCAAGTTCAAGCGATGAGACGTTTTGCTCGCCCCGAGGACTTTCGAGAGTGCGCTCGCCTTCACCGGCAGCACGGCACGACGTACTACCATGCGAGTCGGCTCTTTCCGGCTCGGCTGCGGCCACGGGTCCATGCGCTTTACGGCTTTGTTCGGGTGCCGGACGAGTGGGTGGATAATCCGGGCGAGCTCACCGTCGAGGACCGAAGGCAAATGCTGGTGGATTTTCGTCGCCAGATGCTTCGAGGAGTCGAGGGGGTTGAGCCCGTACACCCGGTGATGCGCGCGTTTGTGGACGTCCTGAACGAGACCGGGATGGGGATCGAAGAGCCACTCTGCTTCCTCGATGCGATGGAGCAAGACCTCACGATCCATCGCTATCCCACGTACGGCGATCTTTGGGGCTATATGCGCGGGTCGGCGGCAGCCGTCGGGCTGATGATGCTTCAAATTCTGGGCCTTCCCCAGAGTCCAGAAAACCGGCGAGGCGCCATCGCCCTTGGCAATGCGATGCAGTTGACGAACTTTCTTCGCGACGTAGGTGAAGACGCAGGCCGGGGCCGCATCTACCTGCCGCGGGAGGATCTCGACTCCTTTGGCGTCACCGAAGAGCAAGTGATGGCTCGAGCCTTTGATTCTCGGATGGACTCTTTGATGCGGTTTCAGATCGCTCGGGCACGAGCGCTTTATGCCGAAGGCGACTCAGCATTGCGGGAACTCCCCCGTGAAACCCGTCGTCCGGTCCTGCTCGCCCGGGTGTTGTACTCGCGGATTCTCGATCGCTTGGAGCAGCAAGGTGGCAACCCGTTCCTACGAAGGGCCCGGACTGACCGGATTGAAAAACTGGTTGCGAGCATGCAAGTCTGGCTGCGGCCGGAGGCGGTCTTCCAAAGTCTTCGATCATCGCCCCGACAAATCGACTCTCAGCCCAAAGAGGAGCAGCCCCAATAAAGAGCGTCATCGTCATTGGGGGTGGGATGGCGGGGCTGAGCGCGGCGATCCATGCCCGGCTTCATGGATTCGAGGTCATGCTCCTGGAGCAGCGGTCGGAGGCGGGCGGCAAGGCGGCAGGAATCGAAGTCGAGGGATTCCAACTCGATCCGGGGCCTTCGATCTTGATTCTGACTCGACTCTACGAGCAAGTCTTTCGGCGCGCAGGTCGGTCGATGTCGGAGTTCTTGAAGTTTCGACGCTTGGAGGTTTTGTCGCGAATTCAGTTCGAAGGTCAGCCTCCGCTGAATCTTCCAGGCGAACGTCAGGCGTGCCTCGACGTCCTCCGCGCGGTCGCCCCGCAAGATGTGGACTCAGTCCAGAGGTTGATGGACCGACTCGACGGCGCAGCGCACCTTCTTGATCGCAGTGTCTTTGCCCGCCCCTACCTGGAGCAGCGCGATCTCCTCGATCCAGCGCTCATGAAGTTCGGGCTCAAAATGAACCCCTTTCGGACGTACAAGGCGGCAGTCGATCAGATGTTTACGAGCCCGATGTTGCGTGCATTCTTTTATGGGTTCCCGAGCTACGGCGGGCAAAGCTATCACGCCAAAGGACCGGCTGGCTTCATGATCCCCTACTTCATGCTGGCCGATGGAGTTTGGGTGGCCGAAGGTGGGGTCCGCGCGATTCCTAGAGCCTTCGAGAAGCTTGCTCGCGATCTGGGGGTGGAGTTCCGATTCCAAGCGCCGGTGTCCCAGCTCTGGACCGAGGCCGACCGAGTCCGCGGAGTGTGCATCCAGGCCGAATCGGGTGCGATGGAGAAATTGGACGCGAATGCGGTGATATGCGCCGTCGATCCTGCGCGGCTGGCCCCGCTGCCAGGGCAAGAGACCTGGAAGCCGAGCTATAGCTACTTCACCTTACACTGGGGCTTGCGGCGGACCTGGCCCGAACTAGAACACCACAACCTCTGGATCCCTCAGAATTTCAGCGACGGCTTTCGAGAGATCTATGACTCGCGGCAGTTCCCGTCTCGCCCGATCGTTTACCTCAATGCGACGGCGGCAGCCGACCCAGAGTCTGCCCCGCCCGGGTGTACGAACCTCTTTGCGGTGGTGACGGTGCCTGGAGATGAACCCCATCTCGACTACCCAAACCGCCGCTTTGAGTATCGAGAGCGGGTCCGTCACGAGGTCGCGCAAGCTGGGTTCGAGTGGTCACCTGGCGAGGAGGTCTTTGAGCGTTTGCAGGACCCGCCCTTCTTTGCCGAGCGAGACGGAAATCACCGAGGATCGCTCTACGGCCCGGATGAGAAGCACCGGTTATGGGGCCTCTTTCCGCAATCCAATCGACATCCCAAGCTCCGAGGGCTCTACCTCGCCGGTGGCGCCGTTCAGCCTGGAGCGGGGCTTCCGATGGTGACGCTCAGCGGTCAGTTTGCCGCCGACCTCGCAGCCCGGGACGCGCAACGGTCACAATCGTAAGCGGTGGTCTTACATCGCGAGCTCTTGGTCAACGGCGTCTTTTTAGGAGGCCCGTGTGACTATGCCACTGGCAAAGACGTCATCATCTCTCCGTGGAACGGATCGGTCGTGGGCACCGTCGCCGAAGCTGGTTGGCCCGAGGCCGAGGCAGCTGCTACGGCCGCGGCAGACGCTTTCGCAAGTTGGAGCCGGACGCCACGGGCGGCTCGGCAAAGGCTGCTGAAGACAATTGCTCAACTCGTCCGTGAGAGGGCCGACGAGCTCGCCGACCTGCTGGTGGCTGAAGTCGGCAAACCGATCACCTTCGCGCGCAGTGAGGTCGAGCGCATGGCGTTCACCTTCGAGGCATCGGCGCGACTGCTCGATGAGCCAGAATTCACCGATGTCGACCTCGGCCCTGACCCCCGGGCGAGCCGATATCGTGCTCAATCGGCCCGTTTTCCGATCGGCCGGATCCTAGCGATCGTCCCCTACAACTGGCCCTATAATCTGGCCGCCCACAAGATCGGCCCAGCCCTGGCCGCCGGTAACACTGTCGTCCTCAAAGTTTCGCCCTGGGCTCCGCTTTGCGGTTTGACCCTCGCCCGACTCATCCACGAGGCGGGTTGCCCGCCAGGGGTCGTCAACGCCCTCCACATGTCGACGGCTCACTCTGAGCGGCTGGTCCAAGACGACCGCTGGGCGATGGTGAGCTTCACCGGGTCTCCCTCGGTGGGGTTCGCCATTCGGGCGGCAAGTCCGGCTCGACGAGTGACGCTGGAACTGGGCGGGGACGCCTTTGTTCTCATCGAGCCCGGCACCGATCTGGACCTCGCGATCCCCGCCCTCACCACAAGTGCGTTCGGCTTTGCCGGGCAAGTTTGTATCTCGGCGCAGCACGTCTGGGTTCGCGACGAGATGATCGACGAGGTTCGCGAGCGTCTCATCGAGGCGACCCTGAGCTGTTCAGCCGGCGATCCGAAGTTGCTAGAGACCGTCTGCGGCCCTCTGATCTCTGGGGAGGCCGCAGATCGAGTGGAGTCTTGGATCGACGAAGCCGTCGCGGCCGGGGCTCATGCCCTGATTCGGGGCGAGCGAAGTCGAAATCTCTTACGACCCAGCCTCATCGAGAACGTTCCAGAGTCGGTGCGCCTGGGCTGTGACGAGGTGTTCGGCCCGGTCTTGACCCTCGGGTCGTATTCTGACTTGAGCGACGCTTTCGCCCGAGTCCGGCGAAGCCCGTTTGCTCTGCAGGCCAGTCTGTTCAGTCGTGATTCGGACGCGATCGAGCAGGCTTTTCGCGAGGTCCCCATGGGGACTTGGGTGATCAACGACGTGCCGAGTGTCCGGTTCGATTCGATGCCATATGGCGGGCTCAAGCGTTCGGGTCTGGGCCGGGAAGGCGTCCGTTTTGCCTTTGAGGAGATGACCGAGATACGGCTTCAATTAGAGAGAGCCGAGTGAACTTTTCGGAACTCCATCCGTCCAGGCATTCGTTAACCTACCCAAAGGAACCCTCTTATGAAGAAACTCATCCTTCCCTTTTTCACCGTCGCTCTCATCTTGAGCCTGGTCACTCCGGCAGTGGCCCAGTCCGCTGGACCCAAGAAAGGCAATCCCCCCGCCGGTGGAGCTGGCAAGCGGCCTGAGGGCGGCGAGCGCCGAATCATGACGATGAGCTCTGAAATGGCGAAGAAGCTCAAGTTGACCGATGCGCAAAGAAAGCAGATCGAAGCGTTGAGCAAGTCGACCCAAGAAAAGATGAAGAAGCTCCGCGACGGCAACTTGACTCCCGAGAAGCGCCGAGCCGAGGCTCAGAAGATCATGACCGAGCAGCGCAACGCGATGAACAAGATTCTCACCGCCGATCAACGCAAGATTCTTGAAGCTGAAATGAAGAAAATGCGCGAGCAATGGCAAAAAGAAGGCGGACGACAAGGTCGGCCAGGCGGCGGAAATCGCCCCCCACTGCGCTAAGTCTTCCCTTCACCCGCACCTCAGAGCCCTCTGCCCCACCCGGGCTGGGGGCTTTCTTATGGCCGAGCCCCGTCCAGCCTCAATCAGCCACAATGAAAGAACACGATGGGTTGGTTCTTCTTCGGTGCGGCGGTCCTCTTGGGGTTTCTGACTCTCGCGTTTTTTATGGGGGTTCGCCGAGAAGCCTCCCGAAAGACCAAGTTTGCCCGGGCGCGCAGATCGGAGCGGAACATCCAGTTTTCGGCGGAAGACGTGGCCCTCACTGCCGCTGTTCCCGTCGAGCCCACGCCTCGGCTTCGGCTTCTTCTTGAACTGCTCGAAGAAAAGGGCTTCTCGGCCATCGGCGTCTTTGAATCCCCGCATCGGCCGCTCGACCAGCTTCATTTGCTCAAGAACGAGGACCTGCGCGCTGTGGTTCTCATCACATCGCGAAAACAATCGGACCTGCTGTATTACGAGCTGATCGGGGAGACTGAAGCAGGGCCTCTCCTCCGAATGGTGGTCAACCCACTTGCGGACCAAGAGCCGAAGCGCGAGGGGGTGATGCTCTTTGGCCTGAAAAATTCGCCGCCCGACATCGCCTGCGCCGGGTTCTATCGGCGGTCGTTGGAAATGCCCCTCCGGGAGCTTCCCAGCGAAGATCTGGTGCCCCGCGTCGAGGAGTGGCTGAGGCGAATCGTCTAATTCCCGATCTGGGAGAACTGGGCAACGCCCTGTCTGGCCTATGATGAAAGCGCTATGACTTACCATCGCTTGTGCCATTTAGAGTTTGAAGTCACCGACATGGATCGAGCGCGCCACTTTTACCAAGGCCTCTTTGGCTGGAATTTTCGGGCGTTTACGGATTCGATGGTCGTCTTTGGGATCGGAGACGAGCATCTGGGAGGCCTCCAGAAAGTTGACCACGTGAAGCCAGGCTCGTCGCCGTCGGTTTGGTTCAACGTCGAGAGTCTCGAGGCGAGTGTCGCACGGGTTGTAGAGTTGGGCGGTTCGACTCCGCATGAAAAGCACCCAGTGCCGGGGGTGGGCTGGTCGGTGGCCGTATTGGATCCCGACGGCAATCCCGTCGGCCTAGTCGAGTTTGCGAGCTAGCTCTTCGCCGCTTCGCCGCCCCGAGGCGGAGCCGGG
>DDCB01000030.1:0-104029 GCA_002335425.1 Chthonomonas sp. UBA2017
GCCGCTCGGGGTCGGGGCTTGGAGCGTCCAAGACTGTCTCGTTCTCCAACTCCAGTCCGACTCGAGCTTGGAGTCCCGCTTGGCGCGAAAAATCCTTCGAGATCATTTCGACGACTTCCTGAAAGGTCAGTTTCGCGCTCTGTCCCGCCGATTCCAGGTGACGCCGGAGGTTATTGAGGCGGCAGTCGAGCGGATTCGGTCGCTTCAACCCTATCCGGGGGAGACTTATGCTCCGTACTCCTCGGGGAACTCAGGGTCGTCGGCCCCGGCCGTGGTCGCCGACCTCGTTTTGACCCACACGGAGCAAGGTTGGCTGGTCCAGACGAAGGGGCCCCATGCGACGAGCCTCGTGATCGACCGAACCTATCGCGAGCAGCATCAACGCATTCAGGCGGGAGAGC
This sequence comes from Chthonomonas sp. UBA2017, assembly GCA_002335425.1. Taxonomy (GTDB): domain Bacteria; phylum Armatimonadota; class Fimbriimonadia; order Fimbriimonadales; family Fimbriimonadaceae; genus UBA2017. The sequence goes on from DDCB01000030.1 coordinate 402, forward strand.
GAGTGGCTCCCGAAGAGCGTCGCCACATTCAAGAATTTGTTGAGCGAGCTCAGGCCTTTCTGGGCGCACTAGAGCATCGCGAATCCACCCTGATTCGAATCGGTCAAGTTTTGATCGAGCAGCAGGCCGGGTTCGTGACCACGGGCAAGACGGAGTTCTTGCAGCCGCTGACCCGAACGAAGCTCGCCGAAGACTTGGGCCTTCATGAGAGTACGATCAGTCGGGCGACGTCGGACAAGTTTGTTCAAATCGCGACCGGGGAAGTCGTCTCGTTTGACCTCTTTTTCAAGCCGGCCCTGAGAGTGCAGCGCATGATCGAAGAGATCTTGGCCCATGAGAATCCCGACCATCCCCTCAGTGACGAGCGCATCGCGTCGATGCTCGCCGAGCAAGGGGTCGTGGTCGCCCGGCGCACCGTCAATAAGTACCGAGATCGGACCAAGCTCCTTTCGTCGCGTCGCCGACGAGCGGCATAATCGCACACCGATCCGGTTCTTGCGCCTTCTGGTTGGGGACGAATCGTCCTACAATCTGGGTCAGGAACGGGATCGTTGGAGATTGGGCTTTTTCCGGCATGGACCACCCCGCTCGGGGTGATGATCGGGGCTGCGATTGGCAGCTTCCTGAACGTCGTCATCTATCGACTCCCTCTCGGGATGGCGCTCAGCCGACCTCGGCACAGTTTTTGTCCTTCGTGCCAGCACCAACTCACCGGCCCTGACCTCATTCCTCTGTTCAGTTGGCTTTTCTTGCGGGGGCGATGTCGCCATTGCCAAGCCCGGGTGCCGAGCCGATACTTCGTCGTCGAGCTCATGACCGGGGCTCATTTCGGCATCCTTTGGCATCAGCATCTGGTCGAGCGAGGCGACCCGGCGCTCGCGATCGCCTATGCGTTCTTTGGCGCAGCGCTCATCGCGGCGATTTTCACCGATCTGCGCTGGCTGATCATCCCGGATCAGATCAACGCCGCGATGTTCGGGATCGGGGTCGCGTTGAACCTGGTCCTGATCGCCCAAGGCCGGCCTGAAGCCTGGGCTTGGGGCATCCCCAGTTCCTTGGCTGGCGCGCTCGCCGGGATCGGAGTTCTTTGGGGGATCGCCTTTTTGGGGCGCCTCCTCTTTGGCAAGGACGCGATGGGTCATGGCGACATTAAGATGGCTCGCGGGATTGGCGCCGTCCTTGGGCCCACGTTGGCTTTGCTGAGCTTCGGACTGGCGATCCTTTTGGGAGCCGTTTTTGGCGTCCTCTTGATCTTTGTTCGGCGCGCTCTGGAGGCTCGGCGCTCCCGCTCGGGCTCGGATTCCGCCGCGGACCCTGAGCTCGAAGAGGAACCCTATGAACCAGAGACTTTGGGGTCCCTGGTCGTCTGCGGCTTCGGCTATCTGCTCCTGATCGACATCTGGGGGCTGTTCTTCCCTCGACTTTATGAGCGGTGGTTTGGAGAGAATCCTTACGCAACTGAATCGTTAGACGACGAGCTTGAGGTAGAACCGACAATGATCCCATTTGGGCCCTATCTGGCGATGGGTGCCTTGGTGGCGTGTCTGATGCCCGCAGTCTTGCTAGGTCTTCTCCAGCAATACGTGCGGACGATGATCGGGGAATAGGTGTGTGGGAACAATTTGGGCTCGTTGGGCATCGAACGACCTGGACGACAAACGGTAACGCTATGGGGAATCGACGCGGATTTACGCTTATTGAACTGCTTTCGGTGATTGCAATTATTGCAATCCTGTCGGCCATTATCTTTCCAGTCTTCGCGCGGTCGAGGGTCTCGGCTCAGCGGGGCGGTGATCTTTCTTCGTTGAATGACTTACGAAGCGCGCTCCAGCTCTATCGCACCGACCAAGGTGGGTTTCCCCCTGCTCTGCTCGGCTATGTGAACACCTATTCGGGCGACCCCCAGGGGGCCGACGTGATCCCGGCAAACTCCATTCAGAGCTACCTCTACCCGAAGAGGGTTTCTGGAATCGATACGTTCCGGCCTCGGCCGCTCCGGGCGGCTCCGAACGTTGTGACGAACGCCGTTTGGCCAGGCCAGGACCCCCGGGCGGTGAATTCGGCCCCCATTCTCGACCTGAATGGAGATGGCGCGGTCGACAACAACGATGACCCGGCAAATGCTCGCCAAGCCTACGGCCCGACCAACGGGTTCGTGACGACGAGCGGATTGACCACGAACAATGCCGCCCAAGCAGCGCGGTTTTATCGCATCAGCGGCTACGACGTGGCCGAAGTTCGAACTCCGACCGGGCCGCGAATCGAGCGGCGCTACACCCTCTTTTGGACGGTCTGGAGCGTGCGCGCCGACCTCGGATTCGGAAATGGGAACGCCAACGACGACCCGCGCCAGCTCGGCTACTCCGAGCCGCCCGACAGCACGGTCATCACTTGGAACAGCTTTTATCGCAACTACGATTCTTCAGGGAACGCCCAACGAGAGCGAAATGACATCGTGCTCTTTCTGGGAGGTGGCGCCCGAACCTACGACTCGCGGCGGGTCGCCGATCAGTCGTACCGGGTGATGCCGTAATCGGGCCAAATCGGCCTCTGGAATGGAATTGAACTCATGACCTCACAGCGCTTCCCTTCAAAGCGAACCGGCGCGACGTTGATCGAGATTCTCGTCGTCATCGTGATCTTCACGTTCGGAATCCTCGCGATTGCCCAGATCTTTCCGGGCGGGCTCGGGGTCTTGCGAACGACCCGCAACAACATGGTCGCCACGAACCTGGCCCGAACTGAAATGGACCGGGTCAAGGGGCAGTCTGACCAGATTGCAGAGGCGATTCTTTCGACCCGATATCAGGCAGGGCCGCTGGGAGTGGACGTCCTCGCCGACGTGAACCGTCGGCCGAACGACATTGGGCCCGGCTCGGTGAGTGAACTTCGCCAGAACGGCGACCTCGTCGATGGCAGTGGCAACGTCTTGGGTCCGTGGCAGTACTTCGTTGGGGGCAATGTGGCGCGGCGGATCGTTGCCGAAGGCCGGCCGATCCCCTCGCCGCGATATATCCAAGGGACCAACACTCCAGGCTCACTCTATGGCGGACTGATGCAACTCCAGTTTGCCCCGGTCTTCACCGCGCCTGGTTTCAACACCGTCTTTGTCGTTTATGGGAACGATCTGGACCGGCGAGTGGTCGAAGGGACTCCGGCCGGGCGGCCTGTTCAAGCCAACCGAGATTTTGTTTACTTCGTGAATTGGGAGGGCACCGAGCTGGCCTTGCCCCAAGGTCCTTATCGACTCGTCGCCGGCAACCCTTACGAGCGCCGGTACCGCGTGTCGTTCAGCTACCTGGTAGAAGACAACACGACCAACACCGTCTCTTCGCGCGATCTCTTGACCGCGGCGATCATCAATGTGCCTTGTGCGGCGGCCGGTCAGCCGCGAGTGTATTGGAACGTCGATCTGACCGCGCTCGTCACCGTGGGGGCGAATGAGACCTTTGTCGGGCTGGATGTGGATTCGGTTCGCGTTGCTCGACTCTTTGACGAAGTCACCGTGTTCGACACCGATCCCGCCTTTCGAGACGACGCGGCCTATCAATATCGGCTGCTGGACCGATCCCTCGGCTTGGTGCTGTTTAACGCTCAAGGGTTTAATTTGACCGAGCGCCGCCGCCGGGGACGAGTGCCGCTCCAGGCGCGGGTCGATTACGACGTCTTGGACTGGCGCATCATTCGCGACGATCTGCGGATCGGGCGCAGTGCTCCGACTCAGCAAAAGCTGATCCTGAATGGCCTCAAGTCGATCCGATCTCGAGACGCCGACAACTTGTTCTACACCGGCCTTGGGTTCACGGTGCCGGATGGTGCAGGCGGCTCGATTGAGCGTGACTTTATCGTCTTGGATCGAGAGACGGGCGGCGTCTTTATGCCGAGTTCGTATCGCGTCGACTACGGGCGCGGGACGGTCTCGTTCATCGACACCGACGGGAATGCCGCCAACGGCATCACCGCCCAGATCGTGTTTCCGGGGACCGCGGCTCCCACCGCGGTGAACGCCGTTCAAGGCCGAAGCGTGCGGGCGCTTTATATGGGGCGGAACGAGTGGACGGTCCAGGCGCAAAAGCCGCCGACGGTCTATCGCCAAGCGACCGATCCCCTTCTGAGCGTGGGGCAGTTTTATGTGGGCGGCTCCAACCAGTTCGTGGGGAACGATCTCGACACCCGCATCTATTTTCCGCAGAGCGACATCGGCTCGAAAGTCCTGATCGGGGAGGTCTGGTATCGCGACGCAGGCGGATTGCCAGCCCGAGTCGTTCGAGACGAAGAGTTCTTGGTGCAGGCTCCCCAGGCCGGTCAGCTCAACCTGGGCTATGTGGACATTCGCGACAAGGTCAGCGACGCGGTGGCGATCGACTTCAGCAACGGCTATTCGGTGCGACGAGTTCGCGGGGCGAGCATGGCGATTCGAGTTCTCTGGAATCCGGCCACCCTCGCTCTGACCGCCGACCCGGTGGCCAACCTCCGGCAGTTCGAAATCTGGAACCGAAACTGGCGGGTCTCCGAGACGGAAACCATTTTGATTAAGGGGCAAGACACTCCATGACGACTCGAAACCGACGCGGATTTACCTTGATCGAGCTTTTAGTGGTGATCGCGCTCTCCGCGGTGATCCTCACGATCATCGCCGTGCCGCTCATCCAAAGCTTCAACATCACTCGCGCTGCCCAAGGCTTTAGTGATGCCCAAAACCGGGGGCGAGCCCTGATCGACCGCGTCACGCGCGACATCAATAACTCGACCGGAGTTCGCGACAACTCCGGGACCCGAGGTCAGCTCTGCTTGGTGATCCCGAGCGATCCGGACTTTAACGGGATTGTCGATGGCCAACTGGAGCTGCTTTTTGGCGGACTGAAGCTCGACATCTTGATGCCGGCCCAAGGCGATCCCACGGTGGGGCCTTCGGGGGCGCTGATCGATCCCGACACCGGAAAGGAAGATCCCACCCTCCGGGCTCCCAAAGGTCAGCCGGTCTTGCCCGTGGGCCAAGGAGCACGCATGGTCCGATACTTCGTTGGGCTCCGCTCGCCGCTCAACGCCAACGGCACTCCCGGGGTCTATACAAACCCCTATGACGGTTTCTTGATGCGGCGGAGCGGCTCGCAAGACAATCTGTACGTTCTGTACCGAGCCGATGTTGATTTGCGGGTCTGGAATACCGCCACTCAGAGCTGGATTTTGAACTCCGACCTGTTTGATGATGTTGACACCAACGGTCAGCCCGACAACCTCGACGATCCTTACTTCTTTGTTCTGCGTGCGGCCGAAGTCGGGACTCCGGCCGAAGCCGTCAAGCGCAATCGGATCAACGCGTGGTTGAAGCGCTCGGTCGTTGTGACCGAAATCTCGCGCTACGACATGATCCAGCCGGTCGTGAACCGCGCGACGAATCGAGTCGAGTACGACGGGGTCACGCCTCGAATTTTGCCGCTCATTCAGTTCCGACCTTCTCGGGTGGCGAGCGAACCCGCGACCGGAATGGTCGCGCTGCGAAGCGGCGAGGAGACCCAAAATTCGCCCAAGATCGCATCGGACGTCTTTTCGACCGAGTTTGGCGGCTGGAGCAACTTGCTCATGCGAATCTTCCCGTCGCAATATCGAGTCGGAGGGAATCCGGCGACGCCCTGGAACCCCTATCAGCCTTGGTTGCAAGACTCGCCGTACCTGGTGGGGCGAAACATCCTCGATGCCGGCGGGAATGCGGTCGGGTTTGGCCTCTACTACAACGATGGCACCGTGCCGGAGGCGACCGGCGGCGACATGCTCTTCGATATTTCGGCCTATCAACAGGCGCAATCGATCGACCGTCGGAGCGCAAGCTTCACCGGAATGCTGCGATACCCCTTCACCTATGCGATCATGCAGGCCGGGGGAGGAACTTGGCAAAGCAATGCGACTTTGCGCGAAGCCTTCATTCCGGTTTCGGTGGACGAGCGTCGTGGCCGCGTGAATGCGAGTTTCGAGATCACCGAAGTTGGGGGTCTGACTCCTCCGCCAGGCTACGTTCAGCCGGGAGTCATCCCCACCGGGATGGACAACCGACCCTGGGCGGCGACCGGGCTGGCGATCACACCCACCCAGGCGGCCAATTTGACCAACCCCGGTCAGATCAACACCGACGGCATGGCGGGCGTGTGGTCCGATGTCGGATTCAATCCGAGTGAGCCGAATTCGACGATCAACCGACGGTTCAACAAGCTTTGGAACGACTGGAACGGCATCGCTCCGGGGTTGCCTCGTGAGCGCTATGCAAAGCGGTTCGTGGATTTGCGGTTTGTGCGCAACCTCGATGGGACGGCAAGCCCGCTCCATCCGACCGAGGGCTTTCCTCGGGCCCGGATCGTGCCGGGGAGCGAGATCGTGATGGGTCCGGACCAAAATCCGGGCACTAACTATGGCCAGCTTGTTCGCTACACCCGGGTCGCCCAGCGCCCCGTGGGCCCGAACCAGTACTACCTCAACTACGTGCACCAGCGCGAGCCGGATTGGGTGGCACTCGGGTTCACGGTGCCGGCGAACATCTACGATCCGGTTGCCTATAACGCGACGGACTTTGTCTCAGCGATTTTGCAGCCGCAGTTCCGAACCGGCTATCTCGAATTCAACTCGCGATTTGGTGAACCGATCCCACAAGGGAACATCTGGGTGAGCTATCGCTTCCAAATGACGGAGCCGAATGATGCGGTGGCGGTGGATTACGATACTCGCCAAGTTCTGCAGATCAATGTGACGATCCGGAACTACCCGCAGACCAATCAGCCCAATCCGCAGACGGTGACGATTACCGGCTCGGGCACCGTCCGCAACTTCATCCGCTAATCACGACCATGACCAGACCTTTGCGCCGACCGATGGCTTCGAAACAACAGGGCCAAACCCTGATCATCGCGATCTTGATCTTGGGCGTTCTGCTCGGGCTCGGACTCGTGTTTGCTTCGCTCATCTTTCGAAACGTTTCGCAGGCCCAAACGGCCGGGAGGCGCTCGGTGGCCAGCGATCTGGCCGAGGCCGGAATTCGCTATGCGCACTATCAGCTTCTGAATTCAGAGCTCGGCGCTGACTGGACCCCGACTCCGCCGAACCTGGCTGGGCCCTTGACCAAAGACCCGGATGCGCTCTATCTTCGCCCCGGCACCGGATTTGGGTTGCGCTCCGATGCGGACCCAGTCCTCGACAAAGGCGGCCCCGATGGGCTTGGGCCGTACACCCGGGTCGATTTCGATCGGGGCCGAGCTCTGATCCGAGTTCGATATGCGCCGGATAACTTCAACCTGGTCGGCACCCAGGCCGGGAATTTGCGCAAGCCGGGCCGAGCGAAAAGCTATCTCGTGATCGAGGCCATCGGTCGCGCAGGTCGTCTCAATGCGAACGATCCGAGCCTGCTCGCCACTCAAGCGGTTCGGATTTCGGGATTCGCCAATTCGGCGGCGTTCCGGGGCGAACTCGGGCGTATCCGGGGGATCGACGCTCAGCAAGTCAATTCGCGCAAGATCATGGCCGTCGCTTCGATCGGCATCATCGAGTCGGGACGCTTCATCACGAATAAATTTAAGGTCACTCGGCCTGCGGAAATCGGGGCGCTCAGCGATCCGGCGGCGGTTCCTAGCGGCAACCCCGGCGGAGCCAACCTGGGCAACCTCGGAGTGCAGTACGAAGGCTTCCCGGTTCGGCCGCCTTTGGAGATGGGCGGGACGCTCGCCACCAATGCTGGCACCGTCCAAGGGTCGGGCTCGTTGTGGAGTAACGCCGATCTTGTGGTGCACGGGCAGGTCTCGACGACCCTCAATCTGGACATCGGAGATACCTGGACGATTGCAGGTGAGCTTCGGGGTGCGAATAACGCCGCTGAAGTCCGAGTCCGACGATTTTTCTGGGATACCGCCGCCAACGCCTATTCCGATGTGTTTGGAGCCCGGCCGACTCTGACCCAGCCGTGGTTGCTGACCGATCGAGACGGCGGTGCGGGGCCGGGCGGAGTGGATGGAGACGCCCCCTTGAGCAGTCGAGACTCGAACTTTTCGACCGTAGGCGGCGTGGTTCGGGACGGGCTCCTGGATGCCGACCGTCAAGGCTTTGCCCGTTCGGCAGCCCGCAAAGAGCCGCCATCGATGCAGACCGTCGATCCGGCGACAAGCCTGAATCGATACCTCACCATGACCCGCGACAGCGGGAACCAAGTTTTTGGCCGAAACATCGGACGGAGCGGCTATGGCCGCGGGATTTATGTCGACAGCTCCGAACGAGGCAATCTCGCGACTGAGGATGAGCGCGAGGTCGCGGATGCAATCCGATCATTGCCCTCGGACTGGCTGAACCCGAACAATCCCAACTCCCTCGGCTGGCAAGGCCCGTTTTATCGGCCGGTGGCCCCCCACGTCGAGCTCGTGCCGGATGGATTTATCATCACCCGAGATACCCGTAGCAATAACCGATATTGGCGGCAACTCAACAATCAGTCGAGCAATAACTCGGTCTGCCGATTTGTGCTCCGAACGATCAATGTGCCCGGACGGGGTCCGGTGACCTATGTCCTGAACACGATCACGAGCCCAATCTTCCAATCGACGGCCTTTCCTTCGGACGCGGATTTCCAAAACCAAGGGGTCGAATTCAACGGCGTGCTGTATTTCGAAGGGGATGTGACCGTCCGAGGCGTGATCCCCACCAACAAGCAAGTGACCCTTGTTTCGAACGGCTCGATCTATATCCAAGGGAGCATCACCAAAGGCGTCGTGACCACCGGCGACTTTGGACAAGCTCGCGGGCAGCTTCTTTCGACCCCGAGCCGGTCGAGCTTGATGATGATGGCCAAAGACTACGTGGTCTTGAATACAACGATGTTCTTTGGTCCGAAGCCGGGTTCGGTCGCTCGGGCGAAGAACGCAAGCCCGCTGCCCGACACGCCCAATCCGGTCGAGCTAGATCTGAGCGACAGCCAAAGCCTGGTGCTCAATGCCCAGTTCTTGCTGAATCCGGTTTCAGGCACGCCCGCCAACCCGTCGACCTGGGTGCCTTTTGCGACTTCGTACACGACGTTTGGAGCCGGAACCACCGTCACACCGAGCCTGCTGATGACCCACGCCGCCGACAGTGACGACGGCAACCCGTCATTCATCAACCTCCAAGTGCGACCGAGGACCTTTGAATCGGCCAACAACGGCGTGGCGACCTTCGCCTCGTTCGGTCGGTCGCTCGACTTCCTGTTGAGCGATGCGGCGATCGACTATCCCGATTACAATGTGGCGTCGCCCTACTATACGACCCCCGGAGACCTGCCCGTTTACGGTTTGGGCAACCCGTCGACCAACCGACTGCCTCGATACGAGACGCTCGGCAACCTTCTGTGGGCGACTCAGACATATGGAAACCGAGAGATTACCGGCCTGAATCCGAACGGACTCAGCACGCTCTTTGCCGTCCAAGACGAGACCGAGCTGCAAGTCAACTTGACCTCCGTCGGCAACGTCGCACCTAAGAACTATGCGTTGGCGCGATCGGCCATCACGCCGTTCGATATTCGGATTGAGGCGGCGATGTTCGCCGAAGAAGGCTCGTTCTTTGTGATTCCCGGGGCGTGGTTTAACTACAAGACCGACGACACTCGGTCACGCTTTGACGCTCAGGTGGCTTCGTTCCAAGGCGCAGGAGCTTCGTTGGCAGATGCGCTGATGCTGGCGCAACGGGAGCGGTTCCAAACGTTCGGCTCGATGGTCGAAACGCCTTTCTACAACGAGCCGCTGAACGTGCGGGTCACGATTCTGGGGGCAGTGAGTGAAAACATGCCCGCGCCGATTGCCCAACAAGCCGAATGGCTCAAAAAGTGGGGATGGATGCCTCGATTCCGGGGCGGCAGCCGCAACTTCATTCCTGCTCAGCATGTCCCGGCGGGCTACGACTTAAATACCGATCTCGCAGTGCCGAACCTGGCCATCATCTACGATCCGGCCTTGGCGACCGGCACGAGCGACGGAGTGACCCCGATTCGCACCAAGCCATTTGGACCGAATCCGAACGATTTTTGGGTCTTGCCGCCGATGCCTCGGCTCCCGGTGAGCCCCACCCTTTTGTACTTCGGAGAGACCAATCCGTGATGTTACGCAAACTCGTTGCCATCGTCGCTCTGGCGGCCCTGAGCGTGGTTGCCCTGGCCCAGCCGGTGCAATACGCTTCTCGGGCGGTTAAGATTCGAGCCGGAGTCCTCTTGATCGAAAGTCAAAGGACGGCCAACAATCAGGCGCTGAATGCCGCCCCGCACGTTTGGTCGAACCTTGAGCTCGACAAGAATGCTCGGCCCCCGGCTTGGACTTTCGAAAATCCGCTGGGTCGGACGACGATGACCGCCGCTTCCCAGCTCCGCTGGGTGAACTATGGCGGCTCCATCACGCCGGGTCGTCGACTCGACAAGCGAACGGCGACCTACTGGGAAGTCGCCTTGGACCAAGCTTCGGATCAGGTGCTGGCGACTTATGACGTCTTGTCGCTCTCGGTTCGTAATCTGCTTTCTTTGAATTCGCGCGAGCGAGAGAAGCTCCGCCGATTCGTGGATCAAGGCGGCCTGCTCTGGATCGATGTTCTCCCTGTCGCCTTGGGCGACCGAGTGGACATTGCGAACCCAGGACCGGTGCCGTTTGAGCTTGGAGTTGGCTCGAACAATCTGTCCGCCACCTTCAGCCACCCGCTTTTGAACTCGCCCAACCCGGTGTCCCTGGAAGACCTTCAGTTGATGCAGTTCAACAGCAGCACCGGAGACGTCATTCGAGCCGTCACCAACACCGGCGCTTTCGGGTCCATCCTGAGTTGGCTCAATCCCGACAGCCAAAAGATCGAATTCATCGCTGGGGATGTGGCCAACGGAGCGACGGTTGCCCTGGGCCAGGTGGGCGAAGGTTACGTCTTGCTCACGACGCGCGGAGTTTCGGCCACGCTGAGTTCCTATACGAGCGGCGATGTCCTGACGCTCAACGACACGTTTTATCCTCAGCCCCCGGCCTTGGGGCCTCGGTTTACCGCCGCCGCGAAGCTCATCGTGAACGCGATCTCGCTCAGCACGAGCTACCGAGCGGGTTCTCGTGGAGCTCGCCGACTCGGTTCGAGCGCGGTCGACATTGTCGCTCCGCTCTTGAAGCGATTTGGGGGGCCGGTGCCGGGAGGAGGCGTGCCGAGCCAAACCACGCCGCCGATCGTCTTTCGAGATCGTGTGATCGCGTCTCTCGGTGGACAGGTGGCAGTACTGGACGCGCAGCCCAATCGCGACCTGGATGGGGACGGGAATCCGGATGATGGCGTGGCGGACACTCTGGGGAGCGAGATGGACGTCCTTTGGCGCTCGACTGGAATCCCAGGTCCGCTCTCCAGCCCAATCGGCTTCGAAGTCCCGAATTCCAATTTCTTCTCGTCGGGACGCCGAGTGACGTCGATGGTGGCTGTGCGCGATGGCAACGGGGTGCTTTACCTCTTCGATCTCGAACCGCCCGGACCGATCACTGGAAATCTCGCCCCGCTCGCGACCATCGCCCCGCCGGACAGCATTGCCCCCGGGTCTTCGTTTGCGCCCGCCTTTCACGAGGGTTTGATTTTCTGCACCGACGTGCGCCAATCGGGCGGTCTGGGCCGAGTCTGGTTAGTGGACGCAGCGACGGGCGCGGCCCCGGTGAACCCCGGCAATAACAATTGGGTCATTCAAAATGCGCCCCGATTGAGCCCCGCAGGAGGAGCCCCGACGGTCGGCTATATCCCGATTCAGGACAATTCGGGCGGCTTGGACCGCGTGGTGTATGTGCCGACGTCCGCCGACGGACCGCGCTCCGCGGGCCTGGCTTCGGTCTGGATCGGTTCGCGCGGCGAAGAGCCGCTCGGGCTCCAAGACGAAGGCGCGAACTTGCGCGTTCAGACTCGCGCTTCGATCAACGGGATTCCCCTCTATGTCAATGCCGCCAGTTCGCTGGGGGTCAAAATCTCGGTTGTCCGGGCCAACGGCGATCCGGTGCCATTCAATCAGCTCGGCACTTATCTCACCGGCGCGATCAGTCAGTCCAGCCCGGGCGAACTCCTGGTCGGGATCACCGGTACGGGAGACTGGAATCGGTCAACCGCCTCGACAGCGGATGATGTTGCGGTCCGGGTCGACTACACGCTCGATTGGAGTCGCGCGGGCCAGTTTGGCGGGACGCAAAGCGATAGCTACCTGCGAGGTCGCCTCTTCTTGCCCGACCAGACGACGGCAAACCGACAGATTGTCGGAAACATCGCCCTCGCGCCGAGCGGGAATCTGTTCGTGGTCCAATCCGGCTCGGGGAACGCGGGCGGCACATTCTATTGCATCAAGGAAGAAGGTCGCGGCGACTTTAAACTCCTTTACCGATGGGATCTGCATAACCGAATCAACTACCGAATCAACCCAAATTCAGCTAGCACCGAGACGTTCGTGTACGATCCGACGTTTGTCGATTTCGACGGCCTGGCGCGACTGGTTCCATTCTTGGGGGGCTCGTTCTCGAATCTGATTTTTGCTTCTGGGCCGACGGTACGTGGCAACACGGTCTACGTCGTCGCCCGCGGCAGCAAGGGGTTTATCCCGTCGTCGATGGTCGTCGCGTTTGATTCCGATCCGCAACCAGTGGAGTTTGAGATCAACGGGCTCTCGCCCGGATTCGCCTTGGCCCAGATGGACCCGAACCGAAGCGTCGACAAGACGACGCTCGATGTGACGAGCACCCTTCAATCAGGCCAGTTTTCGTTCGAACAAGACCCTTCGCCGAGTAGCCGAGGGCGAATCCGGATGTCGAACATGGCGGTCATCGGGCCGGATGGGCGGATTCGAGATTCGATCTCGACGAGTTTGCCGGTCCTGATCAGGCGGTCAGGCCAACCCGACATCGTCGTGGAACCTGAAGCTGGAGTTTCGAGCGGAGTGTATGTCCCGGGCAACGCACGGGGGCGATGGAGCCCGCTGCGTTGGTACTCCGTATTGACTGGATACACCGCCCAAGGCCAGCCGCTCGTGACGGGCAATACGCTTTACCTCGGGGGGGCGAGCGCCTTCCCGAGCATCATCTCGGGGGGACCCTTTACGGTGACCAATGGGCTACTCTCGGCGATCGACGCGACGATCAGCGATAGCGACCCGTTCCTTTTTCAGCCGGTCGAGACCGCGTCGGCCACCGATCCCGCCCGAACGATTGTTCCGGCGATGCAGAGCTGGCCGCGGCCTTGGATGCGACAATATCGCCAGATCATCGCCAAGCCTGACACCGGGCCGCCCGACTTTTTCCAGAGTCTTTTCAACCCGGCTTATCGCTGGCCCCAAACCGAAGGAATTCAGAGCTTCGAGGATCTTCGCATCCGAGTGCTCCAAGCCGCAGTCTCCGATAGCATCGTTCATGGAGTGGTGGGCGGTGAAGGGGTCGTCGTGACCTGGGGACCGAACAACCTATACGCCTTCTCGCGCACCGACATCATGGTGGTCGACGAGGGGCGAGTCGGACGCTTCGACACCAGCGGGAACCCGATCTGGGCGACCGATGCGACTCTTGCGTCGGGTCCTGACTTGCCGGTCACCGGGACCGGAAATCGAATTCCTCTTTCCCGGCCGACCCGATTTTATTCCAGCGGCCCGTCGGCGTACTGGATCGTCGACACCGGGAACGACCGAGTCGTCCGCATCGACACAAGCGGTCGCGAGCTCCGGACGCTCACCGGATTCAAGGTCGATCCGAATTTCCGGCCCGATGGCATGCTCGACAATTCGTCGATCCGCTTGCGGTCGCCCCGCGATCTCATCACCTACACGACTTATCGCACCCCCGCGAATAACCCGCTTTCGAATCCGAGGCCCAATGAATATTGGATCCACTATGTGATCGCTGACACGGGGAATTTCCGAATCGTCGAAGTCGTGGACCGATACGAATACGACCCGAGCACCAATCGGATTTTGAATCCGATCACCTATACCGACCCGAACAGCAACCGTCCGGGGGGGCAAGAGAGCGGCGTCGGAGTTTTGTTCTGGCACAGCCCGGCCGAGCTGAGCGGCAAGCAGTACGCCTACAACAGCATCGACCGACTCTTTGTGCCGGATGGATCGGGCGGGACGCGGCCGGTGTTTGCGTTTGGATTCGGGAATTTTGAGCCCGGGCGAAGCTCCTTCGGACTTGATACCACGAGCCCGCAGCTCGATACGAGCAGCGGATTTGGCGGGATAGTCATCTTGGATGGCGGCAGCAGCACGGTCCTCACGGAGTACCAAGTGCCTGCGATTGGGGCCGGATTGCTGTGGCAAGACCAAGTCGGTCTGCCAGGCGGCGGGTCGTGGAACTCGCCCGCATTGCCCAGCCAAGTGCGAAAGATCGCCGGGCTCTCGTCGGTGACCCTGCGAGGTACCTCGACCGGCTACGCGATCATGTTTACGGACACGAGCGGAGCCTACGAAGTGAACACGGCCGGGGCCGTCACCTGGATGATGCCAAACGAAGTGTATCGCGCCTTGCGCCGGTTTAACTACACGAGCGTCGGGGCCGGAGACGATACCCCCACCAACGAAAACCCGATGGCGGTGCGATTCAGCTTCGCTCGGCGGCTCGATTCCGGCGACGTCATCTTGGTGAACAGCTACTACGGCCGAACCCGGTCGGTGCGGGATGCGTCAAACACGGTCGTGAACGGTCCGTTTGGCGGCCCCGCTTCAGCCCGAGATTACTTCGGCGAAGTCGTGATCGTCGACGGGGATAACGACGGCTTGTCGAGTCAAGGATACAGCCTCGGTTCCCGCAATCTGGGATTCGGGTCGCTCAGCTTGGAGTTCAAATTGCCGCCCATCAAAGGGGCGCGAGACATCGTCAGCCCGATCTTTGGAGATCGGCGCTAAGACCTTTTTCGAGAAAAAATCGTGCTAAAGACGAACCAACTGTTGTTGCGAGGCGCCGCCCTGGCGGGCCTCTGCCTGGCCTGGATTACGGCCGCTTGGGCCCTCCCCGCGGATGATTACACGCGCAATCGAGGGAATAACCCGAGTCTGGGACGAATCGATGGAGCCCCAGATGGCCCGGGTCGGTCGTTCCTGCGATGGTGGGACCCGATCATCTCCATCGAAAGGCAGATCGACAACTTCGAAACGGCAGCCTCCTTTTCGCCTCCGGCGGGCTGGTTCACGCCTGGCGGTCCGGTCGAAGCCGCTAACGCCATCGACTTTACGCCCGGCCAACCGGCCTACCGCTACGCGCGGACGGTGAACTCCCCGAGTGAGGGCCAGTTCTACCTGCCGGACACGGGTCGAATCTTGCGCTCGTTCACATGGAGCTTTGCCCCGGTGACGGTCGGCGGGGAATATCAGATCTCGGTCAACATCCCGATCGGTCCGACCACCGTCGGCACCGAACTCCTCTTCCAGCAGCGCTACTTCGTCTATGAGATCGAAGGGGTCGTTAATCTGGCTCAGCCGGGCCAGCCGGTTCGAATGATCATCGACACCTTTACGCGAGGGGGAGGCTGGGTCCGGCTGAACGAGGGCGGATCGCTGACCGACACGCTCTGGGTGGCGGACGGCACCGGCCAAATTCGAGTTCGACTGCTCAACACGATCCCGCGAGATGGGCAAAACCAGCTAACTGCAGTCGAAGATCAGACCTTGGTGTATGCCGACGCCGCCCGAATTGTCCAAGGCGTGACTCAAAGCGGCACCATGACCGCCCAGCCGATCGTCGGCACCCTGACCGGGCCTGACCTGTATCCGGTCCGAGTGATGGTCCCGCGCAACGAATCCAACACGCTGCAAATCGGCACTGAGATTCGCACCTACCAAATGGGTGTGCTCAGCTCATTCGACCACAACGGCACGAATATCAATCCAAGCGACGACGGCACGGGTCGTCGAAACTTGGTCTGGTCGTGGCCCGTCTTGCGGCCCCAAAACGTTTCGACCGCCGAGATCGACCGCTACGGACTCGAAAAGCGAGATTTCATCCGCGGCGCCGGGTCACTTTGGCCCGCATTCGATCGGTCCAAGCAGAACATCGACGTCGATAACCTTCAGGGCTCGGTGACCGTCACTGGGGGCTGGAGCACCGGACTCGCCACCGCCGCGAATCGTGGACTCGACTTTTTGACCATCCCTTCGGGGACGGTCGGCGGCTATGTCGATTTTGAGCCGGTCTTGACTGACGGCGACTACGAAATCTATGCCTGGATTCCGAACAATGTGGCCGGGCTTGCGACTCGGCAACGGTTCGAAATCTACGAAGGGACGGTCCCGGGAGTGGGCGGTGCTTCGGCAGTGGTCGACGTCGATATGTCAACCGCGCCGGCAGGTTGGTTCCGGTTGACGAGCAATGCGCCTTTCCCGCGCAGTCTTTTTGCTTCGAATGGATTCGGGCTTAACCAGCCCCTGGCGGTGCGGGTGACGGCCGAGGGTTCGACTGGCGGCGTTGTTTATGCCGACGCCATCCGATTTGTGCGCCAATCGGACCTTCGGATGACCTCGACGGCCGTCTTCTCGAACGTCCGCATTCGCCCGCCAGGAAGCGGCTCAGTGCAAGACCGAGATGTGGTTTTTGTTGCGACGGAGAACGGCCGACTGTATGCGCTCGACGCTCGGGGCGATGCCGCCACCGGCCGCACCACTGTTTATTGGGCGTACCCCAGCGAGCGAACCAACGACCCGAATCATGTGACCGCCGAAGACGGTCCGAACGGAGGGGTGGCGGAAAATCCGATCGCCTTTGACACGAGCTCGGCACTCATCAAGCGCGTGGGCGGCGAGGATGTGCTTTACATCGGGGCGCGGAACGGCAAGGTTTACGCGATCAACATCGACGGGCGAGGCGACGGCTCGGCTTCGGCTTACGGCACGACGACTCGGCGATGGACCTATCCGGACGACTTCGATCCGAGTTCCATTCTTCCGATCTCCGGCCAGCGCCTCGGACCCTTCGTTGGATCGCTCAGCTCTGCCGACAGCTCCGGCACGACGCCGATCATTGTGCCCACCACCGAAGGCCGCATCTATGCGCTCGACCCGGACGGCAGCGCGGCGACCAAAACGACGTCGGTCGTCTGGCGCTATCCGGCTGCCTCGGACCCGACGTTGCCGCCGATTGCGATGACGCCTCTGGTCAGCGGAAATCGGGTGATCTTTGGAACCGGCAACCGGGTGTACTGGCTCAACGCCACGACCGGTGCCGAGGTTCTGAACGTCTTGGTTCCGGGCGTTGTGTTTGGCCAGTCGAGCCCGACTTTGGCCTTGGATACTGAGCTCAATGGCGATCCGACCTCGGTCTATATCGCGTCGGACTTGTGGGTCCACTCGTTTAACTTTGCGACCGGGGCCGAACAGTGGCGCACCAACGAGATTTCGGCCGCAGGCGGCGGACTGAGCTTTACTCAGGCAACCGCCTTCAACTCGTCCGGAGACCTGATCGTGGACATGCCGGTGGTGGTTGTCCCGACGATTGATGGCGGGGTGACGATGTTGGGTGCCGACACCGTCAACCTGAATGCAGTCGGAGTGATTGAGCCGGTGCCAGCCGGAGTCGAGGATCGAAATCGCCGGGTCTGGGAGTATCGCCTCGAAGGGCAAGCGACCGAGGCGGCCAATCTTGCGATTGGAGCCCGAATCACGGGCGAGACGTATCGGTGGATGTACTCCGTCGACGACCTGGGCTATCTCTATGCGTTCAACTACGACCCAAGTCGCCCGCTCGACCAGCAAACGATCACTGCCGGAGAACGGCCCGGCGAAGACGTTCTGGTGGAGAATAACCCGCAATTCACCGCCTTGGATGCGATTGCCGCCAATGCTCGGGTGGCTTGGCTGACGCCAGAGGACTATGAGAGTCTGGTCTTGCAGCTCCGCAACGGCACCATCACCTATGCGTCGGTGCTGGCGGCGGTCGGCAGCCCGGAGAAGGTCACTCGACAGAACTTCGATTACGGCGAGACGATCTACTTCGTCATCTACAATTTGCCTTTCTTGGCGGGTCCGAACCCACGCCCCTACTACATGGAGGTTCAGCTCAACACGCCAGGAACGGTCACTCAACGTCGCAACATTGCAATGCAGTTGATGCCCGCGGAAGCGAACGACTCGCGCAAGATCGTCGGCCTGAGCTCCTTCCCGCTCGTCGGCAACGGAGCAAATCCCTTGGCCCCGGGGCAAGGATCGATGACCACGCGAGCGGTCTTCACCGGTGTCCAAAGCGGCCAGCCGGGAGGCGGATTTGCGAATCGACCCTTAAGCGGGACGAACGGAAATCGGCCCTTGCGACTGGCCAACCCTCTCGGGATTGGCGACATCAACGGCGCGAACCCGGTGACCGACATCGGACGATCTATCGACCCCGCGAACACCGAAGTCGTGAACAACGGCAACTTCGTCGGGGCAGTGACGCCGACCTACAAGAACATCTTGCGAGCGATGGGGCCCGATTTTTCGGCTCCAGGCGATCCGGTGCCGCATGGTCAGGCGAGCTATGCCAGGTTCCAGTTGATCGACCGAAGCCTGATGCGGTTGGTGTTCGGCAATACCGTTGGGCTGCAGAATATTCGCTTTGCGATTGCAGATATGGCCTTCCGGCGTGCGCCTTACATCGATGATGCTCCGGCGGACGGGTTGGATGATTCCGCTCCGAACGGCATCAGCGATGGGTGGGGAACCTTTAAGTTCCTCGATCCGACGGTCTATTCGAATTACGAAGACTTGCCGGAGAACCAGCCGAACATCTCGCTGGACTATCCCGACTTGCGAAGAGAAGGTTTCCGCCTGACCCGAGAACTGGATGGTTCGGTCGAGAACCCGCTCTTCGGGCCGATTGCGCTCAATCCGCCGACGGTGGATTCGGCAGACCTCGCCAACTACCGCGGTCTGGGCTACAACACGACCTTGAATCGCACCCTGGTGCCGACGGTGATGGAGGCGCAGATGAATGTCCCGCGGTACCAACCGCCGAGTCGGTATGGGTATCGGGGTCGCCAAGTGGTCTATGTGGACAGCGATCAACCGGGGCGACAGCTCGCGGGGAATCTGTATCGCGAATCGTATCGCGACCTTGACCTGGGCATGAATATCGGCATCGATGAGCGAATCGTCGTCGATACGCCGGTCCTCGACCTGGGTTCTCTCGCCGCAGGCTCCGGACAAGGGGCCGGGGTGGGAGAGAACGGCGCTCCGCTGGCGTTCCGAAGCTGGAATCCTAGCTCGCCGTTCTCACCTTGGACTCCGGCGCCGGGCCAACCTGACTTCAAGTCGTTCTTCCAGCCGATTAACGTGCGCAACGAAGGGAACGTGAATCTGCTGAACGTTCGATTGGCCAAGCGAGATGCGCGGCAAGGTCCCGGGCGACAGACAATTGCGCTCCAAGCTCCTGGGCTCAGCCCGCTGACCTGGCTAGACGCGACCCAATATCTTCACGCCAACTTCGACAGCCGATTTGCACCGGTCGTGCCGGGCACGGGCGCAAACCGGGTCGTCGTGCAAAAGCCGCGACCGGGTGACGGCATCGGCACCGCCATGAACGTCAACCCGAAGACTCGGTCGAATGCGAACTTGGCCGAGCCGGGCGGACGCCCGCTCTTCGCGCTGACCACGATCAGTGAAACCGATGGGCAACCCCGCGTTGGCGTGACGATTCCGATCGGGACGCCGTCAGGAGCCTTTTCCACTCAGCTGACGGTCATCGAAGATCGCTCGATCTTTGCGACGCTGCCCGAGATGATTCGAGCTGACGATCCGGCGGCCCTCGGGTTCCCGGGTGCGGTCGATCCGAACGTCCTGATTCCGTACGCCGAGCCCGGATTCAACCTCAGATTCAACGTGCGAGAGACTCGGCTGACCAACCGAAACAATCGCCGGGCGGCCCCCATGGTCGAGACCCGGGTGAACGGCACCGAGTCGTTCTTCTGGAGCAATCAACAGCCGACCGCACTCCGCGACGGCGCGGGCAACGTCGTCATGGCGTTTGCGTCGAACCGAGTGGACGCGGGCGGGGTCCCAGGCTGGAACTTTGCCCCTCGAACCGAGGCGAACACCGCACAGACCGATCAATGGCGCATCTATCTGAGTCGGCTGCGACAAGGAACCGGCCTCTCGGCCGGAGTGGGCCAAGTCGAAAGCTCGCTCATCGACCTTTTCAACCTCACCCCCGACACAGGAGGGCGATGGTGGTCGAACGAAGGGATCGGCTATCCCTCCGCCGCGCCGGGAGTTCTGTTCCCGACTTCGGCGGTCGGCGAGACCGTCGAGCCGAACTCGATGCAGTTCTATAATCCGACGTTCCCGGCCAGTGGGGCCTTCAATCTCCTCGACACCGTGACCGATTCCGGACGAAACGCGCAATCCAACGTCTACATGGCGTTCAATGGCGAGGCGATCATCCGGCGACCGGGCACTGAGCCGCGACGTGAATATCGAATCTTCCTCACTCAGGCAGATTTGAGCTCCGGCGTGAGCCTGGCTGGGGTCCCCGAACAGATCGCCTTCGATCCGGAAAGCCCGAAGAGTCGGCCGAGCGTGGTCCAGGCGGGCAATATCGCGACGGTGTTTTACACCGTGACCTCGGGTGGACAAGGCCAGATCGTCTGGAACACTTACAACGGATCGAACTTCAATCAGACCCAAACGTTGGGCCTCTCGAACGCGTTCGAAACGGTCGGAGCTCCGGCGGCGGTGTTGCGTCGATATCGAAACGGCATTAACTTGGCGAACAACAATCAGATCGGCCGGATCGACCTGCTTTTCACCGCCAAGATGAGGGGCCGTCTCCAGAGCGAGGCCTATTTGGCCCGGCTCAGCACCAATATCAACGGCGTACCGGTCAACCGATTCGGCCAGCCGGGCGGCGGGGCGGTTCTGTTCAATCCGACTCGGTTTGATAACCTGACGGTCGACCCGGGAACAGGACTGTATTGGACCCCGGGGTCGGAATGGCGACTGAATCAAGGTGCGGCCGATTTGGCAGGTGTGGTGAGCGGCATCGACGTTCTCACCAACGCCGACCTGACTCCGCTCAACTCACGATTCAACGCCTCGGACAGCTACATCGATCTGTATCTGGTGGTCAATGGAGTTCGCCGAACGATCCTGGATCATACGACCCGGCGGCTCGATGCGGCGAGCGGGCTTCTGACGTTCGACTCCACTCTGGGCGGCAAGGTCTATCTGGACAGCCGGTCCGGAACGGTGCGGTTCTCGGGCGGGATCATCCCGCGCAATGGCCAGCTCCAGGTTCGCTACACGCCGAAGTACCTGCGGATCAGCGCCGGTCCCAGTGCAAACTACCGCGGAGCCTCGGTGGTCTTTGACGACCGATTCATCGGTGAGTTTGGCTATTGGGCGACCCCGAGCGGCGGCGCGATCAACTCGACGGACTTGGTCCGAAACGACCGCTGGTTCTTTGCGTTCACTCGAACTTCGCCGGATGGAGGCTCCGTATCGAGGCCGTACTACAGCACGATGCGGTTTGGAATTCAGCTTCCGACTTCGATCTTGACCGATGCAGACGGACGGCTCCTGGATGGCGGCGGCAACCTGACCGTGACCGTCAGTGGGATGCCCGGAGGGTCGTTCTACCAGGTCGATCCCGTCAACGGCAAGATCTATTTCACCGCCGAAAACGAAGATCGAACGGTGACCGTGAGTTGGCGAGGTGTAGATGCCAACGGAGTTCCGCTCAGTGGGACGTTCACGCGGAGCTTTACGATCGGCATGATTCCCGAGACGGTCGAGACGGCGGTGCCGATTGAGCAGGCGACGAACGAAGGCTCGATTTCGCTGGCTCTGGACCCGTTGAATGGTGCCTTTAACCGGTCGAACTATCGCCGGCCCGGCCTCGTGTGGGTTTTCTGGACCAGCACGCGAGCGGGTTCGCCCGATTTGTTCTTCCAAACTTTGGCTCCGAGGTTTACACCGATTCCTCCCGGGGGATAAACTGGCCCTAACGAGCACAGATCAAGAAGGCGCGGACCGAAAGGAATGCGCCTTTGCGATTCTGAAGGCTCATCCTGACTTTTCTTTGGGGTTATTCCCGGCTGAGGCGAACCGATCACCAGCCTCAAGCCGTCCCCAAGGGAGTCAAAAGAAAGGTTGACTTGATTCGAAGGCGAATGATATAGTGAGTTCGCCTGGTGGGAAGGCACGGATAGCGACGTATGGCGAAGAAAATCAGCGCAGCGCTTGGTATTGATATCGGAAGTCAAAAGATCAAGGTTGCCGAGGTCAAGCTTTCGGGGAAAGAGCCGGTGATTACGGGTCTGGCGATTGTGGACACGCCGGAAGGCATGGTCGACCACACCGGGGTGTATGACGTCGACACGATCGCCGAGTCGATCAAGGGCGCAATGCACTCGATCGGATCGAGCGCCAGCCACCTCATCTTCTCGATTGCCGGGCAGCAGTCCGTTTTGGTGCGGACGACCGAGGTCGGGCGCATGACCCCCGCCGAGCTTAAGGACCACATGCAATGGGAGATCACGAAGAACATCCCGTTCGCCGAAAGCACGGTCCAAAGTGATTACAAGGCTTTTCCTGCCGACGATCCCGCCGCCACCATGATGGACGTCGTGATGGCGATTGCGCCCCAATCTGCGGTGGACACGCTCATTGGGATCGCGAAGAAGGTCGGCAAGCCGATCGGGGCTATCGACGTGGAGCCGCTCGCCGTGGCACGGACACTG
The DNA here is from genome assembly GCA_002335425.1 of Chthonomonas sp. UBA2017. GTDB lineage: Bacteria > Armatimonadota > Fimbriimonadia > Fimbriimonadales > Fimbriimonadaceae > UBA2017. Next base: position 23,073 of record DDCB01000030.1, read on the forward strand.
GTTCAGGGCCACATGAACGACTATGCCAACCAGGTCGTCTGCGTAGTCGAGGTCGGCCACAAGACGATGTCGATCAACATGTATCGCAACGGCAAGCTCTTGATGCCGCGGCTGGTGCCGATCGGCGGCGAGATGTTTACCAAGGCGATCAGCGAAAACCTGGCTTTGCCGCTCGAAGAGGCGGAAGCGATCAAGCTCAGCAAAGGCTCCATTCCGCAAAGCGCGATGACGGGCGGGTACGTGGCCCAGACTCAGAGCTTCCAAGCATTCAGTCCGTTCAACGATCCGGCAGCCTTTAATCCCAATCTGGCAATTCCGGGGATGGATGCGGGCGGTCCTCCAGGTTCGGTCGCACAGCCCTACAACCCGTTCGAGGCCGAGGCGCCTCCGGCGAGTAGCGACGTCAGCAACTTTGTTCCTTTCAATGCTGGCGGGGCTCCGGCTGATGAGCCGAACCCTTACGCGATGCCTGCGGCGGATGAGGCGCCCGTCGATCCCAACGCGGGTTTCATGCCGGCCGAGGAGCCGCCCGCGTTTGTTCCGATGCCGGAGCCTGCGCCCGCAGCGCCCCCGGCGGCTTCGATGCCGTCCGAAGATGCCGAGACGATGAGGGTCTACAACGCCATTGCCCAGATCGTCGAGGAGTTTGTGGCCGAAGTTCGCCGGTCGGTGGACTACTTCCAGAGCAAAGGCTCGGATGTCAATCGAATTCTTCTTTGTGGAGGCGGCGGGACCCTTCAGGGCCTGCCTCAGCTCCTGGAAAAGTCGCTCGGAGTTCCTTGCGAGCTGTTTGACCCGCTGGCAGGAATTTCGATGAATGCTCGCAAGTCGGATCCAACGTTGGCTGATACCCATCGCCAGCACTTGACCATCGCGATCGGAAACGCGCTCTCCATTGCCTTCGACTAAATCGCATCCATGAAGCTGAATCTCCTTCCGCCATATGTTTCCAAAGCCGGGCAATCGAAGCGGGCTTGGCTGGTATCGATCTTGCTGATCGGTGGCTCGCTGGCTGCGGCTGCATTCATGATCATCAAGTCGAAAGGCGATCTCGACCTGGCGACCAAAGAGGCCTCCGAAGCGCGACCCGCCTACGATGCCACCGTTGCCAAGGCTCAAGAAGCCGACACCGTGATTGCTCAAGGCACCGGCTATGCCAGTAACGTTCGGCTTGCCGAAGCGATGAAGCGGCAACACACGGTCTATCTCGATCTTTATCGCGACGTCTTGGGTTACATGCCCGCGTTTTTCCGAGTTCGCTCGATTCAGGCTTCTCCGAGCGGCGAAGGGAACGCCTTGGTTCGAATTCAAGGGGTCCTCTATAGCCACCAGCAGTATGCCGACATGATGCTGGCGCTGTTGAGAATCCCGGGTGCGGCGCAGATTTCTCGCGAAGGCTTCAATCTGAACGATCCGGCCGTGCCTCGATTGACCTTTGATGACCAGATCGGCATTCCTCGGGCAAGCGGTGAAGTGCCTTTGCCGAGCGATCCGCTCGAGCGATTTGAGGTGATGCTCGCGACCGGGAGCGAGCCGACGGATTTCGCGGGTGTCGGCGGGTATGGACTGCCCGAAGGGGTGCGCGGCCCGATGCCGGGCGGATCTTCGGTGACGTTCACCGTCACGCTCGTCGGTCGTAATCTGCAAACTCCGAACCCGCGCGAGTCGATTCGCAAGACCGGCGGCGCTGGCGCAGCGCCAGCTCCGGCTGGCGGAAACACTCCGCCTCCGCCGAACCCGGGGCCGACTAATGAGGGAGAGGACGACTAATCATGAAATTGAGCCCCCTGCCGATCTATCTGCTCGGGATCGTCTTTGCGATCTGCGCCTTGCTTTATGCATTCATGGTCCACTGGAGCCCGAATACCACCGAGGCCCAGTACCAAAGGGAGCTGAAGGCGAAACTCGATTCCGAAGCCGCGAAGATGCCTCAGGCCCAGCGGCGAGTCGAAACGGCCCAGCGCAAGGTCGAAGAGATCGGTGCAGACTGGCGGCGGATTGCGCTGCGGCATACGGTCCCGGCCTCATTGGAACGAGGAGGGATCGATTTGAGCAAGGATCGATGGAGCTTGACCGTCGATGCGCCGCGGTTCCGAGACAATATGCAACGAGCGGTGAATGCTCAGCTGAAGCGAGGCGGAGTGATTGTGGAGTCCGGACCGACGATCCCGTTCCCACCCTCGGCAGCCCCGTCGATCGTCGAACAGTACTTCAATTTCCCGGCGCTGAAGTTCCCGGTGGTGATGTTTGATTTAGGCGAAATTCGGGTTCGCGGGACGCTCCAACAGATTACGAACCACCTCAAGGCTTGGCGGGATATGCCGAACTATTTGGCCGTGACCGACGGATTGGCCCTGAGTGGAACCTCGCCGACGCTTTCAGCGACCTATAATCTAAGTATCGTCGGGTATATCAACGGGACCCGGATTTCACCGCCGGTTCAAGAAGGAACCCCATCGGCGACTCCTGGAGCAGCCGGGGCTGGGCCGCAGTAAGCACGATTTGAACGCAGAGACATGAAAATGAAGCTGAAATTTGGAATTGGATGGGGCATGGTGCTCGGCCTAGGCTTGATCGTGAGCTGGGGTTGTGCCACTTCGGCTCGATCTCAAGGAGCAGCGAGCATGCAGCAAGCTCCTCCGGGAACGCCCGGGGCACCCTTGCCGCCTCCTCCGTCGATTCAAGCCGCTTCGGGTCTTCTCGATCCGATTGCGACGGCCGGTGTGCCGGTTCCAGAAGGCATCGACTCGAATTTTCAGCGCATGAAGGCGCTCGCTCGGCGCAGCAACCTGGGAGGGCGGACCGATCCATTCGCGTTGCTCCCGGCGGAGGCCCGATATGACCGCGAGCAAGCGGGAGCGAGAATTCTGAACGAGCTGGGTGGGTTCGTGAACTACTACGAGCCGCCCGAGGAAGTTCAAGACGAGAGCGAAATCATCGATCCGCAGCCGCCGCGCCGCGTGAGTGGCATCGTCCTGGGAGAAGCGGTCTACGCCATCCTCCATATGGGCCCCGGCGCACCGGGAATTGTGGTTCGACCGGGAACTCGAATCCAAGAAGGGCCGACGACGTGGACGGTGGTCTCGATTGACGAAGACAAGGTCGTATTGCGTCGGGACGGGAATCGCCGACCGAATATGGTGGTCGTGCGACTCTCGGGTACATTGCAATTGCCAGGAGGTGGAGGCTAGAAGTCTCCGAAGATTTGAACGAGAAGGCGGGTTCAAACCGTCTTGTTCGAGAAGAATTGCGTAACGAGGAATCCTCAGTAAGCATCTGAAGTTCCAGAGGTAAATCTAATCATGAAGCTTCGATTGAGTCTATTCGCTATCAGCGCCGTCCTGGGTGGACTGTTGCTGTCGGCTCCGATGAAGGCGGTCGCTCAGACCGACCCATCGGACCAAGTCATCCCCTCGCTGGAACTGGACCAAGCTGATGTCCGGGACGCCCTGAAGATGCTGTTCCGAACGGTCAATTTGAACTACACCATCGCCAGCGACGTTCAAGGTCAGGTGACGGTGAGCCTACGCAACGTTCCGTTTGAGACCGCGCTTCGCAACATTTTGAACCAAGTCGACGCGACCTATCGGCGCGAAGGCGGGGTCTATAACATCATTCGACGTGAGGCCGAAACGGTGCCGGTCACGACCGATCAGGGCGCGACCTTCCAAGCATCCGAGCAAAAGCCGATCCGACGAATCCGCATCAACAAGGCCGATCCGGAACTGATCCGGCTGTTGCTCTCGGGCGACGCCTCGGCTTTCAACTCGTCTCCGGAAAGCAGCACGCTCATTAGCGGCTCCACCGGCGGCGGCAATGGTGGCTTCGGCGGTGGCGGCGGAGGCGGGAACGGCGGCTTCGGCGGCGGAGGCGGCAATAGCGGCTTCGGCGGCGGAGGCGGCTCCGGCGGACTCGGCGGTGGCGGCGGTCGCGGTGGCGGCGGCATGGGTGGCAGGTAAGATCACCACACAACGGTTCGAATAGTATTTTTTGGGGTTCGGAGGACGAAAAAGCATAATGACGCTGAATGGATTCAAACATGGACTGACGAAGCTGGCGCTGCTCGCGCTGTGCGCAGCTTCGTCGATCGCACTGGCGCAAGAGGGCGCCCTGACCAAGAGGGTGGATATCTTCCTTCAAGATGGGGACCTTTACACCGCTACGCAAGTCCTGACCCGGCAAACCGGCATTCAGTTTGTGATTGCGCCGTCCAACGAACCCTTTGGAAAAATCAACCTTTCCTTGCGGGGCGTGACCGCGGAAGAGGCGATCCGATATATCTGCCAAGCGGCCGGTGCTTGGGCTGAACAAGACGAGAACGGGGTCTTCATCATCCGCCAAGGCAAGGCCGAGGCCGAAGTGGCCAAGCCCAAGGTCGAGGTGCCTAAGCCGAGGGTGATGCGCAAGATTCAGATCATGAAGGCCGACCCGAAGGTCGTCTATGACTTCGTGATGAAGGGTGAGACCATCGATCCGATGGCCGAGCTCCAAGAGCTGAATCGATATCGCGACGCCACGATGCAGCTGGGTGGATTCAAGCCCTCGACTCCGACCTCCGGAAACAACAGCGATTTCACCGGCGTGACCACGTATCCGGGCTCCGACGCTTCGATGCGCCAAGCCCCGAGCGTCGCCCCGCCCGTGGGTCAACAAACCGGAAACGGCGTCCTCTTGCCAGGTGAAACGGCTCGACAACTCCAGCCGGGCGGCGGTGGACCTGGGGGTGGCGCGGGTGCCCAAGGCCTGACCGGGGGACAAGGATTTGTTCCGGAAGGGATCGACCGAGTCATCTACGACCCCACCGACAACTCGATCGTTGTCCAGGGCACCGACGAAGCCATCCGACTGCTTCAACAGCGCATCGCTCTTTTTGACGTCGCTCCGCGACAAGTGCTGATCAAGGTCGAATTCATCAATACTCGATCGAACTTCAGCAACAGCTTTGGCGTGGACTGGTTCTACGCTCGCGGCGGAATCGTGGCGGGCGCGACTCCGGGCTACTTTGCTCGGCCAGGCGACCCGATTTTCGTCAACTACGCAACCGGTAACATCACATCCCGGCTCCGGGCTTCGCTCCAGTCAGGCGAAGGCAAAGTTCTCACCGCGCCGATCATTCGGACTCTGAACAACCAGCCCGCCAGCGTCCAATCGGTCACGCGGACCTTCGTGTTCATCCCGATTGCTGACAACGCGGCCGGTGGTATCACTCGGACGTTCCGACCAGAAGAAGTCACCGTCAACACGTTCTTGGTCGTCCGGCCCCGGATCAATAACGACAACACGATCACGGTGAACCTGACGCCTCAGATCGAAGACTTCGTCGGGACCGTCACGGGTCCGGATGGACAACAGTTGCCGGTTCGGGCTTCCAACTCGATCAACGTGGTCGCTCGGGTCAAAAGCGGCGAGACCATCGTGCTCGGCGGTTTGACCAAGAAGCTTGGGACGAGCAACACAAAGCGGTTCCCGGTGCTGAGCGATCTGCCGATCATTGGACAGTTCTTCCGGTCCTCGGAACGGACAACGAACAATGACGAGCTCCTCATCTTTGTGACCCCGACGATCATCGAAGATGATGTCGATGGAAACACAGGCCCGTAGCCTGACTCGGTCCGGGTACCTTTACGGCGAAGCGTTCGCGCTTCGCCGTTTTGTTTGATGGTGGAATGCAGCTAAAGACGTGGATTCTGATCGGCATGATGGGTGCCGGCAAGTCGACGATCGGTCGAGAATTGGCCGTTCGGTCGGGCCGGTCCTTTCGTGACACCGATCAGATGATCCAATCCCGATTCGGTCGCTCCGTGGCTCGGGTCTTTGACCTCTATGGCGAGGCGGCCTTTCGGGAGCACGAGACGAGCCTGCTTGAGAGTCTGCATCCCGCCAAGGAGGTCCTCGCGACCGGGGGCGGGATCGTTTTGCGGGAAGAGAATTGGGTCGAGATGCGCCGCCTCGGGACGACAGTCTATTTGGATGTCGAGCCGGAGGTCCTCAAGCAACGGCTCTCGAAAAGCAAGAAGCCTCGGCCTTTGCTCATGGTGGATCAGTGGGAATCGCGATTCGACGCTCTTTATGCCGCCCGACAGGAGCTCTATCGAAAGGCCGATCTGTGCGTCGCGCTCGGGCTGGATACCCCGCACGAGACCGTGACCAAACTCCTGCTGGCCTTGGGGTTTGAGGAATGAGCTGGTCTCGCGACATTAGGCATTTTCGCGGCGCGACTCGCGTTTTTGAGCGGAGCGTCGAAGAGATTCGGGCGGACCTCGCCTCGGGCTGGGTCCTGACGGATGAAAACGTCGCCCGAGCTTGGGCATCGGTGCTCCCCGACCGCAAGGTCTTGGTTTTGCCCGCGGGCGAGCCCACGAAGTCTCTGGAAGTCTTTGCCCAAGCTCAAGAGTGGCTGGCTGGGCATGGGGCCAAGCGCTCGACTCAGGTGCATCTGCTCGGCGGTGGGGTGATCGGCGATCTCGGCGGGTTCGTCGCCGCGACCTATGCCCGCGGCATCAGCTATATTCAGATCCCGACGAGCCTCTTGGCGATGGTGGATAGCTCTGTCGGAGGCAAAGTCGGCGTCGACCTTCCTCAAGGCAAGAACCTTGTCGGGGCGTTTGCGCCGCCGGCCGAGGTGTGGCTGACGGATGAATGGCTCGGCACGCTTCCGCGTCGGGAATTGGTGAACGGCCTGGCCGAAGTCTGGAAAATGGCGATGATTGCCGATCTCGACTTGCTCCAGTTGCTTCGAAAGGGTCCGGTGGGACCGGGCGATCCCCGATTGCCGACGTTGATTCGGCACTGCATCGAGCGCAAGGCCGAGATCGTCGAGCAAGACGAATTCGAGCGGCACGGGGTTCGTGCTCGACTGAATTTCGGCCACACCATCGGCCATGCCATCGAAAAAGCGCTGGGTTACCGCGACTTACTGCATGGCGAAGCCATCTCCATCGGGATGGTGTTGGAGGCCGAAATTGGCGAGCGATGGGGGGTGACCCCGCCGGGCACGAGGGACCAACTTCAGAAAGATCTCGCCGCGCAAGGATTACCGACGGTTCTCCCGCAGGGGATTGACCCCAGCTTGATGCTCTCGGCGATGCATTTAGACAAAAAAGCGGTCGGGTCGGGTCTTGCCCTGAGCCTTCTCACGGGGCCGGGGGAGTGTAAACTTTTCGACAACGTGGCAGAATCCGTCGTGCGTGAGGTGATGTTCGACCGATGAAGACCCTTCGGTTCGCCATCGGTCTGATCACAGTCGTCTTGCTGGGCGCGGGCTACGCCGCGAGTCAATGGGCGGCCTGGACCGGTCAAGCGGCCCAATGGTCAGCTCAAGTCGATGTCGAGCCGGTCCAGCGGCTGGCTTTGGTGCTCGGCCTGGCGATTTTGGCCTTTGCCTTTTTCCCCGAATCGGAGTCGGAAGTGGCGGCGGAGGCGGCGAAATGATCGGCACGATCTTGCGGATTCGCTATGAGCTGGTGACCGAACTCGGCACCACGCCGATTTTTGCTGTCTATAAGGCCCGCGACCGAGTTCAAGGGCGAGACGTGTTGATTCGAGTCTTTCAGGAGCCGTTCAGTCACGAGCCGTCGTTTCTCCAGGCGATGGGGCAGGTCGTGGCGAAAACCCATTCGATTCAGCACCCCCAAGTCGAGCGACTTTTGGAACTCGATGAGCACGAAGGGACCTCGTTCCTGGTCTCCGAATTCGTGGCGGGTCAGGTTTTGGAAGATCGCTTGCGAAAGCTGGCTCCGTTTTCTCCGGCGGTCGCGACGGCGACGGCCGTTTCCATCTTGGAGGCGTTGGACGGAATCCACTCTGAAGGTCTGGTCCACGGCGATATTAATAGCAAGAACGTCTGGGTCACGCCCGATGGCAAAGCTCGGCTCATGTTGCCGATGCTCTGGGAGTCTTTCCACGCCAGTCGCACCGCGGGAATGGTGAGTCTGCCCGATATGGCTCCTGGGCTCGCTCCCGAAGTGACCGAAGGGGCGATGCCGTCGGTGCAAAGCGACCTTTACGCGGTCGGCGCGCTGTTGTTTGAGCTCCTGATCGGTCGGACGCCATTCTCCGGCGATACGCCGATGGCGATGGCGGTGAAGCATACGACGGCGCCGGTGCCGAGCCTGAGAAGCCAGTCGGCGGCGATCCCCCAAGCGCTCGAAGATGTCGTGAAGAAGCTCTTGGCCAAGAGTCCCAGCGACCGCTATCTCGATACGAAGTCGGCTTTGGCCGATCTCAGGACCTTGCAAGACGCGATGCGGTTCGGCAAGCCGGTGAATTTTGCACCGAACTACAAGCCGACTGCCGGTTCGAGCAAGTCCAAGTCCGTCGAGCCGGAGCCCGAACCCCAAGCCGTCGCGCCTCGACTGAATAATGTCGAAGAGACTCAAAGACCGGTCAAGAAGAAGAGAGAGCGTCGCCCGGACGGTTTGCCGATCTTTTTGGTGGTGTTGGGCTACGCCGCGGCTCTGGCCGTTGTGGCCGTGATCGGCAGCTTTCTCTATTTCAATCTGAACAAGCCGAAGCAGGTGACGGTGCCGAACCTGGTCGGGATGTCGATGAACGAAGCCAGCCAGATGATCGAGCCGAGCAAGCTCAAGCTGCAAATCGTCCGCCGCGAGGTCAGCGAAAAGTACGCCGAAGGCGTGATTATGGATGTCAATCCGTCTCCCGGCCGGAAGGTCTATGAAAACAGCAGCTTGTCGGTCATCATCAGTACCGGCAGTAAGTTTGTGACTGTGCCTGATCTTCGGGGGCGGACTTTGGACGACGCCAAGATGCTCCTGGCCCAGCTCGGATTGGAACTTCAAGAGCCGGTCCGAAACGTCACGAGCCGGGACCTCGATCCGGGAACGGTGAAAGCTCAGCAACCCGCCGCTCGAACCAAGGTCGAGCGGTTTACCCGAGTCAGGCTCGACGTCGTCGGCGAGCGGGGGAGCCGCGCCAGTGAGACTCCGCGAGTCGATCCGAACCAGCGATTCCTCTACACCCTTCGCATTCGAATCCCCGAACAAGGAAGCGTTCCGATCACGGTCCGCGTCGAGCGGCTCGATGCTGAATCGCGCGATACGGTTCATGAGCAGGTGCATGAGCCGGGAGAGGAGTTTACGGTTGAAGCCGAGGCGGTGGGACCCGAAGCGACCTTCTTCATCTATTTTGATGGCGAGCTTGTCAAACAGGTGAATCAAAAAGCCGCGGACGCTCAGCCGCTGTCCGGCGAGCCCACCGGAGCGACGCCATGAAGTTTCAGCTTGCCCCCTCCATATTGTCGTGCGACTTTGCGCAGATGGCCCCCTCAGTGGAGCAGATGATGCAAGCGGGCGTGGCGTGGATTCATTTCGACGTGATGGACGGCCAGTTTGTCCCGCCGATCACGTTCGGGGATGCGATGGTGCGCGGGCTTCGAAAACTCGGCCCGACGCCGTTCGAGGCTCACCTGATGACCCAGACGCCCGAATCGCATTTTTCGGCCTTTCGCGATGCCGGTTGCGAGCGGATCATCTTTCACGCCGAGGCGACGCATCACGCCCACCGGCTCTGTGGTCAACTCAAAGAGATGGGAGTCGGGTGTGGAGTCGCGATCAATCCGGGGACGCCGGTCGAGGCGCTGATTCCGATTCTTCCCCTGCTGGATGTCGCCCTGGTGATGACGGTGAATCCGGGTTGGGGAGGGCAGCCGTTTTTGCCGGAATGTCTGGACAAAGTCCGGGCTCTCCGCCAGCTCCGACCCGACCTCGAGATCGAGGTAGATGGCGGGATCGACCTGACGACGCTGCCGACGGCTTGGGAGGCGGGAGCGAACGTCTTTGTCGCGGGAAGCTATCTCATGCGAGGCGACTCGGTCGCCGAGCGAATCCGGGAGCTGACTGAGGCATGCGCTTAAAAGTCCTGACAACGATCGGGGTGATCGTCGGCGTGGGACTGGTCCTTTCTTGGCCTTGGGTGATGGGGCCGAGGCCCGACCCCACTGAAGAGAACAAGCGGGCCGTGGCCGATTACGCCATGCGGCTCTTGATCTACTTTGGGGCGACGGCGGTGGTGTGGCTGGGGGTGGCAATCCTGGCGCTGATCATGGTCCGGCAAGCTCGCAAGCAGTTTGTCGTCGAAGAGAAAGCGCTGGTCAAAGAGCTCGTGGAAGGCACGCTGAAAGATCATGAGCGAAAGAATTCCTGAAGACTGGATGCGCCATGCGGTCGAGCTTTCGAAGCGAGGATTTCCCGCGCCGAACCCACGAGTCGGGTGTGTGATCGTGCAGGCTGGCGAAGTGGTGGGCCAGGGGTTTCACGAAGCGGCGGGCCTTCCTCACGCCGAAGTGATGGCGCTCCGCGAGGCCGGGACTCGCGCCTCGGGTGCCGATGTCTACGTCACGCTGGAGCCGTGCAATCACCACGGACGGACTCCGCCCTGCTCCCAAGCCCTCGTCCGGGCGGGAGTTCGGTGCGTCTTTTATGCCTGCTCGGACCCCAACCCCCGAGCCGCGGGAGGGGCTGCCGCCCTCGCGGAGGCTGGGATCGAAGTGGTTCCTGGAGTTTTGAAGTCTGAGGCGGCATCAGCCAATGAGGTGTTCCTGCACGCCCATTCGTCGGGCCGGGTGTTCGTCGTTTTGAAAGCGGCGATCACCCTGGATGGTCGGCTCGCCCGGCCCGACGGCACCAGTCGCTGGATCACCGGCCCCGAGGCCCGTGCCGAGGGCCATCGGTGGCGAGCCGAGCTGGGCGGAGTGCTCGTGGGCTATCGCACGGCGCTCCTGGACGATCCGAAGCTAACAGCGCGGATCGACGGGGTGGTCAATCCCCCGAGCCGTTGGGTCTGGGACCCCCAGCGCGAGTTGCCGAGCTCGTTGCGGATGTTTCAAGGCGAGACTCCGGCGCGTCGGATCGTCCATCCGGACCGGGCCGAAGCGGGCGACCTCGTCGCTTCGTCCGAGCGGGAGGCCCTGCAGGGCATGCGGGCAGAGGGCCAGATCGGCGTTATGGTGGAGGGCGGAGCCCAGACGCATCGCCGATTTTTGGAATCGGGTGAGGTCGATCAGATCGATCTTTATGTCGCGCCGAAGCTCTTTGGCGAGGGGATCGCGTGGTTGGCCTCGGGTGAGGGTGGCTTGCCTCCGGATTGGACCTTGCACGAGGTCCAGCATCTCGGCCCGGATGTGCGGCTGAGCTTTCGACCGAAGTCCTAGGACCCCCTGAGCCCGGGGGAACATCCCGCTGAAGCTGGCGTCGAAAGAAGTAAGGCGGCAAGAGAGCTGCCTCCTCCCTCAAAATAACACACACCCACACAAACCCCAACACCAGCCCCGCGGCCTTTCCCCCGGCCCGGGGCCTTTTTCTGGATCGGTCGCCCTCAGAATCGCGTAAGCTAAGGCAACTGGATGGAGAACATTCCGCCCCCACCGATCACCGATCTGCCCGCGCCGAGCCCGACGAGGCAGCCTCGCCCTTATGCTTGGATTTGGATCCTGGTGGCGCTCCTTTTCAGCTTGATGATCTTTACGGCGGTGGCGGCCTATCTTGACCCAAAAGAGCCGCTCACCGACAAGGCCCGGATCGAAGCGGCTCTCCGCGAGCTCGACACCGAAATCCAAAGAATTGAGCTCTTCCAAGCACTCAGCGCGACTCCTTCGAGTTTTCCGAGAAAGGCCCTCGAAGAGGCATCGGCTCAAGTCCGGACGTTGGCTCAAGACCCCGAGCGATTTGCGGCCCTTGCGCCTCGGGAGCGCAGCAAGCTCGCCGAGATCGATTTTGTGACCTCGGCCTTCCTCGGGATTCCTCCGCTGAAATCGAGCTTGGAGCCGGTCGCGCGGAGCCCCGAATTTCGAGCCTACGGAAATCTCCCCGGTGAAAAAACCGCCCAAGAGTGGAGAGCGATTGCGAGCAAGATGCCGCGGGATCGGACGATGGGCACATTGGCCCGGGGCCTCGCCCTTGAAAAGGCGGGCGATCCAGCCCCTTTCAAAACCGAACGGAGCGAATCTCAACGCGCCTCGGTGATGTTGATGGGGCTCGGGATTGTGGGGGCGGGCGGGCTCGGGCTGGCTGCCTGGATTCTGTATCTTGTTCGTCGCTCGCAGGGGCAATGGGCACCCTTGGGGCATCCGGCTGGGGATCTGACGCTTCCCGAGGCCGATACGAATGCGATTCGCTTTATCCTTTACCTTTTGATTCCACTCGCTCTCGGGTCACTGATCTTTCACGCATTGGGAACGGTGATCGGCGAATGGAACAGGATCGTTGGAGTGATCTTGCTGATCGGCTTGACGATTGGGATCGCAGGGCAGAAGTTGAGCCACGTGGATTGGTCGGCGCAACGCGTTTTTGGGCCTGAGAAGTTTCAATGGAAGCACGTGGGTTGGGGCCTCGGGGGTTTTGTTGCGAACATCCCCATCCTTGCGGTGCTGTTGATCCCGGTGACACTCCTATTGCCGCACCTTCCTCAACCCGATCACCCGATGAATGAGATGATCCGATCGGGCGGGCTGACGACGCTTGGGGTGATCTCGTTGTTTTTCATGGCCGTTTTGATGGCCCCGATCACCGAGGAGATCGGATTTCGCGGTTTTCTCGCTCCGGCCCTGGGACGAGTGCTCGGCTCGGTGGTTTGGGGCATGATTTTGAACGGGTTCTTGTTTGCCGCGATCCACCCCCAAGGGCCTCTGTTGTGGATGATCTTAGGCTGGATTGGCGTGATGGGGGCGCTTTTGACCTACCAAACGAAGTCGCTCTATCCAGCGATCATCATGCACGCGGTCCACAATGGGGTGGTGCTTTTCTTTTCGCTCAGGATGACGCAGTGAAAATCGAGCCCAAAAGAATCTACCTGGATCATGCGGCGACGACGCCTCTCTGTCCAGCGGCGCTAGCAGCCATGCAGGAGGATCACGGGAACCCCAGCAGCCTCTATGAAGAGGGTCGTCTCGCTCGGCAGAAGATCGATGCGGCTCGCGAAGAGGTGGCGGCTGCGATCGGGTGCTTGTTCGCCGAAGTCCTCTTCACATCCTCAGGGACCGAGGCGGCTCAATTGGCGATCCTAGGTTTGGCTTTAGGAAATCCAGAGCCAGAGCGTCGCCGAATCCTCTGGGGGGCGGCTGAGCACCACGGCGTCTTGGAGAGCCGCTTCTTGCTGGAGCGTCTGGGTTACCGGGTCGAGGAGATTCCTGTGAACTCTTGGGGGGCGGTGGAGCCTGCTCGGCTGGTCGAGGCCGTCTCTCGCGACGTCCTTTTGGTCAGCATCCAGTCGGCGAACAACGAACTGGGGACCGAGAACCCGGTTCCAGACCTGGTTCAGATCGCGCATGCTCAGGGGGCAAAGTTTCACACCGATGCGGTCCAGAGTTTTTTGACCCGGCCGATCCACTGGGAGGAGTGGCCGGTGGACCTGATGAGCGTCGCTGCCCACAAGGTCAATGGACCCAAAGGGGTCGGGGCGGTCTTTGCCCGGGCGGGCACGCCGCTTGAGGCGGTGACTCGAGGCGGCGGACAAGAGCGTGACATGCGGGCGGGCACGGAGAATGTGGCCGGCATCATCGGGTTCGGGGCCGCCGTTCGGTGGCATCGAAGCCATCCAGAAGGGGTTGCCCACAAGCGGGCGGCTCGGGACCGATTCTTGGAGACCTTGAGCCAGGTTGCCGACGTCGATTGGCAACTGTCGGTGCCGGTGGATCGGATTTTGCCGGGCCATGCGCACCTGAGGTTTCTTGGAGTCAGCGCCGAATCGCTCCTGATTTTGGCGGACCGGCATGGCCTGAGCCTGAGTAGTGGAGCGGCCTGCAGCAGCGGAAGCGTTCTGCCGAGCCACGTGTTGAAGGCGGCCGGATGGAGTGATGAGGCCGCCAAGGAGGGCCTGCGCGTCAGTTTTGGGGTGGGATCGACCCTCGTCGAAGCCGAGGAAGCGGCCCGCCGGCTTGCCGAGCTGGCGGGATCGATTCTCAGCCGCCGAAAGTCTGCCCTCTAGCGAGCAGGTACACTCACCTCATGGCCAAGCTGGACTTGGAGCTGATTCGCCACGCTCTCGAAACGGCGCGAAACCACGGGTTACGCCAGATTCGGGTTGCCCAGGATGACGACGAGTTCGAGGCGATCTTGGGGGAGCCGGTGGAGGCCCAGACTGACTTCGTGGACCCCGGCACGACATCCGAAGTCTCGACCCCGCAGGGTCCGATCGAAGGAGTCGTGCGCGCCCCAGTGGTCGGTTATCTTCGCCGGCTGGAGGGCAGCCCCGAGCCGGGCGGACGAATTGAAGCCGGCAAGCCGGTGGCGACCATCGCCGCTCTTGGACTCCAGAACGATTTAGTCTCCTCGGTCTCGGGCGAGTGGCTCGAGTGGCTTGTCGAGTGGGATGCGCCCGTGGAATATGGCCAACCGATTGGCCGAATTCGGGAGTCAGCATGAGTCCGCGTCGCCGCGAAGCTGGGAACTGGAGCTTGATTGGACTCCTCGTTGGGGTAGCGATCATCCTCGTGCTGGTGGTGATCTTTGTCGGGCCGGGGACGAAGGTTTTTGGTGGCGCCGGTTCGACCGAAGGTCCGCCGCCGCGAAAAGATGGAGTCGGTGAAACGGTCATCGGGCGGAGCAAAGCCGCCGCCGAGGACGTTGTTTGTCGAGACCAATTGAGACAGATTCGGATGGCTCTCACAATGCGCGGACCCGATGAGCAAGCCACCTCGATTTCTGAGCTCCGGCTCGATCCCAAGTTTTCAAACTGCCCCTTTGGGGACCCTTATCAACTCGATGCAACGGCCCAGACCGTGACCTGCCCACACCCGGGCCACGAAAAGTACTGATGTTCAAGAAAGTTCTGATTGCTAACCGGGGCGAGATCGCCTGTCGAGTGATTCGCGCGTGTCGCGACTTGGGGATTCGCACTGTGGCGATCTACAGCCGGGCGGACGAGGCCAGTCTTCACCGCACCATGGCCGATGAAGCCATTTGCGTCGGCGAAGCCAGCAACACAGATAGCTATCTGAACCTCGGCAATGTGCTGATGGCGGTTGAAATCAGCGGAGCCGATGCGGTCCACCCGGGCTATGGCTATTTCAGCGAGCGAGCGACCTTTTCGGAGGCGCTCGATGCGATGGGGGTCAAGTTCATTGGACCACCGACGAAGGCGATCGAGGCGATGGGGGATAAAGCCATGGCCAAACAGGCCGCGATCGCGAGCAACTGCCCGGTCGTCCCAGGATCGGAGGGCGAAGTGCCCAGTGAGACCGAGGCCCAGCGGATTGCCGAGGCGATCGGCTATCCAGTGTTGCTCAAAGCGGTGGCGGGCGGTGGGGGGCGTGGAATCCGGCGCGTCGATGGCCCCGACGAGCTGTCTCGCCAGTGGAAGATCGCGCAGACCGAAGCCCAGGCGAGCTTTGGCAATGGGGATTTGATCGTGGAGAAGTGCGTGGTCGAGCCTCGGCACGTGGAGATTCAAGTGCTCGGGGATGAGCACGGGCATCTGATTCATCTCGGCGAGCGCGAATGCTCGATTCAGAATCTGCGGCATCAGAAGATTGTTGAGGAGGCACCCTGCGCCGTCTTGTCGCAGGAGCTTCGCCAGCAGATGGGCGAGGCGGCGGTCCGGGTTGCCCAGTCGGTGGGATATGCCAATGCGGGGACGGTTGAGTTTTTGCTCGATCGCGAAGGCCACTTCTACTTCTTAGAAATGAACACTCGGCTCCAAGTCGAACACCCGGTGACGGAGGAGATTACGGGCCTGGACCTGGTTCATTGGCAGCTCCGGATCGCAGCGGGAGAGAGATTGTCGATTCGGCAAGATCAGGTCCAAATCCAAGGCCACGCGATTGAAGCTCGCATCACGGCCCAAGACCCGGATCAGGACTTTGCGCCGAGCATCGGCACCATCACCAAATGGGCGGCACCCGGCGGGCGCGGAGTCAGGATGGACACCCACGTTTACGGCGGGTTTGCGATTTCGCCTTATTACGACCCGATGATTGCCAAGCTCATCGTCCGCGGGGAAACCCGGGCCGAGGCGGTTCAAAAGCTGGCGACGGCGTTGCATGAGTTCGACGTCGAAGGCATCAAGACCAATATCCCGTTCTTGCGCCGACTGGTGGTGCACCCGGATTACGTCCGCGGTGAAGTGAGTACGGCCTTTGTGCCGCGATTCCTGGAGGAATCGGATCGTGGAGTGTGAGCCGGCATCGCGTCCGATGATTCGATCTCGACGGGCCGCGCGAGAAGCGGCGCTGCGAGCCTTGTATCAAAGCGACGTGGCGGCGGTCGCTCCGGGCGAGGCGGTCGAGCATGTTTTGTGCGAAATCTCGCTCCATCCGGATTCCCAGGTTTTGGTCCGCCAGCTCACGATTGGGGTGGAGACCGAGCTCGGGCCCCTCGACGACCTGATTCGCCCCTATCTGGCTTCGGGGTGGACCCTGGAGAGGCTCGCCGTCATTGACCGGTGCTTGCTTCGGATGGCGGCCTATGAGCTGTGGCATCTGCCCGCAATTCCTCCGAAAGTGACGGCTCATGAGCTCGTGATCTTGGCGAAAAAGTACGGCGATGAGTCGAGCTATAAGTTTGTGAATGGCGTGATCGGCCAGTTGATCGCTCACTCCCCGAAGTCGAATTGGGACCCGTCCGAGACGGACGAGAGCGAGCCCGAGGCCGCGTCAGAAGCCGACTCGGCGAGTCTGCCCGATGTGTTGCCCGCCGTCGAAGAAGAAGAGGTCGAAGAAGGCAGTGAAGCCCTGAGTAGCCTGGCCAAGATCGGAGTTTGGACGTTGCGTCGCGAGGGCGATCAGCCTTGAGTGCGATTTTGCTCGACGGTTTGGCCGTCAGCAAAGTGGTCCGAGAGGGCCTGAAAGTTCGGGTCGATCAACTTCGGGCCGCGGGGGTCCAGCCCCGCCTCGACGTCATTGTCGCCTCACAAGACCCGTCGAGCATGGCTTACGTCCGGATGAAGCGGCGCTGGGCCGAGCAGATCGGCATCACCGGCGAGGCGTTCTCGATGGACGATTCGACGACCCAGGAGCAGCTCATCGCGCGGGTCGTTGTTTTGAACCACGACCCCCATGTTCATGGCGTCTTGATTCAGCACCCTTTGCCCCGACATCTGGATGAGGCCGAGGCTCTGCAGGTCCTGAATGCGGCCAAGGACGTCGACGGCCTGACCCCGGCCTCGATGGGCCTTTTGCTGAGCGACATGCCGGGCTTTCGGCCCGCGACTCCATTAGGGATCATGACCCTACTCCGCCATTATGGGATCACGGTCGAAGGCAAGCGAGCGGTCGTCATCGGTCGGAGCATTATTCTGGGCAAGCCCACGGCTCTTCTCTTGATGCAACAGAACGCCACGGTCACGATCGCCCATTCCAAGACCGTCGATCTGCCCAGCCTCTGCCGCGAGGCCGACATCCTTGTCGCAGCCGTCGGTCGGCCCGAGTTTGTGCGAGGCGATTGGATCAAGCCGGGGGCGATTGTGATCGATGCGGGCTATAACAAGGTTCCGGGGCGGGATAAGGATGTCGGCGATGTTCATTTTGGTGAGGCGGCCGAAGTCGCCAGCTACCTCACTCCCGTGCCGGGCGGGGTCGGGCCGATGACGGTGGCGAGCCTGTTGGCCAATGTGGTGGATGCGGCCGAGCGCACTGTCGCCGATCTGGGGACCCCCGACCGCTAGTCGATCTCTTGGACGATCGATTGGATCAGGGACCAGCGCGCTTTGAGGTCGCTCAGGAGCGGCAGCTGGGAGCGCACGATGTCGACCAGATCGAGATCGATCTCGCTGACCAAGAGGTGATCTTCCAAAAGGGGCGCCCGCATGACCAACTCGCCGTAGGGATTGGTGATCATGCTGGCTCCGACGAAACCTTTTCCGCCTTCGAATCCGGCAAGCATCGGGTTCAGGCAATAAACGCTGTGTTCGGCGCTTAGGCTACAGAGCATTCTTTGATATCGCTCGACATTGCTGGGCCACTCGCCCCCGAAGCCCCGGGCTGGCGAGGCGCTTGGAACGATCATCATCTTCGTCCCGCGGACGGCCAGTAGCGTCCCGAGCAGGCTATGCCAGACGTCTTCGCAGATCAAGAGCCCGACTTTGCCGAAACGAGTGTCTGCGAGGCCTAGGGTCCGACCTCGTGAGACGAATCGATCTTCGTCGAACACCCCGTAGGTCGGCAGGAAGAACTTTCGATAGACATGGACCAAGCGGGGGTGCGGCCCAAGCTCAAGATAAGCCGCCGAATTGTAATGAGTCGTTTCAGCTTTCTCGTAAAAGCCCACGACGGCATCGACCGGTCGCGCAAGTCCAGCGGTGCGCTGAGCCAGCTCCTGTAAGAGCTGGTCGGCCCCGAGGGCGCACTCGGCCACGCCGCCTTCGAGAAAATAGGCGGACGTCGCCGACTCAGGGAAGGCCACGAGGTCGATTTTCTCGGCGGCCGCTTGATGAATCCAGTCGGCCATGCGGTCGAGGTTGGCCTTCAGTTGGGCTTTTTCGGGGGTGAATTGGGCACACGCAGCGACCAAGCGCATGCGGTCAGTCTACCGAACTGAACTCGGTCGCGCGAGTCCTGAGCTCAGCTCGGCATCCGGACTCGGACGCGAGCCTCGGTGACTTTGCCTTTTCCAAAGGTCTGCTCCAGCGTCTTGAGTGCGCCGGAGCTTTGGGCCGGGACGATCACGCAGAGTCTTTGCTGGGCTCGGGTAAGAGCGACATATAAGAGGCGCTGTTCCTCTTGGACACCTTCGCTCGCATTCCTTTTGGCCAGCCAGGTGCGATAGCTGCACGGCACATCTCGATACGGAGCAACGAAGAGGCCGCGTTTGGCATCCAATTGCAGTTCATTATCGGCGGTGGCCCGGGCTTTGGTCGCGCGCCGTTCATCGAGATAAACCACAACGACGGGGAACTCAAGGCCCTTCGAGTTATGGGCCGTCATCAAAGTGACCGCCGGACTCGACTCGTCGATGATTGGGGCCTCTGACTCGCGATGTCGCAATTCTCGGACCCGTCGAAGCCGATCCGCGAACTCGGCCGAGGTCATGGTCGGCTCTTCGACCGCGAGGAGTTGAAGTTTGCGCAGGTTCGCCACGGCCTGAGGTCCGTGAGGATAAGTGAGGGCCTTCGCCCAATAGTCGGTCAGGGCAAAGAGCTCGCCCATCAGCTCCCAGGCGGGGATTCGATCGGCGTACGCATGGAGCGTGGGGAACCAGCGGAAAAAAGAATCGAGTGCCTCACGATCGCTCGGGAGCTCGGGTTCAAAGGCAGACAGAGCAGCCCACGGGTCCTCTTCTTGGCTCAGAAGCACGACCGCGTCGAGGCTCAGCCCCACAAAGGGGCTCAGAAGAAAGGGCAAGAAAGCCGGGTTATCCGCCGGTTGGGTGAGCGCGAGCAGCGCGTTCGCGAGGTCGCGAATCTCCATGCGGGCATAAAACTTCTCGGTCGCCCCGATCATGCGGGTCTTGATGTTGAGCGCCTGGAGCGCCCCGGCGACGGCCTGATTCCGCAGATGCACGTTCGCCAAGACGGCGATTTCATGGGGACCGACCCCTTCTTGGATCAGTTCTGCAACCCAAGCCGCGACCTGTTGATCTGGCTTGAGGCGTCCCCGGGGGCCGAGCTTCCAGATTTCGACGAAGTCTGTCGGGGCGGTGGGTTCGGCGTCGAAATCCATCGGGCCCGCGGGGGCGGCCATCGGTTGATAATCTCCGGCCCAAAGCTGCTGAAAGGCCTCGTCAATGAAGTGCAAGATCGGCTGTTCGGATCGGAAATTTCGACTGAGGGGGAGCCGAGTCCGCTCGGGATCGGCGGCACGTTGGGCAAAGAGCGACCGGTCTGCATGTCGAAATCGATAGATCGACTGCTGGGGATCGCCGATAAAAAGGGTGCGCTGAACGGGGAGCTGATCGAGCAAGCGATATTGCACCGGATTTACATCCTGAGACTCATCCACCATCAGGAGCTGAATTTGATGAGAGAGCTTCTCTTTGACTCGAGAATTATTTTCTAAAAGGTGAACAGCAAGAGACTCTAAGGCATTAAAATCGACCCACTGATTTTCGTGAAACGTCGAGTTCAGATTTTGCCATACATCGGCGACAATTTTTGCCAAAGCGCTGGTCCGTTGGGCATTCTGAGTTTCTTGTGATTCCTCCCAAATTCTGTTCGCCATGATCGCCGGAGGAAGCGAGCGTGCGATTCTTTTTTGCTCTAATCGCAAAACCGCATCGGCTTTGCCATAGTTTCCAAAATCTGCCTGGATCTCTTCGGGCTGCTCTTGGAGCAAAGATTGAAACCACGTGTGAAGGGTGGCGCCAGGGGAATGGTAATGCTCCAGCATTCTTTCTGGAGTCCAACCTGCAGAACGGAAGTTTTCTAGGACCGATCTGACATCTCGAAATAACTTTGCATGCATGGCCTGGGGAGATTGATAATCAAATTCATGAATTCTCTCCATCATCAGATCCTGCACATCGGGATCGTATTCAGCAAACTTCGCAATCGAATCGGTGAGCAGTCTTTCGAAGAGATCGTCAAATTCTCGCTCGGTGATCAGCCGGAATTCAGGGTCTAATCCCGCTTCAAGAGCGTTTTCTCGTAGCAATCGATCGCAAAAGCTGTGGATGGTTTGAATCGGGCCCGTTTCGGCAGTTTGGGCGTCAGAGTCTCGGCCCGCATCGCGCAGTTTTCGAACGATTCGAGTCTTCATCTCTGCAGCGGCTTTCTTGGTAAAAGTG
This sequence comes from Chthonomonas sp. UBA2017, assembly GCA_002335425.1. Lineage (GTDB taxonomy): Bacteria > Armatimonadota > Fimbriimonadia > Fimbriimonadales > Fimbriimonadaceae > UBA2017. The sequence continues at coordinate 43,742 of DDCB01000030.1, forward strand.
ATCGCAAGAATTTGATCGGGCGAGATATTCTCGTCGATCACCGCGCGCAAGTATTTCTCAACTAGAACGGTCGTTTTTCCAGATCCTGCGCTCGCAATCAGCGTGAGATGAGGACTAGAACAGTCCACCGCTGCTTGTTGTTCAGGGCTGAGTCTCAGCTTTTGCGAAGGCATCTTAATCGCTTCCTCCGACCTGAGCCGACATCCCGAACTCTTGGTGCAATCGACAGTGTTCACCCCAGCGGCACGTTCGACAGGCTTCTCCGGGTGTCGCGCGCATCGGATTGGGTCGCAAAGAGAGAACTGCGGCTTGCACCGTTTGCTCAATTTTGTCTCGCATATCTTGCACGTCTTGCAGATCGGTGAGTGCGAGTCGTCGAATATGCGGAGCGTCTTGTTCGGCGAGCGGTGGGGCTTTCACTCCAAGCTCGATCCAGACGCGCTTGCCCATCATTCGGTCGATGGAGAAAAACGCTCCTCGGGTTGAATTTGGAATCGCCGGAAACAGGCGAATCAAGTCGATCAAGTCGTCAGGTTTTTCGAGTAACTTTTCCAAGGAAAGTTCGCTCCCTTTGCTGGAGCGAAACGTCGAGATCAGGGGTCGTTCATCCCGCGTTTGGGTGACCGCTGCCACTCGCCCGCGAAGGGTCACTTCGAGCTGAGGATCGAGTTGGCCGCCGTCACCGAGCTCATCGAGAGGAACATGGACTCGGGTCGTCGTGCGATCGGGCCGCAGAATGTGACGCTCGATCGTCTCCTTTTTGACCCAGTTTTCGATGAGGGGTCGGAGCGCGAGTCGAAGCAAGCTGACCTGCCACGGACTGAGCTCGTGTCGCCGCTGCTGAATCTCCAGTTCAAGCTGCTGGGTAAGGAGCTGCGGCAGCTTTGAAAGCGGCCGAGCGGGCATGTTGATGCGTTCGGGGAGTGAGGCCAGAAGGCTTCGATAGCTTGGGGAAGGAAAGGACTTCCAGCCCAGCCGGTGCGAGGCGGCAGCACGAAACGGACATTGCAGAGCATCGCGAATCTCGTGAGGCGTGATCTCGGCCGGCCGAGGCAAGCTGGCGATTTGGATGGCTCGCTCGGTGACCAGATAGTTGAGGGGGTTTTGGACCGGCGCGCCCATGGCCAATGAGATTTGAAGATCGGACGGGTTCAGACATTGGTCCGGAGGCGGGGCGAGCTCGGTGACTCGGGGGGTCCAGCGCTGGACTGAATTTTGGAATCGCTCCTCGATCAGGGACAAATAGTAGGTCGGGACGTTGTCTTGGCTGTCACTTGTCAGCGGGTAACTCAGAATCAGCTCATCGGTGACCGAGGCGGCCAGCCGGATGAAGTCAGATCGTTCTTCGCGAGCCTGGACGTGCGAATCAAGCAAGGCGGGGAGGTTGAGTCGAATCTTGCGAATCGCAGTCCGGTCTGCATCGTCCAAGATCGGGTCCTCGCGACGTCTTCGAGGGAGCGAGCCCTCCAGCATCCCGAGAATGATCAGTTTTTGGCACGGCTGAACGGCCTCGGCGGTCGTGACCAGTCGCGTGCCGCTGCTGGTTGCTGGAAGGGTCATCTCTTCACTCTGCCAGATCCGCTCGCAATGGGCGACGAAGCTCGAATAGCTGATCTGTTCGAGCCGAGCTTGCTCGGTGACGGCCGTGTCGCGCAGGGCTCGCTGGAGGGCGGATCGAGCCCGGGCTTCCCGCTCGGCGGTTTCGCGGTGACTCTGGAGCGCAGGAAGGTCGCCGATCAGGTGGATCAGATGGTCGAGCCAGTCTCGCAAGAGTCTCGGCTCGGCGAGCACCGTTTTGCGCCAACGCAGAATGGAGTCCAGCCAATCGGGGGCCTCAAGCGTCTCCAAGTCCAAGGTCTCCCAGGGATCGGCTTCAGCCTGGATGGAGGCGGCGTCGTGGGCGAGCAGTTGGTCTGCGATCTGCTTCGCTTCGCCGAGAAAAGTCGTGGTGGCGCATTCGGCCAGCCCGATGAGCCGAGGGGAGTCGATCGCTTTGAGCAGGCGCAAAGTGAATCCGACGAAGCCGCTGGCGAAGAGGGGAGCGCGAAGGTTGGCCTCAAGTTGCACGCCCAAGCGCCGAGCGGCGGCGAGCAGCAACGGGGCGTAGGTGTCGGTGTCCCGGGCAAAAATCTGAATTTCGCCCGAAGCGACGCCCTCGTGCTGCCATCGTTGCACCGTGCGCAGGGCGCATTCGCACTCGGCGAGCTTGTCGGCGGCGTTCAGAATGGTGATTTCGGGCGGATCGCTGGCCTGGTCAAACGTGCCGAAGAGGGTGTCGACCCAAAGGGGTGAGGGAGGTGGCGGCGGCGGGATGCCGAAGCAGCTGGCCATCTTTTGGCTCAGCTCAAATCCGCCGGAAGCGGCATGCTCCAGGAGGACCGTGACCTCAATTCCGCGACCCGCGGCCCAAAGGAGCCACTCGGCAGAGATGGGCTCCAGGCTCGCCGAGGCGTCCACGAGCAGCCGCTTGACGGGCAAGGCCGCCTCGGCGGTCCACTCGATGCAGGCGCGCAGAGCGGGCAAACTTTGTTCTCGTCCCATCGATTCCAGGAGTTGATTGACCCGTTCGTCGAGGATCGCCAAAGAGGAGAGTTTGTCGCGAAGGGGTCCTTGGGCTTGTTGGGCGAGGGCACCCAAATCGGCGGCATCAAATCCGCCGTGGTGGAGTTCTCGCAACGTCTGGGCGAGTGCTTTTTGGGTGCCTGGAAAGGGAGCACTCCGAGCCAAGATCTCGGGCAAAGATTGGGTCCGACACGCCTCGGCAATACAGGCTCGCACCATCCCCGTGCTCGCGAGTTGGCCCAAGCTGAGCCCCAACGCCCGTGCGACCGAGCGGACGATCTCGGCGAACGACCTCACCTCGACCTCCGCCTCGTCAGGGTCGATCCAGCGTCGCAACAAGATCAGTCGTGAGTCCGAAAGCGCCGACATCCAGCCTCGGCCTTTCTTGGCAAATTCCTCGATCGCCTGGCGGTGCTCCCTTCCGCCGGGCCGCACCCAGCAGACGTTTGGTTTTCCTCGCGTACCCACTCGTCAAGTATTATGCCTTCGTGAAGCGGCAAGTCTGGACTGGGGCTCGGCAATGGGCGGGCAACTTACTGCCGATGTTGATCTGTGTGCCGTTCGGGGTCGGGGCGATCCTGTTTTTTGATCCGAGCCGCGGCCTGTCGGGAGCGTCTTTGCTATGTGCGATTCTGTTTCCTGCGGTGGGTTGGTTGAGCTTGAATTGGCTCGGGCTCTGGGGCAACGAATCGATGCGTCGCCAAGTAACGCGCCTGTATGAGCGGACGGAGCCGCCCCCGGATTGGGGCCGGATTTGGGTAGGCGCGGCGCGCCCCTCGTTTCGAGGGGTCTTGGATCCGCACGAAGAGGTAGGGTTCTTGATTTTGCGGCCCGCAGAGCTGGAGTTTTTCAGCGAGACCGTCCGGCTGAAGCTTCCCAAATCGACTCTGACGGCGATCCGGACCGGGGTCAATCCTCACAGCTTGGTGGGACTCGGGGGCTGGGTGGTGTTGGTGGGCGAGATCGACGGCCAGCCGATTCTGTTTCGGGTCGAGCCGCGGGAATCGCCCACGCTGTGGGGCAATGTCCGGCAGCGGAGTCGCCTTCGGGACACGCTGACCCAATGGCTGAAAAGCGAGGGGTCCGAGCCTCCTCAGAGCGGCTCGGACCCCAGCGCTGGCGGCGTGGTTTCGTCGTAGAAGCTACCGGAGCAGCGCCAGCACCGACTGAGGGGCGCTGTTGGCCTGGGCAAGAACGGAAAGACCGCTTTGCTGCAGGATCTGGAGCTTCGTGAATTGAGTCATTTCTTGGGCGACGTCGATGTCTCGGATGGAGCTATCGGTGGCGGCCAAGTTTTCGCTGGCGATGTTGAGCGACCGGACGTTCGACTCCAGCACGTTGCGTTGGAAGGAGCCAATGTCGCCTCGGGCACGAGTGATCTGGCCGATGGCGGCGTCAATGACCTGGAGGGCATTGGCGGCCCCGGATTGGCTCGTCACGTCGAGGTTCGACATGCTCAAGCCGGACACGGCGCCTACGCCGAGGTTGGCCGAACTAAAGTTCCCCAAGCTCAAGTTCGTGGTTTGGCCCGCGTTCGCCCCGATTTGGAACTGAGTCGAGCCGACTCGAAGCTGGCCGATGGCACCATCGGCCGCGGTCGTCGAGTTGCCGGCCTCATTTAGCCGAATCGAGTTTCCATTCGAATCCTGCAGTACAAGGCCGCTGGAGCCGAACCGCCCGCCGGTGAACGCCGCAGTGACTGCCGCCATTCCGCCGGTGCCGTCGACGTCGATCGTGACCGTCGCCAGGGCGTCGACACCGGCGTTTTGGCTGGTGCCCGCGCCGCTTCGGATCGTTCCGACCGAGTCGGTGAGGTCGATGACCGAGTTCGAACCGAATCCGGTCGAGCTCAGTCGGATGCGGTTGTCGTTCGCACCGACGTTGACGATCTGAGCGGTGACGCCGGTTTGGGCCGACGACTCATTGATTCGCTGAACGAGCTGGCCATAGGTGTCCGTCGCACTGGCGGTGAACGATTGGCCATTGATCGTAAACGATCCGGCTCGGCCCGAACCGACGGCGACGGCTGCTGCCGCTCCGATGTCGGCGGCAGTGATGATCGCCATGTTAGCGTCGGTGGTTGCGGCTCGGGTCGCGACGGTGGTCACGTCGATGGTCACCGTGGCATTCGACGTGATCGCAAATCCGCCGAACTGGCCATTAAAGCTCATCCCGCCGATCATCGACGCGTTCGTCACGGTGGACGAAACGCCCGCCGAACCGTCGAGCAGCTTCTTGGTGCCGAAGGCGGTGTTGCCAGCGACCCGGTTGATCGACGACGCGATCGAATTCAGCTGATTCTGGTTAGCTTGGAGTTGGCTGGCGCTGAGCGTTCCGGTGTTGCTGGAGGCCACCGCCAGGGTCCGAGCGTCGCGCAGGAGGCGACCGACCTCGTCCAAGGCACCTTCTGCGGTCTTGGCCAGGTTCATCGCGTCTTGACTATTTCGAACCGCTTGCTCGATGCCGCTCATTTGCGACCGAAAGCTCTCGGATGCGATCAGGCCGGCCGGATCGTCAGCCGCCGAGTTGATTCGCATACCGCTCGAAAGCCGGGTGACGGCACTCGAAAATTGCGTGTTCGTGGTGGACAAATTTCGCATGGCGTTCATCGCCATGACATTGGTATTGACTCGAAAAGACATTCCTTCCTCCGTGATGTCTGGCCCTTTCGGGACCCACTCTGGACGGAGCAGCGTGCTGCGTGGTCATCCTAACCTTCCGTCCCTGGAGAGGTGATTGGACAACGGAGGGGGACGCCTCCCGCTGAGAATACGGGGGTCGCCGTGAAACCTGGTGGAGCTACGGGGGCACGGGCCAACACAGACCGTCAGAACCCCGTAAAATCAAGAGGATGCCGCTCAATACTTATGTCGCTGAGCTTCGACGCTCGATCCATGCCGAGCTGGTCGCCGGGGCCGAACCTTCGGTCGGGAGCTTCTCTTCTGAGGCCCTCGCCGAAGCCCGAGTCAAGGGCCGCCCCCAGATGGGGTCGGCGAGCTTCCGGCCCCACCAGATTCAACTGGAGTTCATCTATCACGATCCGCTCTCGGCGGCGACGGTCTTCGTGGTCACGGTCGATGCTCCGGAAAGGATTGTGTTTCTGCCTGTACCGGGTTGGGTGGTGGAGTCGATTTGGCAGGGCGAGATCGATGGGAGCTATCACTTTGAGTCAGACGCCGTGCGCTTGGTGGACGAATATCGACAGGGGCTGGACGCCGAGGGGAATGCCGCTTGGTTCGAAAAGCGGATGGCCAAGCGCAGAGAATAGCCGCCCGCCTGCGGTAAGTTGGAGGCGATGGAAGTCATTGTGGCCACGTGGCGCGAGCCGGGCGACGTCGCGAGTGCTGCGGCGATGGCGGCTCGCCGAGAAGGAGCCGATTTGGCGACGGCCCTTGAGAGAGGTCTTGCGGCGGCTGAACTCGACCCGAGCCTGATTGCGATCGGCCTGGGGTCGGTGCCGAATGCGGATGGTGAACTTGAGCTCGATGCCTCGATGATGATCGGGAAGACGCTGGAAGCAGGGGCAGTTTGTGGTGTGCGTGGGATCGTCCCGGTGATCTCCCTGGCCCGGCGGGTGATGGAGCGGACGCCCCATGTCATGCTGGCTGGCGAGCAAGCCCGGCGATTCGCCCTGGAGCAGGGATTTGAGCCGAGGAACCTTCTGACGGAAAATGCTATTGCCCGCTACGAGGAGTGGAGGCTTCGCCCCGAGCGGATCAAGGAGTACGTGCACCACGTCGATGACAAGCCGAGCGACACGATCACGATGATTGGGCTTTGCGACGGCGAGTTGGTCGCGGCGTCTTCGACCAGCGGGCTCCCCTTCAAAAAGCCTGGACGGATTGGCGATTCTCCGATCATCGGAGCCGGGATCTATGCCGACGACGAGATTGGGGCGGCCGGGGCTACTGGAAATGGCGAAGAGCTTTGGAAGGCCTGTGCATCCTTCCGCACGACGATGAACCTCCGAGCCGGGATGTCGCCCCAAGAGGCATGCGAAGAGACCATTCGCCACATGATCCGGCGGCAGCCTAAATCCATCGACATCCCATGCGTTGTTTTTGCGATGGATCGCCAAGGCAAGATTGGAGCGGCCTCAACCAAGCATCCGTTCCCGCTTTGGGTGTGTCGAGATGGGAACCGGGAGCTCCTGGAGTTCCCCAGCCTGGGGCCGGAGTAGCACTTGGCCAAGCTCATCGGCACCGCTGGGCATGTGGATCACGGCAAGACGTCGTTGATTCGGGCGTTGACTTCGATTGACGCCGACCGTTTGCCCGAAGAGAAGCAACGCGGCATGACGATCGACATCGGGTTTGCCTATGTCGATCTGCCGAAGGCGGGCCGGGTCTCGATCGTTGACGTCCCTGGGCATGAGCGGTTCTTGACGAATATGCTCGTCGGGGCTTTGGGGATCGACGTCGCGATCTTGTGCGTGGCCGCCGACGAGTCGGTGATGCCTCAGACTCGCGAGCACCTTGAGATTTTGAGCCTCTTGCCAGTGGAGAAACTCGTGGTCGCGATGACCCGCTCTGACCTGGCAGACGAGGTCGTTCGAGAGATCGCCCGCTCGGAGATCGAAGACCTTCTGGCCCAGACCCGGTTTGCGGGAGCTCCGATCCAATCGGTCTCGGCCATCACGGGCGAAGGGCTCGACGAACTCAAGGCGTTGCTCGATGAGGCGCTTCAAGGGAGCGAGCCGGTGGCCCCGGGCGGTTGGTATCTTCCGATCGACCGCGTTTTTACGGTCAAAGGCTACGGGACGGTCGTGACCGGGACGCTTGCTCAAGGCGTCGTTCGGCTGGAGGATCGAGCCGTCTTGATGCCGAGCGGCCAAGAGACACGCATTCGCGGCATTGAGTGGCATGGCGAAGCCCAATCGCAAAGTGAAAAGGGTCGAAGAACAGCTCTGAATCTCGGCAAAGTCGGGATTGACGAAGTGCATCGAGGAATGATTGTGGGGGATCCCGCGGGGGTCTTTTCGTCCTCGTTGGTGGAAGGCCGGGCGGAGTGGCTGGCGGAAGTCAAGCACGCGACTCGGATTCGACTTTCGCTGGGCTCCGAAGAGGTCATGGGAAAGGCGCTGAGAAATGACCACGACCCGAATTGGGTCCAATTCAAGCTCGAACGCCCGATTGCGGTGGTGGCGGGCCAGGCGTTTATTGTTCGTCGATACAGTCCGCCGAAGCTGCTCGGCGGGGGTCGGGTGACGATCCCGCAGGCTCGACTGCGCCGAAAGTCGGATCGCGGGTCGACGGTGGCCGCATCTCACCTCTCGGAGTCGGAGCAACTGGTTGCCTGGGTCCAGGCCTCGCGATGGGGTGAGTCGTCCGAAGAGCTGTGTCGACGCCTTGGCAAGACCAGTCAGGCCCTCGGGAGCGTTTTTGAGGACCTCAAGTCTTCGGGAAAGCTGGTCGGATTTGCCGGCTTCTGGTTGACGCCCGACCGATTGGAGCAAGCCCAGCAAGCCGCCCACCAAGCCCTTGCGGAGCTCCACGCTGAATTCCCGGCGAAGGCATTTTTGCCCCGAGAGCTGTGGATCAAGCGGGGGCAAGTGCCTTGGAAGGGCAAGCCGCTCGACCGGCTGGTGGCTCACTGGGCCCAGGAAAAGTTCTTACGCGTCCAAGGGACGGAGATCGCTCTCTATGACCACTTGGTCCGGCTGAATCCTAAGCAGCAGCAGCTCTTGGATCGGGTCGAAGAGGGGTTGAGAGCCTGCGGCATGAATGTCCCGCCGGCGCTGGAACTCTCTCGCCAACTTTATCTGCCGCCGCAGGCGGTCGAGGAGATCTTGCGACTCGGTCTGGAGTCAAGGCGGCTCGTCTGGATTGCCGAGGGGGTGATCTACACTCAAGATCAGCTCCTCCAGTTTCGAACCGACTTTTCGGCCCGAGTCGAGAAGCGACCGTTCGCCGCCGCCGAGTTTCGGGACCACTTCGGGTCGAGTCGCAAGTATGTCATCCCGCTTTTGGAGTGGATGGATGCTCAGGGTTGGACGCTTCGGCAAGGCGATTCTCGAGTGATGCGGGGCTTGGACTCCGCCTGAGCTGATCGATCGCCTCTTGGAGGGTCGCCGGACGGACGGCGATGAGGGTCATGCTCCCATATCCTTGGACGAGCAGTTCGGCGGCTCTCCGCTGTCCCTCCCGGGCCCGAAAGAAGAGCCGATCTTTTTCGGCGGCCATCTCCAGGGCAAAAGGTTCGACGAGCGCACGGACGGTCGACGGGTCCGTTGAGCGGACCTCGAACTCGCATTCGCCAGTTTGGTCGATCAGGTCCTGGGGCGAGCCCGCATAGAGGAGGCGACCCTCGTCGAGCACGGCCAAAGAGGGCCAAAGTCGAGCTTCATCGAGGTGATTTGTTGTCGCAAGAATGGTTCGGCGGCTCTGGAAGAGCTCGTCGCGCAAGTCGTCGCGAGTCCAGGGGTCGAGCAGATCGAGGTCGCCGTCGCTGATCAAGACCGGGGCCGCGTCGCGGAGCGGCTCGATCCAGCGACATGCGGCAAGCTGGGTCCCGGAGAGTCGGTCGAGTCGCTCTCGCCGGGCGTCCCACAACCTCAGGACCGAAAAAATTCGCCCAATTTGTTCAGGGGTGGCTCGACCGAGAATTCGCTGGGGCGTCGCTCGCGAAGGTTCGAGCGGCTCTATTTTTTGGGCTCGCGGTGCGGCCAGCGCGATCTCGTCCAGCCATTGGGATTTGCCCGCACCGGCAGGACCGACAACGGCCCACGCCTCCCCGGGGCGGAGACCCCAGACCCAGGGCTCTCGTCCGGTTCGAAGGCTCCATCGCCGGGGTTCGATCAGATCGCTCGGTTCTGACACACCCCTAAGATAACCCGAAACAGCCTAATCGTCGCCGAGGGTGCCGTTGTTGAAGGCCCAAATGCTGTAATCCGCGTTGGTGACTTCTCCGTCGCCGTCGATGTCCGACCCGGTTCCGGGCGGAACGAAATTTCCGTTGTCAAAGGCCCAAATGCTGTAATCAGCGTTCGTGACTTCGTTGTCGCCGTCGATGTCGCCTGTGATGAGGTTGACTTGGCCGAAGTTCCAGTTTGCAACTGGCTGCGCGGGGCTGAGGGGATCGGGCAGGGTCTTTCGGAGCCACGGGTCCAGCTTGAACGAGACTCGGAAGCCGGTATTGAGCGCGGGGTTGTCGGGGGTGGTTACCGAGAAGGCGCCGGTGACCGGATTCAGGGTCGCAATGCCGGTCCCGACTTCAACGTTGGCGGCATTTCGGAACGAGACGGGGAGAGAACTGGGCAAGGGTCCGGAATAAAAGGCAGGAGCAAGCTGGCCGAAATTCAGGGTGCCGGTCACGGTCGCGGATTGTTGGACCAAGAATGCGACACAGGCTCCAATCGGATCGCACCGATCATAGCCCAACAGGTAGTTGTAGAGTTCAGCGGCGACGTAGGTAAAGTCGGCGGGGTTGTCGCTATCCCACTGCGTCGCGCCCGTGTTGCTCGGGTTGGTGCCAATGGAATTCAGACCGGTGTTGATCGGCGAGCGAGTGGCCCAGTTCATCATCTGGACGTTCGCGGGTTGGGTGAGCGCGACGTCGCTGAAGAACCGGACTTCCACCGCTCCCGCACCATCGGCAGGCAGGGTCAGATTCAAGCCCGCCGCGAAAAGGTCGACATCGGCCACCCGATAGCTCGTCCCGCCGGTGGGGACGGTCCCGAAGTCGAGGACAATGGAAGTGCTTGCGCCTGAGTACGGCAGTTGGGTTCCGGAATCGAGGACAAAGAGGTAGTTGTCCGCGATTCGAACCCGAGCCAAAAGCCGCGTGGTCGGATTGGCAGCTTGATTGACGTAAAACGCCAAAATCGCCCGGCCGACCGGCTTGCCCCAGGTCGAATTCTCGAGCAACTGAAAGTCGTTCGTCATCGTCGGAATGGGGTAGGTCGGGCCGAAGAAGATTCGTTCGCCCGGTAAGAATCCCGGAGGGGCGAGAGCGTAAAGAGTGTTGCTGATCGTCCCTGGGAAGGTGTTTGGATTCACTTCGACGTTGTCGTAGGCGACTCTTGTGACGGGTACATCGGATGACGGCAGGTTCTGGAGGTCAATCCAGGGTCCGAGGAGGTTTCCATTGGCATCGACTTGGGCCGCCCGGATCGGCTCGATCAGGGAACCAGGGCCGAGCCGCTGAGGAGCGGGCCGCTGGGCAAACGCCATCGCGGCGCTCAAGAACGAGCACCCCATCAAGAGACCAATCCGGATTTTCATACCTTTCACAGAGGGATTCATCGGCACTGAACGTTCGTCCCGCGCCGAATTCAAATCAGAATCTTATTGTATCACGGAAAATCGCCCGGACCCCCCGGTATCTTCTCGGGCTTAAAGCTCCATGAGGTTCTTCGGGAAGTGGGTGAGTATCTCAGGTTCGCCCTCGGTGACCACCACATCATCTTCGATGCGGAGTCCGCCAAAGTCGTTGATGTAAACGCCTGGTTCGACGGTCCAGACCTGGCCGACTTCGATCGGTTGATCGACGGTCGAGGTGAGTCGCCCGTAGTCATGGACATCGGCACCGAGTCCGTGGCCGAGCCCGTGCCCGAAGTACTGGGCGAGATCGTCTTGGTCGAGAATTTTGCGGGCAAGGGCCTCGACGTCGCGGCCGTTGGCCCCGGGCCGCAAGGCATCTACCGCGGCGACTTGGGCTTCCAAAACCCGAGCATAGAGGAGCTTTTGCCGGTCTGAAGCCGGGCCGATGACGAAGGTCCGAGTGATGTCGCTGTTGTAGCCGTCCAGAGTCGCGCCGAAATCGAGAGTGACAAAGTCGCCCCGTACCAGCTTCTTTTCGCTGGCTCGTCCGTGCGGTTTGGCGCTGTTCAGTCCGCTGGCGACGATCGGATCGAAGGCGATGCCTGCGCCGGCGCGCCGGAAAAAGAACTCAATCGCGAGCCCGATGTCGTATTCCGACACGCCCGGTTGGAGCATGCCGACGATGTGCTCCATGCATTGGTCGGCGAGCTGGCATGCGGCCCGGATTTTGGAGAGCTCTTCGGGGGTCTTGACCATGCGCAAGGGTGGCAAAAGATCAGGTTGAGCGACCCACTCGCAAGAAGTGATTTTGCGGGTCCAAGACTCCCAGGTCTGATACGTCACCGAGGGCTCGAAGCCGAGCTTTTCGACTTTGAGAGCGGCGATCTGCTCGTCCATCAGGTCGATCATCGAGCGTGGACTGGCAAAGGAGATGACTTCGAGCCCCGTCACTTCGGCTTGAGCCTGGAGTGTGTAGCGGCTGTCGGTAATGAAGACCCCGCGATCCGCACGGAGCAGCGCGTATCCGTACGATCCGGTGAATCCGGTGAGCCAAGTCACGTTTTTCGGATCGGTGACCAGAAGGGCATCGACCGGGGCCAGGGCGAGTCGGGATTGAAGTCGTTCGAGCGAAGTGGACATTTTTTGTGGTTCCTAAAGCGTGGCCTTCCGGAGGTTCAGCATGGCCATCATCGCGAGGATGTAGCCATATCCGCCCATGCCGACGATCTGGCCCACCGTCACCGGCGCGATGACTGAATGTCGGCGGAACTCTTCGCGAGCGTGGACGTTGCTGAGGTGGACTTCGATAATCGGAATCCGGACGGCCACAAGGGCATCGCGGATCGCGATCGACGTATGGGTGAGCGCCCCTGGGTTGATGATGATGCCATCCGCCCAGCGTCGATTTTCTTGAATTGTGTCGATCAAGACCCCTTCGTGATTCGATTGGAGGATGCGGGCGTCGCACCCCAGCTTCGGGGCTTCTTCGAGGATCTTGGCGTCGATGTCCTCCAGGGTCGTCTTGCCGTAAACTTCGGGTTCTCGAAACCCGGTGAGGTTCAGATTCGGTCCATGGAGGATCAGGATTTTTGTGAGGTCGCTCATGATTTCAGGTGCGCGGGAAGTTGATCCGGGGGGACCGCTTCGTCCACCAACAGGTTGGGAATGTCGGATTCAATTCGGTAGCCAAAGCCGCATTGAGTGCAGATCAGCCAGTCTTCGCGGGCGACGAGAGGAGGCCGACTCTCGCAGCGCGGGCAAGCCACCCATTCGAGAAATTCAGACAGCTCCATCGGCCCCCAGTTGATATGCGGCCCATGTGGCGGTGGCGGTTTGGCGCCAACTAAAGTCGGCCAGTCGCGTTCGTCCCGCCTGGGTCATCGCGTCGAGTGTACTCGAATCCGCCAGGAGATTCTCGATCTTCGCGGCCCACGCGTCCGGTTCCCAAGTCGGGACGATCGCCTCGGAATCTCGGACGATCTCAGGCAATGCACCGCCCGAAGAGGCCAAGACCGGACATCCTTGGGACCAAGCCTCCAAAGGGACGAGCCCGAACCCTTCGTGCCAACTGGGGATGAGCGTCAAGCTCGCACCTTGATAGAGGGCGGCGAGCTCAGGCCATCGGACGTACCCAGTGGGCACGACTCGGTCGTGGAGTTCTTCAGGCCCCCACCCCTCCTTCCCGGTTAAGAGCAACCGGTGCGGGAATTCACGCGAAAGCCGGCGAGTCGCCTCGAGGGCGAGAGCCGTGTTCTTTCGAGGCCACCGGGTGCCGACGCAAAGCAAGTAGGGGTCCTCGTCGATCCCGAGTCGAAGTCGATGGGCGGCGGCTTCGTCAGGCTCGACCTGGGGCAAGAGCGGATTGAGAGCGTTCGGAGTGACCCAGGTTTTGCCCCGGGCGCGGGGAATCCAGTGCTCGATCTCGGCCTTCGAAGTCTCGGAGACGGTGAGAACGGCTTGCGCTCGTTGGGCCGAGCGAGGGACGAACTTTTGCAAGAGCAGTCGATCACGGGGCCGAAACCAGTCGGGGCCGATGAAGAACGAGACGTCATGGATCGTCGTGATTCCACCTCGACGGACGAGCGGGCTCAGGTTGTACTGGGTGTGGACTCGGGTAGCTCCGGCTTTGCGTGCGGCCAAAGGAAAGGTCACCAGGCTCCAGAATCTTGGGTTTCGGGCGGTTATCTGACGCCACCGAAGGTGCGGCACGTCAGGCAACTGGGCCGGCCGGGGTTGGTCGGAAAAAAGCAGAAAAGTTGCTGGGAAACTGGCTTCAGCGAGGCCAAGGATCAGCCCCGTCCAGTAGGTGGAATCGCCGGTCGCGGTCCCCCAAGCGAGCCGAGCGTCAAGCGCGATAAGCGGAGATGTCAACAATTTTCCTCGTGGAGGCGTCTAACCCAGTGTAGAATCTATCTCAGATAGGTGAACTCTTGCTATGGCAACTCGAAAGCAAAAATTCCCAACCGTTCTTGTGGTGACCCTGGTGGTTCTTTTCGGCGGCCTGGGCGCGGTCAATTTGTCTCAGTCGCGGGGCGGCGGGGACGGACATGACCATGGGCACAGCCACGGAGAGGAGACCGGTCAGATCGAAATGACCGGGACCGCTCCGAGCGAAGCCGAAAAAGACCAAATGAGCTCGAAGCTCAAAGAGGGGCTGAGCCGGGCGACTTCAGCCGGAAACAAGCCGGTCGAGCGGACTCCTGACCCCGAAGTGGCGGCCAAAACTGCGCCCGGCCCGACGGATCGCAAGCCGGTGAAGATCGTCGAGGCACCGAAGGATCAGAAGGTCGTGAACTCGGACGGGGGCCAATGGTACACCGACGAGTCTTTCGCCAAGGATCGCTAAGCTAAGCGAGACGCGCGACGTGGTCCTGCTGTAACAAAGCCTCGATGGTTCGGGGGAACTGCCCCAAAATAGCCGTTAAGATCTCGGCCGTGGGCGGCTCTCCATGGTGCTCCGCCTCATCGGTTTGGGCCCGAGCGGCCAACTCGGTGGCGGCGACCTCGGGCTGGTCGGCGAGTCCGAGGTACCAGGCGGCGGCCTCGGCGTCGCTGAGGCGCAAATGAACCTGGTTCAAGGCAAGGAAGCCCAGGAGCGCGACGAATCCGGTGGCTTCGTTGCCTGAGGCGAGCGGTCGTTTGCGCGAGAAGTGCGCGGCGAGCCGGCCCGCTTGTTCGATGAGCTTCAAGCTGGTCCCATACCCGTACTGGTAGAACGTCGCTTCTTCGAGCCGGGCGTAGTCGAAGTCCTGCGGCTTCTTGGTCACCTGGGTGTTGATCCAGATGAGGTCTTGCAGGGTCAGGTAGTGCAGTCCAGGGCTCGCCATAATCAACCGTTGCCATTTTACACGGATTCGGGCGAGAATCCGGTCACAAAGTTCGGTTCAATTCGTCTGAACGAGCGTGATAGCGCGTGGCCTACGGTGGGTGGCCTGGTCAATCCTCGCGGCGGCGATTGCTTTCGGGGTCTCGTTTGCCATTCCCGCTCGATTCAACAGCTACGCGACGTTGTACTTTCCGCTGGCCCAGTCGCGGAGCATTTCGGCTCTGGCAGGATTGGCGGGCGAACCAGCCCCGGGGGGAGCCGTTTCGAACTTCGGGGGGGCGTTGGTCTCGCCAGTCGTGGGCGGGGCGCCTCAAACGGCGATGGGCATTCTGGAGAGCTACGCATGTCGCGAGAAAGTCGTCGAGCGAGCTGGCTTGGAGTCCACGTGGGGTCTGTCGAAGCCCCAGGCGGTCGAAAAGCTCGCCGAGCGGACGAGCGTCGGACTCGATCGCCACGGGTTTGTCCGGATTGAAATGAGCCTCGAATCGGCGGCTACGGCTGCCACCATCGTCTCGGCTTATCTGGAGGTCTTGGCAGAGACCGGGGATCGGCTGTCGCTGAACGTGAGCCAAAAGAACCGGGAGTTCATTGAGCAGAAAGTCGTCGCGGAGCGGCGGGCGGTCGAGACTCTTGAAAAACAGCTCGTCCAAGATCTGGCCCAGTTGTCAACGGGCGGAATCGAAGGGCTCAGCGAGCTCTACATCCAGACTCGAGGCAAGCTCGCCGACGCGGAGGTGGGTGCAGCGGCAGCGCGGACTCAGATGCGGGAAGTCGACACCACCTTGCAAAAACTCTACGCCCAGGCTCGGCGCGATCCGGCGGCCCTCTCGATGATCGAAGATTTGGGCGGGCAGATCAAGTTGCGCCGACTCGCCCTGGAGGACGCCGAAGCCAAGTTCGTCCGAACCAGTGCCGAAGTCAAGACCCAGAAGGAGACGGTGCAATCGGCCGAGCGTGTGGCTCAATCGCTCGTGGAGAGCAAGGAGAACGCTCGGCAGGCTGGCACCGCCGCCGAGATCGCCGCTCTCCGGGCCGATTGGAAGCGGCTTGAGACTCAAGCGAGTGGGTATGCCGAGCGGCTGCGCGCCCTGGGCGAGCGGTTGCGCCGCGAGCCGGAAAAGCAAGTCGCGGTCGAGTCCCTGCAGCGGCAGCTCCAGATGAAGAGCGCGAACTTGGCGAAGCTGGAAGCGGAGTTGCAATTGGCCATGATCGCCGAATCGCGAGACCCGTCCCAGTTTGAAGTCGTCGATTCCCCCCGTCCGGCGGATCGCTCCAGCTATCCGCGGCGAATCCTATGGGCGGTGGTGGCTTGGGTCGGGGCGTTCTTGTTGCAGGCCGGATTCGCGGCGGTCAAGTCCGACCGAGGGGCCTGATCATGCCCCGCATCGTCGTCGCCTTTCGATGTGCATACACCTTGAGTTTGTTTCGCTCCAGCTGGTTGCGGCGTTTGGTCCGAGACGGGTGGGAAGTCCATGGGGTAGGCCGAGGCGGAGACGGTTTTGAGTCGGCGGTTGAGGCCACAGGAGCCCAGTTTCATGCGGTTCCGCTGGCCGTCCGGTCGCGAAATCCGCTCACCGACCTCCGGTTCCAAAGATCGTTGAGAGATCTGTTTATCCGGATTCAACCCGACGTCGTCCATTTGCACACCATCAAGCCGGTGATCTATGGGGCGAGGGCAGCCCGACAGACCGGGGTTCCCCGCGTGGTGAGCAGCATTACAGGGTTGGGGTACGTGTTTTCGGGCTCGGCCCCGAGTTGGATGCGGCGATTGGTGGAGGCTCAATATCGACGTGGGCTCCAGCTTGCCGACGCGGTGACGTTTTGTAATTCCGATGATCGGCAGTTGTTCATGGATCGAGGCTTGGTCACGGCCGACAAGGCATCGGTTGTGGTCGAGGGCGTCGATCTGACTCAGATCACGCCGAAACAGGCCGTGACCGGCCCTCTCCAGGTTCTGATGGTGGGACGGCTTCTGCGCGACAAGGGAGTCCTGGAGTACGCCGAAGCGGTTCGTCAGCTGCGTCCTCGATTTCCCGAGGTTGAGTTCGCGATCTTGGGCGGACGAGATGAGCACAACCCGACCGTCGTTGATTCGTCTGAGGTACAACGATGGGATGCCGAAGGGGGGCCTCGATGGCTTGGCGAAGTGGCTCCGAGCGAAGTAACGGCTCACTTGTCGCGGTCTTTTTTGGTCGTGTTGCCGTCTTATCGAGAGGGGTCTCCCAAAGCTCTCATCGAAGCGGGTGCCCAGGGTCTCCCGGTGGTGGCGACCGACGTTGCGGGTTGTCGAGATGTGGTTCGGCCGGGCGTGACCGGTCTTTTGGTGCCGGCCAAAGACCCGGCGGCCCTGACCCAAGCCATTTCCCGGCTGTTGGAAGATGTGCCTCTGGCCCAACAGATGGGGCTTGCGGCCCGAGATTGGATTGCAAAGGAGTTTGACGAACAGAGAATGTTGGATCGGTTGACGAGCTTGGTGCAAGGGGAGCGATGCGCGCTCTAATTACAGGGGGCGCGGGCTTTATCGGCTCTCATCTGGCCGAGTCGCTGGCCGCAGATGGCCACGAAGTTTGGGTCTTAGACGACCTGAGCACGGGGCAGCGCAAGAATCTGTGCGGCCTGGAGCACCAGCCTGGTTTTCGCTTTATCGAGGGCTCTGTCCTGGATGAGGCGACGGTCACAGATTGTTTGAGTTCAGTAGACGTTGTCTATCACTTGGCGGCCGTGGTCGGAGTTCGGCTGGTCGTCGAAAGTCCGGTCCGCACGCTGGAAACCAATCTGAAAGGCACCGAAAACGTCCTGAGAGCGTGTTATGAGCGAAAGCTCCCGGTGTTGCTCGCCTCGACGAGCGAGGTCTATGGCCGGCACTTGGAGAATCGACCGTTGTCGGAGGAGGATGACCGGATTTATGGCCCGCCGACGGTGGGACGTTGGAGCTATGCGGCTTCGAAGGCCGTCGACGAGTTCTTGGGCTTGGCTTATCATCGCGAGCGCGGCCTGCCGGTGGTGATTGCGCGGTTCTTTAACACCGTAGGCCCCCGGCAGACCGGGCGCTACGGCATGGTTTTGCCGAGCTTCGTCCGAGCCGCGCTCCAAGGCAAGCCGCTGGAGATTCATGGAGATGGGTCGCAGAGCCGATCTTTCACGTGGGTCGGTGATTGTGTCCGGGCGACCCGGTCGTTGATGCAGACCCCCGAGGCAGTGGGCGAAGTCGTGAACATCGGGCACGGCTCCGAAGTCACGATCGCCGAGTTGGCGCGCCGCGTGGTGGCCAAGACCGGTTCGTCATCGAAAGTCGTCCATGTGACCCATGAGTCGGTGTATGGCCCGGGGTTCGAAGACATGCAGTTCCGGACTCCGAGCATCGCCAAGCTCCAGCGGCTGACCGGATATGCTCCCAGTTACGACCTCGACCAGATCTTGGATGAGGTCATCGCCTATGAGCGGGCTCAAGAGTCGGCCCCGGCGTCGGCGGCGGCGTGGGTGGAATCGACTCAGCCGACGCTCACCTGAGGCGGCTGTGTTTGCCGAGCATCGCCCCCAAGCCAGTGAGCCCGAGTTTTGGGCCGACCATTTTCGCGCCCATGCGGCCCATGTGTCGCGAGGTTGGTATCGACGCCTGTTCGCCTGGAATCGGCATCTCGGGGACCCTCGTTGGCGGGCGATTCGCCGTTGGGTTCGTCCGGGGGGCCGGATTCTGGACGCCGGTTGTGGCGTCGGGCAATGGGTGTCTTTTCTGGGCGACCAAGGTTACCGGGCCGAGGGGCTTGACTACTCGCCCGAGTTGGTCGAGACGCTTCGCCAGGCTTTCCCGAACGGTCGGTGGCTCGCGGGCCCGGTCCAGGCGATGCCGGTCGAGTCAGAGTCCGTGGAGGGTCTGATTTCGTGGGGCGTGATCGAGCACGATCCAGCGGGACCTCAGGCCGCGCTCGTGGAGATCCGGCGAGTTTTGAAGCGAGGCGGGGTCGCGGTGATGACGGT
Organism: Chthonomonas sp. UBA2017; assembly: GCA_002335425.1. GTDB lineage: Bacteria > Armatimonadota > Fimbriimonadia > Fimbriimonadales > Fimbriimonadaceae > UBA2017. The sequence continues at coordinate 62,369 of DDCB01000030.1, forward strand.
GCCGCGCGACTCGCGGGCGATGCGACAAGCCGTCGGCGCCGGAGCTTCGGACGGCCCTTTTTATCAGTTCCTTTTTGATGAGGCCTCATTGCGGGGCGAAGTGGAAAAGGCGGGTTTTGAGGTTGTCGCCATCCGGCCCACCGAGCGGCACATGGCGGTGGCGTTTCCAACCCTGTATGCTCGAATTCGTTCGAGGGGGCACTTGTTTGAGGCCTTGTTCGGCCTGGTTCTGCGACCGGTCCTGATGCTGATGCCCGAAAGTGCCTCGATGCTGATGGTGGTGGTGCGCCGCCCGGAAACGAGTTAGACCTCGATCACGACCGGGACAATGATGGGCCGCAGCTTGAGTCGCCGGCTGAGGTGGCGTCGCATCTCATCGCTGATCGAGCTGCGCACGAGCCCGGCGTCTTGGAGGTCGGCGCGGGGCCATCGCTGGAGCTCCGATTGGACCACGCTCAGGATGTTGGCGAGCTCCTTTTCCGAAGCGAACAGGCCCTTGGTGTCGAGTTCGAGATCTTCGACCAGCTCGCCTTTCTCAATGTCGAGTTTTGCGATGACCATCACGAGCCCCTCATTCGCCAGGTTCGTTCGGTCGCGCATGATCTCATCGGGAACTCCGGGTTGGCCGCCATTATCCACGAGCATGCGGCCGCTGGGAACAGGTTCGCCGAGCCACGCCCGCTCCTCGTCAAAGCAGAGCGGTAGTCCGTCAGCCATGCTGAAAAGCCGATGCTCGGGGTAGCCCATTTTTCGAGCAAATTCGAGATATTGATGTTGGTGGCGAGGTTCGCCATGCACGGGTGCCAAGTAGAACGGGCTCGTCAAGTTGATCATCGTCTTGAGCTCTTCTTGGTAGGCGTGGCCGCTGACATGGATCGGAGCCCCGGCATTTTCGTAAATCACGACCGCGCCCAGGCGGAAGAGCCGGTTCACGGTTCTCCAGATCGCGGCTTCGTTGCCAGGAATCGGCCGAGCCGAATAGAGGATGGTGTCTCCGGGCAGGACCTTCATGCGGCCGTACTCTTCGCGGCTCATTTGGACAAGCGCACTCATCGGCTCGCCTTGGCTGCCGGTGGTCAGGATGACGAGTTGTTCGGGGCGATAGTTGCCGATGTCGTCGAGCCGAATCCGGACTCCGGTGGGCACTCGGAGATGGCCATATCGAGAGCAAACGTCGATGGTGTTTTCCATCCGTCGCCCCGCGACGGCGACTTTTCGCCCGGTGGCGAGGGCGACATCGAAGGCTTGCTGCATCCGGTGGATGTTGCTTGCGAACATCGTAATGAGGATTCGGCCGGGGGCGGTGCTAAAGAACTTTTGGTAGGCGCCGCTCACCTCGCGCTCGCTGGGCGACCAGCCGGGGCGATCGACGTTGGTCGAATCGCTGAGGAGCACGAGGACGCCCTCATCGGCGAGCGCCGCGAGTCGGCTCATGTCGGTCTTTTTCCCGTCAATGGGCGTGAAATCGAGCTTGAAATCGGCCGTGAAGAGAACGATGCCGAAAGACGTTCGCACGGCCATCGCCATGGTGTCGGGGATGGAGTGGGTGACTCGGATCGGCTCAACAGAGAGCTGGCCGCAAGCGACTTTATCGCCGGGCTTGAGGGTGCGAAGGTCAAGACTGTGGACGTCGGTCTTCTCTTCGAGCTTTTGCCGGATCATCGCGTGTGTGAATTCAGTCGCGTAGATCGGGACGTTCAGTTGGCGCAGAAAGTAAGGCAGAGCGCCCACGTGGTCTTCGTGGGCATGAGTCAGAAAGAGTCCTCGAATCCGATCCCGGTTTTCGACGAGATAGGTGAAGTCGGGGACGATGATGTCGACCCCATACTGCTCTTCGTTCGGGAAGCTCAGTCCACAGTCGATGATCACAATGTCCTCGCCTTGCTCCACGACGGTGCAGTTCTTGCCGATTTCTGCGGCGCCGCCGAGCGGGATGATACGAAGACCTGGAGTCATCCCTAGAGGGTACCCGGCTTAGGCGGGGAAGCCGGGTGCCATTCGGATCATCCAGATTTGGCCGGTGTGGTAGGCCGCATGCTGGGCGATCCGCCGGAGCCCTTCGGCTCCATCGATCGGGTCGCCGTAAGGACTGGTGATGGCTTGGTGAAGAATTTCCGGCGTCGGATTTTCGATGATCGGCGCAAGGTCTCGTCCGGTCCGTTCGAGGGCGGCCATGGCGATCGGTTGGGTCCGCTCGTCGGGGCCGTAGGGAAACTTGCCTTCGCGGATGAACGCATCCCAGACGGCGGCTTCGAGTTTTTCATCCCGGTCGACCGAACCGAGCCGGATCGCCCAATAATGCTCGGCGCCAGCCAAGTGCATCACGATCTCGGCGATCGTGTGCGCCTCGGGGTGCATTCGCCATTCCCATTGAGCCGGAGTGAGGTCTTCCAGAGCCCCGGCCAGTCGAGTTCTTGTGAAGTGCCAAATCTCACCATATCCATGCATAGCCTAGAATAGACGATGGCTGCATCTTCTTGCGGCTTTGATGCGTTGAAAAGGTGGAACGATGTCAAGTCCAGGTCCTCCGCAGCGATCGACCCCTCAACGACCCGAGCTCAACTTCGGGCGAACGCTCCGTCGGACGCTCCCGGACCAGATCAAGCGCAATCGTCGGGGGAGCCTGATTTACGCTGGGCTCTTGGTGATTTTGCTCTCCGCATTGGGGACGACTCTCGTCGGGATGTACGCCCCACAGCACTGGGTGTGGGGGGCAGCGGGCTCGGTGGTCTTGGGGATTTTAGCGGCGCTCATTGCAACCCAGGCGGGCCCGGGTTTGATTTTGGCGGTCTCCCAGGCCCGCCCGGCGGAAGGGCTTCAACGCCAAGTTCTGGAGAATGTCACAGAAGAGATGGCGATTGCGGCCGGGATTCCGATGCCGCAGGTGTATGTCATCGACGATTCAGCGTTGAACGCCTTTGCGACGGGTCGCGATCCTAAATCGGGGGTCGTGGTGGTGACCTCGGGGCTGCTGGATCGTTTGGATCGGGACGAGCTCCAAGGAGTGGTGGCGCACGAGATCGCTCACATCCGAAACTACGACATCCGATTCATGGCGACCATCGGCATTGTGGCGGGCTTGATCCCACTCTTGGCCGACTTTATGTTGCGGTCGGTGTTTTGGGGCGGCGGTCGTCGCCGGTCCTCGGATTCGAACAACCAGGCGGCACTGGTCTTTATGGCGGTCGGGCTTGTCCTCGCGATCTTGGCCCCGATTTTTGCGAAGCTCCTTGAAATGGCGGTGAGCCGCCAGCGGGAGTATTTGGCCGATGCAACCGCGGCTGATCTGACTCGATATCCGGAGGGGCTCGCTCGGGCACTCGAAAAGATTGCGATGGACTCGGAACCGCTGGAAGTGGCGAACCGAGCGACGGCCCACCTCTACATCATCGATCCGCTACGCAAGCTGGATGAATCGTCGAGAAACCTCTTTTCGACGCACCCGCCGTTGCGGGACCGGGTGCGTCGGTTGCGCAATCTGATGGGGAGCCCAAGCGATCTCGTCTAAGCATCAGCGGGTACCCTTACGGCTGTGAAGCTCCACGAATATCAGTCCAAAGACCTTTTGGCCCGCTATGGGGTCAACGTTCCTGGGGGCCGCGTGGCCCACGACGCGGCCGATGCGCAGGCGATCGCGGACGAGTTTGGTGGCAAGGTCGTGGTGAAGGCCCAGGTTCTGATGGGCGGACGGGGCAAAGCCGGGGGCGTCAAGCTTTTTGACAACGCCGCGGCGGCGGGAGCCTTCACGCAAGAGCTGATCGGAAAGCGGCTGGTCAGCATCCAGAATCCCGCCGGGATGGTCGTCGAGAAGGTCCTCGTCGGCGAGCTCATCGACATCGACGAGGAGTACTACCTGAGCGTGCTGTTGGACCGTGCAGCCGCGCAACTGGTGGTGATGATCAGCAAGGAAGGCGGCATGGACATCGAAGAGGTCGCCGAGAAGCATCCCGAGGCGATTGTTCGACTGCATGTCGATCCGGCTTGGGGGCTGAGCGACTTTGAGATTCGAGCGGCTCTGGCCCAGGCGAACATCCCGAAGGCCGCTCGTGGGCAGATGGTCGCCATGATCAAGAGTTTGGTGAGCGCCTATCTTCGCGAAGATGCCGACTTGATTGAGATCAACCCGTGCGCCTGGACTCCTGACGGCAAACTGATCGCGGCCGACGCCAAGGTCTCGATCGATGAGAACGCCCTTTTTCGGCATAAGGAGTACGGGGACACGGCAGAGGACAGCGCCGAAGACCCGCTCGAAGCCGAGGCGACTCGACGGGGAATCGCCTATGTTCGACTGGGAGGCGATATTGGAGTCATCGGAAACGGCGCCGGACTGGTGATGTGCTCGATGGACGAAGTCACTGCCGCGGGGGGCCGACCGGCCAACTTTTTGGATGTGGGTGGTGGTGCCCAAGCCGAGCGCGTGAAGAGCTGCGTCGAGCTGATCTTGATGGACCCGAACGTAAAGGGACTGCTCATCAATATCTTTGGTGGGATCACCCGGTGCGATGAGGTCGCCAAGGGCATCTTGAGTGCGCTAGATGAACTGAATGTCCAGATTCCCGTGGTCGCCCGGATTGAAGGGACCGCGAGCGAGGAAGGACGCGCGCTCCTTCAGGGCACTCGAATCGTGCCTGCGCAGACGATGCAAGAAGCGGCGCAGAAGATCGTTTCGTTGGCTTACGCCTAGTCCCAGAAGATTCGCCGGGGGCGCGTCGGGCTCGAAATGGGGTATCCCTGTCTCGTGGCTCAGTACGACGTTTTTGGCATGTGCAACCCTCTTTACGACATCCTCGCCGAGGTTCCCGAGACTCTCTTGGACGAGCTCGGATTTGCCAAGGGCGGCATGTTTCTGATCGCCCAGGACCAGCAACGCCAGCTGGTAGATCGAACTTACGAGTACATCGTCAAGGCCGAAGCGGGAGGCTCGGGCGCAAACACGATGATCGGTCTCGGGATGCTCGGCGGGAAGGGGGTTTATACGGGCCACGTCGGGACGGATGAACACGCTGAGCTTTATCGCCAAAGCCTGAACGATCAAGGCATCAAGCCGAACCTCGGCGTGAGCGACGGAACGACCGGGATCTGCTTGGTTTTGGTCACCCCCGACACCCAGCGAACGATGTGTACGTTCTTGGGTCTCAGTCGCGAGCTCGACCGAAACGATGTGAATGTCGATGACCTTCGAGCCTCGAAGTACCTCTATGCAACGGCCTATTTGTGGGACACCGACAACCAAAAGGATGCGGTTCTGCATGCGATGAAGGAGGCGAACCAAGCCGGAGTCAAGGTTGCGCTGAGCTTGAGCGACCCGTTTTGCGTGAATCGCCACAAAGACGATCTCTTGACGCTCGTTCGAGATCACGTCGATTTGTTGTTTGGAAACTTTCAGGAGGCTCAGGCCTTGACGGACACCGATTCCCCTGAGGACGCGCTTCGCAAGCTCTCAGAGTGGTCTGAGATTGCGGTGGTGACGCTCGACGACAAGGGTTCGCTGATCCAGCGAGGCGAGGAGCGCGTGCAAGTTCCCGTGCATCGGGTGACGGCGGTCGACACGACCGGGGCAGGAGATATGTACGCCGCCGGTCTCTTGTACGGGGTGACCCAGGGCCTGAGCTTAGAAAAAACGGGACGGATCGCGAGCTATGCGGCGGCGATGGTGGTCTCAAAGCTTGGCCCGCGACTGGAATCCATCGACGCGTCCGTGGTTGCGAGCCTGTAAGGGCTTGCTAAAAGTGAGAGTGCCGGGTGGACTGAGTCCACCCGGCACTCTCGTTTGAGGAGAGGGGAGATCGTTAGAGGTCGCCCATCAGACCGTTGCAGTTGGCCCAACCCGAGTAGTCGAAGTTGGTCACTTCACCGTCCCAATCGAAGTCTGCATTGGCGTCAAAGCCTTCTTCGCCGAGGGTTCGTCCGTTCGCCGCGGCCCAGATCGAGTAGTCCACATTGGTTGTCTCATTATCACCGTCGGCATCGCCATTCCCGAGGAAGAAGTTCTGGACTTGACCAAAGACGTTGTTTTGAATGCCGTTCTTGGTGTGTCGGAGGAACGTTCGACCCTTGGTTCCGATATTCCAGCTTCCGTTCGCGAAAGGGATGTCCAGAACATACAGGTTATTGAATCCAGTCGGCACGGTCTTGACGGTGAAGATGGTGTCGAGGGTTCCCGGTCGTCGGAACTCGAACTCAAGGTGGACATTGGCTGGATTTCCGGTGAAGCAACCGAGGCCGACTTGAGCTTGAATCGGGAACGGAAGTGCGTCGGCCATGATGGATCGACAGGCGTTGACGGGAGTTCCGGTGTTATTCAGGCCCGAGGGTCGCCACACAGACGATCCGTTGGTGAGGAAAGTCGTGTTCGCGGTGCCTTGACCGGCGTCATAGACGACCATATCTTGCGAGCCGCCGCTGAGGCTGGTAGCGCTTTGATTCCAGATGCTGAAGTGCGTGAGGCGCATCGTCTCACCTGGTTGGAGGGTGATCGACCCAAAGCCTGCGACGGAAATCGGGATGTTGAATCCCCACGGTCGGACGGCATTGGTCGCTTGACCGGCCGGGTTCGCTCCGCCCGCAAAGCTCGAAGTCACGTTGGAATCGAGACCCGCACCAAAGCCCCAGTGACCTCGCGAAGAGGTCGCACTATTTCCGACGTTGCCGTTGAGTTGGAGGCGGAAGTTTTGCCGCGAGGCTGCGGCCCCGGCCGACGTCGAGGAGCTGATGCCGATGAAGACGTTCCCAGAATTGAACGTGATGGGGGTTGAGAAATCATTTCGAACCCAGAGGCTGTAGTTCATCGACTTCGTGCGATTAGCAAAAGTGCCCGAAGCGTTGCCGCGCGTCGACGTGTTGGTGAGGTCTTGGCGAACCATTAGGTCGTTGTGCCGGAAAATCCAAGCTGACTCGGGAGATGGATTATTGTTGATCATCTCCGACTGCATGGCTCCATCGGTGTCGACGTTTTGCGTGCCGAACGTGATGAAGTAGGTCAGCTTGTTTTGGGCCAGCGCACCTGCGGTGAGGGCCGCCGACATGGCGACGAGAGAAGTGAGACGAGTGATTGCGCTCGAAACTTGCGCTCCCTTGAATGATTTCATGGTCTTGAGGAACTCCTATGGGGCCGGAAAGTGGCTAGAGCGGCCCCGCATATTGTCTTGGCACGGTCATTATACGATGGGTTTTGCGAATCGCCAAGTACTTTTTATGTAAAGATTCAAAAAAAGATGAAGCCAGTACTTTTGCCGGTGATTGACCGGCAGAAATACTAGCTTCGTTCCAGGCCCCGCTTGACCAGCGGAGCGAGCCTCAAGACTTCGCGATTTGATCGGAAATGCCACTTTCCTCGCGTGCTCATGAGGTACGACGCGAATCGCGATTCATTCGTTCAGATGAAATCCATCATTTTTTCAAAATGCTCACTCGGGCGTCCTGAGGCCGGGCCGATCGGCAGGCCTGTATACTCGCATCTGTGGATAGTAGTGCGGTTTTGAACGATCTTGTGGAGCTGAGCCGGCAGGTCGGTCGCCCCGAAAACGACCTGGTCATCTTGGCCGAGGGGAACACAAGTGCTCGTTGCGGGGACCGGTTTTGGGTCAAGGCCAGCGGGAAGCGGCTTCATGAGATTCATGTGGGGGGCTTTGTCGAGGTATGGCTTCAGCCGGTGCTGGACCTCTTTGACCAACAACTTGAAGATGCGGCCGTCAAACAGGCCCTGCAAGCGGCGCGAGTCGATCCCGATCAGCCGCTGATGCCTTCGATCGAGACCTTCATGCACGCCGACCTGTTGAGCCTTCCCGAAGTTGAGGTCGTGATTCACACGCACCCGACGATCCTGAATGGACTCCTGACGGTGCAGGGAGCCGAGGAGTGGGCGAGTTGGCGTCTCTTTCCGGATGAGGTTGTCTTGTGCGGCCCGGCGACGTGTTGGGTGCCCTATGCCGACCCGGGGATGCCGCTCTCCAGGGCGATTCGTACTTCGGTCCGGCAGTTTATTGCCGAGCGAGGCGAGGTCCCGAAGGTGTTGTGGCTTGCGAACCACGGCCTCATCACGCTGGGCCGAAACGGGCCCGAGGCCTGGAGCGCGACCTGGATGGCGGTGAAGGCAGCTCGGATCTTGGCTGGTGCCCTCGCCACGGGACGGCCTCCGGCGAGGCTCACCGACGAGGAGATCGACCGGATTCATACTCGGCCCGACGAGCATTATCGCCAGAGGCTCTTGTGGGAAACCCAGTCCAACATCTCTACGCCCTCGACCTAGGCGCGACGTCGGCTCGATTGGCGCACGGGGTTTGGGATGGCCGAGTCCTCAAGATTCGGATGGTTCGCCGGCTCGCCCATGCGCCGATTGTCAGCTCGGAGGGTTGGTATTGGGATTGGTCGGCCCTTTCGCAGTTTTGTGATCAAGCGCGCGAAGACGCTGAGCAACACGATTCGCGGCGAACGAGCCTTGCGGTGGATGGCTGGGGCGTCGATGTGGGCTTTCTCGACTCGAAGGGCCAGCTCTTGGCCCCTCCTCGGTGTTATCGAGACCCGCGCCATGCCGAGGCGATGACTCTGCTCGCTCCGTTTGCAAAGGAGCTTTACGATCTGACCGGAGTCCAGTGTTTGGCGCTGAACACGATCTTTCAACTTCAGGCTCGCAAACAAGAGCAGGCCACGTGGCTGGATCGAGTGGAGCGCTGGCGGATGTTGCCGGAGCTGGTTGTGGAGCAGTGGGGCGGAGCTTCGGGTCACGAGTGGACGAACGCCTCAACCACAGGCCTCGTCGGCTGGGACGGCCAATGGTGCGATCGGGCCTTCGAGATTATTGGCTGGCCGGTTCCTGAAGAAGAGATCGTTCGACCGGGCGAACTGATTGGGCGAACTCCGAGCGGAGTCGGATGGGTCCGGGTCGGCTCTCACGACACCGCCTCGGCGGTGGAGGGGTTGGGGCCCTTCGATGCGGATGAGGCCTATTTGAACCTCGGCACCTGGGCTTTAGTCGGTCGGATTCTGAGCCAGCCGGGGCCGCTGGAATCGGCCCGGGTGAACAACTGGACTCATGAGCGAGCGGTGGATGGGCGAATTCGATTCTTGAAGAACGTCCCGGGCATGTACCTCTTTCAGCGGATGCACGAGGAGCTCGGGCTGAGATCAACGTTGGGTGAGTGGCTGAGCTCGGCGTCGAGCCTTGTGACGTTCGACTCTGGCTTGAATGAGTCCGAGCTATTCTCGCCGCCATCGATGCTGACGGTGGTCGGGGCTGGTCATGGGCCACTCAGTTCGCCCGCGGAGTGGGCGTCGCGAGCCCTGGGGGTCTGGGCGAGCCTGTTGCGACGCGCGGTCCAAGAGATGGTCGAGATGACAGGCCCGGTTCGACGGCTTCGCGTGGGTGGGGGTGGGGCGCAGATTCCTGTTGTTCGCGAGGTGATTCAAGAGGCGGTGGGTTGTGAAGTGGTCTGGGGATCGGCCGAAGCGACGATCTTGGGGAACTTCAAGGTCCAACTTCAGGCTTGGGATCAGGCAATGCCTGAGGAGGTCTGTTGGATTGAATCGAGCAGCGAGACCGCTAGGTCTGCGGACTGATCGAACGCCGTCGCCGGACCAAGAATGGTCCGGAGCCTAGCAAAAGCGTCTTGTTGATGGCGTCGCTCGGAAGAGTTGGCATCCAGGAGTGGTGCCAGGTCGCGTCGGAGTTGCTCCGGGTGGGCGTCGTGCTGGATGCGTTCGGGGACCACGGGCTCGTCCAGCAACAGGTTTGGCAAGGCGATATAGCTGAATTTCGGCTTGCGGATTCGGTATTCGAACTCCATCCAGCGGGAGCCGCGATACATCACCACGCAAGGGCATTCGCAGAGGGCAGATTCCAGAGTCGCCGTCCCGCTGCAAAGCAGGGCGGCTTGCGACCTTTGGAGCACGCCATACGGGTCGCCCTGAGTCCAAAGGGCGGGCTCGGGGCCTTGGTGGGCGGCCCAGAGTCGCTGGAGGTCGGCCGGGTCCACATTGGAAGCCACAGCGAATTCAACCTGGTCGGCGAGCCCACGCACCGCCTGGGCGATGACAGGCAAATTGTGTTCGATCTCGTGCGTGCGGCTTCCCGGCAAGAGCGCGATCTGTCGGGCGCGCCGCTCGGGGGGCGGAGGGGATTCACTCACCATCTGCACGAGGGGGTGGCCGAACCAGTGTGCCTGAGCTCCCGCCTGGCGTAGCAGGTCCGCCGACCAGGAGAACGGAGTGACGAGCGCGTCGGTGATCTCAGGAAGATCAGCGCCTTGTTGATCCCGTCGCCATGAACCAGGAGGGATGAAGTAGAGCACTTTCCACCCCCGGGCGCGGGCTTGGCGGCAGAGCTTGACGTTCATGTAGCCAAAGTCCACCGGGATGAAGAGTCCGGGGGGACCCGATTGCAGTGCCCGGACCGCCTTTCGGTAGCCCGAATAAACTCGGGGTGCGACTTTGAGGGCTTCGAGGATGCCCAGGGCGCCCCAAGATCGGCTGTCGGCGATCGGCTCAACTCCTGCTTCGAAGAGCCGAGTCCCCCCGACGGCTTGAACCTCCAAGTCAGGTCGTCGCTGGCGAATGGACCGAACGAGCCGGGCGGCATAGGCGTCGCCGCTGGCTTCCCCCGCGCTCAAGAAGAGCCTCACGACTCGAACAGATATTCGGCCATGAGGACGGTCGTATCCACGAGAGCGTCGATATGGGTTCGTTCGTAGCCGTGGCTGGTGTCGACCCCGGGACCGATCAAGGCGACTTCGGCTCGACCTCCGGCCCGCCAATAGGCCGAACCGTCGCTGCCGTAATAAGGATAGATGTCGGGCTTCAGGTCGATGCCTTGTTGCTCGGCGACGGTGCGGAGCTTTTCGGTGAGCCGACGAGAATAAGGTCCGGATGAATCCTTAATACAGATGGAGCAATGGAATTCATCGCCTCGGAGCCCGTGGCCGATGCAAGCCATGTCGGCGACGACCAGCTCGGTGATGTTTTCGGGCAGGCCGTCGGTTCCGCCGTGGCCGACCTCTTCGTAGTTCGAGATCAGGATGGTCGTGTCTTGAGCCGGCGAGACTCCGGCTTCGGTGATGGCCTTCAGAGCGGCGACCACACAGGCGACGCAAGCTTTGTCATCCAAAAATCGCGACCGGATAAAGCCGCTGGTGACCTCGACCCGGGGGTCGAAGTAGACGAAGTCGCCGACTTCGATCCCGAGCATTCGAGTTTGCTCGGCGGTTTCGGTTCGTTCATCGAGTCGAACTTCGAGGGTGTCGGCGTTTCGCGGGGCTGAGGTGGCTTCTTTATTGACGTGGACGGCTCCGTTTGTCAGAACAATCGAGCCGCGAATCTGGCTTCCCGACCGCGTCGGAATCCAGACGCCTTCGCTTTCGACGCTCGGCCAGTTCACCCCGTTGAGGGCCGACAGGCGGAGCCGACCGTTGCCCTTGATTTCGGCGACGACCGCGCCGAGAGTGTCAACGTGGGCGGTGATCGCTCGGGGGGCGTCGTTTTGGATGCCCGGAATTTGGGCGACCAACGCGCCTTTCAGCGTGCGGTGGGTTTGGAGTCCAAAGCTCTGGAGTTCTTGTTCAACGAAGCTGATGGCCCATTCGGTGTCGCCCGTGGGGCTGGGCGAATTCAGGAGATCAACCAAAAATCGCTCGATGTATTCCGGAGAGATCGCAAAACGGGCCATACGTTGCCCATTCTAGCCGATTGATCGGGGGTCTAGTCTAACTTCAGATGCTCCAAAACCTGTTCCGCGAGTTTGCGAGTCATCGTGGGGACGGCGGCGAGCTCTTCGGGCTTGGCGCGTCGGATCGCGTCGATCGAGCCGAAAGTCCGAAGGAGGAGCCGCTTGCGTCGGGGCCCAATTCCGGGAATCTCTTCGAGCGTCGAGCCATGGAGTCGCTTGTCCCTTAACTTACGGTGGTAGGTGAGCGCAAATCGGTGGGCCTCATCGCGCAATCGGCGCAATAGAAGCAGACCGGGTGAGTGGAGCGGCAACTCGATGGCCTCCATCTCGTACGATCCATCGGCTCCGGGTCGGTCCGAGGGTCGATAAAGAAGCTCATGCTTTTTGGCGAGGCCGACCATCGGCACGGTGAGGCCGAGCGCGTCGCGGGCTTTCAGCGCGGCCCCGAGTTGGCCCTTTCCGCCGTCGATCATGATGAGATCCGGGAGCGGAGCGAATTTTGGATCGTTATCAAGGAAGTTACGGAATCGCCGCAACAAAACTTCGTTCATCATCGCAAAGTCGTTCGGATCTTCAGGATGATAACGAATTTTGAAACGTCGATAATCGTCTCGTTTTGGTTCGCCGTTTTCGGTGACAACCATCGATCCAACAGGGGCTTTACCTTGGATGTTCGAAATATCGTATCCCTCGACTCGGAGGGGAGGTGCAGGTAACCCCAAGGCTTCTTGTAATTGTGTCATCGCCTCTTCGCTATATTGTTCTTTTTGTTCGAGCTCCATTCGGAAAGTTTCGAGGGCTTGCTCGGCATTCACGGCCGCCATATCAATGAGTCGAGCCTTTTCGCCGGTTTGAGGAACCTCGATGGTCATAGCGGCTCCCCGCTGTTGCCGCAGCCAGCTTTGAACAATATGACGCTCTTCGATTTCTACGGGAAGCAAAATCTCTTTCGGGACATCTGCGCCGTTGACATAGTATTGTTTTACAAATTCCTGAACCGCTTCTCCGGGTGAACTTTCGACGCTTCCATCGAGAATAAACTGGCGCTGGCCGATGAGCTTTCCATTGCGAACATAGAGCATTTGAATGGCAGCTCCTCGCTCGTCCTTCACGACCGCGATCACGTCTCGATCCACGGCGTCCGCGCTCATCACTTTTTGTCGTTCTAAAACTCTCTCAAGCGCCTGAATTTTATCTCGAAGCATCGCCGCATCTTCAAATTCAAGACTCTCAGAAGCCGCCTCCATCTGCTGTCGAAGCTGATCGAGAATCGTCTCCTCTTTTCCTTTTAGAAACTGCTCGACTTGATGAATGATCTTTTGGTATTCAGAGCGGTCGCTGAGGCCCGCACACGGGGCGAGGCATTGCCCAAGGTGGTAGTACAAGCAAGGGCGTTGTTCGGCCCGTCCACTCCAGGATTTTCCGCATGGGATGAGCGGAAAAACTTTATGTAAAATCTGAAGGGTTTCTCGGACTGCATAGGTATTCGTAAAAGGGCCAAAAAGCTGGCCATGATCGGCTCTTCTTTTTCGAGTGAAGAGGACCCGTGGAAAGGCCTCTTTGGTGATCAAGATGTACGGATAACTCTTGTCATCTCGGAGTCGAACATTGTAGGGCGGACGGTGCTCCTTGATCAGGTTGCATTCGAGCACGAGGGCTTCGAGTTCACTATCGACCACCATCCATTCGATGTCTCGAACTTTATGCACTAAGCGAGCAATACGAGTGCTGTGTTTGGCGCTGGGTTGAAAATAGCTGCGAACTCGTTGACGCAAAACGACTGCTTTGCCGACATAGAGAACTTGTCCTTGTTCGTCGCGATAAATGTAGCAACCGGGAGCGGTCGGAACAGCTTTCAGCTTTTCTTCGACCATTGGGGGCCAGGATTTGGATCGCGTCGGCATGGGGCGTCGTGCCCTATTCTACGTCAAGGCGCGCAAAAAAAGAGGAGGGCCTGGCTGGGGCCAGACCCTCCGGAGTGTTGATCCTGAGATCGCTTATCGCAGGAGCGAAAGGACCGACTGCGGAGCGGAGTTGGCTTGCGCCAAGACCGAGAGACCGCTTTGTTGCAGAATTTGCAGCTTCGTGTAGTTGGTCATTTCTTGGGCGACGTCGATGTCTCGGATCGAGGACTCTGTGGCCGACAGGTTTTCCCGAGCGACGTTGAGCGAGCGCATGTTCGACTCGATCACGTTGCGTTGGAAGGAGCCGATTTCGCCTCGAGCTCGGGAGACCTGATTGACCGCCGCATCGATGACGGAGAGTGCATTCGCGGCCCCTGTCGCCGTCGTGACGTCGAGATTGGCTACGGAAAGGCCGGTGACCGCTCCGACGCCGAGAGTGCTCGCGCTGAAGTTGCCAAGGCTGAACTGGGTCGTCTCACCGGCGTTAGCCCCGATTTGGAACTGGGTCGAGCCCGCTCGGAGCTGACCGATGGCACCATCGGCCGCGGTCGTCGAGTTGCCTGCCTCGGTCAGCCGAATCGAGTTGCCGGTCGAGTCTTGGAGCAGGAGTCCGCTCGAACCGAATCGTCCGCCCGTAAAGGCCGCGGTCACTGCGGCCAAGCCGCCGGCGCCATCGACGTCGATCGTGACCGTCGCCAGGGCGTCGACACCGGCGTTTTGGCTGGTGCCCGCGCCGTTGCGGATCGTTCCGACCGAGTCGGTGAGGTCGATCACCGAGTTCGAACCGAATCCGGTCGAGCTCAGTCGGATGCGGTTGTCGTTCGCACCGACGTTGACGATCTGAGCGGTGACACCCGTTTGCGCCGACGACTCATTGATTCGCTGGACGAGCTGGCCATAGGTGTCCGTCGCACTGGCGGTGAACGATTGACCGTTGATCGTGAACGAACCGGCTCGGGCCGCACCGACAGCGACGCCAGCGGCGGCTCCGATGTCGGCGGCGGTGATGATCGCCATGTTGGCGTCGGTGGTCGCTGCCCGGGTTGCGGCGGTCGTGATGTCGATCGTCACGGTTGCGTTCGAGGTGATCGCTTGACCGGCGAACTGGCCGCCGAAGGACATCGACGAGATGAAGTTGTTCGCCGTCACGGTGGACGAGACGCCCGCCGAACCGTCGAGCAGCTTCTTCGTGCCGAACGAAGTCGTGGAGGCGATTCGATTGATCGACGAGGCGATCGAGGCCAGCTGGGTCTGATTCGCTTGAAGTTGGGTCGCACTCAGAACGCCGGTGTTGCTCGAAGCGACCGCCAGAGACCGAGCGTCGCGCAGCAGTCGACCGACCTCGTCCAGGGCGCCCTCGGCGGTCTTGGCCAGGTTCGATGCGTCTTGGCTGTTTCGCACAGCTTGATCGATGCCGCCGATTTGGGATCGGAAGTTCTCCGACGCGATGAGGCCGGCCGGATCGTCCGCCGCCGAATTAATGCGCATACCGCTCGAGAGCTTGGTCACTGCGCTCGAGAAATTCATGTTCGTGACGCCCAGGTTGCGCAGGGCGTTCATCGCGACGACGTTGGTATTGACTCGAAAAGTGGACATGATTTGATTTCCTCCGTGGGGAAGCGCTCAGTTCGGCCCTCCATGGCCTCGCAGATTCACGAGTGCTTCGCTGGAGGAGGAATTCCGTGAAGTTACCGGGGTCTATCCTAGTAAAAATACGGGTATTTCAGCACTTTTGCGGGGAATGGCCAGGTGCTTCGTCTTTTGGATGAGATGCCGTTGGTGGGCAAAGTCGGTCGGAAGCGGATTCGGGCACGAATCGCGATGGGGGTGCTTTATGGATTGCTGTCCGTGGGAGCCTTGACGACACTGTATCCGTTCCTCGTCATGGTGTCGACCGGATTCAAAGGGGTGACTGACCAGAACGACAATCGACTCGTGCCGAAATTCTGGTCGGACCTGGGCGAACTCCAGGCGAAATACCGGGACGACAAGTACGCGGGCGACTTGGCTCAACTGGCGAGCACCTCGTTGGGGGGGCAAGCTCCCGAGGCGGACGTACGGGCCTATGAGAAGCTCTTAATGGAGCTCCCTCTTCATGAATGGACTGCCGGATTTCGTCAGGCTCCGACCCAGGTCACAGGCCGGCTGAACATTCGCTATCAGAGCTGGCTGCGGGAGCGGTACCCCACGATCGACGCCTTGAATCAAGCCTATATTGAGGAGAACGTCGGGTTCCAAACCGTGGCTCCACCTGCGGAGCTGTTCGATCGTGCCTTCTGGAAACCTCGGCCAGGCAAGAAGTGGGACGATTGGTTGGTTTTTAAGGCGCAGCTCCCGGTGGAGTTTCGGCTCCCGTTGCGCAAGAACAAACGCTGGCAAGATTATGTTCGAGGGGTGGCTCAGAATCAATTTGATCAAGTCCCGGCGGATTGGAAAGGCGCGGCAAAAACTTTTGACCAATTGGTGGCCCCAGATTCCACCAAAAGGTTAACTGATGCCAAGGTTGACCAGTTTTATGCGGGGTTTGAAAAGTCTCTGTCGCAAGGGATTGTCGAAGATGAGTGGCGAAAACGAGGCAGCGGGGATCTTCCGATTTTGGCGATGGAGACTCGCCATGTCGAGGCACAAGCGGGAGCCCTGAAGCGGGAGTTCTCGACGCGGAATTATCGCTATGTCTTAGACTTCGTGTTGCTGAACGGTCGCGCTTTGTGGAACACCTTGATCTTTTGCGCCCTGGCGGTCTTGTTGCAACTGATCGTGAACCCGCTGGCGGCGTATGCGCTCTCGCGCTATCCGATGAAGTCGACGGGAAAGATTCTGCTCTTTCTTTTGGCGACGATGGCCTTTCCGGCGGAGGTAGCGATGATTCCTTCGTTCTTGCTGCTACGTGATCTGGGTCTTCTGAATACTTTTGCGGCGCTGGTTTTACCGGCTGCGGCTTCAGGATATATGATCTTTTTGCTCAAAGGTTTCTTTGATTCTTTGCCGCAAGAGTTGTATGAATCGGGGGCGATGGATGGCGCGCGCGAGCGGACCATGCTTTGGAAAATTGCACTGCCCTTGAGCAAGCCCGTTTTGGGGTATCTGGCATTGATGGCGTTTATGGCCTCTTATGGGGCCTTTATGTATGCGTTTTTGGTAGCCCAAGATCAGAGGATGTGGACGCTGATGGTGTGGATATATCAGCTGCAACAAGGGGCTCCGATGTCGGTGACGATGGCCGCGTTGACGCTTGCGGCGATCCCAACTTTGCTGGTTTTCTTCTTGGCTCAGCGAGTGATTCTCCGGGGGATTGTTCTGCCCGGAGAGCGTTAAGCGAGCGCGGCGTGTTGCTTGATCGCAGCTTCAATGAGGCCGGCAAAGAGGGGGTGCGGCCGATTGGGGCGACTCTTGAATTCGGGGTGAGCCTGGGTCGCGATGAAGAAAGGATGCGAAGGGATTTCGACCATTTCGACGAGTCGATAGTCCGGCGAAACTCCGCTAATGACCATCCCATGCTCGATGAGCTTATCTCGAAAATCGTTATTCACTTCGTACCGGTGGCGATGCCGCTCGGAGATGCGAGTATCTCCATAAAGTTGATGCGCTAAGGTGCCTGCATTCAGGCGACAAGGCCATGAGCCTAATCGCATCGTGGCCCCTTTATCTTTGACGCCCTTTTGCTCTGGCAAAAGGTGAATGACCGGGTAGGCCGGCTGCTTTTCGATCTCTTCTGAATTCGAACCTTCTAAGTGGCAAACATTTCGCGCAAACTCGATGACCGCCATTTGCAATCCGAGGCAGATGCCCAGGAATGGAAGTCCTTTTTCTCGGGCGTATTGAATCGCGCGAATTTTGCCTTCGATGCCTCGCTCACCAAAGCCAGGAGCGACGACCAGTCCATCGACATCGGCGAGAAATTCTTTAGGAGGGCGACCTAGTTCGAGAGAATCGCTTTCGATCCACGTGATTTCAATCCGGGCGTCATTCGGAATGCCGCCGTGGATGAGGGCTTCTCCGATGGACTTATACGCATCGCCATTGCTGGTGTATTTTCCGACGACGGCGATTCGACAACTTTGCTTGGGATTCTTAAGCGTTTCTACGAGAGAATTCCACTCTTCCAGACTTGGATTACTGGGCTCCAGGCCGAGTCGAGAGACGACCAGATCGCCCAGGCCAGCCTTTTCGTACCACAAAGGAACTTCGTAAATCGTATCGACGGTGAGGGATTCCACCACGGCATTGACGGGCACATCGCAGAACAAGCTGATCTTTTCTTTGACATCATCCGGCATGGGCTGATCGGTGCGACAGATCAGGACGTCAGGTGAGATTCCAATTTCTCGCAGATTGATAACACTGTGCTGCGTGGGCTTGGTCTTGATTTCGCCCCATGGCCCGACGGTCGGAACGAGGGTGACATGGACATAAAGGACGTTTTCGGGGCCGACCTCTTTGCGCATCTGGCGGATCGCTTCGAGGAAAGGCAGGCTTTCGATGTCGCCGACGGTGCCGCCGATTTCGGCGATCACGACATCGGCCTCTTGCTCTTTGCCGAGGTCGAGCAGACCGCGTTTGATTTCGTTGGTGACGTGGGGGATCACTTGGACGGTTCCGCCGAGATAGTCGCCTCGGCGCTCAGCCTGGATCACGCTCAGATAGACCTTTCCGGTGGTGAGGCTTGAGCCGGACGTGCAGTTGACGTCCATAAACCGCTCGTAGTGGCCGAGATCGAGGTCAGTCTCAGCGCCGTCTTCGGTGACGAAGACCTCACCATGCTGATAGGGGTTCATGGTCCCGGCGTCAACGTTGATATAGGGGTCGAGCTTCATCGGGGCGACGGTGTAGCCTCGATTGCGAAGGAGGCGCCCTAAGCTCGCGGTGGCGATCCCTTTGCCGATGGAACTCACAACGCCGCCTGTTACAAAAATGTACTTTCTCAACCTGGTGCCCCCGAAATTACCCAAGGCAATTATACGTCCTTGGGGCCCGAGAATAGCTTTTATCCGAAGACAACCAGGGTGGCTCCGTCGCCGCCCTCGTTGGCATCGGCGAGTCGAAAGCTAGCGACCCCACGATGGCTCTTCAGCATCCGATGGGTGAGGGCGCGAAGGACTCCACCGCCTTTGCCATGAACGATCCGAGCGCTGGGGAGCCCAGCCAAAAGGCATTCGTCGAGGAATTTTTCGAGTTCTTCTTCGGCATCTTCGGCGCGGAGCCGGCGAAGGTTGATTTCGGTTGTGGCGACCATCGCTTTCTGAAGTTGGACGCTCGGCCGAGCGGCACGCTGGACCCGAGGGGTGTCGACCGGGCTGAGCGCGGATTCGAGCACGGACATCCTCAACGGCCCGAGTTGAACTTGGGCCTTGCCGTTTCGGGGCAGTTCGGTCAGGGTGCCGATTTGGGAATAGCCCTCGACTCGGACGGACATCCCGAGAGTCCAGCGGGTTTGCTTTGCAGTTGTTGGGGCGGATCCAGTGGGCTTCCAGTCTTGGGCGACATCTTGGCCGATCGCCTGCAGGGTTTTGAGGTCCTCTCGCGCCTTTTCTTGAGCTCGGGGGCTTCGATCTCGCTTGATTTCTTCGAAGATGTCGGCGGCTTGGAGTCGAATCTCGCGGAGAGTGGATTCGAGGGCGTCGCTGGCCTTCTTTCGAGCGTCTCGCAACGTCGCCTCGGCTTGTTCGAGTTTGCGCTGAGTCTCTTTTTCGACTTCGCGAAGCCGGTGGGCGAGCCGGTCGGCTTCGCTTTGGGCTCGCTGAGCTTGGCGTTGGGCTTGTTCGAGCTTTTCGAGCATCGCGGCCACATCTTGTTCATCGAGCCCGAGGTCTTGGCTCGCTTCGGCGACCAGCGGTGCGGGGATGCCGTAGCGTTCGGCGATGCGAAAGGCGTGGCTCGCCCCCGGGGTGCCCATCAGGAGCCGGTACGTGGGGCGCAGGGACTTCAGATCGAACTCCATCGAGGCGTTCAGGAATTGGGGTGTATTTGCGGCGAAAACTTTGAGCTCGCCGTAGTGAGTGCTGGCGACGATTTTCGCTCCTTGGCGGACGAACTCTTGGAGTAGCGCTTTGGCCAGGGCGGCGCCTTCGGCGGGGTCGGTGCCGGCGCCGATTTCGTCGAGCAAAACGAGCGCTCCCGGGCGGATCTGGCGAAGCGACTCGGCGATATTCTTGATGTGCCCGCTGAAGGTTGAGAGGGACTGCTGCAGACTCTGCTCGTCTCCGATGTCGGCCCAAACTTGGCTGAACGTGCCGATCTTGACGCTGCTGGCAGGCAACATCATTCCAGATTGGGTCATCAGTACAAAGAGCCCGACGGTCTTCATGGCGACGGTCTTGCCGCCGGTATTGGGGCCGGTGATCAAGACGGCGTCGGCGATCTCGCCGAGCTCGGTGTTCAGGGGGACCGCGGTCTCCGGGTCGAGCTCGGGGTGTCGGCCATTTCGGATCTCCAATCGGGGGCCGGGTAATCGGGTCGGCAAGCAAGATTGGGCGGCATAGCCTTCGCGAGCTTTGGCGAGAATGAGGTCGATTTGGGCGGCGGCCCCATAGCCGGGCACGATCGAGCTGGCCCGGGCCCCAACTCGGCTGCTGAGCTCGCCGAGAATCCGAACGACTTCGGCGCGCTCGGCGGCCTCATTCTCTCGGATCTGGTTGCCGACCTGCAGCACATCCTCGGGCTCGATGTAGACGGTTTGGCCGCTCGCGCTCGTGTCATGAACGATGCCGCGGACTTTGCCTTTGTGTTCGACTTTGACCGGCAAGACGTAGCGGCCATCTCGGACCGTGTAGAGGGGGTCGCTCAGGTGGTCTCGATGGCGACCTGCGACGTAGCCTTGCATTTTTTCGACGACGCGCTGGTTGAGGGAGAGTCGCTTCCGGCGAATCTGTTCGAGGGCTGGGCTTGCCGAGTCTTTGACATCCCCACCCCCATCGAGTGAGTCAGTGAGTTTTCGTTCCAAATCCTGCCATTCGGGCAGGACCCCGGCGAGATCGGCGAGTCGGGGGTACGGGTTCCCTCGGGCGACGACGACGCCCCGCAGATTCCTCATCGCGCTGAGAGCCTCGGCGATGCGGACCAAAGTCTCACCGTCGATGGTGCTGCCTTTGGCGGCTCGCTCCACGGCCGAGGCGTCGTTCTTGATCGCTCCGAGGCTGGGGAGGGTGGCGGCGCCGAGGAGGTCGTAGGCTTCAGTGGTCAGGGCCTGGAGTCGCCAGACTTCGGCATCGTCGAATTCGGGCTGCAGGAGGCGCGCCTGGTCAGCCCCTTGCTCGGTTTCGCAAAAAGAGGCGAGTCGGTGGCGGACCGCATCAAAATCCAGGACTCGGAGGGCGTGCTCCATCTCAACGTGCCTCCAGGGTACCGGATGCGCTCCTCTGAAGCTGGGACTTGTGTAGACTACGGACATGACTTCGCTCCTTCTTGCCGCCGTATTGCTCCGCCAAGACGCCCCGGTGTACGTCTTGGTGCCGAGCGACGATCTGTGGGTCTATCCGCATGCCACCGAGCCAGACAAGGACCCTTATCTGCGGGTTTGGGGGACCGACGATGGGGCAGTGGCCGAGAAAGGAGACCCCCATGACTCTTATAGCTATTCCTATCTGAAGTTTGACTTGAAGCCGATGACGACTGTGAGCCGGAATCTGGTGGGGGCGAAGCTGGTCCTGACTCATGTTGCGGACCCGGCCTACACTCCGGAGTTGAGCCAGGGCTCGCCGCTAGAAGTCCGATCATTGAATCCGGGCTTTGCTGAAAAGGACTGGCGATATGAAGACGTCAACAAGCTCGCGCCGAGCCGCGATCCGAAGACCATCTTTGGCCGGGCGACGCTCGGCGCTGAGCCCAAAAAGGGGGCTGAGGTCCAGTTTGAAATCGACCTGATGAAGGGTCCGGGCGACTTTGCCAAGGCCTACTTTGAGGCTGTGACCCAGGACAAGCCGTTCGCACTCGCTCTGACGAGCAGTCTGGACCCTTCGGCGGGCGGTTCTCGGGCAGTCTACAAGTTCTTCAGCAAGGACCATCCCGACGAGGCGAAGCGGCCAAAGCTGAAGCTCGAACTCAAGCCGGATTAGCGCTTCTTCTTTGATGCCGCGACTTGGAGAGCTTTGTCGACCCAGACTTGGAGTTCAGCAGGATCTTCGAGGATGCCCGGCGGGAGTTCCCAATAGTGCATCGGCTTGGGCGAATCGAACGGGAAGAACGGCTCCATTCCGGCGGCTTCGAAATCGGCTTGGTTGGTCGGGCCGACTTTCAGGTAGAGCTTAGCGTCGGCGATGAGGGCAAAGAAGAGGTCTTCGGAATAGATCCCGACGCCCCCAAACATCGCTTTTGTTCGGATCGGCACCACGCGACTCAGGCAGGCCTCGGCATGAGCCCGAAACTCCGGGGAAAACGCCATGGCTCAGAGCTTAGCTCGCCGAGCGCTTCTTTTCAAGGTATCGCCGAATCAGTTCGCGATCTTCGGGGGAGGTGTCGGGATAGACGTCCCCGGTGGCGGCGATGCGGGCATGGCTCAAAAGAGACTCAGCATGGACGAGGATGAACTCGAGGTCGGGCTCCGCTTGGCACACATGCGAGTTGAGGATGTCGAGTTCAGTTCGGATTCCTTTAAGAGGCACTTATCAGCTCCTGAAATTCAAGTCAGATGCCCAAAGGCGGGCCCATAAATTGATTATGTCGCCCGATGGGCCCGTTTCAAGATTGCGACGGGACTGTCTGAAGAAACTCGTGACATCATTTAGGAGGACACAATTTCCGCTTCTTTTTGGCGGGCGTGCTTTCGCTTGCGCCACTTTTGGAACTCAGGCCCTCGGCGCTTGGAAAAAGTCTGATCCGAAATGGTGCCGATGAGCAAGAAGATGCCCCAGATGCTCAGTGGCCAAACAGCCCACGTGATCGTTCCTTTGTCCAGGACATTGATGAAGACCATGAGCGAGTTCCAGAGAACGTACTGGGCCACCGACTTTTTGAACTCATGCATCCGCTCGTCGCGGAATTCTCGGAAATCGGCTTCGATGGATCGCTCCTCCAGCACTTGCTCTCGGGCTTGGATGAGGGCGTCCTTGGAGATACCGAGCTCGGCCGCCGTTTGTTCGAGCAGATGGCTCAGGTTTGCCTGGTTTTCAGCCTCGATTTTGAGCGCTCGGCTCAAGATTTCGGTGTCGAGCGGGTCGTCAAACTGCTGCGGCATGACTCATTTCCGCTTGCTGAATTTTTGGTCGAGCGCATACTTGCCCGCCCCGAGCATCATGACGGCGAGTGACATCACGAGCATCGAGAGCGGCATGGCGATGAAGAGCATCGACATCTCGGGTTCGCTCGAGAGGGCTTTTGCGCCAAAGTCTCGCAAGTTCAAAAAGACGGCGACCGACATCGTGAGAAAAAGGCCGCTCGCGGCAACCCGGCTCAGAAATCCGAAGAGGACGCCGAGCCCACCCAAAAATTCGGCGAAAATCGCGCAAGCTGTGGCGACGGCGGGGATGCCATGCATCGACTGGAACTCCTGCAAGGTGCCGCTAAAGCCCGAGCCGCCCCACCAGCCGAATAGCTTTTGGCCCCCGGCATAGATGAAGACAAGCCCCAGCACGAGCCGCAACAAGAGCAGGACAACATCTTGGCTCCGGGTTTCCCGCATGGAGCCGTCTTACCTGGGCGTCGCCCGGTTTCGCAATGCGTCCTAGGCAAACTGGAACTCGGGCGTGCCAAAAATCAGTCTTCCAACGGCAATCGCGGCCGGACCGGAGTTGCTGGCCGACAGCCTGTTCCCGCCGGTGGCCTCTTGGGCGGCTTTGACGAGCGACTGGATCTTTGAGCTCGGCAGGTTGACGTCGAACACCGAGATCATCGCTTGAACAAGGCTTTCTGGCGAGCCCGAGCCGTTGGTCAGCGAGAAGGCCGGATAGCGCAACGAGGGCACCCGCCCGCTGGAAGTTCCGAAGAGTCGGTCGGCCCACTGGATGCGTTCGATCATGGTGGCGGAACTGATCCACCCGCCTCCGGATTGCCAGCCTGCGACGTCGGGTGGGTGAAGAAGTTTCATCCCCATCGAGGCGGCCGAGGTCGCCATCAGTCGAGCGGGGGCCATGGCTCGCCGAACCTGGTTCGCGTCCTCCTCACGATCTTCTCGGGGCTCCTTGACGGACTCAATGAGGGCGGCGCCGACGCCGAGTTGACGAATGGTGCTCGTGCAGAAGTCGATCGGGTTTTTCACGATGGCTCGTTCGGCGGTCTCGCTGTAGAACTCCGAACTGGACATCACCTCGCGCAAGAGGACCTTGATGTCGAGGCCGGAGTTACGAAATTTTGCGGCGAGTCGTTCGACGAGCCCGGGGGCGGGGTTGGGGTATGCAAACCACTCCCAGATCTTGGTGGTGAGGTAAGTTGCGGTTTGCGGATGCCCGCAAAGGATTCCCAGCACGTCGATGCCATCGAAATTGCCCCGATTGCCGAGGATCGACTTCACGCCCGTGTCGTGGTTTTCCGGCCGGAAAACAAAGCTCGCTTGGCCCCGGGGTTTTTCTGGCTGAAAGCGGCGGGGTCCGACTCCAAACGTCCATCCGGTGAAGGCGCGCGCGGCCTCTTGAATGTCCTTTTCGCTGTAATGGCCGATACCGAGGGTGAAGAGCTCCATCACCTCGCGAGCGAAGTTCTCGTTCGGTTTGCCCTTGATGTTAAACTGGTTATCGAGCCAGTAGACCATGGCCGGGTCTTGACTGGCCGCGGTGAGGAGGTCGCGGAATTTGCCCAGGGCATGGGATTGCAGCATCCGGATGTGCTGGAGCATGGCCGAGCTCACGTCGACCTTGTCGGCGCTGGTCGCAAAGTGATCGTGCCAGAAGAGGGTCATCTTATGGAGGAGCGGCCGGTTCGTCGTGAGGAACTGACTCGCCCACCAGGATTGGACCGAGAGCATGTTGAGGCTGTTGTCGCGCGGGCTCCGAAGCCGGTCGACGTCGAGCACGTGGGTTTCGGCGACGCTCTCGGGGTTGAGCAACGTGTCGATCGTTCCTTTCAGGCCGCGTTGGGAGTAGAACTCCAGTTCGGCCTCGCTCGCTCCGAATCCGAACCGCCTCAGGATGTGGGCAATCTTCTCGCGATCAGTCGTTATCGCCATGAGTGTCTCGACGGAATCTCCGCCTCCATGTTCAATGATCGGCTTGAAAAAGAGCGGGCCACGAGGTGAAATTCCTCATGGCCCGCAGAAAATCTTGTTTGAAGAGGTTACTCCTCTTTGAACTTCGCGGCCTTGTAGTCCTTCTCGCTGACGAACTTCCAGACCTTGACTCCGTTGGAGTCGCCTCGGAAGGCATAGCGGGTTTGCTCGCCGTTCTTGGTCTTTCGAATCATCTTCGTCTTGACGACCTTCGAGTCGTCCACTTCCACGTGCTCGCGCAACTTGAGATTGTAAAACTTCATGTTTCCCTCCATCCTAGAGCCCGTTTTGAACGGGCCGGCTTGTTCAACAGACGCAGAATATCACAAAGTTGAACCTGATGGGGGCGAATTTTGCGCGAATTTCTTCAACTTCAACGAGACCTAGCCTGGAGCAGTCTCATTTTGAACCTAAAATAGGGGAAACTGGTTCCGGCCTCGGAAAGGCTGGGGAAAGAAGAATTGAGTTCAAATGAGTTTGAAGCCCGGGCGATTCAGACCCTTCGAGACCAAGGGTATCGGATCACCATGCCGCGGATTCAGGTCATTCGGGTTCTTGCTGACGCTCAGTCCGTGCTGACTCCGAACGACATTCATGCGGCGGTTTTGGCGGCCCAAGGGCGGATCGACGTGGTCAGTGTGTATCGCATCTTGGGGACTTTGGAAGAGGCGGGAATTGTTCACCACGTCGGCTTGGGTCAGGGGTATGCGGCGTGTCGGCTGGCCGATCATAGCGACGTTGGCTTAGAGCATGTGGTGTGTCGAAGCTGCGGGACGTTTGTCGAGCTTGTGGTGGCCGAAGAGACGGCCTCTCAGTTGGTCCAGCAGGTCGAGGCCGCGGGTTACGCTCTGGAAGGGTTCACCATCGAGGTGAGCGGACTTTGCACGAGTTGCCGATCGGCGAGCGTCTGAGCGTCACTTTGTGGGTTCGATCCGTCTGGAATCAGCGGAGGACACACGGACGTGGCCGAACTGCTGGATTCACTTTGGAAATACAACTTGGCGCGAGTTGTGGTGATTGACGTCTCGGATGACTATCGCCTGATGAAACCGCCGCTTCCTTCGTCTTGCTACCCGGTTTTGCAAGAGCTCTGGATGCCGGTGCACAACCTGCGCTCGCGACTGCCGGGCGCAGACTTGGTCGAGGGCTACCTTTATGACTGGCATCAGAGCCCGGCCGAGGAGCAAGATGTCTGGTTTGTTGGGGTGGTCCATATGGACCTCGTCGAGCAACTCTTGGCCGAGAGCGGCCGCGTTTCAGCTTAACACGGGCGAGCCCGCGACCTGCTGAGTTGTTTTGAAGTGGAGCTTGGCGACTTGTCCGAGCTTGTCGCGGCCATGCTTTTCGATGAACTTTTTTCCGGCGACCAAGACCGGCGGGCCGGCTCCTTTGGGGAGCTCCATCCCGAACTCCTGGCCCAACATCTTGAGCCGGCGGAGAAACTCGGCCCGGGCGAGGATCGAAGCCGCCGCGACGGCGATGTCGCTTTCAGCTCGAACTCGGGACTCAAGGCGAACGGTTCGACCCTTCTGAAAAAGGTTCCTTTTGACCAAGCTCGGGTCGGCGAACTGGTCGCTGATAACGAGCTCTGTCGGACGGAGGGTCAAGACCTCTTCGATCGCACGCGCATGGCCCCAGGCGAGAAGTTTGTTGAGGTTGCCGATCTTGGCGTAGAGCTCGTTATACTTGGCAGGGCCGATTGCGACGACGTCGCACGGACAGACCTTCCTGATTTGGGCTGCCAATTGGATCGACTGAGAGTCGGTCAGCTTCTTCGAGTCCTTGACCCCGTCGAGTTCGGCCAAATGCTCCGGGCCGACGAAGCAGGCGGCGATCACGAGGGGGCCAAAGTAGTCCCCTTTTCCGCTCTCATCGACGCCGATATGCCCCTCGTCCATCGTGTTGCAGTTTAGCCAGGGGGCCAGCTGAGGTCTCGTCCGGCTAGAAAGTGCATGTGCAAGTGGGGGACGGTTTGGCCAGCGGCTTCACCCTGATTGATCACGAGGCGATAGCCCTCGATTCCCATCTCTTCGGCGATGTTTCGCGCCGCATTCAGCAGATATTGATGATCGCCCGTCTTTTCGACCGCACTGACGCCGGAAATTTCGGTGCGAGGGATGATCAGAAGGTGTACGGGGGCCTGAGGGGCGATGTCCTTGATGGCGACGCAGTAGCGGTCTTGGTAGACGATGTCCCCGGGGATGTCGCCGCGCATGATCTTGGTGAAAAGAGTCGGCATAAGGTGATTCTTGAAAACTACCCGATTCGGCCGCTAGAGATAGCGACGGGGATCGACCGGGCGGCCATCGATTCGGACTTCAAAGTGGAGGTGGGGCCCCGTCGAGAGGCCGGTCGATCCGACGGCGGCGATCCTTTGACCTCGGGTCACCCGTTGGCCTTCACTGACAAAGAGCCTTGAACAGTGGGCGTAGAGCGTGCTCATGCCGCCCCCGTGGTCGATGACGACCGTATTGCCATAGCCGCGTCGATAACCCGCCGAAAGCACGACCCCCGGGGCTACGGAGACGATGGGAGTGCCGGTCGGAGCGGCGAAGTCGATCCCGTTATGCATCCGGTTTTGCTTGAGGATCGGGTGAAACCGCATGCCAAATCCGCTCGTAATGCGTCCGCTGACGGGGCGTTGGAAAGAGCCTCGATAGGGGGAGACTTCTTGGCGAGTCCCCCGTCGGCTTGCTTGGAGTGAGCGAATCTGGGCGGCGAGGGCATCGCTCTCGCGGTCGAGCTCGTCGTACTCCTTTCGGAGTTCGGCTTGTTGGGCCTGAAGCTCGCCCAGAAGCTGAGCCTTGTTCGAGCGGGCTGACTTCAGCTCGCCCTGATAGTTCACCTGTCGGGACTTCAGGTCGCGGATGTTGGCGACGACTCGATCTTGCTGGGCCTTTTTGGCGACGATCGACTTTTGGAGCTGATCGACTTCGTCGAAGAGCTTGCGATCTTTGGCGGCGATCTTTTCGATGATCGTCTTGCGCCCGGCGAGATCGCCGAGGTCACGAGCTTTGAGCAAGGCGACGGCAACATTCTCTTCCTCGGCGACATACATCTGTTTGAGGCGTTCGCGAACCTCTTTTCGCTTCTGATTGAGTCGCTGGGTGGCGGCGGTGACTTCTGAGGCGAGCTTTCGTTGGGTCTGGACGTTTTTGCTGAGCTGGGTTGAAGTCTCTTCGATTCGGCCTTCAAGGTGACCCAGGCGGCCATCGACTTCTTGAATGTCGCCCATGACCGCCCGGGCTTCGCGGCGTTTCGCTTGAATCTGCTTTTGGATCTTCTGCTTTTGCGACTGAACATTGCGCATTTCGCGCTGGAGTTGGGTCGAGCTCTTGGTTTTGGATTTACTTTTGGATGAGCTTTGGGCGTCGGCCAA
The DNA here is from genome assembly GCA_002335425.1 of Chthonomonas sp. UBA2017. Taxonomy (GTDB): domain Bacteria; phylum Armatimonadota; class Fimbriimonadia; order Fimbriimonadales; family Fimbriimonadaceae; genus UBA2017. Next base: position 90,439 of record DDCB01000030.1, read on the forward strand.
GCTCGCGCCCCACAGGACGAAGAGGATCACGACCCCCCAGACCACCCCACGAGCTCCCCAATGCTTCATCGGTTTCCTTGACGACGTGGCTCGCGCACCGCGAGCAACGAGCAGAGGAGCCCATAGGCTGCTCCCGTCGCCATGAGAATACCCAGGGCGGTCCCGGCCGGAAAGGCGGGCCAAGAACCGAGAGCGGCAAGGCTCGTGACCAAGCGGCCGAGCCCGGAATAAGCACCCCACAACAACCCCATGGCGAGCGCGCCGCCAAGGGCTCCTTGGATCATCCCCTCTAAGAGCATCGGGGTGATGATGGTCGCACGGGTCGCCCCGACAAGCCGCATGATCTTCATTTCGCGCCAGCGGGCGACGATCGTCAGTCGAATGGCGTTGTAGATCAACACAGCCGAAGTCACCAGCATGAGTCCGCCGAGGCCCAGGCCAAGGCCCCGAATGAGGGCGATGATCGAAGCGAGCAGGTCTTGGACTTCGCTTAATCGGTTCACCTTCTCGACGACGGGGAGTTTTTCGAGCTCAGTCGCAACGGTCGGTGCGGACTTCAGGTCGGATAAAGTGACGTTGAAGGCGTCGGGCAAGGGGTTCTCAAGTCCGGCGGTGATCTCGGGCATTTCGGCTTGTTTCTTTTTCCAAGCGGCTTCGCGCGGGATGAGGACAACCTTTTTGACGCCGGGGATTTGGCGCATTGTTTGAGCCGTCGCTTCGACTTGGGGCCGAGGGATGCCTTCTTTGACGAACACTCTCATCACGAGTCGATCGCTCAGCGAATTCGCGTAGCGGCTGACGCTGAGGTAGGCCATGGTCATGCCGCCGAGCAAAAAGAGGGCGATCGCGGCGGTGGTGACGGCAGCAAATGTCATCCAAGTATTTCGGCGCAACGCCGAAAACGCCTCGCCAAGGATGAATTCGATTCGGTCAAACATGGGGCCCCCCGGTGTCGGCGACGATCTCGCCTTGGGCAAAGGTGATGACTCGCTTGTTGAGTTTTTCGACGACCGCCATGTCGTGGGTGGCGACCAGGATGGTGGCACCTCGGAGATTGAGATGGAGCAAAACATCCATCAATTCGAGGCTGTGTTGGGGGTCGAGATTGCCGGTCGGCTCATCGGCCAGCAGCAAGCTCGGGTTGTTGATGAGAGCGCGAGCGATGGCGACGCGCTGTTGCTCACCGCCAGAGAGTTGGTGGGGAAAGGCGTCGATTCGGTGGCCGATGTTCACCTTCTCCAGGAGTTCGGGGACGGCTCGTCGGACGTGGCGGCGAGTGGCCCCGACTGCCCGCATTGCGTAGCCCACGTTCTCCCAGACCTTTTTTTGGGGCAAGAGCGCAAAGTCTTGAGGCACGATCCCCATCTCTCGGCGGAGATAGGGCACCTCGCGCTCGCGAACGGCTCCCAGGTCTCGACCTTGCAGCCAAACGTGGCCCCCGGTGTGTCGCACTTCACGAGTTAGGCACCGAAGGACCGTGCTTTTCCCCGCTCCGGTTTGGCCGCAAAGAAAGACGAATTCGCCTCGGTTGACGCTGAACGAGACCCCTCGCAAGCCGATGACGAGCTCGGAATAGCGCACTTCCACCCGATCAAATTGGATGTACGGGCGTTCGGTTCGGGGCGAGGCCACCGCTGGTTCCACCCTCATTGGGACGAGCGGAGGTCGCGGAGTGCTTCGTCGAGCGCTTCGAGTGGCATTCCGACGACGTTGGTGTACGAGCCTTCGATCTTTTCGATGAAGGCTCCCGCCCCGCCTTGGATGCCGTAGCCGCCAGCTTTGTCCATCGGCTCGCCGGTGGCGATGTAAGTCTCGGCCTCGGCCTCTTGGATGGGGCGGAGCGTGACTTTGGTAGTCAGCGTCTTCGCGATCAGGCCGTTGGGGTAGCGAAGCGCAAGCCCGGTGATGACGAGATGCGTCCGGCCCGCTAGCTGGCTAAGCATCCGGCGAGCATCGTCGACGTCGACAGGCTTGGCGAACTGTTCGTACCCCAACGGGGAGGCCAAAGCAACAACGGTATCCCCGGCGATGACCAAGGAGCCTGGATGTCGCTCGAACACCGTCAGCGCTTTTTCTCGGGCGAGCCGCTGGGCAGTGATCCAGGGGTCGGCATCGGTGAGAGCGTCTTCGTCGATTTCGGCAGGATCGATGGTGAACTCGGCGATCCTTTGTTTCAAAAGCTCTTGGCGACGAGGCGAGCTGCTGGCCAAAACCACCGGCCAAAGAAGGGGGCGCATGCCCCCTATTGTGAGCCAAAACCGGATACACTGGCGGATGGGCAACACCCGAAGCCCGAGGCGAATTTGTGAGAGTTCCTTTCTTAGACATCAAAGCCCAGTATCAAGACCTGGCCGGTGAGCTGGACCAGACGGCGCTCGACGTATTGCGGAGCGGGGCCTATGTGCTCGGGCCGCATAACAAAGGGCTGGAGGAAGAGGTCGCCCAAATGCACGGGGTGCGGCATGCGATCGCGGTGAATAGCGGCACCGACGCTTTGCGAATTCTGATGGAGGCGGCCGGGGTCGGCCCCGGGGATGAGGTGATCACGACGGCCTTCACCTTTGTCGCCAGCTTGGAAGCGATTGTTCAAATCGGCGCGGTGCCGGTCTTAGTCGACATCTTGCCCGAGACTTTTGACCTCGATCCAGCGGCGATTGAACCGGCGGTGACCGAAAAGACAAAAGCGATCTTGCCGATCCACCTTTTTGGGCAGTTGACGGATGTGCGCGCGATTGAGACGATCGCCAATCGGCACCGGCTCACGGTCCTTGAAGACGCGGCGCAAGCCATCGGGTCTCACTGTGAGGGTCGATATGCGGGTCAATGGGGCCGAGGGGCGGGCCTGAGCTTTTACGTGACCAAGAACTTGGGGGCGATCGGCGACGGCGGCATGATCCTGACCAACGACGCCGAGGTGGATGCGAATTCGCGAAGTCTGCGCGTCCATGGAATGGGGCGAGAGAGATACTATTACGACGCGGTGGGCTATACAAGTCGGCTGAGCGAACTCCAAGCCGCGTTCCTTCGAGTGAAGCTTCGCAAGCTCGACGAGTGGAACGCCCAGCGAGATCGAATTGCTCAGGTTTATCTGCAACAGTTGGCCGGGGTCGAAGGGATTCATCTTCCCAAGTTGCACCCCGGGAATAACCACACTTGGCACCAATTCACCGTCCGGACGTCCCGTCGAGACGAGCTTCAAGCCTTCTTGAAGGAGCGAGAGATCGACAGCATGATCTACTATCCGGTGCCGCTGCACTTGCACCAGCCTTACGCGCGCTTCAGCGGGGCTCCGGGCTCGCTCGGCGTGACCGAGGAGGTCAGCCGTCAAGTCTTGAGTCTGCCGGTCCACCAGCACCTGAGCGAGGCTCAGATCGAGCATGTTGTTGCGTCGATCCGCGCTTTTGCCGCCTCACCGGCCGCAGTCTAAGCGCAAGTTGTGTGTCTTCAGGAGCCCCGGAGAGACTCTCTCCGGGGCTCTTTTTGGATCAGATTAGGCGGCTCGGCGGAGGTCAAGGTCGCTGGCGGGGCGTTCGGTTTGGAATTGCGCCACCTTTTGCTGGACCGCGTTGACTTGAGAAATGAGCTGCTGGAAGAGCGCCTCGACCTGGAGGATCGTTTGGTGTTGATGGTCGACGGTCGCGTTCATCTCTTGGGCGGCGGCGGCATTCTCTTCGGCCGTCGCACTGAGGCCTTCGGCGGCGGAGGAGTTTTGGTCCACCGTCGAGGAGACTTGGCCCATGTTGGTGCGGACCGCTTGCACGTGGTGGACGACCTCTTGGACGCCTTCGACGTTGGCGCTGGCGACCGCCTTGACGCTTTGTAGCGCGTCGGACACTTGATCCACCGTCGCGCTCATCGCGGTAGCCGCTTCATTGAGGTTGCGGACTTCCTGGGTGGTGGATTCGGTCGCATGGACGGCGCTCTCGACGTCCGTCCGAACGCTGAAGATCAGGCTGGAGATTTCTCGGGTCGAACTCGCGGCTCGCTCAGCGAGCTTGCGGACTTCGTCGGCGACGACGGCAAATCCTCGCCCGGCGTCGCCCGCTCGGGCGGCTTCGATGGCCGCATTCAAGGCGAGCAAGTTCGTCTGTTCGGCGATCTCTTCGATGACCTTCACGATTTCGCCGATCTGCTTGCCTTTTTCCCCGAGCGACAACACAGATTCGCTCATCTGTTGGATTTGGCGGTCGATCTGGGCGATGCCATCGGTTGTGTGTTGGACCGATCGTCGGGCCGCTTGGAGACGGTCTTCGGTCTTTTCGAGCGTCTCGGTTTGAGTTTGCGAGCCTTGGGCGACCTGCTCGACGAGTTCGACCATTGAGTCCATCTTGGTGACGGCTTGGTCGGCGGTTCGTGCGAGGGCGACGTTCGATTCTGCGATTTGCTGGGCTCCAAATGCCGAATGCTCGGCGGCGCTGGAGACCTGATTGACGACGTTGCGAAGCTCGTCGGAGGCCTTGGACATGTCGTTCGTTCGGTCGCTGAGCGATTCGGCATGTGCGATCACATCGCGATTCGTGTGGTGGACGTCGCCGATCACCCCGCAAAGATGCTGGCGGCTCTGACTGTAGGCGCTGATGCTCATGCAGATCTCGTTGATCACCCGATTAAAGCCTTCATCGACTCGGGCGAATTCATCTTTGCCCTGAATCGGGACGGGCTCAGTCTCGGGATAGACCTCGCGAGTGAGGTTGCCTTCGGCGAGGGCTTCCAGGCCGCGTCGAATGCCAAAAATGTCCTTCTCACAAAGGCGGGTCATTCGCGCACAAAGGCTCTCGGCTTGGCGGCTCATGCGCGATCCGATGAGTTGGGAGACGATGACCCCGATCAAGATCGACGCGATGACCGAGACCCAGGTGGACACCACTGCCGAACTGTAGGTGCCTTGGCTCTTCTTTTCGTGGCTCTCGATCATGCCGGCTTTGGCGGCCATGGTTTCGGCGACCGCTTTATTAAAGGGCTCGACCGAAGGATACAGAGCCTCGGTTCGAATCCTCTCAAGCGTCTTGCGGTCCCGGTTCTTCATCGCGGCGAGAATCTGGGTGGTCACGGTGTCCACGGGCTCCTGAAGCGACCGCGCCTCGGCAAATTTGGCGGCGGTGACGTCATCCATGGGGGTCCCTTCAATGGCTCCCCAGGCCGACTTCACTTTGGCCTGGGCACCCTCGACCTTCTGGATTCCCGACTCCCAGCTCATGGCTCCAGCGGCGACTTTGTGGGTAGTGTCGACGATATCGACCGCGATGTTGTCGACCAGGGTTTGCAGGTTAAAAATCGGTCGAACATGTTCTTGCACAACCTCATTTTTTGACTCGAGCATTTTGCCGAGACCCCCGACTGACAGGACCCCTTGGACGATGAGCAAGACCGTGATGGACACGGAAATCAGCAGCAGCTTGGCGCGAATGGAAAGTCGGTCCAGAAAATTCATAAAAACTCCAATAACCCGGCGGAGATTATTGGAGTTTTGGGCCTGCGTCCTTAGTTTGGGGGACTTAATGGCTCGCCGAGGCTCCGGTGGGGACAAACCCCTCGAAGATGGGCAGGTAGATCGACCACTCCTCTCGATGCACGGCCTTGAGGTAGGCCGGGAGCGAGATGTATGGGATGAAGTGGGGCCGTCGCGGCGGACGGGCCAGCTTCATTCGCGCTTGTTGAGGGGTCTTGTCGCCCTTTTTCAGGTTGCATTTGCGGCAACAAGCCACGAGGTTGTCCCAGGTGTGAGGGCCGCCCATCCACCTCGGGATGACGTGGTCGATGGTGAGATCCTTACCCTTTACCCCGCAATACTGACAGGTGTGGTGGTCTCGCGCGAGCACAGAATGCCGCGAAAGCCGGAGCTGGGGCATCGGGCGTCGCACATGGTAGCGCATCTTGACGATCGACGGTGCCGGGACGCTTCCTCGCGCGGTTCGCAGGGCTTCCTCTTGGTGATGCAATACCTCGGCCTTGCCCAGCAAGATCAAAGCGATGGCCCGCCGCATGTTCGTGACGTTTAGCGGCTCGTAGTCGGCGTTCAACAAGAGGACTTCTTTCATTTAGGGAGCAACCTCAACTCGGAATGGGCAGGTGTCTGGTCCAAAAAAAGCCCACGCGTAGAAACGCGCGGGCTCGCCGAGAGCGAAAACTCCCCCGCGTATTATCGTGTCGGTCCACAGATCGACGCCGATGGGTGCTCTTTTGCTGGTTCCAGGCACGGTTGACATCTCGTTATTCATGATAACGTGCGTCGGACCCGTTTCGGCGCTCGGTGGGACTTTTTTTAACGCGCCTCCCCGAGACCGAGTAACTTTACGGGCTCAAACTTCTCTAAAGCGCTGAGAGAGGCTCCCAGGTTTGGTTCGAAATTCACATGGCTCTAGGCCGAAAGGCTCCTCGCTCGAGGCGTCTTCGTTGTAATATAGAAGGAAGTCCCCGCGAGGGGAGATGAATGAAGGAGGCGATGACTATGTTGAACACCCGAGATCTTGTGACCCGCTCGTGCGCCTCCCAGACCGCTTCTTAGGTCTGACTCCAAGACGAATTCTTTTCGCGTGAATTGAGGCGCATGCTCACCTCTTGCTTGAGCTTGCTCAGGCCCGCCTGTGTGCCTCATCACGATGACAGAACAAGAACGAAAACACTATCTCACTCAACTCGCGCGGCTGGATTCCAAAGAGCGGCGCAAACTCTGGAAAGAAGCCGCGATGCTCCGGGACCGAGCGGCTCAGCGAATGGCGAAGCGGGCCCGGATCGACCAAGACGGCGATGAAGAGGTGATGCCTCGTCGGGGAGCCGCCCGCTCGGTGGAGGATTTTGCCTTGCGGATTCTTTGGCTCGAAGATTCGCAACGGCGACGCGAGCTGGAAGACGGCGAAACCAAGGGCGTGGGCCAGGTCGTCTGGCTGGGCTTGGATCGGTGTACGGTCGAGCTCGGCGGCGAGCATATCGTCGCGATGATCCCTCCTCAGGGGCCCGATGCTTGGGGGACTCGCCCCACGGTCGGCGACCTGGTGGAAGTTCGGCAGCGGTCGGACGGTCCGATCGTAAGTCGGATTGAGCCTCGGCAAACGATGTTGGCTCGGCCTGACCCGAGCGGAGGCCTTCAGGTCGTGGTCGCGAATGTCGAGGTTGTCGCGTTGGTCGTTTCGGTAGTCGCGCCGCCACTCCACACCCGGATCATCGATCGATATTGGGTGGCGATTCGACAGGGCGGCGCCGAGATGCTGCTGGTGGTCAACAAGGTGGACCTGCTTCGGGGCTCGAAAAAAGGGGCGGAAGAGATGGCGAGCTTGGAGCCTTATCGAAGGTCGGGGTTGCGCATCTTGGAGCTTTCCGCGACGCAGCCGAGTGGCGCCTTAGAGTCTCTGCGCGAGGCACTGCGCGGCCAAACGTGTGCCTTTGTCGGGCACAGCGGAGTCGGCAAGTCGTCTTTGTTAAACGCGCTCTGTCCTGAACTCGGGCTTTTGACGGGGAGCGTCAGCCAAGGCTATGGCCGAGGGACCCACACGACGACGGCCTCCTCGCTCCACGACCTCGGCGAGGGAACGAGGTTGATCGACACTCCAGGGATTCGGAGTTTTGGCTTAGGGCCCTTGACTCGGGAAGAGCTGCTCTATGCGTTTCCTGAGTTCGAACAGTGGGCGGTGAATTGCAAGTTCCGAGACTGCAATCACATTCACGAGCCCGCGTGTGGGGTCCGGGCGGCGCTGGATCGAGGCGATGTCTCCGCCGAGCGATACGAAACCTATCGCAACCTCTTCGAAGCGCATTGGACCGCTGATCGAAGGTGAGCTCAAGAGGGCCCTGGAGGTTCGAGTTTCTCCAGGGCCGAGGCTTGCGTTACGAAGCGGCGGCTGCTTCTTCGGCCTTGGCGAGTCGCTCGGCCATGACCTTTTCGCTGAAAGCGATGGCGTTGTAGCTGCTGCGGATGAAGGGGCCGCTTGCGACAAACGCAAAGCCCATCTCCTCTCCGATCTGCTCGTACTCCTTGAACTCATCGGGGTGGATGTAGCTCACGACCGGGAGGTGCTTCATCGTCGGACGGAGATACTGCCCGATGGTCACGGCGTCGACTCCGATCTTTCGGAGGTCTTCGAGGGTTTTGACGACTTCATCGCGCGTTTCTCCCAGTCCGAGCATCAGGCCCGACTTGGTGTAGATTTCGGGATTCAGCTCTTTGACTCGCTCCAGCACTCGGAGCGACCTTTGGTACTTTGCCTGGGGCCGGACGACGGTGTGGAGCCGGGCGATGGTCTCGATGTTGTGGTTATAGATTTCCGGGAACGCGTCGGTGACGGTCTTGATGCAGTCGTCTTTTCCCTTGAAGTCGGGGGTGAGGACTTCGACGATGCAGTGCGGCAGTTGCTTATGAAGCTGTTCAATGGTTCGGGCGAACTGGGCGGCCCCTTCGTCCTTGAGATCGTCTCGGGCGACGCTGGTGACGACGATATGCTTGAGGCCGAGGTCTTTCGCGACCTTGCCCACGTTCGCCGGCTCAAAGGGGTCCACTTCGGTGCCGTGCCCGACTTTGATCGCACAGAACCCACAGCTTCGGGTGCAGGTATCGCCGAGGATCATAAAAGTGGCGGTTTTTTTGCTCCAGCATTCGGGGAGATTGGGGCACCGAGCACTTTCGCAGACGGTGTGGAGGTTCTTCTGCCGCATCATCGACTCGACTTGCTTGATGGTGTCGGGCCGGGGGAGTCGAATCGTCAGCCATTCGGGGAGTCGCTGGCTCATGAGTTTGAGAATTTTACCCCTTGTCATGGAGTCTTCGACCGCAGGGAATCGGAACCTGTGCGAGCCAAGCCCCGATTGCCAGTTCAGCGACCCAGTAAAAATACTAGATTTGTGGGGAAGCGAGACAGATCAGAGAGACGTTCGCTATAATGGGCCCTAGAGGAGTCTGTTAATTTAGTGCGACTGTGATGGTGTGCGCTGTAAAGTTGGCTCTTTTTTGGGGGGCGGCTTGAACTGGCCGCAGAAAATTGAGGGCGCGGTCTCTACTTAGAATTACGGAGTTGTCAGGCCTAGGGGTCTGTGGCTTCTTGCTTGCGTCCCACTTTACGGAGTCTTCGGCTGGTTGTCCATTGTTCCAATCAGGGGATTGCGGAGCATTGCTCGAAAGTCACTACTCAGAACTAAAGGGAGTGCCGGTCGTGCTGTTTGGTTTCATCTTCTGGGTGACCTGCTCTTACGTAAGAAATTGTTTTGGCTGGAGTTCAAGGACGTTAGTGTTCCTTGTTCTTTTGAGTAGTCTTGCCTCGATCATTTCGATCGCCTTAATCGTCTTCTCAAGACACTATATTGGTTTGCATTGTTCTTGGTGCACGATTTCCTGCTTATTAGTCCTTACGCACACTGCCCTATTAGCATTGCTTGGCAAAAGTCAGCCATCCGATCGTATTCAGTCTTCTAGGGATGTTTCAGGTAGAAAGAATTTTGTGGGCTCGCTGATCTTTGCCTCACTCATTGTCGCTTTCGTTCTTATCAGAGACTTCAATAGGGTGCCAAGGAAGTTGGAGCTTTCGCGCCTCACGAAAGCTGACATCTTGGCAACGCCATTAAAGTTCGGCTCTGAGAAGAGTGATAGAATTTTGATCGTCATTGGGAGCGCGACCTGCGGCGGATGTCATGTCGTCATTCCTGAAATTCTGCAGGCAGTAGAAAAGAGAGCTGGTGATGCGAGTTGCCCCAGAGTTGTCATTCACCTATTGGGAGGTCAAGGCGATTCATTGCAAGACCTGGCGACGCGAATCATATACAATTCCCAAAAGCCTAGCTCAATGATTTCTACTGTTTTCAGGGTTATAGACCGTTGTGACGGTAAGCCCGTGTCTGACTGTAAACTGCAACTGGATAAGCTCGAAGGATCAAGCACAAATGTTGCAAACGTGATCTCAAGTGACATATCAAAGAAGATCTCAGCCTTCCAGCTTCCGACACTTTTGTTTTTCACAAATGAATCGATCATCGAAATTGACTTCGCCAAAGCCCTGCAGCTTCTTCGAAAGGAGGCATAGGGCTTTACTTATGAGGAGAAAATAATGACATCGCAAAACGTATATAGAGTGGTATTCGCCACGGCTCTCATCGCCATGATCTCGGTGTTGATGATTCCAACGACTGCAACTGCCTTCGTGAATCTATGTAAAGTAGATTTTGTCAATGGTGGATGCAAGGACAATGGTTGCGATCAGAACGGCCCTTATCCGGGTTATCTGAAGTGTAAACGTGTCCAGAGTTTATGCAATTGTATTGAAGCAGAGTAGGTCTACAAATGACGGATTCACTTAAGTGAATCCGCCATGCTTTTTTTGGAGATGTAGTTTATGTTGTTGTCTATATTGACCATCTCTTCCGAGGCATTGATCAAGATTGATCCTGCATTTCTTACCCTCTCGGAAGTTGTAAGTGTTGTTCGCGAATCGGAAGTGCCGTTGCTGGTCTCGAAAGAGCTTGAGCCAGTTGTTCTGTTTGTCAGATTTAGGGGCACGAAAGCGCAGCTCAGACTGAGCATCGAAGAGGCCATATTTGCGTCATGGATCCGCTCCGATAAGTTCATTCGAATCGGGAGGACGAAGGAGAACTTGAGTCAGATGCTCTCCCAAAGGAGTCGCAACGCCTCAGACTTCTTGACTGCTCTTAGTGATTTGAGCACTCGCACCCCGAGTCCCGAGGCTTTTCGCACCCGCTGGGCAGAGTTTCTTCAGAGATTAGTCCGGGGTGGTGCGCCTGAAAGAGCTCAGACCGGGACTCTGCTCGAGACCTGGCTGAGTCAGCGGTTTCTTCATCACTTTGGCGAAGCGGGGCTGGGATCGATGGAAATTGGAGACGTCAGGATATTTTCAAGTCTTCGCGAATCAAGTTTTTTGAGTTTGCCGCCAGGGTTTCTCAAAGACATCGAGTTTATCCAAGACTTTTATGAGCAACTTCGAGGTCATGCGGATCGAATTCCGGAAGACGGAGCCTATTCGACGTATAAGAAGGTTGCGCAAAGCTCAGAACCTCTGTCTGTCGGTTCGGTTTTCGTACGCTTGATTCGGACTGATCGAGGGATCATTGCGCATGTTCGGGTCTTCAGTTCGACCGGCAGTTCGCTTGGATCAGGTTGGCATCAACTTGCACACTTGCAGAATTCAGGGCTCGATCCTCTTTTTCCGCAGACGCCGATTTTGCCCCCGGCAAGGGATCGGTCGCTCGTAGCTCAGCTTCGGTTGACGGATCAATGGGAAGATGCGTCCGAGATCTTACGCGAGAATTTTCCCAGCCCACTGACGGCGGTGGTCGAAAGGTCATTGAGGGAGCCTCTCTCCCTCTTGACTCAGCACTTTCTTGAGCAATTGAGTCCTTCAGAGAATCTCGTGGCTTGGGTGCCTGATTCCGCTGAGACTGCGTTTGAGGCTGCTCAGCGGACATCTCCGAAGACCGAATCGGATGTTTATCAGATTTTGTCGGGGACCGTTCAGTGCGAGGTCTTGCGTCGTCCTTCGGGAATTTTGATTCGGCCGATGGATCCGCTGCGGGCGGGTCAAATGGTTGTCTCGCGTCGTGGCACCACGACGCTTTGGGCTCAAATCATACGGACAAAGGAGTTGAGCTTTGCGACTCGGATGGCGTTTTGGCGAGCCGCTCCACCCCTGGCAACTGAGGTGCGGGCGATCGAAAATCGTCTTAGGCTGCCTTTGCCCTTCATAGCGGATGTCGGAATGGGGTCGAGTTTTGAGTCTTTGGCTTCACTTCAGTTTGCGGGTTCGTTATCTGATTCGCAATGGAAGCTCTTGAAGTCTGGCAACGCCTTGCCGTTTGCGAGCCTGACCCCGGTTCAGAAGGACTTAGCTTATCGGTGGGTCCGAGATGGGGGCGTGAATCAATCACCGGAGTTAGAGGCTCGAAGCGACTTCGAACGCAGTCCCTTTTTTGCTCTGGCCCAGTTGGAGAGCGGATCGACTCAGGTTCAGTGTCTGAACGAGGAAGTGTACGTGGGGGCTCCGGTCGAGGTCCATTTTTCGGGAGTCAAGCCGACGCTCAAGAGTCAGTTGATGGATGGTGTTCGATTTGGGCAGACCCTGAATGAGGAGCGGTTTGCCGCTCTGCAGCAAGGAAATTGGGCGTTTGGACGAATGCCTCTTTATCGACTTCAGTTGGCGAACGGGAGTCAATTCGTTTTTGAGCAGGCGTTCGCCGATGTGCCGACGCTTGAATCTCCGGCTCAAGGCGTACCGTTTGAGGAGTTGCCGTCGAACTTTCGACAGGATCTTGCCAAGGGATTCCTTGAGAACCAGCCTCCCGGGACCGGGGAGCGCTGAATGGACTGAAGCCCAAGTTGGTGTGCGTCGTAATACTATGAAGGTAGAGATGACACGCCATGCAATCGTTTGAGTCCAAGCCTGGGGGTCCTTGGGACCAGGTCCGAGATGAGGAGCTCGGAGAGCTTTTAGAGCGGCTGCATGCAAGCGACCGCTCCATGGCGGCTTTGGAGCAGGATCATTCGGACACCCATGCCATCCGGAGTCTGTGCGAAGTGACCGGTCGGAGCGAGGCCGAGGTTCTTCAGGTCCTCCAGGAAGTTCGGCGGGAGCGGCGCGAGGCGGAATTGGCTCGCCGGCTGCTGGAGCTTGAGGAGCCTCTTTTTCGAGTGGAGCGGCCGAGCACCGAGTTGCCAGTCGATCCGTTCATGAACTACGATTGGAAGCGGCGGATTCCGATTTCGAGGGCCTTGATGGATCGGGAGGCTCTGGAGAGGCGGCGGGTCCGGTTGCGCGAGAAGCTCGATTCGCGCTCGGATGAGATGATCGGCCGCTGGGCTCTTTGGATCATGGCGGGCTTGAGCTTGTTGCTAATCGCGGGGGCGGTGGTGAGCTCGTGGGTGCGATAGCGGGGCGAGAATTCGGGGAAAAGCTGTGGATAACGCGGCGCCAAAGGTTCAAGACGACGGAATTCTCGAAAAAGTCGCTGGGGGTCTTGACATTGCGGGGTTGGGTGGCCTACAATATCCCCTGCACCCAGCAATGGGAGCAAGCAATTTGACAGCTCAATATTGGACGCGATGTAACGAACAGTGAAGTCTAGCTCGGAGTCATTTACCGAGCAAATAGAAATCTCCTTCCGAGTTTATCTCGATAGGAATCTCTATCAATTCAAGCTATGACACCAATCCCGCAAGGGAAATTGGAAAACACTTTCTTCGGAGAGTTTGATCATGGCTCAGGACGAACGCTGGCGGCGTGCCTAAAACATGCAAGTCGAACGGAGCCTTCGGGCTTAGTGGCGAACGGCGGAGTAATACATAAACAACGTGCCCCAAAGACTGGGATAGCCGCGGGAAACTGCGAGTAATACCAGATGTGGCCTCGGGAAGGCATCTTTCTGAGATTAAACGGTTTTTCGCTTTGGGAGCGGTTTATGACTCATCAGCTAGTTGGTAGGGTAATGGCCTACCAAGGCGACGACGGGTAGGGGGTCTGAGAGGATGATCCCCCCGAGTGGGACTGAGACACGGCCCACACACCTACGGGTGGCAGCAGTTGGGAATCTTGCACAATGGGGGAAACCCTGATGCAGCGACGCCGCGTGGAGGATGAAGGATTTAGGTCTGTAAACTCCTTTT
>DDCB01000030.1:104359-104793 GCA_002335425.1 Chthonomonas sp. UBA2017
CAGCCGCGGTAAGACGTAGGGTGCGAGCGTTGTCCGGATTTACTGGGCGTAAAGGGCGCGTAGGCGGTCTATTAAGTGAATGGTGAAATCTCCAGGGCTCAACCCGGAAACTGCTTTTCATACTGATAGACTGGAGGGATGTAGAGGTAAGTAGAATTCCTGGTGTACCGGTGACATGGGTTGATATCAGGAGGAATACCCGAGGCGAAGGCGGCTTACTGGACATCACCTGACGCTGAGGCGCGAAAGCGTGGGGAGCAAACAGAATTAGATACTCTGGTAGTCCACGCCCTAAACGATGGATACTAGACGTAAGAGGTATCGACCCCTCTTGTGTCGCAGCTAACGCACTAAGTATCCCGCCTGGGGAGTACGGCCGCAAGGTTGAAACTCAAATGAATTGACGGGGACCCGCACAAGCGGTGGAGCATGTG
>DDCB01000031.1 GCA_002335425.1 Chthonomonas sp. UBA2017
TTCCAAACTTGGGGTAGAACCCCACTCAACCACCCCGGAGATCTCATCCTAAGACGTCTTCACGAATGGGGGCAGACCAGTCCGGGGTCCCAACCTGGGGAGTGGCCTCCGGGTCGAGCGGCACCAGTCACGACCGGAGCGCCTTCGAATCCAATACCCGCGCAACCTCGAACTCCACCAGGTCGCTCCACGCCTCACCCATGAGTGTCTCAAGAAAAGGGCTCAGGCCAGGCTCCAGAACGCATCTAGGCAGAGCCAATTTCGCCTTAGCCTTTGCCGCAGGCGGTGATGAGTAGAGCTCTGGAGAATTCAACAAGTGAAGTCTCGGAAAAATCGGGTCTACTGAGGATCAGCATGGGTCAGGCGGTGCTATTCCCGGGGCAAGTCGAGCGGTTAGAGTTTAATCTGGACCAAGTGCGCGCCCTTGCTTCGCCGATGCGGAGCGAAGTCTTCTGGACCTTCAGCTCGTCGGAGCCCTTGTCGGCCCAAGAAGTTGCAGCCCGAGCCGACCGTTCGAAGGGGAGTGTCTATTACCACACGGCCGAATTGGTTCGAGTGGGACTCCTTTTGCCGGTTGCTGAGCGGCAGCGGCGCTCGCGAAAGGAATCTCTTTTTGTTCGAGCCGGGCTGAGTTTGGTCGGCCAACCGCCCCCGCTGTCGGATGAATATCGTCTTGAGGCGGCTCGGGGATTCAGCGCTATCTTACGCTCCTTGGCGCGGGAGCGCCGGGTGTTGCATCGCGTTTGGTCGCATTATCCAGACATCGCTTCGATCGCGCTGTTTCGATTGCACAGTCTGCGGTTGAAGTCCGCGGATGCCGCCGATCTTCGGACCCGCTTGGTGGAGTTAGTGGAAGAGTTCTCCGCAAAAGAGTCGGACGACGGGATGCGTTTGCGGCTCGCACTCATTGCCCACCCCGACCTGGGCGAGCTTCGACGGGCCTATCGCCAGGCAACCGGCGAAGACATTCCCGCCGATCCTGCCGAAGATTAGCCAGCTTGAACTTTATTGGTTCCAAAGTCCCACCCCTTTGCACGCGACGGCTTGCGCGGGTATAGTCTGAAAACTAAAGGTTCTGGACTATATGGGTCTCATTACTCGAATGGAGAAAACACGCAAATGAAGCTGAAGCAAACTCTTCTAATCTCGCTTCTGGCCGTCTCGGCTGGAGCCCATGCCCAAATCGTGGCCATGACCGACTCGATCACTGAGATTGAGATTTCTCGACAAACGGGCTTGATAGTCGAAGACTACGACACGGAATTAGACTTCCCGTACGGCGACACAGGAAGCGGAGCGGTCGATGGCCAGACAACTGCCAACACGTTGCTCTTTGACAACTCTCGTCTGATCAGCGCAAGGGTCTTGGGAATTTCGAAGGCAGGCATTTTGTCGGGTATGTCGTGGGCCGCCCCGTTTGCTATGGCGAATGCGACGGTCAAAAACGTATCCGGGCAACCGATGACTGTTCAATACAACTTGCGAACTTTGGTGGACACGAGCATCACGAACGTGGGTACCGTCGGTTTTGGGTCAGTTGTTACGAATTGGCATCTCAAGCTGAATGGAGCCTTCTTGGACTCGGGGAGCAAATCGCTCGTGGGCTCAGGCGGTCAGCTGGATGGTTATATCTTCCAGTCCGCAAACAACTCGTTCATTCTTCAGCCAAATCAATCCGCAACATTCGAAGCCAAGATCACGACTTCATTGCGAACAGAAGCAGTTCCGGAGCCGATGACACTGAGCGCATTGGGGTTAGGATTAGCAGCGCTCCTGCGAAAGCGTAGAAGTTAACGACATCGTGTTGCCGAGAGGGGCAAAGGGAGAGTTGGAATCGGGATGCGAGTTGCATTCCCGGTTCCATTTTTCGTAACGTCGAGCACTGCGCCTGATTCGTCACCGCGGGAACTGGCTCGTGCAGTGAGCCAAAAATGCAGGTCATTTCAGCTCCTCACGAGTGTAAGATACGAGTTCGGTGACTCAGGAAGTAAACATGACTGCTCAACAGATATTGCATGAGATCGAGCCGCTGGGCTCAGAGACCTATCGCCGAACCCTTCGAAACCATGGCGTCCAGGGCCCAATCTTTGGCGTCAAGATTGAATTCCTAAAGAAGTACGAGAAGCGATTCAAGAAGAGCTACCCATTGGCATTGGATCTTTTTGCCACGGGTGTCTATGACGCTCGCTATCTGGCCGGACTCATCGCCGATGAAGATCGAATGACGCGCGAAGATCTCTGTGGCTGGCTTGCTCAAGACAATGTCGATACAGTTGCAGAATACGCCGTGGCTTGGGTTGCGGCGGATGGACCCCACGGCTGGGAGTTGGGTTTAGAGTGGATTGAATCTCCTCATCCGACAACGGCCCTGGTTGGCTGGGCGACACTTTCCGGCGTCGTTTCGGTGCGACCGGACGATTCACTTGACATCGGCGGATTGCGAGGGCTCCTCCGGCGTGTTGAAAAGAACATTCATTCCGAGCCTGACCGCGTTCGGTACAAGATGAACGGCTTTGTGATTGCAGTGGGGACCTATGTCGCCAAGCTCACAGATGAGGCGCTGGCGACGGCCGAACGAATCGGTCCGGTCGAGGTCAACATGCGAGGAACTGCTTGCAAAGTCCCAGCGGCGCCGGATTACATCCGCAAAGTGATGGGTATGGGCAGGGTTGGAAAAAAGAGACGGAGTGCGCGCTGTTGAGTTGGGTGCAGATCGTCTTGGTCGTCGTGGGCGTGATCGTGTTGATCGTCGTCCTCGTTGAGCTCCCCCCGCAGCACCGGTTCATCGATGCGGCCGGGAACCCAGACGTCGAAAAACTGAGTAAGTGGCTGGAAAAGGGGCGTGACCCGAATCGACCGGGATTCTTGGGGTTAACAGCGCTCGGTGCGGCGGTGACGGAGGCTCATCCCCAGAATGTTAAGCTCCTTCTGGTCCACGGGGCAGACCCGAACCAGCGATCCGTTAAGCAGTTGCCCTTGCAATGTGCGATGGAAAAGGCGAACTTGGAGATCGTGACCGACTTGCTCGATGCGGGCGCGGACCCGCTTCTGCCGGGCATGCTGAACGTTTCGCCGATTGAAGAGGCAGCGACGTCCGGCAAGATCGACATTTTGAGGGTCTTTTTGGACCGGGGTGCCGATGCGAATGGAAAAGTGTCGCGCGGGCAAACCCTGCTGATGGCAGTCGTATTGACCCTCTCCGGCACTCGCAATGACGACGAAAAACAGGCGCTCCGAAAGGTCGTGCAACTCCTGCTCGACCGCGGGGCCTCTCCGAATACTCGCTCGCAAGACGACGTCCCGCTGCTCATGGCCGCGCTCAACGATCCGCCGACCTTGCGTATGGTGGTGGATTCCGGCGCGATCACGACCGTCAGTTACCAAGGACTCGATCTTGAGCCCTCGATTCGCGAGGCTCTTCAGTCGAACGACATGTGACTGGGTTTGATCCCCATTAGCGACTGAGTAGAGCTGCCAAGTAATTGCCAGTCCAACTCGACTTCACCTTCGCGATCTCTTCCGGTGGGCCCATCGCGACGACTTGGCCGCCGCCCGTGCCCCCTTCGGGGCCCATGTCGATGATCCAGTCGGCGGTCTTGATCACATCGAGATTGTGCTCAATGATCAGAACTGTGTTGCCTTGGTCCACCAGGCGATTGAGCACCGCCAGCAGCCGCCGCACGTCCTCAAAATGCAGGCCTGTGGTCGGTTCGTCAAGAATGTAGATCGTCCGACCGGTCGAGCGCTTGCTCAGTTCGGCGGCGAGCTTGATCCGCTGGGCTTCGCCGCCGCTGAGCGTGGTGGCTGGCTGCCCGAGCCGGATGTAACCGAGTCCGACTTCTTGCAGAGTTTCGAGCTTGCGAAAGATCTTGGGGATCGGGCGAAAGAACTCGACCGCCTCGTCGAGCGTCATTTCCAAAACGTCGCTGATCGACTTCGTTTTGTATCGCACTTCGAGCGTCTCGCGGTTGTATCGCTTGCCTTTGCAAACCTCGCAAGGGACATAGACGTCCGGCAAGAAGTGCATCTCGATCTTGATGATCCCGTCGCCCCGACAAGCTTCGCACCGCCCGCCTTTGACGTTAAAGCTAAATCGACCGTTGCGATAACCTCGGAGCTTGGCATCCGGAGTCATGGCGAATAGCTCGCGGATCATATCGAAGGTCCCGGTGTAGGTCGCGGGGTTGCTTCGGGGAGTTCGCCCGATCGGCGATTGATCAATATCGATGACCTTGTCGATCTGTTCGGCCCCTTCGAGCGAGTCGTGGGGAGCCCAGGTGCTTCGGGTCCCGAACAGTTCGTGCATCAAGCGAGGGAACAGCGTGTCTTGAATGAGAGTGGATTTCCCGCTTCCACTCACTCCGGTCACACAGGTGAAAAGGCCGAGCGGGATCGCCACATCGACCCCGCGCAAATTGTTCCCCCTCGCATTTCTCAAGATCAACCAATCTGCCGACACGTGGACAGAAGGATACCAGAAATGCTCGCCGTCGAGGGTTAGGAAGTCAGCGGTGCTTCGAGCGAATCTTGGCGAACATAAGGTCGCAGTGGGGCTGGGAGCTCAACCGACCGGGTATCAGCTCGGTAATAGGTCTCGAGCAAGGCGCTGAAGAGTCGAGGGGTGGCCAGACCCGAGCCGTTCAAGATGTGGGCGAATTCAGGCTTGTCGCCCTGCGCCCGGCGGAACCGGATTCCCGCTCGGCGGGCTTGGAACGCCTCAAAATTTGAGCAACTTGAGATCTCGAGATACTTTTCGACTCCGGGGGACCAGACCTCAAGGTCGTAGCACTTCGTGTTCGAAAAGCTCATGTCGCCCGAGCACAGCAGAACCACCCGATAGTGCAATCCGAGGGCTTGGAGGACGCTCTCGGCGTCGGTGACCAGGCTCTCCAGCTCATCATAAGAAGACTCGGGCAGGCAGACTTTCACCAATTCGACCTTGTCAAACTGGTGCATGCGCAAGAGTCCTCGGGTGTCTTTGCCCGCCGCGCCGGCTTCGCGGCGAAAGCATCCGGAATAAGCTGCGAGCCGCAAGGGAAGTTGCCAACCTTCGAGAATCTCATCGCGAAACAGATTGGTCACCGGGACTTCGGCCGTCGGGATCAGAAAGAGATCATCCTCGACCTTGTAGAGATCTTCCTCAAACTTGGGGAGCTGGCCGGTGCCGATCAGACTCGCGCGGTTCACCAAAAAGGGCGGGTAGACCTCTTGATATCCGTTGTGCAGGGTTTGATGATCGATCATCCAGTTGAAGAGCGCTCGTTGAAGCCTCGCCCCTTGGCCGGTGTAGACCATGAAGCCACTGCCCGCGACTTTGGCTCCCCGCGCTGGATCGAGCAGGCTTAGCTCCTCCGCGATCTCCCAATGAGGCTTAGGATCGTGATCCAGTTGGGGCTTTTCGCCCCATTCCCGCACGACGACGTTCTCCTCTACAGACTTTCCAACTGGCACGCTCTCATGAGGCAAGTTCGGGAACTGCAATTCGCAATGTCGTAGCGCCTCGTCGATCTGGCGCTCTTGGTCTTCGAGCCCGGCGATGGCGTCCTTGAGAGATCGAGTTTCGGCCTTGGCGGCCTCGGCTCCGTCCTTTTTGCCTTGGGCCATGAGCGCTCCGATCTCTTTGCTGATCCTGTTGAGTTGGGCTTGCTGGGTCTCAAGTTCAGTGAGCAACTTTCGGCGCCCTTCGTCCAGGCGCAAAAACTCGTCAAGAGGTGGCTCAACGCCTTTGGCGAGGGCGCCCGTCCGAACGGCTTCGGGGTTTTGTCGGATAAAACTTCGGTCCAGCATCAGACTCTAGGTTGTACCCGCCCGCCTCGGCTTGCCGCCCCTCCCCGAGGCCACGCCCTTCGAATGTCGGGCTTGCCGGCTCCGCCTCGGGGCGGCAATCGGCGCAAATATCCGGGCGCCCGAATGAACTGAGCCCCTTTCCTGCGACACTCAAGGTTGAGGCGTGAGGCGACCTCGTAGAGTTCGAGATTACGCCCGTGGTCGATTCGAAGGCGCTCCGGTCGTGAACAGCGCCGCTCGGCCCGGAGGCCA
>DDCB01000038.1:0-204451 GCA_002335425.1 Chthonomonas sp. UBA2017
CGGACGCCCCTTGTGGGCGTCCGCCCAACCTGCCGCCTCAGAGCGGCGTCGCAAGAAGCGCCCGGCGAAGTCCCATGCCAAAGCGGTCGCGGCGCGGAGGGGACCGAGGGCTCGGAGTTCGATTCAATCGAGATCCAAGACTCCAGCGAACTGCGGGACGCTGTGAGCGCGCCAGCCCCCAGAACTCAACTTTCCTTCCTGCCTCGAATCGGGTTCGGGGGTTCGGGAGTTCGGGGGGCGTGTCAACATCGTAGACAGCTTGCTTCTTATTCGCCTATAATCCTGAAAAAACCACGCACTATAGTTTTGCCTCATGAAAGCCCTCAGTGCGCGTCTATTGATGAGATATGAGCAGATCCTCTCCATGATCAAGCCGTCTTGGCTAGATTGGTCATGGCTCTTTGGGCTTTTGACCCAAGTCGCCCTTGCCACTTTGGTGCTCTATGGTGCGTTTTGCATGCAGTCTGAGTCCTACGTCTTGCCTCCCGGAAGGAGAGGTTTCTCCGATCTCGAAGTCATGCTTGGTGCGAGTCTTGCCCTCTTGGCGATTGTGGCCGCCGTCGCAATCTATCGCAATCGATGGTGGGGCTACTTTTTGGAAATTCTGCTCACGTTTAGCCTCTTGTTCGCCTACAAGAGCCTAGATCTGCCTGAAATTGAAGAAAACTCCTCAGCATACAAACTCTCTATTCCTTACATCAATGAATTGACGAAGTTATTGAGCATAGTGTCATTGATTCTCTTTATCTGGACACTGATCAAGAAGACCGTAACGCTCTACATCGAACAGTCAACAAGCAGAAGACTTGAACAGCTCTAGTCGAGTCCGAGTTCATGAGATGTGTATCGCGACTTGATGAAGCGAACTTTCACTTAAGGAAGCGAGAATGCGCACCATAACGATTCGTCAAGGAAAGGAGAAAATTCAGCTTCTTGGACTCGAAGAAGAGGCTATTGATCTTCGACTTCGCGAGCATTCTGAAGAAGAGTGGATCCGAAAAATTCTACGGACTCCAATACAGTCCTGCGCAGAGATGAAGACTTCAAAGGGCCATTGGCTGCGGATCGATTTGGCAGGCGAGAATTGCCTTATCTTCTCAGGCCCAGAGGGGCGCCTGGTTGCGGCAACATTTTTATCGGAGAATGTGCTGTTTCCGGAGCGAGGAGTTGCTCATTGGAAACCCTATGAGGCACGCTCACGGCTTATCATCGACAAGCAATGCTTAGCAGAAACCGAAACGATTTGGCGAGACTCCGAGACCAAAGCAGGCATCCTTGGAAGAATCCATCTTTCCGAAGATCTTTCGATCGATGAAACGGTGGCGACCATTCTGATTCAGACTGGTAGACCCGTTGCAAGCGAGGCTTATTCGATCTGGTTGGTTCCTCTCGTCATCGCCGGGTGGGGGACGTCTTCCTGAACGAAGTGGAAGGTGAGAACTGAGGCCGCCTAGAACTTCACGCCCAAGCTCAGGCCGACGTATTTTCCTTTCACCAACAGGCCGCTCAGGTTAGCACGAGACGTCTTGTAGGTCACGAGCCAGTGCGTGTTTCGACCGTCGTTTTGCACCATCGCATCCCATTGCGGACCAATCGACCAATTCATCCCGAACGGGATTGTCAGTTGATCTTCCCACTCCGACCAGTTGAGCGAAACGTACGGCGAGAGCCGTGATCCCGGAAGGCTCTGGGCACATGTTAAGAAGTAGCTTCGAGTGCCCGAGGGTGAAAAGATACGGTCGCTCGAGGTCCCCAGCGTGAGAAGAGGACGAAACCCAGAAGTCCCCTCGAATTGAAGCGTGTAGTTCAGGGTGGGCAACACTTCTTCGGCGGCGGGATTGAATTCAAGCCCCACGAGAAGTCGCTCGTTGACCCCATACGCCAAGTTCACGCGCCAGCGAGGCCGCGCCGCTTGAAGATCGGCGTACCGCAAGGTGAGTTGCCACTGTCCCGAAATGTTCCCCGAACCGAGGAACTGGCCTTCGCCAGGTCACCCGACTCAGGTTGGTGCGGCCGTCGGGGGTTGGGCAGGGTCGTCTTGGAATCCTGGGACGGCCAGGGCCGCGGTGCCCCAGACCCACAAGCCGACCCAGAGAATTCCTTTCATCGGTTTAGCAGCAGTCGCAGTTCGGGCAGTTCGGCGGGCACGGGCAGTTGCCGTTCGCGCAGCACGGGCACTTGCAAACGCCGTCTTGGCAAGGCGGACAAGCACACTTTCCGTTTTCGCAACAAGGACAATTGTTTTCGTTCATTTTTTCATCTCCTCGGCTCGGTCGAGTTGTCCCGGACCGAGCTGACAAACGCCGCCGCGCCGCAAGGCGAGGCGCTCTTGGACGCGATTTCGATCGCGCTGGATCCGCATTTCGGCATCCAAGGCGGCACGGCTTCGCTCCAGAATCTGTTCAACCAGCGGGCGAGCTTCTTCGGTCAGCCCATAGCTCACCATCTTGTGTCGCCTCGTGGTCTCCACGATTCCGGCCTGTCGGATCGTCTGAAGGTGCGAACTCAGCGTGCTCTGCCCCATTTCGAGGGCATCGACCATCTCACACACACAGAGGTCCGAGCGAAGCAAGGCCACCAGGATTCGCACCCGAGTCGGGTCCGAGAGCGCTTTTCCCAGAAGCACAACGTCGTTCATCTCATATCATGATACCACGATTTGACGAATTTTGTTGCATTTCTCAAGTCGATCGCCGCAATTTCTCAGCTGCGAGTTTCGAGAGTCTTGGGTTGCCAGGTGTTTTCCCGTGGGTTTCAGCCGGATTCTCGCGAGCCAAAACTAGAAACTTCCCCACTCCCCTCTCGTCCCACTCCGCCGTCTTTTCGGCCCCGATGGGCTCATTCAAAAATCGGGACTGGCTTCATGGTCTTGTAAGCTCCGCGGGTGAAGTCAGGGACGTCGATGCTCTGGCTTCGATTTGCCACCGACCACTCGCTGAGCGGGGTGATCACCGACCAAGCCGCCGCATCGTAGACGTCCTGGTCGAGCGGCAACCCGTTGCGAAGACAATAAACGATTCGCCAAACCATGACAAAATCCATTCCGCCATGGCCGCCGTGCTGCTTGGCTTCGGCCTCAAGGCGCTTCCAAAGAGGATGATCGTATTTCGCGCGGATCTTGCTGAGTTCATCGGACGAAGACCAGCGCTCGGTCTCGGCAGTTTCACCGACCAAGGCCGTCCTGGCGGGGAATCCAGCCCAACATCCTTAGGTGCCTTGAATCAGGTTGTGGCGCGTATAAGGTCGGGGGAGTTGTTCGTCCCATTGGATCATGATCGTCCGGCCGAGTTCGGTTTTGACGATGCTCGTGTTGATGTCGCCGCAGATAAACTTCAGTTTGCGGCGCTCATGCCCTTCCGGGAATTCGACCTGAGCATACAGCTCTCGGCAGCGGGCGGGCGAGCTGACGCTGCTCAGGTACAGCATCCGATCGCCTCGGTTCAGATTCAGGTAGTGAGCCACCGGGCCGAGACCATGGGTTGGATATAGATTCCCGTTGCGTTTGGTGTATTCATAGGTTCGCCAGCTTCCGGTGCCATGTTCGATCTCCATCATCTGCCAACGCAGATCGTGGATATAGGCGGCCTCCGCGTGCAGCAGTTCCCCGAGCGCCCCTTGGCGGACCATATTCAGGACCATCAGCTCCTCTTGGCCATAGTTGACGTTCTCCAACATCATGCAGTGCTTCCCGGTCTTTTCGGCAGTTTCGACCAGGTCCCAGCATCCGTCAATCGTCGTGGCCGCCGGGACCTCAAGCAGCGCATGGACGCCCGCTTCCATGCAGGCTTTGGCCATCGGAACGTGCCAATCCCAAGGAGTGCTGATGAAGACGGCATCGAGCTTTTCGGTCTCCAGCATCCGGCGAAAATCTTCCTCACCTTGGGTGTAGAGCTTCGGAGCGAGACAGCCCTTCGCCGTCGTCATCTTGGCCCCTTTCTCCGCGCTGGGAACATGATGGTCGCAGATCGCCACGATCTCGACGCCTTCGCAGTTCATCGCCGCCCCGAGGTGCGAAGGGCCGCGCGCGCCCATCCCGATGAAGCCAAACCGGACGGATTTCAGAGGCTCAGTCTGGACGTCATACGCCGAACCGGGCAGAGTTTTCAGCCTTCGGTCGAGCCGCGGCTTGCGCGAAGAGGTTGTTTGGGCACGGCCGACGGCGGTCGCAGAGAGCGCGAGGGCCGCCGTGCCGATCAGAAGGTCGCGTCGAGAAAGGTCACCAGCCATGACCTCAGCTTAGCATCCCGCCCGAACTCTTGCCGAGCGTCGTCCGCGATGTGGGCAGAATCTGGAGTCTTGTGAGGAGTCGTTCCAAGTCCGTGCCCGGGAAGGAGGTGCGGCGCTCAAAGCGAAAGGAAACGCCATGGACTATCGAATCTGGGCCATCCTGTCCGCTGTGTTTGCCGGTGCAACCGCAGTTCTAGCGAAGAAAGGCGTTGAGGGGGTTCCTTCGAACCTCGCTTTGGCCGTCCGCGTCGCGTTCGTTTTGGCGTTCTCAGTGGGACTGGCTCTCGCGACCAAGCAAGGAGCACTTCAGTCATTGACCAAGCAAAACTGGCTCTTCCTGGGGCTTTCGGCGGTCGCCACCTGGCTCAGTTGGCTCTGCTATTTTCGAGCTCTGCAAGGGGGCGATGTCGCCCGAGTGGCTCCCATCGATAAACTGAGCTTTGTTGTGGCGATGGTCCTGGGCGTCTTGGTATTGAAAGAAAAAGTGGACGCCGGGCTCATCGTGGGGAGTCTCTTGATTCTGATCGGAGTCTTGATCACGCTGCGATGAAGCTTCGTCCACCCCTGGCTGATGGCCGCAGACATCTCCTCAAGTATGCAGTCCACCCCGAATGGCTCTCCAGGCCCTTGGGGCTGAGGATTCGATTCGACGAGGTGCCTTGGTGATTTGGATGCAGTTCGGCTCGCTGTGTCTTTGTTTAGCGGGCGCGGAGATGCTGCATGGCATTGCCCGAGCCAAGTGGCTCGTCCCGCGCATCGGGAAAGAGCGGGCGCTGAAGCTCAGCGCTCTCACTGGAGCGCTGTTGGCGTTTTTGGTTTGTTGGTTTTTTGTGCCGGCTTTAGGTCTGCGATCGGCGGCGGCCCACGGGTTGCTAGGTTTGGGACTCGCGGTGTTCATGGCGTCGTTCGACGTCGCCGTCGCTCGGTTTGCGATGCGCCGTCCTTGGTCGAAAATCTGGCCGGACTTCAACCCGGGCTCAGGCAACTATCTTCTCTTCGGCCTCCTCGCTCTCACCCTCATCCCCCTCGCCATCTGGTGGCTCCGCGGGTAGGAGACTTAATCCTCTTCGGTCGTCAGGATTTCGGGGCCGGAGGAGGTAATGGCGATGGTGTGTTCAAAGTGCGCGCTTAGTTTGCCATCGTCGGTCTTCATCGTCCACTGGTCCGGCAGGGTGTGGATCCGGTGGGTGCCCTCGTTGACCATCGGCTCGATGCACATCGTGGTCCCGGCTTTGAGGAGTGGACCTTTGCCCGGTTTTCCGAAGTTCGGGACGCTCGGCTCCTCATGCAGGTTCCGCCCGATGCCGTGACCTACCAGTTCGCGGACCACCCCGTAGCCGTGCGACTCACAATATTTCTGTACCGCCGACGAAATATCGCCCACGCGGCTGCCGACTTTGGCCTTGGCGATGCCCTGGTAAAGCGACTCGCGCGTGACATTCAGGAGCCGCTGGGCGTTTTCAGAAATCGACCCGACCGGGTAGGTCCAAGCCGAATCCGCGTGCCAGCCGTCCAAGAAGACCCCGACGTCCAGGTCGACAATGTCGCCTTCTTGCAAAGGGATGTCGTTCGGAATGCCGTGGATCACCACGTCGTTCACCGAGGCGCAAATCGAAGCCGGATAAGAGCCGCGATAATTCAAAAAGCTCGGCTTGCCGCCCGCTTCTTCGATCAGGCGGAAGGCGAGCGCATCGAGGTCGCGCGTGGTGGTCTTCCCCGGCACGATCGCCTCACTCATCGAACGAAGGACCCTCGCCACCACCCGCCCGGACTTCTTGATCTGAGCAATCTCCGAAGACTTTTTCAGGATGATCATCCCGGTAGCTCCGTAACGATCTGCTCGTAAACCTGTTCGGGCTCTTGCGAGCCGTCAACCCGGACCAGCTGGTCGTGAGCCTGATAAAAGTCGATGACCGGGCGCGTGCTGTTGTGATAGACCTTGAGCCGTTCTCGGATCGTGGATTCATTGTCGTCCGGCCGGGTCATGAGCGGCGTACCGCAAACATCACAGTGCCCCTCGACTCGGGGGGGATTGGTCAAGATGTGATAAATCTCCCCGCCGTTCGGACAGATCCGCCGTCCGCCCAGCCGACTCACGACGATTTCGTCATCCACTTCGATCGCGACGACCCCGCTCAGGCCGAGTCCGAGATGCGCCAACACCCCATCGAGGGCTTCGGCTTGGGCCACAGTCCGTGGAAATCCGTCCAGGATAAACCCTTTCTCGCGGACGTCGTTTCGGCTCAGTCGGCCTTGCATCATGCCGATGGTGACATCGTCGGGCACCAAGAGTCCTTGGTCGATGTAGCTCTTGGCCATGACCCCCAGCGGAGTTTGTTCTCGAATCTCGGCGCGAAAGATATCGCCAGAAGAGATCGGCAGAAGACCAAGCCGCTCTTGAAGTAGAGCGGCTTGGGTGCCTTTGCCCACTCCTGGCGGGCCGATCAAAATCAGACGCAAGCTCACGTCCTTATTGTGAGTATTGCTTCATCAAAAGATTAGCCTCAAGCTGGCGCATCGTCTCCAGAGCCACACTCACCATGATGAGGAGCGAGGTCCCAAAGAGAAGTCCCAGCATCGGTAATCCCTGAGCAATGAGGGGCACGATGTATTGCGTCAGTGCGACGACGGTCAAGAACGCGGCTCCAACAATCGTGATTCGCGAGATCACGCCGTCCAAGAACTCCTTCGTCTGCTTTCCGGGTCGAACCCCCGGGATGAACGATCCTCGTTGCTTGAGGTTGTTCGACATATCCTCCACGTTGAACTGAATCGCTGTGTAGAAGTACGTGAAGAAGAAGATCAATCCGGCGTAAAACAGGACGCCGATCCAGCCTTGCCAGGTTGTAAAGTCGGGATTCGTGAACTTCGCAATCGCGGCAAAGGTGTCATGCATGGGGTGAGTCGCAGGGAACATCGACGCGAACTGCTGCGGCATGTAGACCAGCGCGACCGCGAAGATGATCGGAATCACGCCCACAAGGTTGACTGGCAAAGGCAGATAGCTGGTCGAGCCCCCCATCTGTTTCGTCCCGACTTGCCTGCGCATGTGTTGGATCGGAATCCGCCGCTGGGCGATCGAGAAGTAGACCACGAAGTAGGTCGTCACCAGGAACATGACAAACAAGACCACCGCTTGCCACCATTGGATCACAAGCGGAATGTTCTTGAAGATCATCGCAAAGATGTTCGGAATCGAGATGACAATCCCCGCGAAGATCATGAGCGAGATCCCGTTTCCGATGCCCTTTTCACTAATCTGTTCGCCAAGCCAGAGCATCAGCATGGCGCCAGCGGTCCAGAACGTAATGATCGCAAATCGATCGATGGGCTGGAGTCCGACGTTGATCGACTGGCCGAGCATCTGGAGCAAGCCTGCCCCTTGGAAAATGCAGAGGACAATCGTCAGAAGACGAGTCTTCTTGTTTTGTTGGGCCCGGGCATATTCGCCGCCTTCTTGGAGATCCTTTTTCCACTTCGGGATCGCCATCGTCAAAACTTGCATGATGATCGACGCCGTGATGTAAGGCCCAAGGCCGAGCGCCAGGATCGAAACGCGCTTGAGCGCGCCTCCCCCAAAGGTGTTGAGGAATTGGAAGAACGGGTTGTTCTCAATCGTCTTTTCGAACGCACCCGGGCTCAAACCCGGAATCGGGACCGGAATGTGAGTTCCGATCGCATAGGCGGCAAAGATGAGAAGAACGAAGGTCAGGCGCTGCCGGATGTCCGGATCGGCCCAGGCCAATCGCAAGGTTTCCAATAAGGGGAGGCGAAGCGACTTATCGCTCGATCCGCCGCCCCCATAACCGGCCAAGCCCTGACCTAAGCTCACAGGACGATGACCTCTCCGCCAGCCTTCGTGATGGCCTCCGCCGCCGCCTTGCTGAACTTGTGGGCGCTGACCTTCAACTTCTTGTCGAGCGTGCCGAACGCCAAGATCTTGACGCCATCTTTCACGCCGGGGATGATGCCGGTATTGATGAGCGCTTCTGGTGTCACCTCGGCGCCTTTCTCAAAGAGATTTTGCAGATCGTCGAGGTTGACGATTGCATACTCCTTGTGGTTGACGTTGCGGAAACCCTTCTTGATCGGGAGTCGGCGGTGAATCGGAGTCTGACCGCCTTCAAACCACGGGCTGATTTGGCGTCGCGCCTTTTGGCCCTTGGTGCCTCGGGTCGCGGTTTTGCCCATGCCGCTCCCGATGCCTCGGGCGACCCGTCGCTTGCGCTTGGTCGAGCCCTTGGGTGAGCGTAGTGTGTGCAAACTCATTTCGATTCGTTCTCCTTCACTTCTTCGACCAGGAGCAGGTGCTTGACCTTATGGATCATCCCGCGGATTTGCGGAGTGTCCTTGTGCTCGACGGTCTGGTGCATCTTCGAGAGACCCAACGCGCGGACCGTTTTTCGATTCGCGGGGGTGTTGGCAATCGGGCTTTTCACCAGCTTAATGCGCAGCATCCGCTTCCTCCTTGCGTGCCTTGGCGAGCCACGGCACGAGTTCGTCGGCGTTCAGCCCACGCTTGGACGCAACATCCTCAGGAGCCACGAGGTTTCGAAACGCCTCGATGGTGGCATAAGCCATGTTCACCGAGTTTCGGCTTCCCAAAGACTTCGCCAAAACGTTGTGGACCCCTGCCGCTTCGAGACAAGCCCGAACGGCACTTCCGGCCTTGACGCCCGTACCTGGGCTTGCGGGCCGCAAGATCACTTGCGCGGTGCCGCACTTGGCTTCGACAGCGTGTGGGATCGTGTCCCCAATCATTGGAACCTTGAACATCGCCTTGCGGGCGGCTTCTTCGGCCTTTCGGATCGCATCAGGGATGCCTCGGGCTTTGCCCAGGCCCACGCCGACGCTTCCTTTGTTATCGCCCACGACCACCATCACCGACCACGACGCCGTTTTTCCGCCCTTGTGGGTCTTAAAGACCTTGTTCGAGCGGACGACGCGCACGTCGAGTTGGGGCCCTTCTTGCTGTTGTCCCCGAGTATCGCGGCGACCCGTCATTCGAGATTGCATTCTCATGTTAAAACTCCAGGCCTCCCTCTCGGGCCCCCGCGGCAAGCTCCGCCACGCGGCCATGATAGCGGAATCCTCCGCGATCAAAAACCACCGACTGGATGCCTTTGGCCTTGGCTCGCTTGGCCAACTCTTGGCCGATCAGTTTGGCGCCCGCGACGTTTCCAGCCGCTTTGATCTCTTTTTCGAGGCTGCTGGCGGCAGCGACGGTCGTTCCCGTCGCATCGTCGATGATCTGGGCCGAAATGTGCTTCAGGCTGCGATAAACAGCCAGCCGTGGACGCTCGGCAGTGCCGGTCACACGTTTGCGGACGCGAGCATGCCGGGCCAGGCGAAGCGATTGTTTGGTTTTCTTTGCCATTTTCTTCGTCCTTCCTTACTTCTTGCTGGCGGCTCGCTTACCCGCCTTCAGCTTGATGACCTCGCCCGCATATCGAATGCCCTTCCCCTTATAGGGATCTGGCTTGCGAACCTTGCGAATGTCGGCCGCGACTTGGCCCACCAGAGCCTTGTTGATGCCACTGACGATCACTCGCTGGGTCCGGCTCTTTTCATCGGCCGTGATCTGAAACTCGATTCCGGGCGAACCCGCGACTCGGACCGGATGGGAATAACCCATGTTCAACAAAAGGCCTTGGCCTTCGGCTTGAACACGATAACCCACACCGATGATCTCCAGAGTCTTGGAGTGCCCTTTGGTGACGCCCTCGATCATGTTGTGGATCAAGGTTCGGGCGAGCCCGTGTTGGCTGCGCAGGCGGTACTGGTTGTTCGGTCGGTCCACGGAGACCGTTCCGTCTTCTTGCGTGACGGTCAATTCCGGGGCCAGCTGCTCGCTCAGTTCGCCCTTCGGGCCCTTCACCACCACGCGGTTGCCGGGCTCAATGGTCACCGTCACGCCGCCGGGAACTGTAATCGGGAGTCTTCCAATTCTTGACATGGCGTGCCTCCTTAATAGACCTCGCAGAGGACTTCGCCGCCGATCTTCTTCTTGCGGGCCTCTCGGTCGGTCATCACTCCACGGCTCGTGCTCAGGATCAACGTCGTCAGACCGCTTCGAATGGGCCGCAGCTCGTCGGAACCGCGATAGACCCGAAGACCCGGCTTGCTGACGCGGCGAATCTTGTGCAAGATCGGCCGCCGCTTGGCGTCGTACGACATGTGAACACGAAGCGTGGGAAACTTCGATTCGTTGGTGATCTCGTGGCCCTTGACGAACCCTTCGGATTCCAGGATCTTCACGATCTCCAACTTGATTTTGCTCAGAGGAATGTCCACTGAAGCCAGATGGGCGCGGCTGCCGTTTCGCAGACGAGTCAAAAGGTCGGCAATAGGATCACTATGCATCTCGATCCTCCTACCAGCTCGACTTCGTCACGCCCGGGAGCTCACCTTTGTGAGCCATCTCGCGGAGCACCTGACGGCAAACGCCAAAGTAACGGAAGTAACCGCGAGCGCGGCCCGTCACCGAACATCGATTGTAATATCGCGACTTGTAAAGGCGATTCTTGATTCGCTTAGCTTTCAAGGCCGCGAGAGCCTCTTCCCGAGCCTCTTTCGGAAGCTCCTTTATCCGAGCTTCCTCTCGACGAATCTCTTCCCAAGCGGCAGCAAGCCGCTCCTGCTTAATTTTATGACACTGTTTGGCCATTCTTTCTCCCGCCGTATCGGATCGGTTCGGCGCGCAAGGCCCCGCTTCGTCCGTGGCTAAGTTGTAGTTCTGAGCGGAGTCTCCGCCCGAAACTCAAAGTCTACCGGATGGACCAGGTCCAATTCAAGGCCTTGGGTGGAGCGCCATCTGGCCTAACGACCAAACTGGAAGTTCAAAGTGAGATCAAACCCGCTGGCTCGATAGGCTCCGGACTGGATGAGCGGGTCGCGATTTTGTAGATTCCGAAAGCGATAACTCGCGTTCAATGCCAGATTTCCCCAGACCTGATAGCTGTAAGTCAAAGTCGCGTCCAAGTCGTCCTGAGGCAAGTATCCCCGGGTGCTGCCCCAGTTCGCAAAGAAGCTCAACGACTGGCGTCGGCCCAGTCGGTAGACCAAGAGCGATTCGAACGCCGTTGAATCTTGGCCAAAGTCCTCGTTGCCCCCTGAAATCAAGAAGCTCGCCCCGGCTCGCCAAGAAAGCCGCGAACTCGGACTCCCTTCAAAAAAGAGGTTGAAGGTCGTGCTGGAGAGCCGGTTGAGCGAGTCTTCATACTGCGTCCGACTGGAGTCCAGGCTCATCGCCACCTGATGCGAACGCCCGAGCGGGCTCGACGCCGCGAGACTGTAACTCACGGTCTCCGCGTTGGCCGTCACCGACCCGGTCGAGCGGTTCGACTGGGCGCTTCCCGTCACCGCCAATCCATTCGGATCCTGATAGCTCGCCGAAAATCGAAGCAGTCGGCTGTTCGAAGCTCCGACCGGAGTGCCACTCGGGATTCCCGAGTTGAAGCCGCTGCCTTCATAGCCCAATCCGAACCCACCATCAAAAAACCCGAGGCTCGAAAGCTTGCCCGAGTCACTCAACGCATAGTCCGCGCCGAACTGCCAAGCGGCTCCCGGACGATAGGTCGCATTGACGCTGGCATCGGTCCCGATTCCGCTCACGCCGCCCGCTTGAATCCGGCTGAGGCTGGCCGTCCCCCGGAACGTCAGGTCCGAACTTGGGGTGTACCCCGTCCTCAGGTCAACGGACTGCAAAGTGACTCGGCCGGACTCCCCTTCTGGCGAGCGCCCGGTCCCACTTTGCGAAGAGACATCGACCCCAAGTCGAAATCGAGACCAGGCTTGAGTCGTCCCCAGGGTCACGACCTCCAAGGTGGAGTTTCGCGTCCCCGAGCGGGACTTGGTTTGTCGGGCCTCCAGAGTCCAAGGTCCTCCCGTGGTGGGCCGGTAGCGAGCGCCCAGCCGAGCACTGGCAAACCGGGACCCCGTAAATGCGGCGGACCCGTTTGAGGAGGTGCTTCGTGACCGAATCGCGCTGTTGGTATGGCCGAACTCGAACTCCAGGCCCTTCACAAGATTCCTGGCCAGAGTCCATTCCGTGGCTTTCTCATTGCGCGAAAATCCGCGGCTTTCGACCGTGACATACCCTTGGGGAATATCACGCAGGACGCCGGTGAATCGCCATCCACCCGTTTCGTAGCGCAGACCCGCCGACCGAGCGGTGCCGCTCAATGGGCTCACATCGCTCTTCAGACGGCCCGTCGATTGGGCGACCGATAGCTCGCCATTTTTGTTTTTTCCCAGGGGGAGGCGATAGCTGAGCCCCCAGGACTCTCGATCGCCATTGGCGGTGCCGCGAGGTTTGGGAGTGTAAAAGACGTCGATGTTCGAGCTCGCCGGCATGAACCGCTGGAAGTAGAAGATGCTCGGGTTTTGGGTGTCGAACCGATAATCGATCCCCGGGGCTTGGTCAATGCCGTTCACTCGCACCAAAATTGGCCGAGTCAGAAGCGGCTCGAACTGAAGGAAATACGGGGTGGACGGGGCGCCAAAGCCCTGAAATTTCTCGACCACCTGGTTCAATCGAGTCCCGCTCGCGCTCGACTGTCGAACTCCGGCCACCCCGATCGATCCCCATCGCCCCATGTCGTACGCGAACTCCAGCCCACCCACGGTGGCGGCGTCGGCGTTGAACCCCAGCGCCTCAAAGGTCACGACCAGCGAGCTAGTGGGGGGGACGATCCGATTCACCAGCGTGATGGAGCCGAGTTCGTAATTGATCGTGTAGTCCCGCTGAATCTGAAGGGGTTGATCATCGAGCCGCACTTGCTCGCTCCCTTGGACAATCTGGCTGTTCTGCAAATAGTACGGGCCGGCGGTGTTATTCCCTTGCAGGGTCACGGACCGGGCACTCCCCCTCGCGGCGGAATAAAGCGCCTTACTAGACCATCGGCCCGACCGAAATTGAACTTGAGCCCCCCGGACCGTCTTGTTGAGGCTGGTCAGTCCCCCGCCGATGGAGCCTTGAATATCGCCGATCTGAGCCCGGAGCCCCTTGAACGTCGTGTCAATGGTGAATTTTTGGCCTTGAGGATCGGTGAACCGGCTATCCAAGATCGTGAAGTCGAAGTCGAGGACGTTCAAGACCTTGCGGCCAGTCACCCCGATCACACCCTGATCGGTGAAATTGCGGAGCCCTTGGCCAGAATTCGTCAAAGAGTCGTAGGAGTTCCGGTCCCCAGAAATGGAGTGCGCGTGAAATCCCAACCGCCGATAGCCCGTGAGCTCAATCCGGTTGACAATTTGGTCTTGGACCCACTTGGGGATTCGGATTTGGGCCTGGCCCCATCCGATCGTAGAACCACAGGCCACAAGGACTGCAGCTCCTGCTCGGTGAACAAAATTTAGCCGCGAAAGCATTCGACGAGAGTATCGACGTTTACCATCGCGAGTCTTTTCGCTTCTTCTCGCTTTGCCTTCACGGTCTGGAGAAGCGTTTCCCGCTGCTCCTGGAGGGCGAAAAACCCATCTAAGATACGGCCCGCGGTCAACCCTTGGAGACCCGGCGGCGAAGGCAAACCAAACGCGTTCGCAAACGCCAAGACCTTGGGATCATAGTTAATCATATACGGCACCATATCGACCGTTACAGCAAGGATTCCACTGTGAAGCCGCATGCCGATGAGGCCGTCCATCCGCATCATTCGACGCTGCATCTCCATCGGCGTGGCGATCTTGCGGATGCTGGGCACCTTGCCACCTTGGGTCTTTTCGATCTCAGTGATCACCGGTCCATCGTGCACCCGATCCATTTCGATCAAGACCGGCATATAACCCTTCTGATAGAGCATTTTGCAGAGGTCGCCAAAGATCTGGACAATGTTGGTCCCTTTCGCCGCCGGGATCGGACGAACCGAAATGCCGACCGACTTCATGTTGCCGACTTGAAACGAGCCTTCATTCTCTCGATGTTCGGGCTTTTCGAGCAAGAACGCGCCATCTCCCGCCATCCGCGGGGCCCCTTTGTAGCCGATGTCGCGCAAAGTGCTCATCGAGGCTTGGTCTCGGACCGTGACCAGATGAGATGCGTTGAACGCTTTTGCCGCGAGTTTCTTTCCAAAGAACGACGTCAAAGGACCCACGCCTTGGCCCAAGAAGATCACCTTCTTGCCAGCTTTGGCCGCCAGGCTGACGAGGTTTTGGTAATAAGCGACGCTCCGGACGCTGCTCGCGTCTTGGAAAATGCTTCCGCCAATAAAGACCAGGGCGTCGTGCGACTCCATCGCCGATTTGACCGCGCTCATCTCCATCCGGGGGACCGAAGAGATGCCGTAGTTCCGGAACGTTTCTTCGGGGGCTCCGCTCATCACGGAGACCTCGAATCCCTTTCCGGCCAGGCCGTTCAGCATCCCCGCCAAAATCGCGTCATCGCCGAGGTTGCCGCACCCGAGGTACCCCGTCAGAAGAAGTTTTGGCATGGCTAGCCGCCCCCATGTCCACGCGATGTTCGTAATATCAAAGCCTGAAAAGCCCCCCAGCCAACGAGGCCGAGTATACCGCCGAGCACCCACCCGATCCCGATTCTCGCCAAGCTGATATCGATCGGGGTATGAAGGTGGCAAAGGGTGTTGACCATCGACGTTTGGCCGATCGCGCCCGCTGCGAGCAGTGCGAGGGCCCAGCCGTGCGCCGATTCTTGCCCGCCCCCTTTCCGCTGCAGGCGGGCCAGCCAACATAAGCCGAGGACCATCAAGGGGTGACCGATCAGAAACTCCTTGGTCCGGGGCCGCGCGTACATGAACGTGTCGAGCAGGCTCCGGAATTTCAGTTCCCAGCTACTCACCGCCGCCGGGCTGTCGTTGCCCGTTCGCGCCAACATCAGAAAGAGCGCCGCCAACCCGATGAGGGCCACCAACGCCGTCCCCCAGCGAATCGGCGTTCGCATCCAATCTTTCAGTCGGACCTGGCGCGAGAGGATCAAGACCGCAACGACCAGGACCGGCAAAAAGTGGATGAGCTTCACGCCCATCACCTGTTCGGTCTTGATCATGGTCGAAAGATTGCTGAGAGTTCCCGCGATGGCGAGGCCCCCGGTGACGCTCGTCAGCGAGGTCAGGACAAAGTCCAGACCCGGCCGAACCACCGTTCGCGACAAGAGCGCGACATACGCAAACACGGGGAAAGTCACCCCGATCAGCATCGCCGAAAAAAGCTTGACCGTGTCGGATCCCGCCAGCACGCAGAGCGGGAGACCGATTCCGATCGCGATGTTGCTCATCCAAGAGGGTGCCCCGAGCGAGCCCAAGAACGTGGCGGCCGTCCAGAAAAAGACCACGGCTGCCCCCACCCCGATCAAGATTCGAACCCATGTCGGGATCTTGGGGTCTTCAAACGGGCGCGGGTCTCGGACCACCCCGCCTTCTCGTTCAATCTCAGCTTTCACCGCCCGGACGGAGTCAAAGAGTGGATTTTCGAACACGGCCTCTAAGGGTCTCACCAGTAGAAAGCGCATGTTGCGCTCTCGAAAGGCAAGCCCATAACGGTCGACGTACTCGCTCTTCGTCATCCGCACGGTTTCGGCCGACTGGATCGCATGTAGCCGCACGACGTTGGGTTGGAGCTCTTGGGCCAGGGCGGCGTCGCCGGCGATCTTGGCAAATTCGGGTGTTAAATAGCCTAAGCCAAGGCGCTGCATCTCCCGGACCACCGCACGCCGCTGGATACCCGCACCCAAAGCGACATCCCCCATCGGCAGAATCCATCGCGTGCCCAGTGCTTGCGAGGCGCTGAGAGTCTGATCGATCTGGTCTTCGGACATCCCGGGCTGGAAGCTATGCCGAGCGACGATCTGCAATCCGGTATCTCGGGCAATTTGGGCGTCTTGAGGATTCAGACCCACAGGCGTTTCGAGAATCGTTTCGGGATCGCCTCGAAAGACGATTTTGGCTTCCGATTCGCTCACCCAGAACCACTCGACAAACGGCTTCAGATTGCGGTCGCCATAGCGAGCTTTGAGTCCGGCCTGAACCCGCTTGAGCGTCGAGATGTCGAGAGCATATTGGTTGGCCTCGGCTCCTGAAATTCGAAGCGAGAGCGCACCCTGCTGAACGAGGTCTTGGATCGTCTCCTCGGTGAGCACTACCGCCGTCGCCCCCGACTGTCGAACCTGAAGCATCGCCTCAGAAAGCCAGATCAGTGCCGACTTCCCCGCCTCCTTGACGGCCGCGACCTCGACCGCGATTCCGACCGCTTTGTTCTTCTGCTCGACTCGATAGCGGAAGCTGAGAGAGCCAAGCGAAGCGAGCGCCGTCAGGAGCACGGCGAGCCAAACCCAGAGGGGTGGTTTGGGCAAATTTGTCATTCGATCAATCCTCCTCGAACTCTGGATCCACGGTCATGGGCCGCTTCTCCAACACGCGGGCTCGACCGCCCAGAATCATCACTGTGAGCATTCCGGCCAAAAAGCCCCCCGCGTGGGCCCAGTTCGCCACGCCCTGTTGCTGAAAGAAAATCTGGAATAAAAACCACATCCCCAGCAAGACCCACGCGGCGACCACGAATGGCCAAAAGAAGAGCGGCGGAATGATGAACTTGATCCGGGCACCCGGAAACAGCAGGAAATAGCAACCCAAAACCCCACCAATGGCACCGGATGCGCCGAGCAAGGCCGCCGAAGAACTCGACATCACGAAGATATGGGTGGCGGTGGCGAAGAGACCCCAAAAAAGATAGAACACGGCAAACCGAGGACCGCCGAGAGCATTTTCAACCGACGGACCGAACGCCCACAAGAAGATCAAATTACTCAGGACGTGCGCCCAATTCGCGTGCAAAAAGAGGCACGTAAACATCTTGCTGAGTTCGTACCAACTGCCTCGGCCTTGGAGCGCATCGATCACATTTTTGGGGCGGCAGGCAAGGTCACTGAAGACCAAGCTCTCGCCAAAGATCGACCAGTTTCGATCCCACAAGAAGACCAAACCACAAAGCGCCATGATGGTGTAAGTCACCACCGGCTTTTGCGTGATATTCAGGTCGTCGCGGAGAGGAAACATGGCGGCCAATCCCAGCAGGGGGCGAGCCCCGTCATTCTACCGGTCCCAGAAAACTCCCAGTTGGCTTTCGGTGGCGGTTGGGCCTCGGTCTTTCCAATTCGCCTGACGATTTCCGTTCTTCGCCCACGAGGTGGCGGCGGGATAGGTATCGCTGCCGCCCAGGTCCATAAACACCCCCAGGGCGAGGCCGCGTTCTCGAAGCGAGCCTTTCAGCGCTTCGGCTGCCTGGCCCAAGGTCAGACCGGAGCCGTCATATCGGTCGTTCCCCAGGAAGTCCACGAAGACCCCGATCCCGTTGCTGTTTCCGGCCCCCAGGCTCAGGTTGGGAGCCTCGTACTGATCGTCGCCTTGCCGGTCCAGCAGCATCCCTGTGCCAAAGTCGTGGCCGGCCCCTTGGGCCATGTTCATCCGCCCCGCATAAGCGTCGTTTCCGTCCTGGTCCTCCAGATATCCGACGGCGAAGTGCGCGGAGGCCCCCTGGACGTACCACTGCCCGAGGTATCGATCTGATCCCGCCGAGTCGAGCAACAACCCGACGCCCTCCCAATACCCCACGCCTTGGCCAAAGACGCCGCAACTGTACTGGTCATCGCCGCTTTGGTCCATCAAGAGTCCAATCCCCCCACTGAGGGAATGTCCATCCA
Organism: Chthonomonas sp. UBA2017; assembly: GCA_002335425.1. GTDB lineage: Bacteria > Armatimonadota > Fimbriimonadia > Fimbriimonadales > Fimbriimonadaceae > UBA2017. Next base: position 17,879 of record DDCB01000038.1, read on the forward strand.
GGTAGTCCGCGCGTCGACCGTTGCCGGCCCCTTGGGCCATGCTGACGTTGTGGTCTTTGGATTGGGGCGAAGGAAAATCGAGGACGACATTATTGGCCAGGTAGCTATCGTTCCCGCTTCGGTCGAGCAGAATCCCGCAACCCGATGTCTGTCCGACGCCTTGAACTTGATTAAATCCCTCGTATCGGTCCTTGCCCGCCCCGTCTTCGAGCACGGCGACACCGAACATCGCATACGCCTGGGAGTTGGTGTAGGCATCGTATGTGTCATCTCCTTCCCGGTCGAAAAGGATCGCCATGCCCATCGTCGCCGAAGCCAGACCGGGCCGGAGAGACCGATACAGGTCGTTCCCAGCCAAGTCGGTCAAAAAGGCATAGCCAAAAAGTGCGGACGCAGGGCCCGGCAAGAATCGCTCCGCCGAGCGTTGGGGCGACTGATCGACTGTTTGCTGAGCGAGAGCCTTGCTCGACAGATACCGATCGTCGCCGACCGTGTCGATCACCACGCTGCACCAGTTGTTCACCGCTCGGTTGTTGGGCAGGTTCAGGTAGGTGTCGCTCCCGCCCGTATCGAGGATGAGCAAGGTCTGTCGGTCGACATGCTCGGAGTTGCTTCCCCCGGTCAGAACGACCCAACCCCAGGCGGTTTCGAACCGAAGGTCAAACTTTGTTTCTGGCGAGACGGCCTGGATCAAGACGCTGGCCTCTTGAACGGCAAGACCTAAGTCATAGGCACCTGCCGAGAGAAAGAGCGGATCGACCGACTCCATAAATTCAATCTGCCGCCGAACATCGAGCGGCTCATCATTCTCGGGGTCCATCTTCATGAACCGGTCGAACTCCAAGGCGAGCTGTTGGCTGTTCGAAAAGGCGGCTCGTCGATATCGGATCGACTCCATCGCGACATCCAGGATCAGTGCGGCAGCTTGCCGAACTTCTTGGGGCACCTTGCTCTCGTCGGGCAAATCCCCGCGAAAGAGGCCTTCGGCTTGCATACGCTGCATCGTTTTGCGGAAACCTTGCGGGCCTTTGGCAATCTCAACCGAGGCCGCGATCGGGTTCCCCAGCAAAGATCGCCGGATTCCCCAGCCGATCATCCGACCCCCGAGGCTCAAGGTGTCGGCGGGCTTTCCCGCCAACGGGTCGATCTGCTTTCGCCAGGCCTCCACCAAGAACGGCGAACGCCAAGGATTTTCGTGCATCGATGAAAAGAGGGCCGTCCGAAACTGCGACTGCTCAAAGAATCGAAGCAAATTCTTGTCATAAGTCGCCATTGCCGGGCTCAAACCCGCCGTTCCGAGCGCAACTGTAAATTCGTTGTCTAAACTGGGAGCAGGTTGGGCCGTGATGACCGCAAGACTGCACAACATCGCGAGAGCGTTCATAGTTTTTCTCCTGACGAGTGGCGGTGCCTCTGTCACTTTGGCGCAGGCACCGGCGGTGACGCTACCCCCGCCGGAAATCTCATTCGGAAATCCGCGGTTTCGAGAGGCGACTGAATCCGCCGAGGTTTTTGACTTGCAGTTTCCGTCAGCCCTGGCATCGCCATGGGACGAAAACAACGTGGTCCCGATCCGAGCGTTTTTTCCGACCCAGCGCCTCCGCCGGGCTCCGGTGGTGATTTTGCTTCATTTTTGGGGTGCCTCGGATGGACGGGTCGAACAGTCGTTTGCCGAAGAACTGAACCGCCGAGGAATCGGCGCAGTCCTGATGGCGTTGCCTTATCACTTGGGCAGGACGCCGGCAGGGTTCCGAAGTGGAGAACTCGCGGTCCGGCCCGACGTCCGCTCACTGGTCGAGACGATGACCCAAAGCGTGCTTGATGTTCGCCGGACGATCGACTGGATTCAGACTCGCCCCGAGTTCGATCCCCAAAAAATCGGCATTTCAGGAACGAGCCTCGGGGGGATCGTCGCCTCGCTCGCGTTTAACATCGACCCGCGACTCCAGACTGCGTCGTTCATGTTGGCCGGGGTCGATCTCGCCAAAATCCTTTGGAACAGTTCGAGAGTCGTCTCTCAGCGTGAAACGCTCCGGAGGCAAGGCTACACCGAGGATCGACTCCGGCAAGAGCTGGCCGAAATCGAGCCGACCCGCTACGCTTCTCCACGGGAAGATCGTCGAACCTACGTGATCGCAGCCCGATTTGACACGATCATCCCCAAGCAGTCCACCGAATCGCTCATCGCGATGTTGCAAAGTCCAGAAGTTCTTTGGCTCGACACCGGGCATGTTGGCGGATTCCTCGTCGAGCGAGCGGTCTGGCAAAGTGCGGCCAAGTTCTTCGAGGCCGTCTTTGAGGCGAGGCCTTTCTCGGCGCCGCAACGATTTTTTTCGCCTACGATTCGGGTCGGGATCCAAGCCAACGGCGACCATGGACTTCAGATCGCGGCCGGAATCGACCTGTGGAGGTCGAACCGAGCTGGCGATGGCTTTGCATCTGCTTTGATCACCCCGCGCGGGCCTCAGGGCTTTATCGGCTATCGAGTTACCCGCGGACTCAGCGTGGGGGTTTCAGTCACTACCAAAAAAACCACTTGGGGAGTGTTTTGGAACCTCGTTCTTTGATCGAGCAGGACCGGGCCCAGGCCCGGGCCAATTTGGTTTGGACCTACTCCGAGCTGGCTCGCCAGGTTCCCGGCTCGGAGCTTCAGCCTCTCGGGGACGGGTGGCTGTGCCGAGCGCCTCACGACATGCCTTTTTGTAATTTCGGCATTGGGCTCGGAGTCGACCTTGATCCGAGTTCGACGGTCGATTTGAAGGCCACAGTGCAGTTTCAGTTGCCGAACCAGTCGTTTCGAATTTTCTGTCTGACCGAAGGCGAACACCCGGTCCGCAACCAGACCATGGCCCAGTTTGGGTTTCGCTCGACGAGCCGAATCTGCCATCTCAAATCGGCTCAGGCCCAGGGGCCGATGCTCAAGCCTGAGGAGGTGATCGATCCGACGTCGCGCCTCGAACTCGCGAGCTTCATGGCCAAGCAGTTTTTCTGGCGTCAGCCCGAGCACCAGCGCCGCCGGATTGCCGAAGCCACCGCGCGCTCTGGGCACCGCCTCTTTCGAGTAGACCAAAACGGGATTCTCCTCGGTGGCTGGATGCTGACGGAGACCCCTCAAGCCATGGGCCTTTACAACGTCTGCGTTGGCCTCGAGCAGCGAGGTCGGGGACTGGGGCGCAGCATGGTCCGAACCGCCCAAGCACAGGCCCAAGAGGCTGGACGCCCCCTCTTTCTGCAGTGCGATCCCGCGCTCCGACGTTGGTATGAAGCTCTGGGGTTCGAGTCCCAAGGGCAAATTGAGACTTTTTCGAAGAATTCTAGTTGAATTTCTTAAAGATCGTCGTATAATGACCGTGTACAGGGTTCCTGGAGATGAAGCGCGCGTTCACCCTGGTCGAAGTTGTGGTGGTCATGGCAATCGTCATGATCTTGGCCGCCATCATGTTTCCGGTCTTTCGCTCTGTGAAGGCATCGGCGATTCAAACTGCGTGCTTGAGCAACTTCAAACAAGGGCATCTCGCCATGACGGCGTACACGACCGACTACTCCGACTCCTTCCCGATCGTGAGTTACACCCATCCTGGGGCTGGCGAGCCTTTGACCGATCGAACTTGGGTGCAATTGACGTTGCCCTATGCCAAGGACTTTCGAGTTTTCCTTTGTCCTGGCGACTATTCAAAGAAAGACCCGAACGCGACTTTTGACCGGGATCTCGTCGTGGGCGATGTCTATGCTCGATATTACGAGGCTTCCAAACGGTCCAATCTGGGCTACAACTCGATGTACCTGGCCCCGGTCGTGATGTCGCCGAACTCGATTACCGTTCTCTCCGCGAACAGCTCTATGGTGGGACGACCCGCCCGAACTCTCCTCTTCGTCGATTCAGTCCACGACTTGGACAGCAACGGTCGGCCCGTGGGCGGCGGGTCTCACCTGGTGGTTCCACCGTGCCGGTACACGAACCTGGAGGCTGGAAGCGACACCTTCTGGGGCGGAGGCATCTCCGAAGAGTCTAGTTTCTTCCAAGCCAACCAAGGATGGACCGAAGAGTCAGGAGTCGAAACCAACTTCATGGGCGGCGCTTGGCCCTGGCATAACGGCCGGATGAATATCATCAACGTCGACGGCAGCGCAGATTCGCTCACCCAAGGTGAACTGGAGCGAGGTTGCGAAGTTCGACCGAACTTCGCGGGCACGATCCACGACACGTGGCGCTATCTCTGGGACCTCAACTAAGCCTCGGCCCCGTCTCCGGTGTCATAATCTTTGATTGGGCTCGGCCTTTGGCCTGCCCTTAACGGAGACCAAACCCTGAGATGAAAGTAAGTATTATTGGCGGCGGTGGCCGCGTTGGATCGGACGCCGCGTTTTGCCTACAACTGGGCGGCATCGTCAAAGAGATCGCTCTCGTCGATGCGAACGCCGACATGGCCGCCGGAGAGGCGCTTGACCTGCGCCACGGATCGGCTCTGACCTCGAGCCAGATCATCACCAGTGGCGACTATGACGTCGTCAACGGCAGTGACTGCGTCGTGATCACCGCGGGTCTGCGGCGCAAGCCCGATGAAAGCCGACTGGAGCTGATTAACCGTAACGTCGTCCTTTTCAAAGGCATCCTGGAGAGTCTCAAGACGTGCAAATTGCCAGCCGATGCGACGATCCTCGTGGTCTCGAACCCCGTCGATATTCTCACCCAACTCGCTGCCACCAGCGGCATCCTGCCGGTGCCGCAAGTCATCGGCCTCGGCACGGTCCTCGACACGTGTCGATTCCGATCATTGCTGGCCGACCACTTCAAGGTCGGAGCCACGGACGTTCATGCGCTGATCTTGGGCGAGCACGGCGATTCGATGGTGCCGATCTGGTCTTCGGCAACGGTCAACGGCATCTCGATCAAGAGTCTGCCAGGCTATAGCGACGAAGCCGCTCAAGGCGTCTTTGAGTTCACGAAGAAGTCCGGGGCTGAAGTCATTCGACTCAAAGGCGGAGCCGGACGAGCCGTCGGCGTTTCGATCGCCCGCGTGGTCGAAGCGATGGCGCTCGATAACGGCGCGATTTTGCCGATCAGCGCCATGCAAAGCGGCAAGCTGGGCCTGAAGGACGTCGCCTTGTCGTTGCCCACCCGAGTCGTTCGCAAGGGCGTCGGCGAGATCTTGGAGCCAGCAGTCTCGGATGCCGAGCGGGCCGGGCTCGAAGCCTCGGCGGCGGCGCTCCTGAGCGTCTGGAATCAGATTCAGTAAAGGGGCTACGCTCCAAGGACCTCGGGCTCGGAGTGACCTCCGGGCCCGAGATTTCTCTTTTGCTCGCTAGAGCGGCTTGATCTTTTCGACGACCGCCTCCAGCGCGAGCGCCTTCAAACGAGCCCGATCCACTTGGCCAAACAAGATCCTGAGCTGGTCGTCCCGCGCCTCGACTTTGAAGCCTAACTTCTCAAGTTTCTTGATCGTCTCTGGGCTCAGATCCTGGACCCAGACTTGAACTTCCAGGCGGGTGGCCTTGCTCGCCAGAAGCTCGGCGGAGACTTTCTTTTTGACCGTTTCGGCATCGCGCTTCTCTTTTTCTGCCGGCGTCTTAGGTGCGGCCTCATCCGACCAGACTCCGGACTGATTCAAACTCTTTGCCGCTGGCATCGCCGCTCCGGTCGTGCGGAGACCGCCCATGCTGCCTCCTCGACCGCCCCCACCCGGCGAACCAGGTGCCCGCCCGGCTTCATCTCGAGTGCCCAGCGTGACCCCGTCAGTCATCTCGACCGGGACCGCCACCCGTCGCTGCTTGCCCCCGACGTTCACAATTCGTTCTTCGACGGCCACAAACGACGTGTAAGCGCTCATCAAGCCGAACTCCAGGGCGAGCTCGGTCATCGCCTCTTTCGAGGCCCCCGGCTGACCTTCCCTCTCCGCCATCCAGCCTTGGCGCTCCAAAGCATCGAGCTTGGCGCGGGCCCAAAGCGAAGCGATCGCATTGCCGGACCGATCCTCGGCGGGCAGGTTGACATTCAGCGTCGTCGACCAAGGCTGGCCGCCGAGCTTGCCTCGGATGGTGATCTGGGCGGGGCCGGACTTCGAGTAGCGGCCCTTCAAGATCACCGGGCTGTGGCTGAAGACATCGGGAATCTGGTCGGGGAGAACGTCCGAGACGCCCTCGCCTTCAATTTCGGCCTCGATGTGGGTGAGGACCGGCGCGTCGATCCTTCGTAAAAACCGGTCGACCGCCGAATCCGCCGCCTCTTGAAGAGTGACGATCTCACTCGCACCCTTTCCTTCGGCCGACATCGAGTCGATAAGATAGGTGTTCACTCCGTTCCCAATCCCGAAGGTGAAGACTCGCGAGTTCGCCCGCCCTCGCTGAATGGCTTTCAGCACCGAGACCTCATCGCCAATAAAGCCGTCGGTATTGAAAACGACATATCGCGGCCGGGTTCGGTCCGGGGCCGGAGCGAGCGCAGCGGTGATGGCCTTGTAAAGCTGGGTCCCCCCGTTCGCCTGGAGTCCGCGAATGAAGCGGGTGGCCTGCTCGATATTGGGTTCATTGACCGGCCGAGGGAAAGGCCACAGCCAGCGAACGTCGTTCGAGAATCCCATCACATTGAAGGTGTCCTGAGGCCTCAAGGCTTTGACGATCTTCTCGCTGAGCTCCTTCGACTTTTCGATCGGAAAGCCCGATTGGCTGCCGCTTTGATCCATCACAAAGATCATCTCTCGCGGACTGATTTGGCTCGGCTGAGGAGCCTTGGGCGGCAACATCAGGAGGGTGAAGAACCCACCCTTTTCTTTCTGAGCATGAGTCAGAAATGCGGTTTTGACCGCACCTTCGGCCATCCCCATTCGCAAGATGAAGTCGCGGTTCGGAATTTCATCGCGCTTTTTGAGGGTCACCCGGGCTTGGGACGGGCCTTGCCGACGAATATCCACCTCGTGCAGCACCGATTCCAGGCCCGTCATCGGAGCCCCGGCATCGATATTCACCGTCATTTCAATCTGGGCGCCTGATCGGACATTGGGAGGCAGGGTTGGCGGACTGATCTTGTTCGGGTCTTCGGCGTTTGCGACAAATCGAGGTCCGACTACCATCGGATAGCTGAAAGTGAAGCTCCCCTCATCGTACTTCAGCAGTTGGACGTAGCTGATTTCAACCTCGATTTTTTTGCCGGGCATCAGGTTCGCGATGGACTGGGTGAAGATGTTGGGGCGCTCTTGATCGAGAAGGGCCGCCGATTGGCCCCGCCGCTTGGCGTCTTCGTAAACTTGGCGAGCCTCCTCGCGTCGCCGAATCGTGGCTTCGATGATGCGATCCCCGATGCGAATTCGCATTCGATCGACTGCGGCATCGGGCGGCAAAGGAAAGGTGTAGATCGCCTCGATCGGAGTCGGGCTCGGATTTGAAAACGTCTGGACGAGCGTCACCCGAGCTCCGAATCCGGCGATGTCCGCATTCACCCGCGTGCTCTCCAGGGGACAGATGAGTCCTAATTTTCCATCGGGAGTCCGACAGACCAGATCACCCGCGCCCACCATCTCGTGGGGCGGACCAAAAACGACGGCCAAAATGGGCAAGACATGAAGCATCGTCAACCACCTCTTCAGGATTCGAACCCGTTGGGGTTCTCTTGACCTTGAGATGTTTCAAAGGCCAGCAAGGTTACGACGCAAGCGCCACAATAAGGATTGGCATGCAGAGCTTTGGGCCCATCGCCGCTCATTACGACCTCCTCATGGCCAAGGTCCCCTACGCCATGTGGCTCGACTACTATCGACTGCTTTTGGCGCGTCAAGATGTCACGCCGAAGTCGTTTCTGGATGCTTGCTGCGGGACGGGAACGCTCACCGAGATGGTCCATCGTCCTGGCCTGGACATTTGGGGGTTCGACTTGAGTGAACCGATGATCGCCGAAGCTCAGCGCAAAGCCGCCGAGGCCGGGAGGCAGATTGAATATCGAGTCGCGGACGCCTCGACCTTAGCCTTGGGCCGCACATTTGAGGCTGCTTTCAGTTTCTTTGATAGTTTGAACTACATCACCGACGCAGCCGCGTTTCGGGCTGCGCTGTTCCGGCTTAGCGAACACCTTGAGCCGGGCGGAAGCCTGATCTTTGATCTCAACACCGCCTACGCCTTTGAAGCCAAGATGTTTGACCAGCAGAGCCCTGCGCGGGGGGCAAAAATTCAGTACCGATGGCGCGGCGACTACGATCCGGGCACTCGCCTCATCCAGGTGACGATGAACTTTGAGGTTCGGGGCGAAGCCTTCCAAGAGGTGCATGTTCAACGGGCGCACCCGCATGACGAAGTCGTCCAGAATTTGCGCGACGCCGGATTCACTCAGATCGAATGCTTCGAGAGCTATACCCTCGATCGCCCCCGCAAGCGAACAGACCGTGTCCACTACGCGGCCTTGCGCGTCAGCTAAACTACAACCATGCTGGCTTGGCTCGCCTTTGTCACCTTCGGATCGTCGCCCACCACCCTCGAACTCGAACGGGGCCGCTTGGGGATCGGCGAGACCGGCTACTGGGCGGTCAGCGACACCTTTCTCGACGCTTCGGCCCCGCACGCCAATTTCGGCCGAGACCCGATTCTGACGGCCGGACCCGGACGGACGGTTTTGATTCAGTTTGGCGACCTTCACCGAGCGGTGGGGACCGACCGCCGAGTCGTCCAAGCTCAGCTCGTCTTGACCCCTGTTTTTGCTTCGAGTTCGGAGTTGGTCTCGGCGGGGCTGGTCCTCGCGCCTTGGAATGAAGGCCCGGGACGACGCGGATTCCAGATGGTCCGCCCCGGCACCCCTGCGCCCGACCCGAATGCCAAGCCCGCAACTCCACCGGGGGCGGTCTCTTGGAAAGACCGGCTCGGCGGCCGCCCCGCCACCGGATGGGAAAACGACGGGGCCCAAGGAGTCCGCGACGTCCGGCCACTTCCCCAGGTGAAGCTCGAATCCACTGATGGAGGCCTTGCGCTCTCCGGGTTTGAGGAAGCAGTGCAAGGATGGATCGACCGACCTTCCCAAAACTTCGGGCTTGCCCTCAGATTCGCCGGACCGATCGACTTCGCGTCCTCGGATGGTCTCAGAGGACGGCCGAAGCTCGTGGTGACCACCGAGCCGCTTGACCCGAGCCAAAAAACTCGAAGGACCGCTGAGTTGCAATGGGGCTCGTTGACCGAGTCGGTGACGACGCCCACCTCGTGGCCCGGTCAACGCTCGCCAGTCTCCTTCAAGGTCACCCTCACGAATTCGGGCTCGGAGTTGTCGTCGGGCTACGACGTCCTTTGGAAGGTGCGAGGCCGAGAGGCCCGAACCGAGCGAGTAGCGACCGGACTGAGTCCAGGCCAGAGTCGAGACCATTCTCTTGAAACAGAGTTCACCTTCGACGAGCAAGACCGCCGGTTGCACCCCGTTCAAGTTGAAGTTGTTCCCCTGAACTCGACCACCGCCGGCCCGGGCTCGGCTCTGACCTACTGGATGGGTGGCAAGACCGTCAGCTTTCGCACCTCTTCCCGAGCCGAGCTCGAAGCTGCCGCGCAGAAAGGCGGTTGGAAGTCGGGCATGGAGTGGTTTCAAGCCCAAGTCCAGTGGCTGAACGAGGTCGCCTTCCCCCAAAGCAAGTTTGGTCCTTTTCCTGAAGGAGTTCTGGAGCGGCTCAATCCGACCCCTCGGGCCGAGCAGGCCCAAGCAGTCGCCGAGTTCGAATGGACGGCTGAAGAATTGGGTCAGATCGCCCAAGGCAAGCCGCTGACCGCGGCGGTTTATCGAGCTCTGCGCCGCGCATTGGGCGCGCCCAGCCTGCTTCCGGAGTCCTCCGAGCTCAGCAGCCGGCTCTTGCCTGTGAGGACCAGTCTCTCTGGGGCGGGCGACACTCGCGATGACGACGGGTTGCCGCCGGGAATGGGGCTCCCGGAGGACGGATGGTTCTCTCCTTCGCTACTCGCGAGCCCACTCGCCGCGACGAACTTGCTGTCGCGAACCGATGTCGGCCTCTTGAATGCAGGAGTCGGTCAAGTCCGACTGAACGCGGCGGCGGCCATGCCTCGGTTGGTGATCGTGCGAGCAGTGAATGCGATGGGGCAGACGATTCCGAACGCCCAAATCGAGGCCTACGCTATCCGCGAGGGCAAGCGAAGCGAGACCCCCGCGCTGACGGGTCGAACGAGTCCATCGGGCACCCTTTCCTTCCCCAGTGGAGCCGCAAACCCGTTCGTCGGGACCGACTTTCTCTGGGTCAAAGCGACCGCGGGCGGGACGTCGGATTGGACTTGGCTCCCGGCTTGGCGGGCGATGGATGAGTCGTTCCGAGGCTCAAGCGCCGCCGCGATTCTGGAGCTCAGGTTCAATCTGGGAACGCTCGCGCCTGACGAGTCGAAAAAGCTCAGCCTCAACCGGATCGTCACCGACTCGGCCAACCGATTGCCAGCCCAGCTCGTCGCGCTCGTGGACGGAGATCCCAAGACCGCGACCGAACTCAAAGGTGGTCCCGGCTCCTGGGTTGAAATCGACCTGGGGCGAGACCGACTCGTCGCCGAAATCCGATTGAGTCTTCCTCGGCCTCAGCTTTGGAACGAGTTCGACATCGTTCGGTTCGGGACGTCTCAAACGGCTCGCGAGGCGGTGCCGTTTGCCCGCGAGCTGTTTGGAGCCTGGGCGGTCCAGACTCGGGGCCAGGTGGTCAACGAGCAAACCGTCTTGAAAGTTGCGGGACGAGCGGTGCCCATGCGCTATGTTCGCATCTTGATGAAGAGCCCGGAATCGGTCTCCGTCTCGGAAATCGAAATCATCGGCGCGAACGCCCCCGAAGGTCCCTAGCCTAAGCCAAAAGCCCCAGGGGGGAGGGCGTGAAGTCGGGAAAGATCCGGCTCAAGTCGCTGACGCCGAATTTCTTCGTCAGGACTTCGGCCAAGATCGATCGATAGTCGGTCGTCACCCTCAGGTCGCCGGGCTCTTCGAGCCGCTCTGCGGCAAGAGTCGGCCATTCGCCAGCCACTCGGCCCCCTTGAACCCGCTGACCCAAGACGATCGCGATGCTGGCCCGGCCGTGATCCGTCCCCAGACCCGAATTTTCGTACACTCGGCGGCCGAACTCGGTCATCACCACGACCGTGACTTTCTTCATCTCGGGGCCGAGGTCGCGAGCAAAGGCCGCCAAGCTCGCCCCGAGATCGCGGGCGAGTCCCTCAAAGGCTCCGCCGAGCGTGCCCTGCACGACGTGGGTGTCCCAGCCTCCCAGATCGAGGCATGCAACTTCGAGTCCAGCCGACGCTCGGATCAGCCGGGCCGTATCCCGAAGTCCTCGACCTAAGGGTGAATTGGGATAAGCCTCAGAAGTTCTTGGGGCCTGTGCCGACCTGAGTTGCTCGATCTGGTTCAAGACTTGCAATGTCTGGAGCCCGGCGACGGCAACCTCATCCGAGCTGGATCGGTACAAAGCCTCAAGATTTTTTCGAATCTCCTTTTCTCGCGCTCCGGCCGAGGTCAGTCGAAGGTCATCAAGATCGTTCAGCCGGGTGGCTTGGGGGCTTCCTCGAAGGGAGTCGGGCAAAGTGTCGCCAAAAGAAACCGCTCGCAGGGGGCTATCCGCAGCCGACCGAGTGGAGTTTAAGTACCGAGCGAGCCATCCCCCGGCCCCTCGACCCGAGGCGGTGCTCGTGCCTTGCTCGATAGTCGCCATCGCCTCGAAGTGCGACCGGGTCTGGTCCTGGCTCCCGACGGCCTGAATGAGAGCGAGGTCACCCTCGCGATAAAGGGGAATCAGGTCGACCAGCCCGGGATGAAGCGCGAACTGTCCGTCCAAGTCGAGGTCCGAACCGGGGCGCGGAGCAACGATCTTTGTGGCCGGTCGGAGTCGAAAGTACTCGTCCTCGCGATAGGGCGTGACCAGAGAGAGCCCATCTGCTCCGCCGCGCAAAAACAAGAAGACGAGCACGTTTTCGGTGCGACGATTGGGCTGAAACGCGACCTGAGCGAGTGCCGAGGGCATCAACAGCCCGCCCAGCGCAGCCATCGCAAATCGACTGATCAGCGTTCTTCGGTCGAGGTCTCCCTCCGACGACGCTCGCTCGCCCGGGTGTTCTTGATGCGTGTCGGGCCGACTCGACGTTGAGCCCGGAGTTTGTCCATGTCCATCACAACTCACCCAAGGTCTCTGCATCGGATCACCTCCATTGGAACGACGGGCTCATCAAGGCGAGCGCCAAGGCCTCGGTCTCGCTCGCAGTCTCAGCAAAGGCCGGGTGGTCTGGGATCAGGTGCGCGGTCCGCCAAGCTCGGGGGTCACTCAGCGGCGACGCGGCCTGGGTCCCCTGAATCCCTCCTTGGGCAAACTCCATCGCGAAGTTCCAGCGGGCGAGCAGGCTTCCTGACCAGGCCGAAGTGTCGGTCGGGTAGCCGTCCGGCATCGGCCATTGATAAAGCGGCTGGCCCATCGCTTCGAGATGCGCTTGAAGAGGCCGACTGGCGTCGCTCTCTGCTCCCGTCGCCCGAAGCGAACTCACCAAGAAATCCATCGGACGCTTCAAAATCGGGGCTGAATCCAGCACGGCCGAGCTCAGGAGCAGCGGTCGGATCATTTCTCGAATCTGGCCCTGGGTCGAAAGGTAGGTCTTCGACATCGACTCCACCCAAGCGTCCGGAGCCTCGCCCAAAAAGAGTCGGCACAGCCGCCGGGAGATGTTGCGAGCGGTACTCGGGTGCTTCGCGAGCAGGTCGAGGACCTGTTCGCCATCGCGAACGCCTCCGCCCGCGGGGATTCGGCGACCCAAAACCATCTTTTCGCCGTCGTCGTGCAACTCGGCAATGAATCGAAAAGAGCCCTTGGGCCGGAGGAAGCGTCGCTCCTCGCTCCAACCCGTGAAGCACCGAGCGACGTCGCGGATATCGTCGTAGGTGTAGCCGCCATCGACGCCCATCGTGTGCAGCTCAAGTAGCTCTCGGGCAAAATTTTCGTTGGGCGTTCCCGCCCGATTCTGCTGGTTGTCCAGGTAGAGCAGCATCGAAGTCGACCGGGCCATCTGCTTGAGCATCGCCGGAAATGACCCGAGTGCGTTGGGCCGAATCACCGTGCGCTCGCTTTCAGCCTTGCGATAAGCGGCCAAACCTTTGCGGGCGAAAACGTTGAAATGGTCGGACCAGGCTTCAACCATCCTCTGTTTGAGCTGATTCGGCGAATACACCGCCCGCAACAGCGCGGCTTGTTGAAGCTGACGCAGAATTTCGGCCTCGGGCAGATCGCGGAGATCGTAGGCCCCGAAGGTCTCGATGTCGAGCCGGCGGAGCCGCATTTGTAAAGCCGTCGGCTCCTCGAAATCGGCGTCGAGCTGACGCAAAACGTACGACTCTTGCCCAATCCGCTCGATCTCTTCGACCTGGCCCGCAACCGGGCCATAGCCCAGGCGCGACGCGAGTCGATAGGCGGCCGGCGGGGCAGCCTCAGGAACTCGGGGCCACGCCTCCGAAAGCGGCGGACTCATACGCTCAACGACCCGCGTACATCCCCCCAGGGCCGCGACTCCAGCCCCCGCGACGAGAGCTTGAAGAATCGTCCGGCGGCTCGGATGCGGATTCGTCATGGCTTCCTTCGGCTCAGTACGTTGCGTCCTAGAGCACCGGCGGAGCGAGCCCAGCGTCCGAAGCCTGCGAGGGGGTTCGCAACGCCCGGAGCCCCGATCCGACTCCCAAAACCAAGAGGAGCGGTGCGATCAAAAACCATCCAATGAACGGGACCAACGCCGAGGCGACCAAAAGCATCGCCGCTCGGCTCGCGGCACCAAAAGGCGAGAGCTTGGGATCATGCTCGGCAATCCGAACTCCCAAAAGCACCACCAGGCCACAGATTCCGACGAGACCGAATCCGATCAAGCAAAGATAGAGTGCGAAGCCGATGAGCTTCAGCAACGGCATCGGAGCCTGAGACGCGACCAAAGCGAAAAACCCGACGACCAGAGTCACCAATAGGCCCCCGAAGATCGACCCAAATGGCGACGACTGGATCGAATGAGACGCAGCCTCGGCCCGCTTGGGCATCAGGAATCGAATCGCAAGCAACAGGCCCCAAGCGGTGGCGAATCCGCCTGCCGCCAGAGCAACCACTGCAAAGACATCTCCGAAAATCAACATAGTGTGAGCCTCGCTGTACACTTACTTTATCGGCAGATTCAAGAATCCGATGAACAGTCCTAGGTCTGAGCCGAGACCGACCCCAGGAGAGCGAGGGCCTTGGCCCGCTGCACGGCATGGTCCACGATCGGGTATGGATAGTTCTCCCCCAGTCGGACCCCTGCGGCCAGAAGTGTCATGGGCGGGGCCTGCCAAGGGGTGTGGATCGCCTCGGGGTCGAGTTCAGCGAGCTCCGGACAGAATCGCCGAATAAACGCGCCCTCCGAGTCAAATTTCAGGCTCTGCAAGATCGGATTGAAGATCCGATACGTGGGCTGAGCATCGGTCCCGGTGGAAGCAGTCCACTGCCAGCCGCCGTTGTTTTGGGCGAGGTCAAAATCGAGCAGTTGCCGAGCGAAATACGCCTCTCCGAGTCGGTATGAGACCAAGAGGTCTTTTGTCAAAAACGACGCAGCCACCATCCGCAATCGGTTGTGCATCCAACCGGTCTGATTCAGACAGCGCATGGCGGCGTCGACGATGGGATAACCGGTCTGCCCCGCTTTCCAGGCTTCGAAATGCTCTGGCAATCCTGGCCACTCCAATGCGTCGAATTCCCGGCGAAAGGCCCCATCCACCACATGCGGAAAATTTGCGAGGATGTTGTGATAAAACTCTCGCCAAACGAGTTCGGAGAGCCACTTTCGCGGGCCCGGCTCCAGGTCTTGGACCTGATCGGGCGTCGCGATGCCCAGCGCGCGCACACACTGCCGAATACTGAGGGTGCCGAAGCGGAGGTGAACGCTCAGCCCGCTCGTCGCCTCCAGGGCAGGCAGGTCGCGAGCTTCGTGGTACTTGGGTACTCGAGCCAAAAAATCGGCGAGTCGGCGTTGGCCCCCCGATTCCCCAGGTTCGAGCCACAACGCTCCCGGACGAAATCCCATCGAGTCGAGGCTGCGATCCGGGGCATCGGGGCTTCGAGCAGCCTGAAGATGGGGCCAATGAACAGTCCGTTCGGCCAGATCGGCGGCGGTGAGGCGCCCCAGCCAAGCCTTTTGGTAGGGCGTAAAAACCTTGTGCGGAGTCCCAGACTGGGTCAAGACCTCTTGCCGCTCCAAAAGAACGTGATCTTTGACCGAGCGCCATTCGACGCCGGCATCCTTCAATCGAGCTTGTACCTGTGCGTCGCGTCGGAGGGCGTACGGGTCGTCGTCGTGGGCAGCCACGACCCGCGTCAAGCCGCCCTGTTGCGCCCAGCGAGGGATGACCTCGACGGGGTCTCCATAGCCCACCCAAAGCTGACCGCCTCGACTCTCAATGCCTCGGCGGATTTCTTCGAGGCTCCGATGGATGAAGGTGACGCGGCGATCGTCCAAGTCTTCGAGTTCGTCCAGGATGCACCGGTCGAAGATAAATCCGACCACAAACGGCCCTTGGGACGCCTCTTGGAGCGCGGTTGAATCGGAAAGTCGGAGGTCTCGGCGCAGCCAACAGAGGGTGAGCGGGGGCATCGATCCCCTACTACGACGGCGGAGATTGAACTGATGGCGTCCGGCGAGCGGGAGAACCCTCGCCTTGGCGGGCCTGAGGGGTCGTTTTGGCGAGTCCATCGCGGACCGCTTTGGCCGCCCGATCTGAAAGGTACTGCCCAAACTGCTCTTGGATGAGCTCTCGATAACGCGGCCACGTTCTCTCCCGTTCGGCAAGACCCGCCGGCGTCAGGACCGCATACACGCTCCGACGATCCTTCAGGTTCGCTTCTCGATCCACCCAACCCGCTTCGACCAGCCGATCAATCAGGCGAGTCAGTCCGCTCGGACTGAACACCATTCGTTCGGCGAGGTCGATCATGCGGAGCCGTTGTCCTGGAGCGTCTTCGAGCGCCAATAAGACGTCGTAAACCTGCAGCGAAACGAACCCTTCGTCCGTGAGCGCCTTATCGATGATTCGGGTCAAGAGGGCATGAGTGATGAGAACCTGGGCGAACGCCTCTTTTTGAAGCTGACCCAACTCTCTCATGCCAGGCTCTATGGTGACACATTCCAACCGGTCAAATGCAAGTCTGTGTCGCTCGTTCCGCCCTCGTCTCGGACCTTAATCGGGGTCTCGAAGCAGAGTCTCGCCTTGGCGATGAAACGCGTCGTGGATAAAGTCGACAATCGCCTTCCGCTCGTCCGCATTCAGCGCTTCGAACTTGAATCCAAGGGCGAAGAGGTCTGAATCGGGCACTGGGTTGCAGTAACGCACGTTCGCGTGGAACGAGAGCGACGGTCGGCCACCCCGCCCGACTGTGAAGTGGACTCGGGTGTCAGGAGGCAATGGGCTTCGGCTTCGAGTCTGCAATCCCCCCAGGCCGATGTCGACAATCAGAGCCGGGATCCCCAACCCTTCGCCGAAGTTCGGCAGGTTGATCAAGGCGTAGTCCACGATCTGGAGCCGGGTGTTCTGGCGTCGATCGACGCGCATCTTACTTTGTTCTTCTTGCATCTCCATTAAGCTGCCTCTTTGTAGATTTGTGCTTTCAAATCGGTCTGGGCGAGGATTCTCGCCAGGGCTTCCACAACGTGGCCATCGGCCTTGCCTCGTTCAACGTCCTCTCGCAGGATCGCCAACGCCTCTGCCGAGGAGCGGCCTTGACGATACGCACGAGTGGACGTGATCGCGTCGAACGCATCGGCCACCGAAGCGATTCGCACAAGAAGCGAGATTTCGTCCGCTTTGAGTCCGTCGGGATATCCGGTCCCATCCAGCCGTTCGTGGTGCGATCTCACAATCTCAGCACACTCTGCAAAGAGAGGAATGCCTTGAATCATCGTGTAGCCAATAGTGGGATGTTCCGCAATCACCCTAAACTCTTCATCGGTTAAACCATGGGGTTTCGTTAGGATCGCGTCGGGAATGCCGATCTTCCCAATATCGTGAATAAGTGCGCCTCGACTGAGAATTTTCAGTTCTTCGAGTGAGAGCCCGAGCTCGTGGCCAATGCGAACGCTGTACTGCATGACCCGTTCACTATGGCCGGCGGTGTAGGGGTCCTTGGCGTCGACAGCGATGACCAACGCCCGGACGGTCGCCTCGAAATTGACGTTCAAGTCGTCCAGGGCTCGCTGAAGCTGCTCGTTGTTCAACTCGATGATCGCCGACTTCTCTTCAAGCTCTTCTTGGACATGGACCGACTCTGTGATGTCGATGGTGAAGCCGAGCAGATTTTGAAACTCGCCTTGGCTCGTGAAGACCGGTGCCCCCCGCGACTCGATGTGCAGGACTTCTCCATCTGGCCTCAGCACCCGGAACTGGGTTGAAAACGTGGTGCGGGTGCTTTCGGCGGTGTCCAAGCATTGCACGACTCGGTCTCGGTCATCCGGATGAATCGCCGCGAGAAAGGCCATGTGACGCCACTGGTCCTCCTGGCGCATGAACTGACTATCCCACTCCGCATTCGTAAAGTCGCACTGGTGATCGGAGTAGGTGAAGAGACCCACCGGGAGTTGCTCCACGACCTGCTGGTATTTCGAAGCGGCCAAATCGGTGTCGGCCAGTGCGTCAGCGAGTTCGGTCTGCTGCCGAAGAGCCTTTCGGATGATGACGACCGCAACCAAGGCGCAACCGGCGGAAACAATGAACAACGCCAGGAGCGTGTCTCCGCGGTCAGCGGCGTCGGCCGATTTGGTCGAAACATATTGGCGGAGCTGGGCCCGTTCGGCCTCCAGCCCTTGGACGATCTCGCGGGTCTTTTCTGCGAGTCCCCTTTGTTCAGTCTGACTCGACGCCGCCATCGCCGCGAGTTTGCTCAGCCCGAGTTCCTTGAGTCGCCCGGCGATCTGGGCCGCACTCATTTCAGTCGAATCGGGGCTGGATGGAGACCTGATCTCATTGGTCAATTGATTCAGGCGGGAGAGCTTTTGATTCGCGGCCCCCAGCTCGCGGAGCGTCTGCGCGTTCTCGCTGTGCCAGACAATGCCCGAGACCATACAACACGCCGTCAGCCCGATCAAGAGCATTTCGATGATCGAATGGCGCAAGTACGATCCGGTCGCGCCCGACTGGAAATGCCGAGTACGACCTTGCCGATAAAAACGCGAAGTCAAATAGAGCGCGAAGACCAGCGCGATGAGGCCACAAGAGCCGAAGATCAGCCAGAGCTGGCGCTGGAGCCGAGCTCGATCCGCCAGAACCAAACTCTGGTCCTTATCAATCCCAAGAACCGCGAGGACTCGCCCCTCTGCGTCTCGAATCGGGGCATAGGCGCTCAGAAACGTCCCCCAGCGATCCGTGGTCAGCTCGGTCTCGGTGGCCGCTTCGCCCGTGCTGAAGACTGACCGTGCGGTCGATGAGATCTCCGGATATGCGTCCATCAAGAACGACTTGTCCTCGACCCCATCTTGGTCTTCGTCACCGGCTGGGGTGGGATCGAGGACGAAGACGTACTTCGACCCGACTTTTCGGAGCGTGTAGATAAATCGAACGTCAGGCAGAGCTCGAAGGCGTTGGCCTAAGGTCGCGTCGAGCTCCCGGTAAAGGTCCGATTCCATTTGGCTCGGGTCGGTCAGTTGCTCGTGCTTTTGCCAGTTAATCTCAGAGGCGAGGAGTTGGGCGAGGGTACTTAGCTCAGTTCGAGAGTCCTTAAAGCTTTGGCGCTGCAAGAGAGCAAAGGAGAGGTAACACGCGGCCCCCGCCACCGTTAAGATCGCAAAGGCGATGGGCACAAACACCCGTAACGATTGGCGGGGAAGCAAGCGACTCCATCGCGCGCCAAGACCCCTCATCCAAGGTCAATTATTGGTGTCGTTGCAAATAACTGCAGAAAACGTGGGGGTTTGACCCCCAAAAATTGGACACCAGGAGTCTGTGGGCGACTCCTGGTGTCAACGATTCAGACGACGTTCGCCTTAGTTTTTCGGTTTAGCCGTGATGAGGACGTGTCCAGTGTTTGGGTCGAATTGAACATCGACGTCCAGAGAATCCTTGACAAAGCTCAGCGGGACGATGGTCCGGCCTCGCTCCAAGAACGGGACGATTTCGAGCGTAAACTCTTTGCCGTTGACGCGGGCCACGCGATCCCCGATCTTGACCCAGATCTCTTTTCCAAGACCGTTGGCGGTCATGACCTTTTCGAACTGCTCCCAGTCGACCTTTCCTCCGGCATGCTCAAAGAGGTGTCGGAACGGCGTCAGAGGAACACCCTCGGTCACTCGCGGAGCGACGTCGAAGTTCACGATCTGGTTGTTCAACAAGATCGTCATGTTCGCCAGGTTCGGCAACTTCGTCCCTCGTTGAACGGCGACGAGCGGCAGAGTCGCGCTCGGTGCGGTCAGCGTCGAGAGGTTGGGCTTCACTTGAGGGCCTACATTCGCGACGGTCTTCGGAGCGACTGGCGGAGCCTTGGGCGCCACCACGCGGGAACCCGTTGGAGTCAAATTGCGCTGTCCGGTCGCGATGCCAGCGGCCGGGGCCAAGGCCTTGGTGCCGACTGGAGCCGTGACCTTGCCACTGATCGGAGCAACCGACGGGTCGAGATTTACGGGCGGATTCACCGGAGCAGGAGTCGCAACCGGAGCCACGACCGGCTTGATCGTTCGATTTTCGGCCGGAATGCGCGGAGTGGGTCGCGAAGGGGGCGTTGTGGTCGCCTTCGGCTGAACTTGGGGAGCGGGAGTCGATTGGACCTTCGTCGGCGTAACCGGCTTCACTACAGGCTTCACTGCCGGCTTTGCGGGGGGCTTGACAGCCGGTGCGCTTACGGGCTTCGAAGCCGGTTGGGCTGTTGGAGCGGTCGCCGGCTGAGTCGGAGCGGTTTGCGGAGCAGAATTGGGAGGCGTGGGAGGGTTGGTCACGCGATTCGTGCGGCCTCCTGGGTTGTTGACGAAGACCCGGAGTTTGTTCGTCTTCATCGTCTGATTGCGGTCATCGACCACCCAAGCTTCGAGCTCATACCAGCCGTTCGGCTGAGTTTGAGTGTCCCACATAAAGTTGTAAGGCGGAGTATTTCGAAGCGATTTGAACTCGCCGTTGATGAAAAAGCTGACGTAGACGTTGCCCAGGTCGCGCTTGAAGCCGAGCTTCAGGTCGACAAACCCTTGGACCGTTTGGCCGTTTCGGAGATTTTCAAGTTTGACCGGGCCGTCAAAGACCTTGTCCACCATCACCTTCATCTGCTCGGCCCCGATGAGCTTGCCGTCTTTGTCAAAGAGCCGGACCTCGATCGTGTTTTCACCTTCGACCAGCGTCTCCAGGTCGATTGTGAAATTGGCTTCACCAGATTCGGCTCGGGCGCCGAGATCGCGAGTTCCCATGCTGCGGCCGTTGACACGAAGCTCCATCAGCGCAATCGTGCGCCCCTTGTACTTCACCGTCACGCCGTTGCCGATTCCACCTCGGTCGACTTGAATCTGTGCCTCTTGTGGCATGGCGGCAAAGCTCAAACCTGAGAGGACCGCGCACGTCGCAAGGGTGACCCATGCTTTTGTCAAAAAAATCTTCATGACCAACACTCTGCTCCGGAAGCGCAAGACCCCGGACTCCAGGGACATTTTCGCACGAACTGTCTCAGATTGCAACCTTTCCGAACGATTCCGCGCATTTCCATAGCCAAGACGGATTCGAGCCCGCCTTTTTGTTCGCTCGATTCGCGCAAAATTGCCAGCTTCGATCACAATGGACATCAGGCTTGGATACTCCTTTGAACTGGCTCCGATCCTGGACCTCGACTCCCGACGCCGCTTGGCTTTCGGAGCCTCCTGTTTTGGGGCGTCCAGCCAAGCTGCGAAGTCAGTTCTGGCGTGGCGGCCCTTGGGACCACGACGTTTCTTGGCATGAGCCGTCGTCACTCGGGCTGGCTCCCCGGACGGGGCTGCTCTACGTGACCGGAGGACCGGTCAACCCCGTAGATCAGGACACGCTCGATCTTCTCGCCGAGTCGCTGCGCCTGCCCGTGGTTGGGCTCTTTCAGATTCCGGTTCAGCCGCTCCTCGGCGACCTGTGGGAAGACGACCTCATCGCCCAGACCTTCGTCGAGTTCCTGGCCTCCGGAGAACCCGATTGGCCGCTCTTGGGCCCGATGGTGCGGTCGGTCTTTGCGGCGATACACTTGCTCCAAGGTCGAGTCGACCAGTGGATCATCACCGGCGGGAGCAAGCGAGGATGGACCAGTTGGCTCGCGGGCTGCACGGGCGATCCTCGGATCGTCGGCATCGCGCCGATGGTCTTTGACCAGTTGAACGCCCGTGCCCAGATAAGGGCGCAGATCGACTCTTGGGGCACTCCGAGCCCTATGATCGAGCCCTACATCGCGCGGGGCCTCGCCCGGGCCCTGGAGACCCCATCCGGACAGCGGTTAGCGGCCCTGGTCGATCCGTTCACCACGCTGGGGAACCTGAAGTGCCCGGTCCTGATGGTCCATGGCGCCAACGATCCGTACTGGACGGTCGATGCCCTCGGCCGCTACTGGGATTCGATTCCCGGGTCCAAGGCCGTGCGAATCGTCCCGAACCAAGGCCACAACATTTCGGATGGTCGCGATGCCGCCCCGGTCTTGGCGGCTTTCGCTCGGGCGCTGTGCAGGGGCGAACCTTGGCCCGAGATTCGCTGGGAGCGCGAGGGGACCCGGGTGAAGGCGTCGACCAGCGTTCCCTCTCTTGCCGGGCGAGTCTGGCGCGCCCGGGGTCTGGATGCTCCGTTTTCAGATCGGCTTTGGACGTCCGAACCTCTGGAATCGGGGCTCCTGGAGTGGGGACTCGATCCGGGCACTCCCGAGATGCCGACCGCATCCTTCCTGGAATTAGACTTTGCCGGCGGAGCGTCGTTGACCACTCAGGCGTTTCGAAGTCCGGACACGAGCTACATCATCGACTGAGGATCGACGTCCAAAACAGTGCGGACGGGATCGGACGAGCCGAGATCGACGCATTCGAGGAGCTGCTGGTATTCGGCGTCCGGGTGGAGCTTCAGGACGAAGTGACGCCGCCAACGGCCCGCGAGCCTTTCGATCGCGCAATCGGTCGGCCCCAGAATCTCCGCCGACGGGAAGACGAGGCGAGCCCTTTCCGCGGCTTTTTTCGCCGCCTGCTTAACCAAGGACCGGTCCTCGCCCGTGAAAAGAACGTTGATCAATCGCCGGAACGGGGGGTAGCCCGCGAACTGCCTCTCCTCCCGCGTGGCTTCATAAAACGCCGCATCGTCGTGTTCGGCGGCATATCGGATCGAAGGATTTTCCGGCATGAGGGTCTGAATAACGACTTGACCGGGGTCTTGGGCTCGACCAGCTCGACCCGCGACTTGGCTCAGGAGCTGGTAAGTCCGCTCGCTCGCCCGGAATTCAGGCACCGAAAGGCTGATGTCAGCGGCAATGACCCCGACCAAGGTGACCTTCGGAAAGTCAAACCCCTTCGCCACCATTTGGGTCCCAACAAGGACGTTCAACTCGCCCGAACGAAACCTCGCCAGGGTCTCTTCAAGCGCTCCCTTGCGCCGAGTCACATCCCGGTCGAGTCGCCCGACGCGGGCTCCGGAGAACGTCCGGGTCACCGCCTCTTCGACCTTTTCGACCCCGATCCCAAAAGGGGCGATCCGGGTTCCCGAGCAGGTCGGACATGCCTCCGGGACCGGCCGTTGGAAGTCGCAGTGGTGACACTTCAGTACGCGCTCGGCTCGATGCAAGCTCAGGGCGAGGGCGCAGTGCGGGCATTGGACCGTGTTGCCGCAATCGCGGCAAGTCAGACCCGGAGCATAGGCCCGGCGGTTGAGAAAAAGAATGGCTTGATTGCCACAGCTCAGAGTCTCTTGAATCGCTTGGAACAGGCGGTCTGAAAAGAGGCTCGGCTGAGCAGAGGAGTAAATCTCCTTTAAGTCCTCGATGTGAACCTCGGGCAAGCGAGCTTCGGGAACGGCTCGTTGACGAAGTTCAAGCGTCTGATACCGACCGATTTCGGCGGCGTAGCGCGTTTCACATCGCGGCGTCGCCGATCCGAAAACAACCGGGCACCGATGCTGGTCGGCCATA
Organism: Chthonomonas sp. UBA2017; assembly: GCA_002335425.1. Taxonomy (GTDB): domain Bacteria; phylum Armatimonadota; class Fimbriimonadia; order Fimbriimonadales; family Fimbriimonadaceae; genus UBA2017. Next base: position 40,951 of record DDCB01000038.1, read on the forward strand.
TGCTCAACCAGGGCATGGGCCTGATATCGAGGGGTCGAGTCTTGCTTGTAGGAACTCTCATGCTCCTCGTCCACGATGATCAGCCCGAGATCTTCGATGGGGGCAAAGAGTGCGCTGCGAGGTCCGACGACGACCGAGGATTCGCGGGCCTTGATTCGGGTCCAGGCGTCGAGTCGGGCCGAAGGGCTGAGGTTGCTGTGAAGCACCGACACGGTCTCGCCAAATCGTCCTCTCAGCTGGCCAAGGACCTGAGCCGTCAACGCGATCTCCGGCACTAAGTAGAGAATCTGCCGACCCAATCGCAGCGCGGTTTCGGCGGCTTGCAAGTAGACCTCGGTCTTGCCGCTGCCGGTCACGCCGTGAAGTAAGAACCGCGCGGGTTGGCGGCTCTCAATCGCCGTCCGAATCGATTGGATCGCCTGGGCTTGGTCGGGATTGGGGTGAGGCGCGCCCGGGCCGGTTTCGCCCCAATCGGGACTCGGCTCCAAGAGCCCGGCCTTTAGAAGCGCTCGCAAGGTGGCTTCGGTGATCTCGCCTAGCGCGGCAACGTCTTGGCTGTTCAGAAAGCCTCGGCCTAAGCTCTGGAGCTGGCTCAGGGCGAAGGCCTGGGCGGGCTTGCGATGGGCCTCGTTGGTCAGGAATCGGTCGATTCGGAGCTCGTCCGAAGTGAGCTGAACTCGGCTCGGGAGCTTTTGCCGTTCGGCGGGCTGCGTTAAGACCATCTGGTCACTCGCAAGCCCCTTGCCCTTGAGGTGGCGAAGGGCCTCACGCTCTCGACGCTCTAAGGTCGACTTCAAAGGCAGTTCCAGGCCGTTCTCCAATTCTCGCAAGCGCGCGAGGATCTGGGCCTGAGCCTCGGTCAATTCGTGGGGGGTCTCGGCCTCCGGAAGGGCGCTCCAGACCACGCGAAGACGCTCCTGGATCCCCGGAGGCAAGGCGGCGGCGAGCGCTTCAGGCAGGGTGCAAAGTGTCGTTTCGGCGACAAACTGGACCAACGACAACACGGGCGGCGGCAGAATCAGGTCGCGCACCCAACGATCGAACGGGCGGAGCTGCGCAGGGGCGAATCCGAGCTCAAAAGGGTCAACGTCGCGAATCCGAAAAGCAACTCCAAGCGCGTGTCGAGCCCCGAGCGGGACGAAGCCGATCTGACCCGGTTGCAAGTCGACCGGGGCAGAGTAGGTGTAAAGGGCGCGGGACCCGGCTTGGCGAGGGTCCAACACCACATCGACCACCCGGATCAACATGGATTTATCATACACGCCTTGCGTCGGTTGGGACCTTTGAACCGTCTTGGTCAGTATGAGTTCCTTGACTCCTTCGGGCCACAACTGGCAACCTCACTACGTTCTGAAGCGACAGATTTTCAAGCTCGTGGGAAGTAATTTCTTTGTCTATGACTCCAGCGGAACGCTCCAGTTCTTTGTCCACCAAAAGGGATTTAAGCTCAAAGAGGACGTTCGGGTTTACACCAACGAGTCGAAGACTCAGGAAGTGATGCGCATTGCCGCCCGCAAGGTCATGGACTTCTCGGGGGCGTACGACGTCTTCGATTCGGCGACGAACGAGCGGGTCGGCGTGCTGAAGCGCAAAGGCTGGCGATCCATCGCTCGAGATGAATGGACCGTTTGCGGACCGCAAGAACAAGAGATCGGGACTCTCATCGAAGATAACCTGGCGCTCGCCTTGCTCCGCCGACTCGCGACGAACCTGATCCCACAAAACTACGATCTGCTCATCAATGGGGTGCAAGTCATGGACTTCAAGCAGAATTTCAACCCGTTCTCGTACCACTTGAACATTGATTTCAAGCAACTCGGGGCGATGGAGCCGCGACTCGGGATCGCCTGTGCCATCATGCTCGCGTCGATGGAGGGTCGCCAGTCCTAAAGGTTCGAGGACTCTTGACGCCACGCCGAGAAGCAGTCGAACAGCGACCGCCCTCGGTCGGGGACGAGCTCAAAGCAAGGGATGCCATCCCAAAGGCGTCGATCGAGTCCGCCTGCACAAACTTGGAACGGCGCCTTCGAGGACCCCACCCGAGTGTCAACCCGCAAGAGGCCTCCCTCTAGGACGCTTTGCGAAAGCCCCAACAGGAACGCTCCGGCTTCTTGGACGGACTCTTCGGGGACGGAGGTGAACTCCAGTTCCGGTTGAGCAAATTTGCGTAGCCCCAAGGTGTAGAGAGTCCACGCCCCCTCGCGGGGTGCGGAGTGGAGCGCGACCCACTCGCGGGCATCCACCGGGGTGGCCCGAGCCGGAAAACGGACTTGCTCTGGCAACAGGTATCGCTGACTGATCGGATCGGCGACGACGCCGTCGGTGAGGCCCGAGAGCCGAACAGCCAAGTCGAGCATGAAGTCCAGCGCCGGATAAACCATCGGATCGTGGGATTCGAAGGTGAGTTGGATGAGCGACCACGTCGCCCGCATGCGGAGTCCCAGTTCTGGCGGCGCCGCCTGGCCCAGTGGGGACCTCAAGAAAGGCTCCGGGTCGAATCCGGCTTCATCTCGGGGAACGACCCGAGCTTTCAGCACGGTCTTTTGGTCCTTACTGGAGAACGCATAGACCCCTCGCTCCAGGGGGCGAGTGAGGTCGTTCTTGGTGGCCGACGACGCCAGCGGGACTCCGAAGCCCACCATAGCTCCCCCTTCTCCACGCGGATGGATCACCTCCGGGACGCTCGGGAGCCGAGCGCGCGAGGCCAAGATGCTCAGATAAAACTCGGCATGAATCCCGAAGCCGGGGGTCTTGGGCTTCGAAAATGGCCAGACGTCTTTCAGTCGCTTGGGTCTAGACATGGGTCTTCTCCGGTGCGGGTTGGGGTCGAGCCGCGTCTTCGGCGATGAGCCCTTGGCGAAGAACACGAGACCAGACTCCTGGCACCCAGGCCCAGGGCCAAGCGCCGATCATTCGCCGAGCCATCGCACCCGGGCCGAGCCGACGATCGTCCACGGTCTCGACGTTCCAATGGGGGTCGAGTCCTGGAGATTCGGGAATGGACACCAGATCGAGCGGATCGATCGCCGTGAGTGCACGACGGGGACCGGCAGCCAGCTTCATGCCCTTGGGAGTTCGAACCACCAGCCGGAATTTTCGAAACCGTTCGCCAAGCCGTTTGAACCAAGCCGTCACCTCTTCGCCGTCATAAAATGCGATATAGAGCGAGCACATCATGAAGGCGAAGAGGGGGATGTTGAACCGATATTCGATCACGCCATGCAGGATCAATCCCGAAAGGAGCACCCATTTTCGATAAGGCTTATAGAAAACCAGGGTCGCCAAGGCAAGTTCGACGATCAAGGTCGCGTAGGTGGTGAATTTGACCATCGGAAGCGAGTCCACCCATGCCGGGACCGGAAACCGCTCGAACTCCTGAAGCTGGGGGACGTACCAGGTCGCCGTCCCATCTCGCCATGTGTTGCCGATCCACTTATGCCAAACCGTCGTGAAGTAGACGATCGCGACTTGGTACTGAATCAGCCGCTGTGGCCAGAGCGAGACGAGCGGAGGGATCTGGGGAGCTTTGCCTTTCCAGAGCGCAATCAGCCGATCGACAGAGCACGCCGCACCGCTCGGGGCGATGGCCAGATACAAGGTGCAGGCCCGCAAAAGGGTGTCTCCACCGTGGAGAATGGCTTGATTTCGCATGTGTAGCGAAATCGTGCCGACGCAGAGCAAGATCGTCGCGACGCGAGTCCAGAGTCCAATCGCGGTGCAGAAGGCTGCAACCACGACCAAAGCATAAAACGCCATGGCAAACCCAGTGTCGGGGATGCCGAACATCAGGTTGAGCTTCGGCAAATCGGCGTTTCGGCTCGCGAACTGCTCGCCCAGCCGGGTCGGGACAAATCCACGCTCTGTGAACCACGCTTCGAAATCGACGGCGATCATGAGGAAGTTGATGAACGCCAACGACCCGACGATGATTCGAAAAACGCCGAGCGTGGTGGGCGAGCCGTAGCCGAAGATGGCCTCGTTGGCTTTGCGGAGGAAGCCCACCCTAAGACCCCGCATCCCGCTTCAGGCGACGCTGATCGACCTGATAATCAAAGTAGACCTTGCGAGTGAAGTCTTTGGGCTGAGGTTTGCCGGGAGGTTGGATGATTCGCTCATTCCGCCGCAGCTTGACGCTCACCGGCGGATTCGCGGGATCGTTGTAGTTCAGAAGCGCCACCCGTTGGGCAAAGTCTGGCCAAAACATCGCTTGGTTGATGCCGCGCTCCAAGAACTTTCGATACCGCTCTTTGAAGTACTTTTCAACGATCGGGAGCTTGGCCATGCGGGGGTACTCCCAAACGCGCTTCGAGCCGTCTTGGAAGGTGATTTCGGCGTCGGCATAGCCATCCCAATTCGATGGATTCGGGGCGAACATGTCCCAGTACTGCCAAAATCCGGTCGAGAGCATGTAGTACTTGAGAGGCGAGCTCAGGACGTATTTGTTGTTGAAGACCAAGATGTGGTCGGAGCCAATGGGCTTTTGTTGGCCGCTGACAATCTCCGAGCTAGGTCGGGGCAACGACCAAGCAAGAATGGCCAGAGCGTGAAAGATCACCCAGACCTTCACCCCCCAGTGGACGCCTTTTATTGGTTCGGATCGCTCGGTCTCAGCCCTCATTCCGCATTTTCGTGAGGAGCGACTTGCACGAGCAACGCCCCCTCGACAACCTGGTTCCCTTTCGCCACCGGCAAGGCAATCACCTTCCCAGCAAAAGGAGCGATCATGGGTTGCTGGGTCTTCATTGCTTCAAGGACCAGGAGCTTCTGGCCAGCATCGACTTCGGCTCCGAGCTCGACCAGCACATCGACGATTTGCCCGGGCATCGGCGCGTGCATCTCACCGGAATGTGCGGACACACCGGACCGGACGAGGCCCGGCTTTTCGACCGTATAGACGCGCCCGCGGAAGCTGATGAGGGTTTTGTCGCCTTGGCGAATCGCGACGGCGGTGGCCGTTCCCGCCGAAGTTCGAACGACCCAACGATCTTGCCAGCGCGAGACCTCGGCCGTGCCCTTTTTCAGTTCGGTTTCGACGCCATTCACCAAGTGCTTCATCGCTTTGCCTTACTGTACTCGACCGCCGCTTGAACAAAGGCAGAAAAGAGACGCTGAGATGCGGACTCCGACGAGGATCGCTCGGGGTGCCACTGGACTCCGAGGCAAAAAGGACGTTTCGGATCTTCGAGCGCTTCGACCGTTCCGTCTTCGTGTCGAGCCGAGATTTGGAGCCCCTCCCCGACTCTCCCGATTCCTTGATGGTGAAAGCTCAAGCCTTCGATGGGATCCGATCCGACGATCTGATGCAGGAGACTCCCCGGGGTGATGGCGTAGGCTTGACGAGTTCCTTCTCGATGCTCAGCTCGATTCGGATCGTCGGGCAGGTGCTGGATCAGGGAACCTCCTCGAACGACGTTCAGCATCTGGCATCCGTAACAGATCGCGAGCACGGGCAGGGATTCTGGCATCCGCTCCATCAGGGTCTGGTCGAACGCGAATCTCAACGGGTCGATCAGGTCGTTGGCCGGGTGATTCGGTTCGCCGTAGTGTTTGGGGTCGATGTCGGGGCCGCCCGGGATCAACCACCCATCTAGCACGGGAAGGACTGAATCCAGGTCGGTGAGTGGCGTCAGCAGGATCGGCGATCCTCCGGCGTCGGCGACCGCGGCAAGGTAGTTCCAAAAGACTTTGGCTTCGCCCGCATAACGCGCATCGGAGGGGTCACGCTTGAGAGCGACAGTGATTCCGATGAGAGGTCGCATAGCGGTTTGCCGTTCGTTGAAGACCGGACCAACTTGGTGCCCAGGAAAGGACTCGAACCTTCACTCCCTTGCGAGAACTAGTACCTGAAACTAGCGCGTCTACCAATTCCGCCACCTGGGCACAGGGACACGAAGGTACCCTATATCGAAGGGGTTTTCGCAAGACCGAGATGGAGTTACTCAGTCCAAAGCGTTATTCTGCTCAAGGACTTTGAGGACGGCCGCAGCAGCGACTTGGATGATGGCATCGGACTCCCTTTCAATCATTTTGCGCACGGGGTCGCTCGAACCGGACAGGATCTTGACCTGATCAAGGACCTTCTGTTTCTGAGTTGATTACCGCCGCGAGCCAAAGTCGTGTACCAACTGCAACGCTTTCTCGCTCAAATGCGCTTGAACAGCACGTTGAGCCCATTTGCCGAAATGTCCCTGTACGCCCCGAACCTGGTTCGCGACTTTCTTGCCAGTCGAAGCCGTGAGTTCAAATCCCGACTCCGCTGGCCAGGCTCGCGACTGATTGTTCCAACTCCCCCAGATAGCCGATTAGAATCACCTCCAAGCGAAGAATCCCTGGTCCTAGCGGGGCAAGCCAGGGCTCAAGAGACCTCCGTTCATTTCTTGTGCAGTCGAGCACCCACCTCAGGGGTTCGAATGACTCGTTTTCGCTTCGGTTGGTCTCCTCTATTGCCTTTGCGTTGAGACCCTGGATCGTACGTGCTCGTGATCAGAGTCTTAACGAGTTTTTCGAACCCATCCGGCTTTTGTGCCGGGCCCTTCTGAGGCGATCCGGGTTTCTTGGTTGCGGCTCTGCCAACATCGTAACCAGGAAGTGAGGCCTCCCCGACCTGGGTTCGCGAAAAAGAGAATTCTTTGCCATTTTCCTTCGAAGCGCTTCTTGACGGATCGCCTCCAGTCCTTTCTCGCTCTTTGAGAAGTTGAATGGCAGCGACGTACTCGATGATGCTGCTTTCACTGCTGATCAGACGAAATCTCGGAGGCTGCCCGGCCAAGATTCGATCCATCAGCCTCTCGATCCGCTCGATCTGAGCGCTCTTGTCCCCGCTTCGGTACTTCAGGATCAACCGAACGACTTGTTCGGTCAGATATTCAGCTAAGGCCTTGGGCGCAATCTTAAAGAAGTCGCCTTTTCGCTGCCGAACTAGAGCGGCGACCGTCTCCTCCGAGGAAGACTTCAAGCGGACGCCATGAACAGCCGCAAGAACGCCCACCTCCGAAGGGAGGTCATCTAGATACTCGACTTTGCGCAACCTCCTCACAGTTCGATCTCCTCCACTTTGATTGACGGAAAACTCATTAACTTTGATCGACGGGACATCTCAGCGGCGAGTCTCTGATGGACGTAGTGTTCGATCCATTGCACTCGATTGGGTTCGGTGGCAGGACACTTTTCGAATGCTTGCAGGATCAATGCATCCCTCGATTGATCGTAAAGGAGATGAATTTGCCGGTCGTCGAGCCAAGATACTCCGTTCGACATTCGGATCATCGGTCCTTCCGCCCAAACTATCGAGATCGATTTTTGCCGGTGATCCCGAGCCCATGCAAGATCGTTCTTTGAAAAAGACGTCTGACCGGGGTGATTGTGAATCATTTCCAGCCCAAAACTCTCTTCTTTGAGGGGGACGAACACACCGTGGGTATTCCCACGGTAGGGTCCGACCCGAATTTGGTCCCCGGCAAAGATTGCCGCGTATTCGACAGTCGCGTGGCGGATCGCCCGGGCGAAGTCCAGCTTTCCAAGACCTCTGAGCGATGCCAAACTCGGGTTGGTGCCCATGGGTGCGCATTATACTGCCAGTTCAAATCGGTCCTTCGCTCAGTGACATGTCCCCTGACCGTCAGCCGCACCCACCTTCCAAGCAAGATCGGCCAAGCTCGACGGGGAATCGCCGGACCCGGCCCATTTCGAAGGACGAATCGGACCTGTCATAATAGGACCGCCAAGCCGGTTTTCGGCTCACCACGCAACGAAGCGAAGGACACCCCCATGTCAACCACCCATAGCACCAAGCCCGCCACCAAACTTGACTTTTTGCGCCTGATGTTCTTGAGCCGAGAAGGCGACCGCCGAGAAGGCATCTTGCTCCGCCAGAGCAAGGGCTGGTTCCAGGTGAGCGGCATGGGCCACGAAGCTCTTTCCGCGATTGAGCTTTGCCTGCGCGAAGACGATTGGCTTTTCCCGTATTACCGCAGCCGAGCCCTGATGCTCGCCCGTGGGATGTCCAACTACGACCTCGCCCTGGCTTACTTTGCGAAGAAAGACAGCTCCAGCGGCGGACGCCAGATGCCCGGCCACTACAGCAGCCGAAAGCACAACGTCTTTAGCGTCTGCACACCCACCGGAGGATCGCTCCTCCCGGCATGCGGCACGGCCTGGGGAATGAAGCTTCAGGGCAAAGATTCGATCTGCGTGGCGAGCGTCGGTGACGCTGCGAGTCGACAAGGTGAGTTTTTCGAAGCGATCGCCTTTGCGATTCAAGAAAAATTGCCTGTGCTCTTTGTCATAGAAGACAACAAGTACGGAATTAGCACCGCGACCGATAAGTTCTTTGCCTATCAGATTGGCGGCATCTTGAGCGAGGAGCACATGGTCAAGGTGGACGCTCGCAAAGTGGATCACGTCGAGAAGGCTTTCCGCGAAGCCGCCGAGAAGGCTCGGCGAGGCGACGGCCCCACGGTGCTTTGGTGCGACCTCGACCGACTGAGCAGTCACACGAGTTCAGACGACCACCGCGTGTATCGAGACCAAGCCGACATCGACGCAATGATGCTCCGCGATCCGATTAAGCTGCTGAAGGATGAGCTCATCGCCAGCGGAGAATTGACCGAAGAGGCCTGGGAAGCCATGCAGGCCGAGATCGCTCAGCAGGTGGACGAAGACTACATTCGGGCTGAGCAAGCTGCGGACCCCGTGGCCGAGGATGTGATGAACCAGTGCTGGGGCGACGACCCCGCGCCGACTCGCCCGCCGATTGAGACCGGGCCTCAAACGATGGTCGACACGATCAATAAGACCTTCCACAAGGCCCTGGAAAACGACCCGAACGTCATCTTCTTTGGCGAAGACATCGAAGACCCGAAAGGGGGCGTTTTCAAAATCACCGCCGGTTGCAGCGAGAAATTCCCGAAGCAAGTATTCAACTCGCCACTCGCCGAGGCGACGATCATGGGCGTTGCCGTCGGAATGGCCGCCTATGGGATGCGACCGGTCTTTGAGCTTCAGTTCATTGACTTCATCGCCCCCGGCTGGAACCAGATCGCCAGCAACATGAGCACCCTGCGTTGGCGCTCGAACGGAGATTGGAAGTGCCCGCTCGTCGTTTATGCGCCCTACGGAGCCTATCTGCCGGGTGGATCGCTCTGGCACTCCCAAGCTTACGAGGCGGGCCTGGCTCATCTCCCGGGCCTCAAGGTCGCCATCCCGAGCACTCCCGAAGACGCCGCAGGCCTCTTTTGGACTGCGATTCATGGCGACGACCCGCACTTTATCCTCGTGCCGAAGCATATTTTCCGAAAGCGAGCAGACGTCAAAAGCGTCGAGCCGATTCCGTTCGGCAAAGCGCGGCTCGTGCAAGAAGGCACCGATGTGACGATTGTGACCTGGGGCAATACGCTCGAACTCGCTGACGAAGCCGCCCAAAGGCTCGCCGGAGAAGCGTCCCTGGAGATCATCGACCTGCGGTCGATCGTCCCTTGCGATTACGAAGCGATCGCACGATCCGTCGAAAAGACCGGCCGCCTGGTCGTCTTACAAGAAGACACCCGAACGTGCGGATTTGCCAACAACATCGTCGGTGAGTTCGTGAACAAGCCCGAGTGGTTCAATCTCCTTTTGGCTCCGCCGCAAGTGGTCAGCCGAGGCGACGTCCATATTGGCTACAACCCGATCTTCGAATACGCCGCCCTGCCCTCGACCGACGACCTCATCGCCGCCATCCGCGTGACGATGGAGTAATCACACAGGCAAACTTCCCCGCCGGAAGCCATCTCTCTGTGAGACGACTTCCGGCTTTTTTGGGCATGGAGCCCCGAAGCCCCGCGCAACGGAAAGCAAGGACCGAGCGTCTCCTTGGTAGATGCTGGGCCTGAACTCACTCATCCCGATTCCGGCGAAGGAGAATTTGCCGACGCCGGCGACCACGAATGTGGGGTCGTCGGGGATTCCGAACCCGATCCCGTTTGTCATCTTTCTTCTTTCGATGGGAGTCGGCTGGGCGATATTTGGATCTCAGCTCCCCGCTCTTGCGGGGGTGGTCGGGCTAGTTGGCAGTGGAATCGTGGGCGGGCTACTCGGGTCGATGGTCCGGATCGCGGCGCAGTGGGAAAAGGCGCTGATCTTTCGGCTCGGCCAAGTCCGAGCCGTCAAAGGTCCGGGACCATTTATTTTGGTCCCGTTTCTGGACGCGGCCCGGATGGTTGATACGCGGATTCAGACTCTCGACATTCCTCGCCGTCAGGCGATCACGAAAGACAACGTCCCGGTCTCCCTCGACGGGGTCATCTTTATGAAGGTCACCGACCCGCAAGAGGCGGTGACGAAAGTCCGAAACTACCAGTTTGCGATTCAGCAGTACGCCCAGACCGCGCTCCGCGACATCGTCGGCTCGATGACGCTCGACCAGATCCTGATCGACCGAGAGCTCGTCGGCGAGAAGATCGAAGAGATGGTTGAGGCGGAGATTGAGGGCTGGGGCATCGAGGTGCTTGGCATCCGAATTCAGGATATTGAGCTCCCTGAGGACCTCAAGCGGGTGATGGCGCGACAAGCCAGCGCCGAACGCGAAAAGCGCGCGACCATCACCAAGGCCGAAGGCGACCGAGACGCCGCCGAAAACCTTGCTAAAGCCGCGGAGACGATGTACACCTCCCCCGGCGCGATGCAACTCCGAACGCTTCAGACCCTCGACGCGCTCGGCACTTCATCGAGCAACACGACCATCATTGCCTTGCCGATGGAGCTGACTCAGGCCCTTCAGAGCATCTCGGGGCTGGCCAGCGGAGCGAAATCCTCAACTCCAGCTTCGAGACCGAGCCGCGAGCAAGAAAATTCCGACCCGACCTCTCCAACTGAACCTTGATCCCCCCGATCATGCGTCTTAAGCTCAGTGGGTTGGGTAAAGTAGGCCAAGGGCTTGTCTCACAGGCTGGATTGAGGATTGCATGCAAAGCAAGGATCGCAAAGAGTTCGGTTTTGTTCGCGGACGCACGTTGGCATTAGCGGCCGGAGTGGCCGTAGTGACGGCCGCTTTTGTCGTGGTGATGGCGCAAGATGGCGGAGGAGCTCGCACTCAGGCTCCGGCCGCAGATGCCCCAAAGCCCGCCGTCGAGCTGAAGGTGGAGCCGGCAATTGTGGCCCGCGAAGCCTCTTCGTATGTCGTGGGTCGCCAAGCGGCCGAGCAAGAAGAGATCTGGTGGGAGACCCAACAGATGTACGGCAGTTGGTACAGTTCGCGCGCCACGGTGGCGGGAGAACGACCGGCCGAAACGGTCGTGACGCTTCTGGGCGGCGGCATTATGGAAGCCGAGGACCTCGAGACCGGCAAATTTGTTGAAGGCAAATGGTCGGTTTCGATGAAGGGGCTGGAGTTGTCGATCGCAGACAAACCGCTTCTTTTTGAGTTCGAAATGAACGCTGGGGTAAATGGTTTTGCCGCGTACAACCCAGAGACCTATGGGGTCATGCGATTTAACAAGCGAGATCGGGCCGCCGTTTCCCAAATTCGCAACCGCATCGAAGCTCAAAATCGAGCTCGCCGAGGCTCGCTCGCCGGAATTTGGGTGGGCGATGCCACCACGCTCCCAGGCGCGACGGGCAAATCGATTTTTATTCTCTATGCCGACGGGACGGGCGAGCAGCGAAATTCCGAAGTCTCGGCGACGGTCAAGCTGAACTGGTCGATCCGGGGCAACACCATTGCGTTCGAGCCGGTTGTCATTCCGGCCGAAATTCTGGCGAACTACACCCTGAGCGCAGACGGCAAGAAACTCGATCTGAGCATCGCCGGGGCGAAGTCCTCTCTCGCTCGGTTGAGCGACATGGAGTATTCGAACATCCTTTCGGCTTACAACCGCAAGAAGACCGAAGAGGTCAACAAGATGATCGCCGAAAAGATGAAGGCGATGAACGAGGCGAACAAGCCGACCGCGGGATGGACGATGTCCGATTGGCTTGCAAATGAATCGAAGCTCATCGGAACTTGGCGATCTGAAGAGGCTCAATTGGTGGGAGGTGAGCCAGGCCCCACCACGCTCCAGCTGATGCCGAACGGGACGTGCATCGTCACCAATACAAAGACCAACACGACTCTGACTGGGGTTTGGGGCTTTAAGCAACAAGAGATCCGGCTGACGCTGAACAATGGTGACGACCTCAAGAAGCCGCTGGAACTTCCAGAAGAAGGCCAAGCCGGCGGCATCAAGATCGACGGCAAAGAGTTCAAGAAAGGCTAAGCCCGTTTCTTCTTCGAACAAGAAGAGCCACGTCCCGTCCGGGACGTGGCTCTTCTGATTTTTCGGGTCCTACCGATTCGAAGTGGAGACGATGCGCGCTCCCCACTGATCTCGAAGCCGGGTCCACTTGCTCGTCAGTGAGACCGGTTGGCCTTGGATGAAGACCGCCTTCACGGTGCTCGTCGGCTCAAAGAGGTCGCCCGTCGTGACGATCAGGTTCCCGAGCTTGCCGGGATCCAGGCTCCCCACTTGGCGCTCGATGCCCAAGATCTCGGCTGTCGACAGGGTGATGGCTCGAAGCGCTTGCTGAGGTGTGAGGCCATACGCGCAGCTTTGTCCGACTTGGAGTCCGAGGTGGCAAGCCAGCGAGTTGTCGTTGCTTTGAAAGCCGTACTTCACTCCGGCTCGCTCCAGCAGAGTCGGCAAAACGTACGGCGTGTCGTACGGGTCGTAGTCGTTCACCGTCGAATTCGCCCCGAGGGTCACGCGACCAGCCGGGTTGATGATGACGGGAATTTTGTTGTCGGCCAGCAACTTGGCTTCTTTCCAAGCGTCCGGCACCCCGACCAAGGCGACTTTCAGGCGATACTTTTTGGCAAATCCGACGGCGTTGCGGATGCCCGATGCGGCTCGGCAGTGCAAAAGGACCAGCTTTTCGCCCTTCAGGTAGGGGATCATCGCTTCAAGCCGGACATCCCGATCCACTTTGGGCGGCTGAGCGGCTCGATTCGCCATGTATTGGGTGGCTCGGTCGAAGTATTCGGCCAGCTCCCGGGCTCGGCCGGTCAATTCTTGCGGCTGAGCTCCGCCCGGACGTTCTCGCTGCGGGGAGTTCATCTCATCCCCGTGGTCGTCATGGTCGTCGTCGTGCCCGTGAAGGATTTTGTGGTCCGGGTCGGTTCGTTCAAGAAGGTCATGGGGGGCGGCGGCGCTCCCCATTTCTGAACCCAGATCGTCCAACCCACAGCAGGAGAGCGACGGATCGAACACCGGCGCCCCGGCGATGTCTGGGAAGTTCAGGCACAGGGCCTCCACTCCTGCGCTCATGTCGTCGGCGGTCCAGCCGTTCAGATGGACGACCGCGGATTGGCCACTGATAGTCCCTCCGACCGGCTTGCTCATGAGGGTCGTAATGCCGCCAGCTCGGGCGACGGGGATATGCTCGCTTTGCATCCAGAGGCCGGTGAGGGCTCTCAGGTCGGGTTGGAAGTTGCCGAGCTCGCGGTTGTCCACCATCTGACCGACGGGCGAAACCTCGTTCAGACCAATCGAATTTCCAGCGTCGATCATGCCCGGATAGATATGAAGTCCATCGGCTCGGATTACCCGAGCCCCCCGAGGGACGGCGACATTTGCGCCGAGCGCGGTGATTTTTCCATCTTCTAGGATGATCGTCCCCTTGGGAATCACGGGGCCGGAGACCGGGTGAAGCGTCGCCCCCACGAACGCGTAGGCGCGGCTCGGTTCGATGCGGAGCGGCTCTTGGTCACTGGGCTTGATCGGGCTGAGCTTGGTCTTGTTTGGGCTGGCGGCATCCACGCCAAAGGCGTCTCGCCGCTCAAAGTAAACTTCGCCCTCGATCATCGTCATCATCGGCTTGGAGTAGACGCTGAGCGGGTGGCCGGACCAGATGACGAGATCGGCGTCTTTGCCGACTTCCAGGCTGCCCGTTCGATGATCGATGCCGAGCTGCTTGGCCGGGTTAATCGTCACCAAGGCGAGCGCTTCGTCTTCGCTGAGCCCCCCAAAGCGCATGGTTTTGGCCGCATCCAGGATGACGGCGGTGGTGCCGTTGGTCCCATCGGTGTTGATCGAAGTGTTCACTCCCGCTCGGGTGCAGAGCCAAGCGTTATAGGGAATGCCGTCGTAGCCTTCGATCTTGAAGGACCAGTTGTCCATAAAGATCGAAACCCCCACGCCGAGTTTGGCGAGCTCAGGAGCGATCTTGTACCCCTCCAGCCCGTGTTGGAGGGCCCCGATCTTGAATCCGTACTCCTTGCTGAGCTTGGCCATCATGAGCATTTCGTCGCCCCGATAGCTGTGGCATTGGACCCAGATCTTGCCTCGCAAGATGTCGGCGAGAGCCTCCAGTCGAAGGTCCTTGCGGGGTGGAATCGCGTTCGGGTCGGAGCTTCGCTCGTACTCTTCCCAGGTTGCCATGTACTGCCGGGCGTCTTCGAAGGCGCGCCGATAAAGCGCTTCGACGCCCATTCGAGTCCGGGGCCAGCGAGTGGAGGTCGTCGAGCCGGAGCGCGTCACGTTCTCGCCCAGGGCGAACTTAATCATCCGCGGAGCATCGGGAATGACGTATTCGCTGGGTCGCCGACCGTATTTAAGCTTCACAACAACGCTCTGGCCGCCGATGGCGTTGGCGCTGCCGTGGAGCACGAGGCCAGTGGTTTCCCCACTCGCCACTGCGTCCCAGACGTTTGCCGAACTGGTGTTCAAGACATCCAAGATCCGGCACTCAGCGGTAATACTGTCGGAGCCCTCATTGGTGGCATCGGCCCCCCGATGGATGTGGGCGTCGACGATTCCGGGCGACACCACTCGGCCTTCGGCCGGGATCACCTTCACGCCCGCCGGGGCCGTAACATTGGGTCCGATTGCGACGATCTTGCCGTTTTGCACCAAGATCGAGCCGCGCTCCAGGGTGCCCCGGGTGACGGTCAAGATCCGCGCATTCTGGATGAGGCACGAGCCTTGGGTGACGACTCGGGGCCTCCGGTCAGCCTCGGTCTCAAAGGGCAGAGCAGATGGGGTCGGCTGCAGATTCAGCAGCGGTAGGAAGAAAAGAGCAGAGGTCAACATCATGTTACGGGCTCCCGGCAGGGTTCACGGCGATCAAACGCCCTTGGACGACGACTGAGATCACTTTGGATTCAGGATTGGCGAGGTTCGAGCTCAGAACGGTCAGGTTGGCCATCTTGCCCGGTTCGATGGAACCCAGGCGGTCCGCCACCCCCAAGATGCGGGCCGGAGCGAGAGTCAAGGCGTTCACGGCTTGGGCTTCGGGCAGTCCATTCGAGATCAAGATGCGAATGTTCGAAAGAAAGTCCCCGAGCGCATCGCCCTCGGACGCAAAGGCGAACTCAACTCCGTCCGCTTGGAGCTTCTGAACTCCGGTCATTCGGGCGAGCCAGGTCTGATATCGCTCTTCCAATACCGGCGCAGGGGTGTTGTCGCCCGCGGCCGGAGTCCGGTTCGGGGCGGTACCCATCGAGACGTTGAGGAGCACCGGAATCTTCTGGGCCTTGAGCACATCGGACCATTTGTAAGCGTCCCGCCCGCCTTGGACGATCAAGCCGAACTTAAACTCATCCGCCAACTGCATGGCTCGGTAGATTTCTCGATCGTTGTCGGCGCCGATGATTGCGGGCATCTCCCGGCGAACAAGACCGCCCAGGCCACGCAACATCGCGTCGGCGGGAGCGTCGGGCTTCGACGTTCGAATCTTCTCTTCGCGCTGCGCATCATAGAGCGTTTGACGCATCGAAGCGATGATGCCCATGAGGCTGTTTGGATAGCCCCCCGGGGCGGCACCTTGCGATGCGCCGCCTGACCAGCGAAAGACAATATCGGCGCCGAGCGCGGCTTTGAGGACCACGGTCGAAGGATCGGCATCCAGGTATGAAACGACGGCAGTGGTGCCTCGAAAGGCTCCGACTCCTGGGCTCAGGTGAGCCGCGGTCAGGCCTTGTTGATAGTATTGGGTCAGGTTGTCCTTCAGCGACAAGAGCTGGGCGGCTTGAAGATCGCTTCGTAATCCGCGCCGGTTGGCGGGGTCCATTCGAGCCGACGCGGTGTCCGACGCTGGGGCCGCGGGAGGGGTGGTGGCGGCGGGAAGCTCGGGAACTTTGATGCCAGAGGTCGAATAGGCGTCGATAAAGCCGGGGTAAAGGTGTCGGCCCCGCAAGTCGATCATCTCAGCTCCTGAGCTGAGTGGCGCGCCCGGTTCGGAGATCGACATGATCTTCCCTTGGTGAATGAGAAGATTGGCGGTCCGGGTCACCCCTTGGGGCAAGTGGAGCGTGGCGTTGGCCAAGATGGTGGGCCGGTCTTGGGCCCCAGAGAGTGCTGTCCAACCCAGAACAGCCACAAAAGCGAAGCGTCGTAACATAAACGTGCAAGGACTCCTTGGCTCGGAAAGTCCGAGGCCCAATCCACCTTTCGCACGCCAGGCGGTAAATCCTGCAATCTCGACTTAGTCGAGTAGCTTCCGCCCGTATCCGTCGTACTTGACCGAGCCAACGAGCATCATGATCCCGTCGATGATCGACCAGATCCAGCCGAGCCCAAAGCACAAGAACGCCAAGAGGAACTGCATGACCCCTTCGGCGATGTGGCCGAGGTAAATCCGCCCAACTCCCGGGATGCAGAGTTGCAAGACGCCTGCGAGAATGCGACTCTTCTTGCTGGGCACGGCGGCGTCCATGGCGTAGTCGTGGTGGAGCGACATGGGCATCGGGCCAGGGGCCGACGCTTGGGGCCAGCCCGCCTGTGTGGGTGCGGAAGGCGCATCACCGGTGGGGGCCGGGGGGTACGGACTGGGGGGAGGGCCTGGGTTCGGCGCCGGGCGCGGCACCCCGTGCAATGGGATCGGCGGCGGGCCCGATGGAGCCGCGACCCAGACGGAGACGAATTCGGAAAAGGTGTGAGCGGGTTGCCAGTCGGTCAGGCCGGTCCGCCAGACGTAGGTTTCACGCTCGATGACCCCATCTCGGGCGAGCTCCTGAATCTGGTCGAGCGTCAGAGGCCCCAACTGTCCGTAATGACCGACGTAATACCACTCCATGCCTGAATTCACTCGACTTTTACCGCTTCCCCATTGTACGCGGTCCGGACGCACCGGGTTCGGACTCCTAGGGACCCTTACGGGAGAGAAACGATCAGGATTCGCCTTTCGATCGTTTGACCCATCAGATCGAACGCCTCAAAGACCAGTTTATGTTCCCCAGATCGAAGTCGAGCCGGAAAGAGGGTCGTCGTGTAGCCTGTCGGCGAGCTCTGACTCGGGATGACCTGGTCATTCAGCAAGAATCGAGCGACCACTTGGGGTCGAGGCGAAAAGTCGGCGCGAATCCGGCTCACCGTGCGGAGCTCCAATCGATCCCCCAGAGGGGTGGCCTTGATGTTCGATGGCGGCATCGCCGGACTTTGGGGCTGCGATAAGAAATACGGGCCCGAGATCGCCGATTGGTAAGCGGCAAGGACCTTGGGATCGGACGTGACTCTGTAGTCGTTGTTCACTCGGTGCGCGAGTTGGAGATTGTTGGAGTTGAAGTAGTGGATCGCCTTGACACGCGGAAATCGGATCGGCAAGAGACGATAAAGCCGCTGGATGTTTTCGGTTGCAAAGGAGATGACATAACGATTTTCAAGGGCCGAAAAATGCGTCGTTGCGTACTCGCCGATCATGATCGGCTTGCGGGCCGAATAGGTTCGATAGACGTAGCTCAAGAGGTGATCGGGCTCGACATGATGCGCGGGGGTCCGAGGGTCTTGATTGAAATAAGTGACGTTGTAGAGGTTCACGCCCACCCAGTCGACGGCGTCGTCGCCGGGATAGTAGTCACGAATCGGCCCTGTCGGCATCGCATAAGGGCACCAGACCATCGCGACGTTCGGGGCCAACTCGTGCATGACCCGGGCCACCAGCCTGAACTTTTCGCGATAGAGCTTGGGGTCGCCGTGATAGCGGACCCAGGGCCCGTTCATCTCACTGGCAAACCGGATGAAGATTCGCGCGCCGGTCATTCTCAAGCCGACCGCCAGGTTGCGCAAGTAGTCATCCTCGACGACCTGTTCCAAGCCGCCATTGGGCTCCAAGGCGATATGAACGTACTTCTGGCGACTGTCCAGATAGCTGATCCAGTCGGACGGGAGCGGTTGCCCGTAACCCAGATAAAAGAAGTAGATCGCGTGCGGGCGACCGACATTTGATTCAAACTCCTCGGGCAACCGCCGCCGCTTGCCCGACTGGTCGATGAACTCCTGCTTCATGTCGGGGTCCAGGTCGATGTAAGCGCCCAGATAGCACCCTCGCTCGGGTTCAAATTTGGCGAGCTTTGAACTTGAACTCGGAGCCGCTCGGGAGCTCGGGGCTTCTTCGACGATTTGCGAAAAGAAGCTCTGGGATTTCTCTTGCGCTGGGACTGGAACCAGCAACAGGAAGCTGAGCCACATCACCCCAAGCCAGCGAATCACGACCAGAACGGTACCTTTTTTAGGGGTCCGTCGTCACGAGAAGGGATAAAATACGTCTGATACGCTGATGGTGGTTTCTCTCACCCTGAGTCTCGCCTTGATCGGACAAACCTCGGATGGACTTCGTGCCGGGGAGGTCGGGATGCGACTGGAGATCGCCCAACGCGGCACGGTGATGGTGAAACTCCACACGCGCCAGGCTCCGCGCACAACGGCCCGAATTCAAGAGCTTGTTCGCCAAAAGTTTTATGACGGGCAAAAGTTCTTTCGGGTCGAAAAGGACCCAAGGCCATTCTTGGTTCAGATCGGCGATCCTGCCAGCCGGACGAAGCCCCTCGACGATCCGTCGATGGGCGAAGGCGGGTCGGGTGTGACGATCCCGTTTGAAGACTCCGGGTTTCAGAATGTCGAAGGGGCTGTCGGCCTTGCGACACGCGGGAATGACCCGAATTCGGGAGACAGTCAGTTCTATTTGCTGCTGAGTCCGGCTCGATTTTTGGACGGCAAGTACACGGTTTTTGGCCAAGTCGTCTCTGGGCAGAGCGTTTTGGAGAAGATCGAAAGAGGCGACGTTTTGGCCAGGGCGTCGCTGGTCCAGCGGCCTTAGTTGCCTTCTGACTGCAGGGCTCGAAGGTCTTCGAGCTTTCGGGCCGAGGACTCCCACTCCTCCAACTGGTCCTGAAGCTGCTGCTGAAGGACGGCATAACGGGTGCTCAGGGCTAAGAGGTCCGATCCGTCTTCGGGCGAGGCCATGATCTTGCCGAGGTCGTCGAGCTGTTGCTCGGTGGAGTGAATTTCGCCCTCGATCTGAGCGACCGCCTTTTCCTGCCGGGTGATCTCTTTGCTCAACTCGCGCGGCGAAAGCTGAGGTCGATTTTCGGCAGGCATTCCCGCTGCCCCCCCTGCTTTGGCGGCCCCCGAGCCCGCGTTCGGAGCGGCGAGGCGACGATCTCGACTGGCGCGGTATTCGGGATAGGAGCCGGCAAAAATCTGGGAGCCTTCGACCCGGAGGTCGAGAGTGTGACCGGTGACTTCGCCCAACAACCACCGGTCGTGGCTGATGAGGAGGAGCGTGCCGCCGAACTCCCGCAGGACTTCGGCAAGAGCCTCGCGCGAAGGCATGTCTAAGTGGTTCGTCGGCTCGTCGAGCAGCAAGACGTTTGGGTTCTCGGCGGTCAAGAGGGCGAGCGACAGCTTATTGCGCTCGCCGCCACTCAGGGTCCGGATCGGGCGGAAGACATCGTCGCCGGTGATGAGAAATCGCCCTAAGAGGTTTCGGGCGGTGGCCACATCCACGCCGAGTCGGTCGAGCACCTGCTCCAGTGGGGTGAGTTCGAGGTTGAGGTCTTCGGCATCTTGGCGAAAGACCCCGACCTGGACATTGGCACCGAGTCGAATTCGCCCACTCACCGGCGGCAGTTGGCCCAAGATGACTTTCAACAGTGTCGATTTGCCCGCCCCATTGGGTCCAACAACGCCCCACTTTTCACCCCACCGGACGACCCAGTTCAGGTCTTGAAACAGCTTCTGCGCTCCAAAAGCCATGGAGAGGCCCTGAGTTTCGAGGACCAGGTCTCCCGCCCGATGGACTTTGCCAAAGCCGGCCGCCATCGACTTGGCTTGATTCGGAGCCTGGACTGCGCTTGCTTGGAGCTTCTCCATCTGTTTGAGCCGACCGCGCGCCTGCGCGGTCCGCTGGCTATTCATGAACCGCCGCACATATTCATCGAGCTTGGCGATCTGGTCTTGTTGAGCCCGGGCCACGGCGGCTTGACGCTCCTCATCAGCCTGACGGAGCACCAGATATTGCGAGTAGGTGCCCGGGTAGGACTTGACTTGGCCATCCCGCATCTCGACCACCCGCTGGGCGACGTTCTCCAAGAAAATACGGTCGTGCGAGACGAGCAAGACCGCCCCGGAATAGCCTCGGAGCCAGCTTTCGAGCCACTCGGTGGCTTCGAGGTCAAGGTGGTTCGTCGGTTCGTCCAGGATCAGCAGGTCGGGTTCTTCGAGCAAGAGCCGAGCGAAGGTCAGACGCGTCCGCTCGCCTCCGCTGAGCGCTCGGACCGGCTTCTCCCACTCAGCGGGCTCAAATCCCATCCGCTGGAGGACGGTCTCGACGCTTCGTTCTAAGCTGTATCCCCCCTGATCGGCGAAGTGACTTTGGAGCCGGGCAAATTCGTCCAGGTCGTCGTCCGTCGGGTGATCGAGGAGCTTCTGTTCGAGTTCATCCAGCCTGGACTTCAGGTGCAACAAGTCCTCATGGGCGGCTTGGGCCGAATCGAGAACCGAGTGATCGGGGTTGAGTTGTGAATGCTGGCTAAGATATCCGACTCGAACCCCTCGACCCCATTGGAGACTTCCTCCATCCGGCTCCAGTTCGCCGGTGAGGATCTTGATGAGTGTCGATTTTCCGACGCCGTTGCGCCCCACCAGCGCTACTTTTTCTCGGGAGTCAAGGCGCAAGCTGACGCCGTCGAGGACAATGTCGGCCCCGAACAGCTTTCGAATGTGGTGAACCTGGACAACCATGGGGTGGGGAGTTTATCGCGACACTAGAGAAGGAGTTGGACTTTTCGAATTTCAGGAAATCGACTCATCAGCTCCTTTTCGATTCCGAGCCGAAAAGTCACACCCGCGAGCGGGCATCCAGCACAAGCTCCTTGAAATCGGACTTTGACAACGTTTTGATCGGTGACTTCGACGAGAACGATCTCGCCGCCATGACTTCGGGCGTAATCTTGGACCTCGGCAAGAGCGGCGATAATGGCTTCAAAGAGCGGCCCGGAGCCACGCGGCGGAGGCGGGGTTCGGCTCCAGAGTCGCCGAAGAAAGCCGTTCATCGCCTGCTGATCCGGCGCGGGCGCAATCCACACGCAAAAACTCCCTCAGCTCGGCGGTCCGTGACTGAGGGAGTCTGGTGCGACAATGCCGCTTTAGTGGGCTTCGTGGGGATAGACGCTGACTCGTCTCTTCCCTTCGGGACCTTCGAATTTGACTTGTCCATCGACCAAGGCGAACAGCGTATGATCGCGGCCCATCCCGATGTTCACCCCGGGGTGAAACTGGGTGCCGCGTTGTCGGACGATGATATTGCCTGCCCGGACGACTTCGCCACCATATCGCTTGACGCCTAATCGCTTGGCGTTGGAATCTCGACCGTTTCGCGAGGAGCCTTGACCTTTTTTATGTGCCATGAATTACTTCCCTGCCACCACTTCCAGCACGCGCAGGTGGGTTTCCGGTTGTCGGTGGCCCCATCGCTTGCGGATGTTCTTTTTGGCTTTGTAGTTGAATGCGTTGATCTTGGGGCCTTTGCCTTGGCGCACGATTTCGGCGCGAACCTTGGCCCCTTTGACGAACGGGGAACCGAGCTTGACGCTGCCGTCCTGGTTGACCATGACGACCTCATCGAGCTCGATCTTCGTGCCGGGTTCGCCGTCGATTTTTTCGACGATCAAGAGCTCGTCGACTTGGGCGCGGTATTGCTTGCCGCCAGTTTTCACAATTGCGTACATGGTTGGTCCGTTCCGAAAAGAGTGCGGCTCGACAGAGTTCGTGCCGCAAGACGGAATTATGGCACGGCGAGCAGGCCCGAGTCAAGCCACCTTAGGGCTGAGGGCCGCGAAGTCCGTTTAAGATCTCTTGAAGCTGGGCTTTTTCTTGTCCGACCGCTTGATCGATGGCCTGGCGAATCTCTTGCTCGGCCCAGGCGCGAGCTTGTTGATCGGCTTGCCCAGCGGCGGCGGCCACCCGGGCGGCGGCGAGTCGGCCCATCTGCTGGCCATCGGCCAGTGTTTGCTCGACCCAAGCTTTCGCTTGGTCGTCGAGCTTGCTTTCGCGTTGGATCTTTTGGATGTACTGATTCGCCTCGCTGTTCCACTGGGCCAAGGTCTTTTGGGCCTTTTGCTGAAGGTCTTGGCTCGCTTTTTCGACCTGACTTTGGGCTTGATTCAGTTCTTGGCTCACGGTTTCGGGCGAATGACCACACCCTGTGAGGCCCGCGGTCAGAAGACCGAGTCCGGCGACGATGGCAAAACGGCGATTCATCCTCTTTCTTTACGATGGCTCAGGGCTGGGCGTTGAGCCGTCGATTTCGAAGGTCAGTCCGTCGTAGCCCACATCGATTCCATGGGGTGCGAAAAAGTCGACCAGCTGGTCGTGGTTCAGCCCGCCCGCGGCGGCGTGATGGGTGGTGAAGATGGGAGCGGATGCCCGCAAAATCCCGTGTTGCCGCAAACGCCCGACGACCTCAACGGTCTCACGGGCGTCGAGATGGCCGTAATAGGGCGTCTTGTGGATCCCGTCGGTCGACTCAATGATGAGCCCATCGACTTTGAAATCTTGGAGGAACTCCCAAGTTCGGTCTTCCCAGACTCCGGTGTCGGTCGCGTAGAGCAAGGTGGTCGGACCTTCTTGGATCAAGAAGTTGTGGGCATCTTGCTCCAGCATGTGGTGAGCCTTGATCGGAGTGACGGTGTATTGCTGATGGTGGATCGGCTCGAAGCTCTTTGACAGGACCATTTCGAACGGCCAGTCGGGATAGTCAGCGGCGATCGCGCTCAGGGCGACCTCGTTGCCATAGATCGTGAACGGGGCAAAAGGCTCGTCGACAAAAGGGATCAGGGCGTATTGGAGCTCGCGGTAGGCGAAGTGATCGTCGTGGGTATGGGTGAAGAAGACTCCGGTCCAATCGGTCGCGCGGTACCCAGACCGAACCAGTTGATGGTGGCATTCTGGGGCGACGTCAATCTGAAGTTCGCCGTTGATGAGGGCAGAGGCGCGACTTCGAATGTTTTTGCCGCCATGCTGCCGCGCATGTTCAGAGACTTCCGAATGGGAGAAGAATCCCGGAATTCCGTCTGACGCCCCGGTCCCCAGCAAGGTGATCTTCATGAATGTGCTCAGTTAAGCATAGTCGTTCAGCGACCAGACCACAAGGCCACTCATGATCTTCGGATAGTAGTAAGTGCTCTTTTGCGGCATTTTTTCTCCGCCCACGGCGATCCACCGCATGTCATCGACGGTGGGTGGGTTCATGAGAAAGCTCGCCGGGGCCCCGTTTTCCACTGCATCGAGCGCCTCTTGGTCCAGCCGGGTGTACCCAAAAAAGTCGTGACCCGTGAGACCCAGGAGCTTTTCGAAGATGAAGCGATGCAAGATGCTGACATCGAGTTCCTTGAGTCGCTCACTCCCTTCGCCGTCGATTTGCCGGGCGATGCTTGCAGCTTCGGTGACCTGAGCCACGAATCCATCTCCGCCCGGAAGGGCCACGCCAAAGACCCGGGCTCCCGCTGCGGACCGGGACTTAAGAAGTTGCGGAATTTCGCGATTCGGACAGTCCGAGACCTCGAAATGCTCAGCCATCTTGGCTTTGAGCTCAGAGCCCGAAAGGGGCATCGTCTTGAGAATTCGGTGTGTGGGCAAGAGGGAAAGGCCGGGATCGCTGATGCTGGTCAGGGCCATCATCATGTAGTCTTCGGCGACGTCGCCTTCTCGGGGGCCTTGCATCTCGCGAAATGCCAGCGCAGTCTCGTAGCGGTGATGGCCGTCGGCGATCCAGACCTTTTTCGGCAGCAGGGCTCCGGCGATTTGGCAGTTGACTTCTGGATCGGAGATTCTTTCCACTTGGTGCCGAACCCCGTCGGGATCGGTCACGTCGAGGACAGCTTCGGCAGGCGCGGATTGAATCAAGTGAAAGGCGGCTTGATCGTCGTCTTCGAAGAGGCCGTAGATGCACTCAAGGTGAGCTCGGGTCGCCTCCAGGACTCGGAGTCGATCTTCCTTGTGCTTCGGAAAGGTCTGCTCGTGCGGCAAGACAACCCCTTTCTCATAGGGCTCGACTTTGATCGTCGTAATGAGGGCCATTCGAGAAAAGGTCTCGCCTGAACCTGGCATCGCAAAGGTCTGGGTGTAGCGATAGTAGCTCGGCTCTTCGTCCCGAGCCAGGATGCCCTCCCGACGCCAAGCTTCGAGTCGGCTGGCGCTACGGGCGTACTTGACGAACTTACTCCGATCGTCGGGCATCTGCTCCGGCAGAGTTAGAAAGACGACGTTGTGCGGGCTTTGGGCGGCCAAGGCTTCCCTTTGCTCGGGTGAGATCACGTCGTACGGAGGGGCCACAAGCTGGTGCGGGTCGCCTGCGGCCGCAGAGTATCGCAGCCCGCGAAAGGGTCGGATGGTCGCCATCAGCACGGAGTTTACCAACCGAAGGGCGGGTACGATTCGAGGATGCTCGCCGAACCGAGACTGAAGACCTATCAGCAGCAGATCGACGCTCGGCTGGACGCGCTCTTGCCTTCGGATTCAGAGCCGCCACGCGAGCTAGCCCGGGCCATGCGATATGCCTGCCTGGGCCCAGGGAAGCGGATTCGCCCCATTCTGACTCTGGCCACCGCCCAGGCGACACGAGAGCAAGAGGCCTCCTTGGCACTCGATTGGGGATGTGCAGTTGAGATGGTCCACTGCTTTTCGCTCATCCACGACGATCTGCCGGCGCTTGACAACGACGATTTGCGGCGAGGGCGACCGACGACCCACAAAGTCTTTGGCGAGGCGCTGGCGATTCTCGCGGGCGATGCGCTCTTTGCGTTGGCGTTTGAGGTGCTTTCGACGTCGGGCGAGGCCTGTGGAATTTTGGCCCGAGCTTGCGGCGCTCGAGGGCTTGTGGCGGGCGAGGTCGAAGATCTGGAGGCGGAGGGAAAAGACTGGGGAGCGGACGAACTCGTCCGGATACATCATCGAAAAACAGCGACACTTTTGGGAGCGGCTTGTGAGTTAGGGGCCCTATCCTCGGCGGCTTCTTTGACCCTTCGGTCAGCGGTTCGAGAATACGGCCAGGCTCTTGGCATGGCGTTTCAAATTACCGACGATCTCTTAAACGAAACCGCAAATTCTGAACAGTTGGGGAAAGCTGCTGGCTCCGATCGAGATCGAAAGAAATTGACTTTCCCTTCGGTTTTTGGGATTGATGAATCTCGAAAACTTGCTGAAGAATGGCGAGATCGCGCGCTCAGTCATCTTGCCCCTCTCACGGGGGACGTTCAACTCCTACGCGATCTCGCACTCTTTACAACGAGCCGCTCGGCTTAGTTCTTCCAATCGACAACAAAGACGTTCGTTTCGCCCCGCACTTTTCCATTGCGATTCGAGGCCCAAACGAGCTTCTTCCCGTCCTTAGAAAACATAGGAAAGCCATCAAACTCGGGAGTGAAGGTGATCTGCTTCAGGCCGGTCCCATCGACATTGACGAGCCAAAGGTCAAAGTCGCGCCGATTAGGATCGCCCGCGTTCGAACTGAAGATGATTTGGCGTCCATTCGGGTGTAAAAAGGGCGCGAAGGAGGCGGCACCGAGTCGAGTCACTTGCCGTTTTTGCGTGCCGTCTGCATTCATGATCCAGATTTCGAGCTTGCCAGGACGCACCAAATCTTGCTTCAGTAACGCCTTGTAATCCTCTGCCTCTTGTCGATTGTCGATCGTGTCGCGTCGATAGACAATCTTTTTGCCATCCCAACTGACAAACGGACCTCCATCATAGCCATATTCGTCCGTGAGCTTCTTGAGGTTCGAGCCGTCCAGATCAGCGCGATAGATTTCCAGATCGCCATCAAAGTCTCCGGTAAACGTCATGAATTTTCCATCCGGGGAGATGGTTGTTTCGGCGATATATCCTCGCCGCCGAAGAACCGGTTCAGCGGTCGTTCGATCTCGGCGATTCCCCGCTGCTCGAAGATCATCGGTTCGAGTGCGATAAAGGGCAAAGTTTGGGTTCACCATCCAGACATAACCTTTGCTCATGTCGATGGGTGGCTGGGGGCCTTCGACGCGGCTATGGGTTGAACTAAAGTAAATCCATTCACCATCTGGTGAAAAATAGCTGCAAGTGCATCGTCCGAGGCCCGTGCTGACAAGGGTCTTGTTCGAGCCGTCCGCATTCATGACGAAGATTTGCTCGTCTGGGAAGCCTGGCAAGCGAGCCTGATAGACAAGCCGCGTTCCTTCGACGTTCCAATACGCTTCGGCGTTTTGGCCGCCAAAGGTCAGTTGGCGAGCGTTGCTCAGCCGAGTTTCCCTCGGGTCGAGCGGGGCGGCGGCCGAATCTGGGGCCGGATCCGCGTTTTGATCGGCGATCAGTCCTTCTCGATGATCGTAGGCTGGCAAGAAGGCCCCACAACCGCAAGAGGGTGTGTGCTGATGAGCATCGCCGGAGTGGAGGTGGGAACTAAGAACCG
This sequence comes from Chthonomonas sp. UBA2017, assembly GCA_002335425.1. Taxonomy (GTDB): domain Bacteria; phylum Armatimonadota; class Fimbriimonadia; order Fimbriimonadales; family Fimbriimonadaceae; genus UBA2017. Next base: position 67,621 of record DDCB01000038.1, read on the forward strand.
CTGAGAGTGCGAGCGTCCACATAGATTTTTAGTTTGCGCGGATCGACGGGCCCCGCGCGATTGATCCATGACGAAGAATTGACCAATTTGGCTAATTTGAAGTCAGGCCATGATCGATTCTGAGGATGGGTCTTCGGGTTCGGAACCCAGCCCGACCCAGCCGAGAGCGTCGTGGACATCCCGAAACGTCCGCATGCCCGGCGGCAGATTGTCAAGGATCTCCTCGCCGTACCGCTTCGTCAACAAGCGCGAATCGAGGAGGGCGACCACCCCCTTGTCGGTCGTGTTTCGGATCAGGCGACCGACCCCTTGCCGAATCATCATTTTGGCGGCGGGAAGTGTCGATTCTTGGAAGGGGTCCAGCCCTTGCGACCGGAAGTAAGCATGGCGGGCGATCTGCACCGGATCGACCGGAACTTCGAACGGAACTCGGACGAGAACCACCACGCTGAGGGTCTCGCCAGGAGCATCAAAGCCGGTCCAAAATGACCGAACGGCAAAGAGCGAGGACCGAATTTCTTCCCGAAACCGATCCCCCAGTCCCGCGGCTGCGCCCGATTGGACCAGGACGGGCAGATCGTCGGGAACTTGCAAGCGCTCATAGACGGCGTTCATCTCGCGGCGAGAATGAAAAAGCACGAGGCTCCGCCCGCCCGCCGCAATCAGAATCGAGCTGATCTGTTGGGCGAGAGCCGAGAAATAGAGGTCCTCCGTCCCTTGTTTGCGGGCTTCGGTGGGGTCGGGAATCGCCCCCGCCGGCGGAAGATAGACCGCAGCTTGATGGGCAAAATCGAAGGGCGTCGGAAGCATCTCGGTGAACTGCGGATCGAAACCAGCGCCTCGGCAAAAATAGTCGAACTGGCCATCAACCGCCAGGGTCGCCGACAGAGCGACGGCGGGGACCACATCGAACACCAATTCGCGCAACAACTCGTGATAAACGATCGGCTCAGAACGGAGGGTCGGCTCGGGAAAGCTCCGAAACGACGTGACCGACACCCCTTGGGGCGCGGTCATCGACCGGCACTGAACGACAAACTCCTTCAGGTACGGCACATAATTTCGGACCAGTTCTCGAGTTTCTCGGAGCCGCTCAGGGCGAAGCGTCTCTTGGCCCGCCCAACTTTGCAACAAGTCTTCGCTGCGCTTGAGCAGACTTTGGAGGGCATCGGCCGCTTGGTCGGCCACGGCAAAGGCGTCCTCGCGGAGCTCTTCGCCCCAATAGGACCGGACCGCCGGCGCTTCTTGGAGGTCGGCTGGCGAAACCGACAAGATGCCGGGTTGGTCTCGCTTTCTGCGCAAATCGGCAATTCGGGATTGGACTTGCTCCATCTCCGCCTGGAAGCGGCGCTCCTCTCGGTGCCAATCGGGATAGTCCGGAGTGCGAACTGCCAGCAGGTCGATGGCCTGGCTCATCCTTCCTGCGATGCCGCGCACCGAGGCAACTTTCGCCTCGCTCAGCTCGAATTCGAAGCTCGACGCAGCTGCGCTCAGAAGGTCATGAGCTTCATCGAGAAGTAGCATCTCGACCTTGCCCAGGAGCCCCTTTTCGCCCTCGGTCGTCGAACGCATCAGCGCGTCTTGCAGCACCACCGCATGATTCGTAATGACCAGCGAGGCCTTTTCCGCTCGGCGACGAGCTGAGTAGTAGAAGCAATCCTCATAGAGCGGACAAAGGCGGCCTGCGCAAACGGCGGGAACGGAGATTGACGACCAGAGCTGATGAACCCCGCGAGCCCGGCTCCCGACGACTTGACGCAACTCGCGCTCGATTCCTAGCTTCGCTTCGGCCGAGAACGTGCGCAAGGCGGTGGCGGCTTTGGGGCTCGGCTTGGCCTCTTCGAGCTCGATTTTGCAGGCATAGCGACTCTTGCCCATGAGGAGCTCCACCTCGGGCCAGGGCGCCTCGAACAGACTGAGGGCCAAGGGAAGATCTTTATAGAAATACTGCTCGGCCAAGACGTTGGTGTAGGTGGCGATGACGATTCGCTTGCCCTCGAGGGCGTAAGCGAGCGCGGGAATCAGACAAGCGAGCGACTTTCCCAGCCCGGTGGGGGCCTCAAAAGCACCTTTCGATCCCGACTCAATACAATCGCCGATCAAGTCGGCGACTTGCCGTTGATCTGCGCGATGACTGTACCCTGGCCGCCGGGCAAGCTCCTCAAAAGCCCTTTCGACTCTCGCACGAGCGGCCTCACTCATCGGCGATCCTAGGCCCCGTCTTGTGGGGTGTGGTCCCCAGCAAACCCTCGTGGCTCACGGCGGAAAATTTTTCGGCTGACCCAATTACTGAGATCGTCGATGATCAGGTACGAACTCGGAATCACCAAGAGGGTGAGAACGGTCGAGACTAGAATTCCGCCGATGATGACGATGCCGATGGTCTCGCGAAACTCGGAGCCGCGACCGATCGCAAGCGCGACCGGCAAGAGCCCCAAGACCAAGGCGAGAGTTGTCATCATGATCGGGCGCAATCTTGCTGGCCCCGATTCCAAGAGCGCATCCCAACGAGGGCGCCCTCTCTCGCGAAGAGTGTTGGTGTAGTCCACCAAGAGAATCGCATTCTTCCCCACCAATCCGACAAGCGCGATGATGCCGATAAATGCGACCACATTCATCGCCTTGTCCGTGATCATCAAGGCTAACAGTGCACCGACCATTGCTTGGGGCTGGGCAAGCTGAATAATCAGCGGATAAAGCAGATTATCATAGAGCGAAGCCAACAACATGTAGACCAAGATAATCCCTAAAAACAGCGCCGTAAAAAGGAAAACAGACTCTCGTTGCTGAGCGTCCGCCTGGCCTAAAGCCCGGTAAAGGACGCCCTCGGGGATGAGCTTTTCCTTTAGCATCAGCTGATCGATTTCTCGTTGAACAGAGCCAGCCACGCGGCCTCCAATCAGATCGGCAGTCACCCGGATCTCTTCGGTTCGGTCTCGGCGCTCAATCTTGTCGATTCCAGTGCCGGTTTGGATGCTAGCAACTTGGGAGAGTAAGATTGGCTGACCTTGGTTAAACGTAATCGGCAGACTTTGCACGACGGATGGATCGTTGCGATCTTTCAGATCCATCATGACTCTTATGCCGTACTCTTCGCCTTTCACTCGAAACTTTGTATCGTCATTTCCTTCATAAAGGATCCGCATCGAGTTTGCTATGTCCGCGGCGGTTACGCCACTATCGGCGAGCAGCTCTCGTTTCGGAAACGCTCGAATCTCAGGCCGGCCCGGCTTGGACGAAATGTCGGCGTTGATCACGCCCTTCACCGCTCCATCCCGCAGGCGATTCTTGATCTTTTCGACGGTTCGCAAGAGGAGTTCGCGATCCTCGCTAATGAACGACATTTGAATCGCCGCCCCAAATCCCTGCTGATCGGTTTGAGCGATCTTAATATCCGCCCCGGGGATGCGACCCACCTTCACCAAAAGGTCAGAAGCAACGGAATCAGCGGATCGAAGTCTCAGTTTCTCGCCAGCATGACCGGTGATCCCGAGTTGGTCAAGGGGCGCAGCCTTGTCGTTCAGAGTGACAGAAATCCGTGCGGTATTCGACCCTCGGGTCGTGCCCGCGAATCCACCAGCACTGGCCGTCCCGACGGTGGTGAGGAGGTACTTGATATCCGGGTCATCCTGGATCCGCTGTGTGACGACATCCACCACTTGGCGAGTTCGATCCAAGCTTGAGCCTGGAGGCAAGGTGATGTCGATGCCGATTTGGCCCGAATCGGTCGGGGGGATAAAGACGAACTTAAAGACATCTTCACCCTTCCAGGCGCGCCATTGCTGACCCACCACCGAACAAATCGGCAGAAAGAGCCCGAACAGGGCGGCAAAGAGGAACACCTGTGGACGAAATCTGCGGTTCGCCAGATGCACTGCGAAGACGATCAGCCCGATGATCATGGCTACCCCCAGCAAAGGGATTGCGGATTCAATTGCGGCTCGAGGCGTTTGAGCAAACGTGCCGCCGATCATCATAAAAACGCCAAACAAAACGACGAAACCGGAGTTGAAAATGAACCACTTGTTTTTGAGTGCCCATTCCAACGTTCTTCGGTAACTTTGCTCAAATCGAGTGAAGACTTTTTCGAACCCTTGAGCGAACCAACCTTTGGGGTGCTCGACGTCTTCGCCTTTGCGATACCATCGCGCGGCCAGCATTGGCGTAATCGTAAAACTCACGAGCAAAGAGATCAACACGCAGACGGCGAAGGTGATGCCTAGTGGTTTGAAAAACTGGCCCGAGATTCCGCCCGCAAAAGCGATCGGGAGAAAGACCACAACATCGGCCAAAGTAATCGCGATGGCGGCTAAGCCGATTTCGCCTCGACCATTGAGCGCAGCTTCCTCTGGATCTTCACCCATCTTCAGATGTCGAAAGATGTTTTCAAGGACAACGATTGCATCGTCCACCAAGACGCCGACGGCCAGCGAGATCGCGAGCATCGTGAGGTTATTGAGCGTGAATCCGAGCCCGCGAATGACGATAAACGTTGCGAAAATACAGATTGGAATGGCGATGGCAACGATCAGAGTCCCTCGGAAGTTATGAAGGAACACATAGATGATCAAGGTCACCAAGAAAATGCCGAAGAAAATTGCCAGCTGAACGTCAAAGATCGACTCGCTGATCTGGATCGCGGTATCTCGTGTGACCGTCAGCTTGACGCCATAGTCTTTTTCAAGCAAAGGGATCAGAGCATTCGCAGCTTTGGAGATTTCGATGGCGTTGCCTTCTCGGGCTTTTTGAATCACCATCACGATGGTGTCATTGCCATTCAAAAGGCTATATTCACGACGCTCCTGAACCGTATCGACAACATCCGCAATCTCGCCGAGGCGAGTTGCCTGACCTCGCCCCATCGGGTTGACCGCATCTCGAATGCGGATCGGCATTTGTTGAATTTCTTCAACAGTTTGAAATTCGCCTTGCAACCGAACACTATATTCGGTTTCGCCATCAACAATTCGTCCACTCGGGACATTTAGAGTGGCCGAGCGAATCGCATTGTAAACATCTTGAATGCCGAGCTTATAGGCGAGCAGTTTATCTTTTCGAAGCCTGATCTGAATTTCGCGCGTGTCACCGCCGGTCACTCCGACCGCGGCGACCCCTTTGATGCGGGCGAAGCGATCCTTTAGAGTTTTGTCAGCAAGGTCTCGAAGGTCTCGCGGAGCCATTTGATTGCTGCTCAGGGCCATGTAAAACACCGGCTCCGAGGCGGTGTCAAACTTGCTGATGACCGGCTTTTCGACGCCCTGCGGCAGGCTCCCCACCACTTGGTCAATCTTCGAACGAGTTTCGTTGAGGGCGTTGTCCAGGTCGGTGCCGAGTTCGAACTGGATCACGACGTTCGAGACGCCTTCTTGGCTCGTCGAGGTGACTTCCCGAATCCCATTGACGCCACTGACGGCCTCCTCCATCTTTCGGGAGATCAGCTCGTTGACCTCTTCGGGGCCCGCACCCGGATAGACAGTCGTGACGTTCAGGACGCCAAAGCTCACTTCGGGGTTGAGTTCGACGCGCATTTGGCGCAACGACATCGTGCCGAGCAGCATCGCGGCCAGCATGAGCATCAGGATGAAGACGGGTCGCGTTATGGCGACCTTTGTCAGGCCCATTCTATTGCCCTGCCTTGGCAGGTGCCGAACTGGCGGGCGGCGTGACCTCGATTTGAGTGCCGTCATCGACAACGTCTTGACCCTTGACGATCACTTTCTGCCCCACTTGGACTCCGCTGACTTGAAGCCACGCCCCGTCCCGAAGTCCGGCTTGGACGGTGACTCGGCGGGCCTTCGTCCCCTCGGCCACAAAGAGAAATTGCTCGTTGGTTCGAGCGATGACCGCACTGGCGGGGACGACGGTGGCCCCTTGGACCTCGCGAATCTTCAGCGAGCCCCGAGCAAACATCCCGGCTTTCACTTCGGCCAGCGGTCCTTGAAGCTGAACTCGGACCTTGAAAATTCGGCCGATGTCGGTGCCTTGTGGGTTGATCGCCCGCAAAGTTCCGGCGAAGACTCGGTCGGGTAGGGCGTCGAGTCGGACCTCAAGGCTGCTGTCGAGGCGAACCTTGGAGACCGCCGACTCGGGGACCTCGCCTTCGAAATAGAGGCCTTCCGATCCGATCAGCCGGACGACCGGCGAACCCGGCCCGAGCACCGCCCCGACTTGAACCGGACGTCCAGAAACGCGACCCGAAAACGGACTGCGCAAGACGGCTTCGTTGATCTGTTGTTGAACCAGGCGAACCTGAGCTTCGGCGCTTCGCAACTGAGCGCGGGCCGCCAGGACTTGGTCGTTTTGGACGGCGTCCAAGCGCTGCGCGGCTTGAGCTCCTCGAAGTTGCTCTTCGGCGATGGCGACCGCTTGTTCGGCGGCGACAAGATCTTCTTGTCGGGCTCCGGTCTGAGCCATATTGAGACTTTGAAGCGCCGTCTCAAATTGAGCCAGAGCCGAGCTGTAGGCGTTCTCGGCGGCTTCGAGCGCTTGCCGTGCGATCACCCCTTGTTCGAAGAGCGACCGCTTACGATCCAGGTCCTTTTTGATTGTGTCCAGGTTCTTTCGGGCAGCGTCGACGGCGGCCTGAAGCTGGGCTCGCTCCTCGGTTCGGGCACCGGCTCGAAGTTTGGCGAGCTGGGCCCGGGCTTGGCGAACACCAGCTTCGGCACTTTTGACGGCCGCGCGCGACCGCTCGGGGCTCACTCGGGCGTTGGTTTGGGCCTGGGCCAGCTGGGCCCGAGCCGCGCTCACTTGGGCCAGAGCTTGCTGAAGCTGGATGGTTTGAGTCGAGGTGTCTTGCTGCGCGAGAACCTGGCCGGCCTGGACCGAGTCGCCATCTTTGACAAAGACCGCCACCAATCGCCCGGACTGCTTGGCCCCGACGACCGTGTCTTCTCCACTGACGATTTGACCGGTGATCTCGATCCGCTCACTCAGAGTTCGAGATTCGACGGCCTGAACTTCGACCGGTCGAGAGGGGTTGGCGAGGAGCCCTTCGGTCTGCTTGGCTTGAGCTTGCGCTTTGCGGTCGACGCACCCACTTTGACTGAGTGTCGTCACGGCGATCATGGCCAGGGCGCCCGACCAAGGGAGGATTCGGTTTTTCATCGGGGGAGCTCCAAGGGGCGGGCCAGTCCACCCAGATCGTCGGCGCCGATGGCGCGCTGGAGATCGGCCCAGGCGATCCAGTAATCCACGCGGGCCTGGATCAAGTTCGTGCGAGCTTGGACGAGGCTGGTTTGGGCGTTGGAAACCTCCAGCTGAATGGCGACTTCTTCGCGAAAGCGAATCTCTTCGAGCCGAAGGGTCTCTTCGGCGAGTTCAGCGGAGCGCGTTGCGCTGATCAAACGGCTCCGCGCATCATTGAGACTCGAAAGAGCGGACTCGATCTGTAGTTGAACCCCGAGCCGAAGCTGGTCGAGCTGAATTTGGTTCTGCTTTTCGTCCTCGACGGCCTGCCGGACCCGAGCCCGAGTGATCCCGGAATCGAGCAAGGGCACGCTTAGCGAGAGCGTGCCACTCGTGTTGCTACGGCCGGTCGAAGTCAAGTCCCCCCAGTCGCGCTGATGACGAGCCCCGGCCACAAGCGACGGTTGGAGCCCTCGACGCTCCGCTTCGCGAGCGATCTTGAGAGTCTCTTGACGCAATTGAAGACTCAGAACGTCAGGTCGAGTCTTCCAGGCCAGGCCCAACAAGGTCTCGGCCGGGGCCTCCGTCGTCCACGACTCCTGCGGAGAGACCGGCTCCACGGCGGTCTGGATGGCCCGCCCCATCACATTGTTGAGGGTTTGTTTGGCCAACGTGCGTCGATTCAGGGCCGCGGTCACCTCGGTCTCGCCGAGGCTGACGAGCGTTTGGGCCCGAAGGACCTCGACCTTGGGGAGCGTCCCTGCCTCAAAAGCTTTTTCGGTGTTGACGAGCCGCTCTCGGCTGAGTTGAAGAGACCGCTCAGCGAGTTGAACGAGTTCTTCGGCTTGGAGCACCTGAAAGAAGCTCCGCCGGACTTGGTTGCGTAGCTCCAGCTGAACCGCTTTGCGATTGAGCCGCGTGCTCTCCTCAATCAAGCTCGCGACGCGAATGCCTCGGCGGATATTGCCGCTGATGTCGATCGGAAAGGAGACGGTCAGTTCGGCTAGCTTGCTTTCTTTGGGGGTGGGGCGTTGTCCGCCTCCGCCGGGCGGCTGGTCGAATCGACTGTAGGTCGCTCCCGCCGCGACTTGCGGCAGGCCGCTGGCTTTCGCTTCGTCGATCCCTTCTTGCGTTTGCGCGATTGCTGAGTCTGCAATTTTGAGGCTGAAAGCGTTAGCTTCCGCGATCTCGATGGCTTGATCGAGGCTAAGTTGCGGGGTCCAGGCGACAACCCGGGCCGCAAAGGCGATGCCGGTCCAAAAGGCGATCATTCGGCCCCTCCTTCGACATCGACGCGATCCAAGCTGGCGGCCAGATCGTTCAGAAAGACCCTCATCCCGTCGAGCTTGGCGACCAAAAGCCCTTCGTAGTGTGGGTGCTTCATGATGACCAGCCGATCTCCGGGCTGCATGTTCAGCTCATTGCGAGCTTCGATTGGAATCACGACTTGGCCGCGCTCGCCGACCGTCACCGAACCAAAAAAACACTTGTCAAGCTCCATCCTTTGACATCTCCGATCAAAGCATACTTGTGTGACTCTTCAGATTTCCATGATAAATCTTACAAAAAAGATACAGTTAAGAAAGAAGAGTCACCAAGGCTCGTTGGTTAGATAAGATAAGGACGTGATTTCGACCTTTCTTGCACTCGGATTCTCGCTGATGGCGCACTCGGTGACGGCCTCTGCTGGGGTGAAACAACTCTCGCCCCCCGAGCCTTTTTCGAGCCGAAATCATCGAAATCTGAGCTTGCTTTTCTTGAGAATGCCGATGAAAGGTCAGCCCTTAGCTCCGGGCGAGCGGGAGTTGGCGCTCGGGTGGACGGAGGCCAACGACTTTCGGGTGTTGCCAGGGCTGCGCGAGGACTATGAGATCACTCGACTGGAGGCCACCGGGCGTTGGGGTTGGCGGAATCGAGAGGAGCTCTGGGCGCAAGCGGCGCTGATGAACCGAGGCGGAGGATTTTTGGACCCTTGGATCACCGGATGGCATCGCGACGTTTTGGGCTGGACTGATCCGAACCGCGACGCCGCAAAAAATGGTGAGGTCGTCCTCCAGCAGGACGGTCGATATTCGAAGCGATCCGCCTGGGGGATCTCGGATGTTACATTGGGTTGGACCCGGAGCCTCGGCCCGACCACATCGGTCAGCGCCGCGGTCAAACTCCCGACCGGTTCGGCCTCGGACTTTTTGGGAAGCGGCAATGTCGATCTGGGCGTTTCGATCGACCACCTTCACAAGTTCGCTCGATCTTGGTGGCTGCACGGCCAGTTCGGATTTATCGCCCAGGGCCGGGGTTCTCACCTCAAGGGGACCCGAGGATGGGCCGATCAGGGTGCTCTGTCGCTCCTGTGGAAGCCGAACTCAAGGGACGTTTGGATCGCCCAGTGGCAAACCGAACGAGCCCCGGTCACGACGGTCGCTCCGGGGGCGAATGCCACCCACCGGCTGTTAGTGTTGGCTTATCGTCGCTCGGTGAGCGCTCGCGAAACCTTAGAGCTGTGGTTCAGCGAAGATCGGGATGTCTTTAATGGGCGTTGGCCCGAAGGGGCCAATCTCGGGCCCGACATCGCGGTCGGGATCACTTGGAAGCGGAAGTTTTGAGCCTACGCAGGGCCTCCTGAACCTCCCGCAAGCCGGGTACCCTTAGGGGCAACGATGCTTATTTTGATGCGCGTGGGGGCGACCGAGGACCACATCCAGGCCGTGGTCGCTGTGATTCGCCAACACGGTCATGAGCCGCTGGTGTTGCCGGGCGAGGACCGCCGAGCGGTCGGAATTCCCGACGCGCTGAGCCCGGACGAGCGCATCAACCTGGAGACGATTCTCGGCTCACTGGAGTTTGTCAGCAAAGTCACCCAGACGAGTCGCCCCTATAAATTGGCATCGCTCGAATTTCACCCTGAGCGCACTCAGATCACTCTCAAGGGCGTTCAGCTCGGCGGAGGGGGGCCGTTTGTCATCATGGGTGGGCCGTGCTCGGTCGAATCGTATGAGCAGTTCGCAGCGGCGGGCGAGATCGTGAAGCAATCGGGAGCCCAGGTCCTGCGCGGCGGAGCGTTCAAACCCCGGTCTTCGCCGTACGCTTTCCAGGGCCTCGCAGAAGAAGGGCTCAAGATCATCAAGCAAGTCGGGGACGAGACGGGCCTCATCACCATCAGCGAAGTGATGAGCCCCGACCTCGTCGGCCTTGTCGGCGAGTACGTCGACATCCTCCAGATCGGAGCCCGTTCGATGCAAAACTTCCCGCTCCTGATCGAAGCCGGCAAAAGCGGGAAGCCGGTCTTCTTGAAGCGAGGTCCTTCGGCCACCATCGACGAATTCTTGCTGGCCGCAGAGTACGTGCTCGCCCAAGGGAATCCGAACGTGCTGCTCTGTGAGCGCGGGGTGGCGCCTTTAGACCGCAGCTACACTCGCAACACTCTCGACCTGGCGGCGGTGCCCGTACTGAAAGAGCATAGTCACCTCCCGGTGGTGGTCGATCCGTCGCACGGCACGGGAGTCGCCCGTTATGTCCGGTCCATGGCGCGAGCGGCCATGGTGGCCGGAGCCGATGGGGTGATGGTCGAAATGCACCCGAACCCCAAAGTCGCCCTCAGCGATGGGGCCCAAGCCTTGACGCCCGAACAATTTCTCCGGCTGACGGCAGAGCTTCAGGAGTTAGAGAGATTCTTGGCGGCGCTTGAAAGTCGGCCCTGAACGACGCTGAGCGCAGCTTGGTGAACCTCCGCCGCGGGCCGGGCGGCATCGAGCACGACCCACCGGTCCGGCTCTTGCTCGGCTTCGCGCAAAAAGCCGTCGCGAATGCGGCGGTGAAACTCCAGCGGCTCTTGGTCCATCCGATCGCCCTTCAGTCCTCGGGCGATGCCGACCTCGGGATCGAGGTCGAGGAGAAGGGTCAAATCCGGGGCCAGCCCCCCCGTGGCGAAGTGATTCCACGCTCGAAGCGCGTCTCGGTCAAATCCGCGCCCGTCGCCTTGATAGACCACCGTCGAATCGGCAAAGCGATCAGAGATCACGATCGCCCCTTGGAAGAGCGCGGGCCGAATCAACTCATCGACGTGGTTCGCACGATCTGCCAGAAAGAGAAAGAGCTCGGCCCGGGCGGGCAGAGTCGGCGACTCCAACAAAATCTGACGCAAGGCGTGTCCGGTGGCGGTCGCTCCAGGCTCTCGGGTCTCGACCACTTCGTGGCCGGCCTGGCGGAGCGCTTCGGCCAGACTCCGCTGGAGAGTCGATTTCCCAGCCCCTTCGGGCCCTTCCAAGGTGATGAACATCGTCTCGCTCTACTCGTTGGGGATTTCCCGCAGGATCTTCTCGGGAGGGATTCGATCTAGCTCTTGTTTCGAATATGCATCAGGTCGCCGTCCTGGACCACGTACTCTTTGCCTTCGAGGCTCATTTTCCCCGCGGAGTAAGCCGCATCGAGCGATCCCGCCGCGAGGTACTCGTTGTAATGGACGATTTCGGCTCGGATGAAGCCCCTGGCGATGTCGGTGTGGATCGTGCTGGCGGCTTTGAGAGCATTCGAGCCCCGGCGCAAAGGCCAGGCGCGAGTTTCGTTTTCGCCAGCGGTGAAGAAGGTGATCAAGCCGAGAGCGTCATAAATCGCACGGATAATTCGGTTGCTTGCGGGCTCGGTCAGCCCGAGACTCTTGAGAAATTCAGGCTGGTCAGAAGGGTCGAGGTCGGCGATTTCGGCTTCGACGCTCGCACTGACGACAAAGGCCTGGGTTCCTTTCGCCTTAAGCTCTTCGATGCGGCTTAGGAGTCGATCTGGAGTTGAGGTCAGCTCATTCTCCCCGACGTTAAAGGCGATCACCATCTGCTTGGCGGTGAGGAATTGAAAGTTGCGGACGATCGTCTGATCCTCGTCGGAAAGCTCCAATGCCCGGAGCGGAGTTCCCGATTCGAGCGGCTCGCGAATGCGGTCAAAGCAAGCTTTCTCAAGGTAGTCCGGCGAGCCCGGATTCTTGACGGTTTGGCTCTTCGTGAGCTTTTCGAGTCGGCTTTCAACGATCTGGAGATCGGCCAAAAGGAGTTCGTCGTCGACTTTGTTTTGGTCTCGGATCGGGTCGATCGGTTCGTGATAAGGCGCCGTGGGGGAATCGAACGCCCGCACGACATGGAGAAGCAGGTCCATCCGGCGGGCATCGTCTAAGAGTTTTTGGCTGAGCATCTTGCTGCCCGAGCCCTGGAGGTCATCGAGATTGTCATGGAAGATGACCGTGGCCGGGGTGATCTTTTTCGGTTGAACTTGCTGGACGATCTGGTCAAACCGAGGATCAGGAACCGGGACGGCGGTGACATCTCCTTTGGCCTGGCCCCGGGCGGCCGCGTGATAAAGTGTGCTTTTTCCTGCGCTTTGGAATCCGATCAATCCGACTTTCATGCTTGTTTGAACCCGGCAGAGGATACCCGGACCGCTGGCATTCGGCCGGATCGAAACAGGCCCAGGCCTTTGCAACTCGCGGGCAGACCCTTTCGTCAGAGAAGTCGACATGCGAAAGTGGTTTCTCCTGCGGAGCCTGCGCCAAACCGGACGCCATCTCTTGGACTCTCGGGTCCCGGCGGGCCTGAAGATCTTGCCGATGCTCGCGGCGGGCTATCTGGTCTTTCCGGTCGACTTCGTGCCCGACATCTTCCCGCTCTTGGGGATCACCGACGACATCGCGTTCTTCGCCCTGATGGTGACGATTTTCAATACGATGGCGTCGGCTGCGCTCCGAAAATCGCCGGAGCCGGTCGCGGTCTTGGACTCGTCGCCAAGCTTGCCCTCCTCGCCATATTCCTCCCGGCCTTAACAATCCCCTAACCAATGTTAACAGTTCGATAATCGCAGCGCAGGAATCGCGCCTTCCCGATTCTCCAGACTCTTGGGTTGAGAGAGAGGACTATGAAACGGAAAGGCTTTACCCTGATAGAATTGCTTGTGGTCATTGCGATTATCGCAATCTTGGCGGCGATCTTGTTCCCGGTCTTCGCCCGCGCGAAGATGGCGGCGAAAAAGACGGCCGACCTGAACAACAGCAAGCAGATCGGACTCGGCTTGCAGATGTATCTGGCGGACCACGAAGACGTCTTTCCCCCGAGCAACCACCGGGATGGCGTGCGAGAGATTCACTGGTCGTGGATGGTGCTGCCGTACATCAAGAGCGAGCAGATCTTTGTGAGCCCGGCCGACAAAATTCGAGGCTGGGCCCCGGGATGTTTTGACCCGGCAACAAACAACCGAGGCTTTGGCGTTCCGAGCATCCAAGAGAACGGCTGCGCTCAGCAAGGCTATCCGGCGGGAGTCTTCACGACCCAAGTCGGCCGAATCTCCTACATCGCGAACCAATCGATCATCGGTCGAAAGCGACAAGATTCGGATACGGCGAACGTGGTCTCTGCCTATGCGGTGATCAATCCCTCGAACACCATTTTGATCGCCCCCGCGACTGAAGCCAAGAATTGTATGCGAAGAGAAGTTGGTGGCGAGTACCGAAGCTACCGGCCCGCGTTTGGCCTGACTGGAAGAAATCAAGCCACTGTTTCGGGTTCGAACATCCCCTCGGTCAGTGCGCAGCCACTCGAAGGTATGACCGCGGCGACGCTCAATACGGTCTTTTCCTGCGAAACAGCGACCGATCCGGGTGTGATTCCCGACCACACGCTTCGATATACCAACTCGGGCCGATTCGACCAGGGCAACAATTACGTCTTTGCCGATTCGAGCGCGAAGTGGCGACCGACCCGAGCGACCTTTAAGTTCGACAACTATCAGTGGGGCGTGCAAGCCTATTCGCTCGGCGGGCTCCAAGTCACGGTCCCGGGAACAGGCGAGCCGGTTTCGAACTAACCCAGTCTCCATCTCTCAGAAACGCCTAGCGCCCGTGCGGAGCTAGGCGTTTTTTGTGTCTCAAAACGTCCCTAGATCGGAATGCAGGTTCCTTTCTATTATCACCCTCGGATGCTGAGCTACGTCTTTGGCGAGCAGCATCCGCTCAAGCCAGAGCGACTGCGGCGCGCCATCGGCCTCATTCAGACCCTCAATGAAAGCACGAACCTCGGGTTGGATTGGATCGACCCGGGGCTCGCCGATGAGAGGGACATCTTGCGGATTCACACGGCCGAGTATTGGCAGATCGTGCAAGAGCAAAGTCAGCCCGATGCAGCCTCGGATGAAAGGGCTTGGCAAGCCGGCTTTGGCTGGGGCGACAACCCGAGCTTTATTGGGATGGCCGAAGCTTCTCGGGCCTATCTCGCGGGGTCGGTGGCCGCGGCGAAAGCAGTCATCTCGGGGCATCCTCTGGCCTTGAGCATCGCGGGTGGGCTGCATCACGCCGCGATCAATCGCGCGAGGGGGTTTTGCATCCTGAACGACGTCGCGATCGCGTGTCACGTCTTGCGAGACCATTTTTCTCGGGTGGCCTACGTTGATCTGGATGTTCATCACGGCGAGGGCGTGCAATGGGCCTTTGAAGAAGACACCACGGTGCTGACGACGAGCATTCACGAATCGGGCCGGACCCTTTTTCCGGGCACGGGCTACCCCGAAGAGACGAGTGTTGGCTTCAGCTCGGTGAACGTCCCTTTGGAAGCCAGGACGAGCGGAGACGTCTGGCTTGGGGCGTTTCGCGAGGGCTTGCTCCCCGCGCTCCGGCGATTTGAGCCCGAAGCGATCGTCTTGCAGATGGGCACCGATCCGCACTTTGCCGACCCTTTGGGGCACCTGATGGTGCGAGCCCAAGACTGGTGGGCGGCGATAGCTGACGTGCGAGACCTGGGCGTGCCGATCGTCGCCGTTGGGGGCGGCGGATACAACCTTTCGACCGTCCCGAGGATGTGGGCCGGTGCGGTCTTGACCCTTTTGGGCCGCGATATCCCCGAACGGATTCCCGATCCCTGGGCGAGCGCCTGGGATGTTGAGCACTTTGCCGATCCCGACCGGCCTTGCCCCGCCGACGCAGGGGAGGCGGCCGCCCAGACGGTCTTAGAGACCCTGCAAAAGAACGTGCATCCTTTCGTTCCAACGGCATCGGATCGAGGATTTGAATCGTAATAGGAAGGACACACTATGTCGCACATTCCAGACCCTCTTGAGCAACTTCTTCGTGGCACCCGGGCCGCGGGCGATTCGGGGTCGAACCCTCCTCAGCCTCCCCAACCCCTGACTCGCAAAACCAAAGGGTGTTTGGGGGCGGCCTTGCTGATCTCGGTGCTGATGTTCGTGGGGCCGGGTGCGATTCAGTTCTATTGCGACTGGCTTTGGTACGTTCACGACGGGGCTCAACCGGAAGTCTTCTTTAAGCAATGGCAGATTCAGATCGTTTTGTGGGTGATCGGGTTCGCGGTCGCGTTCTTGGTCATCGGGCTCAACCTTTCGAAGGCCCTTCAACATCCGGTCGACCCGAATTTCATCCCGGCCAGCCCCGAAGAGAAGATCCAAGCCGACATCTTGAAGTTTTCGAGCCAGCGACACCGGCTCGTGTCGGGGCTCATCGCAAGCCTCTTCGGCCTGTTCTTTGCCTCGCTTTTGGCATCGCGCGCGCCGGAGTGGATGTGGAGCCGTGGCGCGACCGAATTCGGCGTGAAGGACCCTCTCTTTGGTCGCGATCTGGGCTTTTTCGTCTTTCAGCTCCCCTGGACGCAGTCGATCTTTGCCTATGTCTTCTTGCTCCTCTTGGTGACCACGGGTCTCGTCGGATTTTCGCACTTCATCGTCGAACGGGCCACCCGTCAGCTTCGGGGATTCCGGGCGAGCACAGCAGGCCGCGCCCAGACCGGAGTCTTGGCGGGCCTGACCTTTCTCGCCTTGGGGGCTCAACAGTGGGTGGGCCAATTCAATCGGGTTTCAACCGAGGGCGCGCAGTTCACGGGGCCGGGTTATGCGGGAACGCAAGCCTTAGTCATGCATCAAGCGCTCGCGGTTTTGATGGCGGTCGTCGGGCTTTGGTGCATCCTCAACAGTTTCTCAGGCAAGCCCTTTCAAGCCCTTCGATGGGGATCCATTACGGTCGTTCTTTTTGCAGTCGCGGGGCTCGGCTTGTATCCGATTCTGATCCAAAGAATTTATGTCGAACCCAATCGCCTGAATGTTGAATCTCCATTCGCCCAGCGTGCGATCAAGATGACGCGCTATGCCTATCGGCTGGACGCGATCCGAGTGGCAAATTTTTCCGTCAATCCAGAGCCGACTTCGGCGGAAGTTCAGGCCTCCACTAGCACCTTAGCAAATATGCGGCTGTGGGACCCGAACATCCTGAGAGACTCGGTCGATGGATTGCAAAGCATTCGTCCTTATTACACGTTTAATGACGTCGATATTGATCGATACACCATTCAAGGCAAGCAGCAGATGGTGATGCTCGCTCCGAGAGATATGGATGTTCGTGGGTTGACGCCCTCGGCCCAAACCTGGATCAATACTCGTTTGCAGTATACGCATGGGTATGGCCTCGTGATGTCGCCCGTGAATCAAGCAACGAGTACCGGCCAACCGGTCTTTTTGGCAAAGGATTTTCCGCCGAAAATGCCTCCGGGACTCAAGCTGGATCAACCACGAATCTACTTTAGCGATTTTCAGCCTGCTTCGCAAGAAGCTAGTAGCTACGTCATTGTTAAAACAAAACAAGAAGAGTTTGACTTTCCGGGACAAACCGGAACCGAAACTTATCGCTGGACCGGAAGCCGTGGCGTTCCCGTTGGCGGAGCACTCAGTCGGCTCATGCATAGCTTAAGATTTCGGGACGGCAACCTTCTTGTTTCAAGCAATATCACGCCCGATTCGAGGATTCTTTATCATCGAAGTATTCTTGATCGCGCGTCCAAAGTCTATCGTTGGTTACTGCTGGATCAAGACCCGTACCTGGTGGTGAGCCAAGGGCGACTCAAGTGGATTGTCGACGCCTATACAACGACGGACAAGATCCCGTACAGTGCGTCGATTCGGTGGGGAGGCAAATCCGTTAACTATGTTCGAAATTCGGTCAAGATCGTGGTCGATGCTTACACCGGAGAGATGAATGCGTATGCGTATGATGAGAACGAGCCGATTTTGCGAGCTTATCGAAAGCTCTATCCGAAGCTCTTTTTGCCCAAGTCTCAGTTTCCCAAAGAGTTGATTCCCCATGTGAGATATGGTGAAGATTTCTTTTCCGCACAAGCCAATGTCTTGACTCAATATCACGTGACTGACCCGGCGAGCTTCTTGAATAACGAAGACGCCTGGGAGATTCCTACTGAGATCGGTCGCGCGGGGACGAGCTCGACTCTTTTGCCCTACTACGTGCAGATTCGCCTGCCCGACGAAGAGCGAGACTCGTTCATGCTCATCTTGCCGTTTACGCCCCGACAAAAGAACAACATGATCGGGTGGATGGCAGCCCATTGTGATCCCGAGAAGTATGGTCAAACGGTGCTGTATAAGTTCCCGAAAGATAGTCAGACTCCGGGGCCCAATCAAGTGGAATCCTTGATCAATCAAAACCCGACCGTCGCAGAAATCAATCGCGAACTGAACAACGATCAGTCGATGATTATTCCCGGCAACCTTTTGGTCATTCCCTTGGGGACGTCGATCCTGTATGTCAAGCCACTTTTTCTGCAGTCTCGCTCGTCGGGCATTCAGCCGATTCCAGAACTCAAGAAAGTCGTGCTCGCGCTTCGTGACCGGGTCGTCGTGCGGGATTCCTACTCGGAGGCGCTCCGAGAGCTGATGGGTGACGCGCCCGAGGAACCGGCCCCCAGCACTCCGACCGCGGGGAGCACGACTCAGAGTCCGCCCAAGAATCCTGAGGGGCCCGCCCCTGACGTCCCTGCGCGGGCTCTTCGGCTGGCGCGCGAGGCCTTGCGGCTGATGGATCAGGCGGATCAGGCTTTGCGAAAGGGCGATTTGGGCGCCTATGGCGAGCTGAATCGCCAGGCGCGGGAGCGGTTGCGACAGCTCGAGCGCGAGGCCGCGCCTTGACACCCGGGTCATGAATGCGGTTTAATAAGGGTTCCCGGTCGGGGGTATAGCTCAGTTGGTAGAGCGCTTGCATGGCATGCAAGAAGTCAGGGGTTCGAGTCCCCTTACCTCCACCATTTTCCACCTCTTGTGAGCCTAAGCGGCAGCGGGCCCTTTCTTTTCTCGTCACGATTTGATGATGCGGCGCTTTCCGGTCTCGCCTAAAGTGAAACAGATGACCATCACTACCTCCCGCCAACTCTCTTGGGCTGAGCGACGTCGCGCGGTTTGATTGAGGATGGCTTGCCCTTCGAATCGTTGTTGGCCGCTGTATCCCTTTGTACATTCTGGTATTCGGAGGAGCGCTCATATCCTGAGCAAGATTGTATGATTGTGCATAGGTCATAACTACGTGGCTCGAGCGCTTCCTCGCCAACTTCTTATCCTCTGCCCTGCAGTAACTCAATGATTTCCTGCGCTTCTCTAAAGTGCTTGAGTCGCAAGTTCTCGTCATTCAGCCCAATGTCTCCGATGATCTTTTCGATACAGAATCCAATAAACTCGAATTTCGTCTTTTTCCAAGAATTCAAGTTGCTCGTGGCAAAATCCAGTGCCGATTTTCCTTGTTTATTTCGCAATTCTCGATTCGCGCCGGCCTCAAGCAAGAGTTGAACACATTCTAATTCGCCCAAGCGAGAAGCGAGCATGAGCGGTGTTTCTCCGTCCTCATTCAGGGCATCGACGTTCGCTCCATGTTGAAGAAGGATTCGTGTCGCGGTGGGCGATCCCCAATCCCCATAAACGGCTTCATGGAGTGGATACGAGCCCTTAGAATAAAGGTTCGGATCGGCTCCGGCCTCCATCAGGATCTTGATGGTTTCTTCCGCGACTTTGTTCGGCCGCCCCATATTTCCGTCCCCTTGCCAGCAAGCGGCGTGCAAGGGGCTGGCCCACGTTTTGCCAGGTCCATTCACATGGGCACCCATTTCGAGGATGACTCTCACCGCTTCCGGATTCATCCTAAGTCCCGAAGCGACGATGAGCTTTTCTTGAATCGTCTCAGGGTTCGTCTTGGTGAGCAGAAATCGAAGCACTGTCATGTTTTCGGCTTCGATCGCTTCATCAATGGCATCAAAGCTGAATTCGTCCTGACGCATTCGCAGCCCTTGGTCCCAGAGGTATTCAGCGACCTCGACGCTCCCGACTTCCGACAGCGCGTTTTTTCCCCCAGATTCAAAGTCCACAGGAAATCCGGCCCCCGTGATGAGCTTGACGCAGTCCAAACTCCCCTCCGAGCAAGCTTGAAACAGGGGGACGAGTGTGAACAGCGAACAAGCAGACTCATCTGCCTGAGTCGCGCCCGGGGGTCTCGCGGGGCCAACTTGGGCCCCTCGCTCGATCAACAATTGGAGACGCGCCGGGTCGCCCACGGAGCAGGCTTCGTACACGCTGGTCCGCCCATAGCCCGAAGATTCGTTGGGATCGCCACCAGCATCCAACATCAGCCGAAGACGCTCGATATCGCCGCCGCCCCATTGGAGATAGGGATGGTCTGCCCCAAGTTCCCGCAGATTCGCTTCGGTAAGAGGGTAGCCGCTTCCCCCGCCGCTGGCATACCAAGTCGCGCTGACTTCACCGGCCGAAACATCAAAAGGATCAGCCCCGCGCGCGAGCAGCAACCGCACGATGTCGGCATTGGACCCCGGCGCCGCTACTGCCACCATCAAGGGCGTGACCTGGTCGAAGAAGGGACCGTGATCCGACTCGGCGGGAAGGCGAAAATTGAGGTCGGCACCTTCGTCAAGCAATCGGCTGACGTCGGAAAAGCTCCCTCGCCGGATGGCCTTGATCAGCTCCATGCTCATACGATCATTGTAACGAAGTGAGGCGATGCTCGGTTGGGCCTCCATGCTGACCTTCGACCTGCCGACGACTCTCGACGCGGAACGGAGCAACACGAGGCTTGAGAACGAGCACCAAAGTTATGAGACGCCTTCGAATGCGCATGCCATCCGGCTGCGCTCAAATGATGCTTTGCAGCGAGCGTTTATGAGGGTTTGTCTCCGGCGGCTTTGGCGAGAATTGAGTTGTTCTCGTCGGCATGAGAGTCGGTATGGTCCCGAATAAAGGCTGTCACCTTCGTCTCGCTCGAAGTCTTTTCAGCTCGCCATGATTTCAAAGCGCATTATGCCTCTCTCAAATCTCAAGATCTTAGACACCACTCAAGTCTCAAATTCACTACCTTCGAGATCCGGTCGTATCGAACGCGCAATCACCAGAGATGCTTGTGGCTTTAGCTGCTCAATTTTCAGGCGCCCTTGTTTGCAGAAAAAGCTCTCTGGTGAGATGGAAGTAGAGGAGAGGATTTGTCCGAGTCAAACGGGGCAGAGCACGAGAGAAATTCTCCATGAGATGAAGTCAACGCGCTGGCCAAAGATCGTGTACTGGTTCCCTGCACTGCTCATTCTTGCGGGCTTCTTTTGGTGGAATCGACTTCCGACCGTATTTACTTTTCCAGAGATCCAGGCGATGACCCTGACACTCTATGAATCCAGGTTCGTCAATACTGAACACAAGGTTCAATATCGACTCTTTGAAGAGGAATTTGGCAAAGTCGAGCAAGTCTTCAGCATCGAAAACACCGTTTCGCAAAGGTACTCATTCCCCATGACTCATGTACTCGTGATCACACGGAGAAATGGGAAGTATTTTCGAGAATCAATTGTTTTTCATAAAGATGGCCGCGTCATTCAATATTATGTCCAAAAGCTCCAAGCTTCCCTCCCACCCTGGTAGCCATGGATCGATTTCGTGCATCAGTTCGCTCCGTCGTGAGTAGATTCGAATAGCGCGAGGGCTCTCTCACTCCCCTATCTTTGAGAAACCCAGGCCAGCTCGATGTCACGAGAATAGATCAATTCCTGAAGCTGCCCCCCATGCGTTCCGAGGTGTCGAATGTTCAGGATCTGGGGCTCAAACTTGGTGGGCTTTTGATACCAGGAGAAGCCTGGAGTCGGAGCCTCTAAATCAGTTCTTTTGACGAATGTTTCGACTCTTTTCAGAATTCAGAAGTGATACCGGCAAATGCTGAAAGTATTGCCTTCACAATCCTTGACTCGGGCGATATCGCACACCGACGGGATCGTGACTTTTGCCAACGTTACTTCTCCACCGTGGGCCAAAATGAGTTCAACCACGCGGTCGACATCATCCACACTGATCGAACATTCGAAGTTCCCGATGATTGTGGGAAAGGGTTCGTCTTGCCGCTGCTGGAGAGACGCTTTCAGATTTCCGACCTGGGACATATAAAACCCCGGAGGGCCCCATGCTTCAAACTTCCAGCCAAACACGGCTTCATAGAAAGTGCGCGCACGGTCAGAGTCTTCAACGTTGATCGCAAAGTGCGACAGAGTATTCAAGGCATTGGATTCCGACATAGAGTCAGTATGAATCGCGCAGCCGGTGTCAGGATCAGCTAAGATCGACAATAAATGTCGAATTCTTGCCACACTGCCGACCGCGATGTGCTCGTACGGTTTTGGATCCTCGATCATCACCGGGCCGAGGCCATTCTCTGGGGAGACACCGAGTGGATCAAACTGATCTTTGCCGTGGAAGGCACGATCCTGCTCGAAACATCCAGCACCCACCACGTTCTGCCCTCGAACCGAGCCATGATCTTGGCTCCAAACCAACCGCATACGGCTCGAACAGCCGGCCGCGCGAAAGTCAGGACCCTCTTCTTCAACCCAAGCCTTTTGGAGAGCGTGATCTCCCGACCGGTCGAGGTTCGACCCCTCCTTGGAGAGCTCATCGCCGAAGCCTGCCGAGTCGGCCCGCTCCAGCGAGCCCGAGCGCGACACGCCGAATTGACGACTTTGCTGATCGCCGAGATCGTCGACGCCCCCTCGATCCCGATCGGAATCGCCATGCCCAGCACCGAGTGGGCCCAACATTGGGCGCAGGAATTCTTGGCCGAACCCGAGTCAGCTCACCCGCCCCCTGTTTCCAAGCGCACCTTGGAGCGGGTAATGCTTCGCGAAACGAATCTCACGCTCGGTCAGTGGTGCCGACAAGCTCGCACGCTCGTCGGGCTGCGTGCGCTCTCCGAAGGGGCGACGGTCCTGGAGGCGGGAATAGCCGCCGGATTCGCGACCTCCAGCGGGTTTATCCACTCGTTTCGACGGCAATTTGGAGTGACTCCAGGGAGGATTTTTCGCCGGTCCCCTTCGAAAGACTCTTAAAAGACTTGCCGAAGACGATTCTCATCCGAGAATCTCCGCCGCCTCCGATGTCACCGCGCGAAGGGCGGGTCGCCCTGCGGCCTTCCGATGGAGTTGGCCAGAGCACTGCGGGTCTCCAGCAACAGGACGTCCGAATGCGAAACCTGGATCAAGCCCGTCCTCGGATCAGAAACATCAAAGACGGCATAGACCGTCGCCGCGATGAAGATCGCAAAGACCCATCCGGTCCTTCGGATGCTCGCGGGCTTGCCCGAGGCTTCGCGACCTGAAAGATACGCGCAGATCAAGGAGGTCAGGGCGAGCAGAACTGCAATCGGAATCGGCATCGACGTTCGACTCTCGATCCTTCTGGTGTCTGCGAGGTCGAAAACTTCGTTCATCGCCTGAATGACCAGCGCACGATCGGGTGCATCTTGGATCTCTCGCGCTCCAAGAAAACCTGCGACCCACAACCGGTCCGCAGCCTGAGTGTGAGCCTGATCGGCTCGCTCGATCCCACCTTTCGTCGAAAGGGCTCGATTAAATCGAATCCGCTCATCGACATATTCCAGAAGCCGAGGTTCGACTTGATTCTTGGCGGCCGGAGAAAGAAACGCCAATCTCAATCGCAGCGTCCCGATCGCATTCGCTTCGTCAATCGCCAGTTCCAGCCTTCGATCAAATCGGCCCCAAGCGGTCGAAAACGAAAAAGCCAAAATCAATCCGAGCAGAGTGAAAAGGGCCGTCCCCAAAACGCTCAACGAGGTCTCGTGCGGGTCGGTCGTGGCCTTGCGAACACCCCACCAGAAGGCGAGTGGAATCGCGACTGCAACCAGAAGGCCGACCGAGATGTTCAACACAAACGTTCTACCTTCGGACCTTTGGGTTTCGCTATGACTCTCGCTCAGGCCAGCTCGGCCGCAACCTCAGAACAAAAGTGCCTTCCCGAACGAGTGAGGCGAAGTCGATTATCCATTTGCTCGACCCACCCTCGATCAAGAACTTTTTTCAGCCCGCGCTCTGCCAGGGCGATCGTGGGGCTAAGCCCCTCGTTCAACCTCAGCCCCAGCATGAGCTCTTCAAGACGAAGATCGTCCTCATCGAGCCACTCCTCGTCGAACCAAAGCCCCGTCCCTTGCTCGATCGCCTGGCAATAACGCTCTGGGTGTTTGAGGACGGTGTATCGATGTCGCCGCCCGTCCTCCTGAAAACAACCCACCGCCCCAGGACCGTAGCCGAGATACTCCTCACCGCGCCAGTAGGCCAAGTTATGCTGGCACTGCGAACCGGGCCGGGCAAAGTTGCTGATCTCGTACTGCTGCAGCCCGGCCGCCTCCGCCGCATCCATCGCCCGGTCGTACATCGCGACGTGGACATCCTCGGTCGGTAGATCGAGCATTCCTCGCAAATGCAACTTGTAATATCGAGTATTCGGCTCGATCGTCAGTCCATAGAGGCTCAAATGAGTTGGGCCCAAGCTCAGTGCGATCTCGAGGTTGCGTTCCCAGCCCGCCATCGACTGTCCCGGCAATCCGAACATCAGGTCCAGATTGATCTCGTCAAATCCCGCCTCACGAGCGACTCCGACCGCCCGGACAATCTCAGGCGCTTGATGAACTCGCCCCAGTCGAATCAGATCTTGCCGGGCGAAGCTCTGCGCTCCGAGGCTGATCCGGTTCACCCCCGCTCGCCGCATCGCCGCAAACTTGGGCATGTCGACCGTGCCCGGATTGGCCTCGCTTGTGAACTCACAGTCAGCGGTGGGCGGATGAGTCTCCAAAACCGCCTCGATAATCGGGATCAACTGGGATTCACTCAGGTACGTGGGTGTCCCCCCACCGAAGAAGATGGTCTTGGCCGGGCGACCCCGCCAAGGCGACTGACGAATCTCCTGAGCAATGGCGCGAGCGGTCCGCTCGACGATCTCCCCCGTCATCGCGTAGCTGTTAAAGTCGCAATAGCCACACTTGCTCGGACAAAACGGGATATGGACGTAGACCGCGACCGCCGTCATTCTTTACCGGTGATCGCGACGATCATAAAGATGACGCCGAGGATGGTCATGGGCACCCACGGTGCCCGGCAAGACATTCACGTCCCACCCGCGAGGCGCATCCCGAAAGCGTAGAGCCCGCCCGTGGCGACCCCAGCCGCCAGACCGATGAGTGCGCGTAAGATCATGCCCCTATTCTACGACCGAATGCGCCGGACCAGTGCGGCCTTGACTCCCGAGAGCCCCGGATAGACCAAGAGCACAAAACTCCCCACCCCTCGCACCCCGAAAACTTTCTGGAGTCGAGCATGGTCCAGCTCCAAGCCGCGATGCTTGATCGACTCCAACGGTTCATCATGTGCCCTCAGCCGAGCCTGAATAACCTTCGGATCAAACCGGACCGTTTCGACCAGCTCAAATCGGTGGAGCACCCAAGGACTCGCCAAATCCTCGTCCCGAGTCAGGTAGCCCATCGACTCCCCCAGAGGCAACCAGCCCGTTTGGCGACTCAGCTCCGGCAAAGCATGGGCTCGGATCGCGGCGGGATCGGCCTCGGCGATGAACGCCCGTGGCTCTGATTCTCCGGCGGCATTGCGGGGCTCACCCAAGAGCCGCTGCCCAGATCTCACATGCACCGCCCAGCGAGCGGCCTCGGGCGAGACTTCACCACCGGTCCAAACCAGCGCCTCTCGGCATTCGCCTTGAAAGCTGACAAACTCAACTTGCGGGCCGAGCGACTCCAGGTCAGCATCCCGCATCATGGGGCTGAGTTTGAGGCCGCCCCGCCTCAATGCCCGCATTCGTGCGGCCAGGACCCTCGGGTCTGGGCTCAGTTCGTCGAAGGACAGCGTTCGGCGCCCCTGGCTTCGTCGCGCAGGATCGGCCCAAACGAAGTCCGCGTCCCAATCCACGGCCAGGGAGTCCTCAACGCGCACCTCCGCTCCCAAGCCAGCCACCCCCAAGTTGTGGCGAGCGCATTCGGCCCGCTCCGGGTCGAGCTCATACCCGACTGCAGGTCCACGAGCCGCCAAAGCGATCAGGTCGGCTCCGATTCCGGTGGTGACATCGAGCACACGCTCCCCGGGCGGAAAACGCGATGCGTGATAGGCTGCCAGATCTTCGTGGGTGGCTTGCTCCAGGGCCTCGCGGACGAAAAGCATCTCCGAAGCCCGCGAGAACTTTCCCCCCGCCCGAACCCGCAATTCCCACTGGGTAAAGGCCCACCGGGCCGCTTCGTCCGAGGTCTGCTGGGCGACTCGAAGGATCGCACTCGCCGACGCCGTTTGACCTTGGGCCAGCGCCAACGCCCGAGAAAAGAGGTCGTTCACATGCGGAAAAGGCTGAACCTTGCGGGTTCGATCGGGGCGTTTCGCGCGGCTTCGATCCCCATCGCGATCACTCGTCGGGTGTCGATGGGATCAATGACGCCGTCATCCCACAAACGAGCCGTGCTGAAATAGCAGGACGACTCGTCCGCATACTTCGCGAGTGTCGGTGCCCGAAAAGCCTGCTGCTCTTCGGGGCTCATCGTCTGCCCTTTCGCGGCGAGCTGCTCCATCTTGACCGTCAGCAACACATTGGCAGCTTGTTCCCCACCCATGACGCTGATTCGAGCGTTGGGCCACATCCAAAGCTGCCGGGGACCATAGGCCCGGCCACACATTCCGTAATTCCCGGCGCCATAGGAGCCGCCCACAATCACCGTAAACTTAGGAACGTTCGCGGTCGAAACGGCGGTGACCAGCTTGGCGCCGTGCTTGGCGATCCCTTCGTTCTCGTACTTTCGGCCCACCATAAAGCCGGTGATGTTCTGAACAAAGACCAGAGGAATTCCTCGCTGACAGCACAGCTCAATAAAGTGCGCACCCTTTTGCGAAGACTCGCTAAAGAGGATGCCATCGTTAGCGATCACGCCCGCCAGATGCCCGTGGAATCGGGCGAAGCCACAGATCAAAGTCGTCCCGAAATTCGCCTTGAACTCTTGCATCCGGGACCCATCCAGCATCCGAGCCAAAACCTCGCGCATCGCCATCGGTTGCTTGCTGTCCGAAGGCACCAGCGAATAAAGGTCGGTCGGATCGTAGAGCGGATCTTCGGCGGCGACCGGGTCGGCGAGCGAGCGGTGAACCTTCGGACCCAGAGACTCGATGATGTTGCGAACGATCTGAAGCGCATGGGCATCGTTCTCGGCAAAGTGGTCGGCCACCCCGCTCAGGCGAGTGTGAACATCTGCGCCACCGAGGTCTTCGGCCGAGACCTCTTCGCCAGTCGCGGCCTTCACGAGCGGCGGTCCGCCCAGAAAGATCGTCCCTTGCTTTTTCACAATAATCGCCTCGTCGCTCATCGCCGGAACATAAGCTCCCCCGGCTGTGCACGAACCCATGACCGACGCGATCTGAGGAATGCCCAAGCTCGACATCGTCGCCTGGTTAAAGAAGATCCGGCCAAAGTGCTCTTTGTCCGGGAAGACCTCGCTCTGGAGAGGCAAAAAGGCGCCCCCCGAATCCACCAAGTAGACGCACGGGAGTCGATTCTCCAACGCAACTTCTTGAGCGCGAAGATGCTTTTTGACCGTGATCGGGAAGTAGGTGCCCCCTTTGACCGTCGCATCGTTGGCAATCACCACGACTTCGCGCCCGTGGATGCGGCCGACGCCGGTGACAATTCCCGCCCCTGGGGCGCCCCCGTCATACATCCCCGTCGCCGCCAAGGTGCTGAACTCCAAAAACGGTGAGCCTTCATCCAAAAGGGCATCGATGCGCTCGCGAGCGAGCAACTTTCCTCGCCCCTTATGCTTGGCGATGGCCTCTTCACCCCCGCCCATCATGCTGACCTTCATGGCCGCGCGATAGTCAGACAAGATCGGATCCATGAACGCGCGATTGGCGCGATGCTCATCGTCTTGAAGGTTCACCTGGGAAACGAGGGGGTCCATAAGCTGACCCAAACAATACCCCGGAGGCGGCCTCCTGGAGACGACTCTCCCCCGACCGCGATGGACCAAATTGAGGAAACCATCTGCCTCGATCTGCAGTCCATACCCATAAGCCATGAACATCCCCAAGCCGCTTCTGGCCATGCTCATTGTCGTCGTCGGCCTCGTGGCTCCGCGCCACGCGCAAGCCGACATCTTTCGGCCGAGCGTCCAAGACCAGATCAAGATCGGCAAGCAAGTGCATGACCAGATCGTCAAGGAGGCCAAAGTCCTCCCCGACTCGGACCCTCGGACCCAGCTCATTCGCCAACTCGGCGAAGCGATGGTCGCCAAGATTCCTGAATCCGAGCGAAAGTCGCGCCCCTTCGAATACCGATTTTATGTTCTACAAAGCCGAGAGCTAAATGCCTTTGCCGTGCCCGGCGGCGGCATCTACATTTACAGCGGCCTCATCGCTCGAATGCGGACCGTCGACCAGTTGGCTGGCGTCGTGGGCCACGAGATCATCCACGTCCGCAACCAGCACTGGGCCTCGGCCTACGCCGATTCGATCAAGCGTCGACTCGGACTCACGATCGTCCTCACTCTCTTAGGGGCTGGTGACTGGGTCTTCGATGTGGCCGATGCGGTCGATACGTTCTTTGTCGGGCTCCCCTATTCTCGCCGCCACGAGGCCGAGGCCGACCGGCTCGGCTTTGACCTGATGGCTGGGATCAACATGAACCCTCAGGGCTTAGTGGACACCTTCGCTCTCTTTGCCGAGAACGAAGACACCTCCGCGGGCGACTTTCTCCGAACCCACCCGCTCAGCCGAGATCGTGTCAAGGCGATGCAAGATCGCATCGCGAAGTCAAATCGATCTTTCCCGCCCCAGCGCCCATTGCCCCTGAATATGCGAGTACCCAACCTGCGCTGGGTGCGCTAAAGAACCGGCAATCTCTCGTCCCCAGCCGCTAAAATGGCGGACATGGCAAAGCATTCCATCACCGTCGAAGGCTTCGGTACCTACGAAGTTGAATCCGGCACCAAGCTCGTTCGGGCCCTTGAGCAAAACGGCGTCGACGTCAGCCACCGATGTGGCGGTCAAGCCCGATGCACGACGTGTCGCGTTGAATTTCAGAGCGAAGAGCCCCCGATGGGCGAAGCCGAACGACAATCGCTCGACGAAGACGGAGTGCTGGGTCAATTTCGGCTGAGCTGCCAGATTCGAGTCGATCGAGATATGGAGGTCAAAGTCCTGATGCGCGCCTCCGACCAAGGCTGGGAACCCGGCGCCGAGGTGGAAGAATAAGAACCGCTCCGTGAAGCTCAACCCCCAGCCTCTGCTCGAACGACTCCAGTCGCTCGCCCGATTGGGCCGGCGAGAGGTCATTCGTCAGGAGCTGGCAGACCAATTTCCCGAAGACCTTGCCGAAGGACTGGCCCGTCTCGAGCTTGAGGAGGGGCTCCAAGTCCTCCAGGGGCTCGAAGAAGAGACCGCCGCCTACGTCTTGGTGGAGCTTCCCACCGAGACCGCTCGCCAATACGTGCGCGAGCTTCCCGACGCCACTCTTGCCCACTATCTCGACATCTTGCCGATGGACGACGCCCTCGACCTGCGCGAGGAGCTCGGCCCCGAGCGATTCGAGAGTCTGCTGGAGATCATCCCCCGCGAGGACGCGCGAGAGATTCGTCGCCTCCTGAATTATCCCGAGGACTCGGTCGGTCGGATCATGACCGAGAGCTTCTTTGAAGCCAAACCGGATCAGACGATGGCCGAACTGCTGATGGACATTCGCAATTCGCCGGCCGAAAAGTACGAGATGGTGAACGACGTCTATGTGCTCGATCCATCGCGCACCCTCCTCGGGGTCTTCAGCCTGCGAAAAGCGATTCGAGCCCACCCCGAGGCTCAGGCCGCCGAGGTGATGAACACTAACGTCATCACGAGCCACGCCGAAGACGTCGCCGAAGACGCCGCTCGACGCATGGCCCGATACGGGTTTTACGCCCTTCCCGTCCTTGATGGCCAAGGCCGAATGGTGGGCCTCTTCACGGGCGACGACGCCCAAACCATTCTCCGCGAGGCGGAAACCGAGGACCAGCTCAAGTTCGGCGCAGTCTCAGGCGATGTCGAAGCCTATCTATCGCTCAACGTTTGGCAGTTGGTGAAGCGACGATTCCCTTGGCTGCTGGCGCTCTTTGTTGCCGAGACTTTTACCGGCGCGGTGATGCGCCACTATGGTCAGGCCAGCGAAGACCTCAAACTGTCGCCGCTGACGTTCTTCATCCCGCTCTTGATCGGCGCCGGGGGGAACTGTGGATCGCAGGTGACGACGACGATTACCCGTGCGTTAGCCCTGGGTGAAGTGGGTCCGGGAGATTGGTTTCGAGTCTTTCGCCGTGAACTCGCCACCGCCGTGTGCATCGGCGCGCTCCTGGGAACGGTCGGCTTTTTGAGAGCCTATCTCCCGATCCCGATTATCGGTTGGAATTCCGGATGGGACCTCAGCCTCGTCGTCGGCATCGCGTTGCCGCTCATCATCCTGTGGTCGGCCATCATCGGCAGCCAACTGCCGATCGCGGCAAAGCGTCTGGGGGTCGATCCGGCGGTCATGAGCGCCCCCTTTATCACGACCTTTGTCGACGCGACCGGGCTCATCATATACTTTGAAATTGCGCGCCGCCTCTTGATTTAGGCCGAATGTCGCCGGTCTCAGGGGCAGTAGACGACTTGCTGGAGCGCCTTTTCGTGATTCGGATTTTGCCTCAAGACCTCGCGAAACTCCGCGCAAGCCTCGTCCATCATTCCGAGCATCATCATCGTCATCGCGAGGTCGTAGCGGGCCTCCTGATGAGTCGGGTGGGCGCGGACAACCTTCTGCAGAGTCTCAACCGATCCCTCAAAATCGCCTTCGAACCCTTGAATAAGGCCGATTTGCCAAAGAGAATCGGCGTGCTGAGGATTGAGCTGGAGCGCTTGCTGCAAGATCGACCGCGCAAGGTCAAATTGACCGTTGCAGCGATATTCAAAACCTTGCTGGTAGAGCGCTTCGACCGTCATCGCGTTCATCGGTTCCCCAGCCCGTGGGGGAACCGACATTGTACCCATGCCATCGAGTTTGCGCAACGATTAAGCGGGGCCCGGCTCAAGTCGTGGCGGGGCCGGATGTTTGGCGTGGTCTGATTCGCCCACAACCGGCGGCTCAGGGACGACCGGCTCGTCCACTTTTTCGGGGATCGGAGGAAGCTCGCGACCTTCCAGCACTGCCAAAAATTCATCGCGATCCAACGTCTCTCGCTCTAACAGAGCTTGAACACACGCATCGAGCTGAGGTCGGTGCTGAGTCAAAATCTCCACCGCCCGAGTGTGAGAACGGTCCACAATCGACCGCACTTCGTCGTCGATCTGCTTGGCAACCTCTTCGCTGTAATCGCGCTCTTCGTGATAGTCTCGACCCAAGAACGGATTGCGGCTCCGTCGACCGACGCTCAGGGTGCCGATCTTGTCGCTCATCCCGTATTCGCAAACCATCGCTCGGGCAATTCGGGTGACCCGTTCCAGGTCGTTGCTCGCCCCGGTCCATCGCTCGCCAAAGACGACTTCTTCGGCGACGAGACCGCCCAGAAGCGTTGTGATCACGTCGTTCAGCTCGCTCTTGCTCCGGGTGAACTTCTCCGTCTCCGGGAGTTGCCAGGTGCTGCCAAGCGAGAAACCTCTCGGCAGAATCGTCACCTTATGAACCGGGTCCGAGTTTTCCAACAACTCGCCAATGATCGCGTGGCCCGCCTCGTGATAGGCCGTGACCTCGCGCTCTTTTTGCTCCATGATTCGGCTCTTGCGGGCGGGGCCAATCATCACTCGGTCGAGCGCTTCTTCGATGTCCTCACCCAGGATCTTGCTTCGATTCCGCCGCGCGGCCAGCAAAGCTGCCTCATTGAGGGCGTTCGCCAAATCAGCACCGCTAAATCCAGGCGTTCGCTTGGCCACCGTCTGAAAGTCCACGGCCGTATCAATCGGCTTGCCGCGAGCATGAATCCGCAAGATCGCCTCGCGACCCTTCGAGTCGGGCGGATCGACCACGACCTGGCGGTCGAAGCGTCCTGGACGCAGGAGGGCCGGATCGAGCACGTCCGGTCGGTTCGTCGCCGCGATCATGATGACGCCGGTGTTCGCGTCGAATCCGTCCATTTCGACGAGCAGCTGGTTCAAAGTTTGCTCTCGCTCATCGTGGCCGCCACCGAGTCCAGCACCGCGCTGTCGACCGACGGCGTCGATTTCATCGACAAAGATCAAGCAAGGGCGGTGTGCCTTGGCGGTTTCAAAAAGATCGCGCACCCGGGCCGCACCCACGCCCACGAACATCTCGACAAAGTCAGAGCCCGAAATGTGGAAGAACGGCACTCCGGCCTCGCCAGCAATCGCCCGGGCGAGATAGGTCTTGCCGACGCCAGGAGGGCCGGTGAGCAAGATGCCCTTGGGAATCTTCGCACCGAGCGCCACATACTTCTTGGTGTTGCGCAAGAAGTCGACGATCTCGTAGAGCTCTTGCTTGGCTTCTTCAATTCCGGCGACATCTTCGAAGGTGATCTTCGGGCCGGTGTCATTCACTCGCTTGGCTCGGCTCCGTCCAAAGCTCATGGCCTGGCTCCCGTTGGATTGAGCTTGACGCCAGAAGTAGATGATCGCGATGAAGATCAGAATCGGAATCGCAAACGCCGCCAAGAACGCCAGCATTTGCGAGCCGACGCTCGGACCTCGGTCCGTCCACTCGACGGACTTTTCGTCCAGCAGGTTCAGGATGTTCTCGGCAGGGCGAGAATTGCTGTCAGGGAGCTCAGCCGTGAATCGGGTGCCGTCCACGAGCTTTCCTTCGCCCGTGCGCCCTTGCCAGTTCAAAGACTGAACTTGACCGTCGCGCACTTTTTGTACGAACTCGGGCTGGCTCAGTTTGAGCGGGCCTTTACTCCCCATCGCAAGGTTGGGTGAGATCGCATTGATGACCAGCACGAGGCCTAAAACCACACCAACCGCGAGAAGAAGATTCCGAAAAGCTTTATTCAATCGTTGCTCCTAGATTTCCAGGAAAAGAATTCTGCGATTCCCTTCCCTTCAGGTACGCCTGAAAAGAACACAAGGTTTCCCTAGCCCACATTATGGCGGCATCACTCAGGAATTGGACCGAATCGCAAGTTCAATCCGTTCGACGTGCCCGATTGAACTCGAACTCGATCACTCACCCCCACCCCAGGAACCCAAATCGGACCCACGAGGTCGCACACCACCGGGATTCGCCGCCGAGCGGCCGCCGTTAGACCCGCTTCGCGCAGCATATCGCTCAGCAACTTCGTCCCGTCAAGCCCGAGCGGCTGCATCCTGTCCCCTTCTTGGGCCGAGCGAAAGTACAAGGACCCCTGGATCGCCGCTCGGTCGACCACCACATCCCAGCTCCGGGGCGGTCGTTCAAACGACGTCGGCTCGCAGGGCAACGCCGTCAAGACCCAACCAAATTCATCCGCAAATGTCTCCCCGGGGAGCGTGAGCGGATACCGAAAGTTCTCGGTCGGGCGTTGCTGCCGGACATGGACTCGGTCTTCGGTCCACTCCCAAAGGACATCGCCTCCTTCAGCCGTTCGGGAGCCTGCACCATCCGAAGCAAGCGCTTCTGACAGGCTTTGCACCCACTCAAAGTCGACCTGAGCCCCTAAGACCTCGGTCACGAGCCGGACCGCACGCCGCCTCAACACGAGCGGCATGGCGACCCAAGACGCCCGCCGTAAGGCGACCTCGCAATCGCGAGTCAAGAACCGAAAGTCCCCATTGAGCGGCAGTTCCGCTTGTTCTAAGGCCGCTGCCGCCATGCCGTCCAGGCAGGCATCCTCTTCGCGGGCCAACCGGGCCAGCCGCTGAATCGCCGCCTTTGCATCGGGATGAATCGCCTCAAGCTCGGGCACGACTCGGAGCCGAATCCGCGCTCGGGCAAACTGCACGTCCGAATTCGACGGGTCGTCGTGAAACCAAAGTCCCTGGTCGGCACAATACTGACGCGTCTCCGTCCGCGAAAAAGGCAAAAGCGGTCGAATCCAGACGTCGCGGACCGGCGCGATCCCCCCCAAACCTTGCAGACCAGTCCCCCGCGCCATGCGAAAAACCACGGTCTCGACCTGGTCATCGAGCGTGTGGGCGGTTGCGATCCGATGACCGCCCAGCCGAAACATCGCTTGCTGCAGAAACTCCTGTCGAGCCCGTCGGCCCGCCTCTTCGAGCCCGATTCGAAAGTCTCGGGCCAGGCCCGGGACATCCGCTCGACCCGTCGCAAAAGGGATGTCCAGCTCCGCACACCAAGCCTCCGCCAGCTTTTGCTCTCGATCCGCTTCGGGCCGCATGCCGTGGTGAAGATGGGCCGCGATCAGGCGGAGCCCCGCGCGATGAGCCAAATGCACCAAACACGTCGAATCGGCCCCGCCACTGTAGCCGACGACGACCGTTTCTCCCGTCGGCCACAAGCCCGAGGTTTCCAAATGCTCCACAAAGCGGTCCAACATCCGGCTCCAGCATACCAATGGGAGCCCAAACCTTGATTCTGCCCCCAGAAATATGCCACCCTTGTCGTTTGCGCCCCGCCACTTTTTTGGACCCATCCGGCACGGGCGACGAGGTCATCTCTTGGCGAAAGCGATCCAACTCAAACCCGAAGAACACACCGCCCGATCTTATGCCGATCGACTCATCCTGGGCAAGCTCATCAAGCTTCAAAGCGCCATCAAACTCAGCGAGCTCGCCGAGCTTTTGCAAGGCACCGGGATCGGACTGAGCGCTCTCCGCTCCCTCCTCGGCACCAACCCCGACAAGTTTGCTTACCACGAGCGCCGCTGGGTGCCCGCCGCCCGACTTGAGGGGACGGGCCGACCCTACGCCGAGGCGATGCGGCTGATCGTTGATCGATTCGGAGGACCGATGCCGGTCGAACTTCTGGCCGAAGAGCTCGCCCTCGCGCAAGGCAAAATGGAGGCCGAGAGCATCGAGAGCATTCGGCGGATGGCCGAATCTCACGACCACTTTATTTACACCGCCAGCGACGAAATCGCCTTGAGCCGCTGGGTCTTCGTCACCTCGGACGAAAAGCTCGCGATCACCTTAGAGCGAAATCAAGTCACGCCCGAGCAGGTCGAAGCTCTCGAGGCCCCGCTCGCTGGCATCGACTGGCGGAGCCCCGAAGCTCTTCAGCTAGCGGTGCAGAAGTGCGCGCCCGTCAGCGTCAAAGCATTGGGTGCCTATATCTTCAGCAAGGTCAACAGTGACGACCCGCGATCCACGCTCATGTTCGACTGGAAAGCCGTCGGCGGAGCCCTTCTGAGCCAACCCAAAATGGTCTACAGCTCCGACGGCATGCTTCACCCCGAAGAAGACGCCAAAAAGTGGATCAGCGCCGCCGTCAAGCTCGCCGAGAAGATCGCCCCGAGCGTCGAAATCGAAGATGCTGCTCCCATCGAGGTCAAATCCGACGACGTCGACCGAATGGTCGCCAAGTGGAAAACCAGCCCCGATTCGCTGACCGCAACGCAACTGCTGGAAGAGTTCTACGAGATTACGCCGAGCGTGAAGACGTTCCCCGACGACATGGCGAACCTGATGGCGGCGCTGAAGGCACGGCCCGACGCTTGGTGGGTCGGCGGCGACCGATTCCGAGTGCCCGGCACCGCGCCCGACTTCATCAACGACGTCCCTGAAGTCTTCCTGTTCGAAAAAACGAGTTTCACCGACGAGGAAGGCGACCCGATCGATGTCGAAGTCAACGACGACGGACTCAGTTCGACCCTGCGAAAACTTCTCTCCCACCCGCTCGCCACGGACGTCCTGGACGAAGAAGAGCTCCCGGCTCCGAAGTCGATGGCCGAGCAACTTCGGCTCGTTCTCAAGCCCATCCATCGCGAATTGGGCACCTTCCCGATCTGCCAATTCCCCACCGGCTGGATCACCGCCGAACCGAAAATTCAAGAGCTCACCTTCATCGACCCGCAAGGTCGCGAGCTCCAAGTCTGGGCGAATATGGAGGCCCGATTGCTCTTTGGCCTCATCGACTGGTGGTACGAACAGCCGATCGAATCCGGGGCGGTCTTTAGCCTGACGCGCACCCACAAGCAGAACGTCTTTGAGTTCGCCTGGCTAGACCAGCCCGACCCCGTGGTCTACATCAGCAACCAGCGAATGGAAGAACTGCGCGCGATCCAGGAGCGGGCCGCCGAGTTGAGTACCCATGACGTCCTGAAAGAGGTGATGGCCCACTGGCCCAAAGGCGCCGACTTCTTGACCATCCTTTGGGAGGTCAACGTCGTGCGACGAGTGCCCCGAAGGCTGATCGCTTCGCTCTTGAGCAGCTACCACTGCTACTACCAGCGATCTGGATCGCCGGTCTGGCACTTCGACAACAAAAAAGTCGAACAAGGCATCGACAAGACGAAGAAAAAGTTCATCCTCAAGTAACTCTGAGGTCCCTGCGCCAGAGCCTCCCGGGTCCGAAGTCCGGGGGGCTCTGGTTCACTTGGGGTCATACTCCGATCCACGACGATGGGAAAAAAAAGCAATTCCAGCCCCGAAAAAACGGGTCCGGCGACGGTGCTGAATCGTCGGGCTCGGTTCGACTATGAGATCCTCGAAACGCTCGAAGTCGGCCTCGTCTTGGTCGGCAGCGAGGTCAAGAGCATCTACCAAGGGCGAGCCAACTTGACCGATGCGTATTGCGTCGTGCGACAAGACGAGCTCTGGCTGATCAATGCCGACGTCGAGCCGTACGAAAAAGCAAGCCACTATCTCCAAGAACGACGCCGAGATCGCAAGCTCCTGGCCCATCGAAAAGAGATCACCCTTCTCACCCGAAAGAGCCAGGAAAAAGGGCTCGCGATCTTGCCGCTCAAACTCTACTTCAGCCGGGGCAAAGTGAAAGTTGAAATTGGACTCGGTCGAGGGAAAAAGCAGTACGACAAGCGCGAGTCGATCGCCAAAAAAGAAACTCAACGTGAACTGGATCGGGCCCGGAGCGAAAAGTATTGACGCCTGAGCGGCCGTTGCGGGGGTGGGCCGCATTTCGGGCGTTCCTTGAGATGATCAAGATCGAGCACTCGATCTTTGCTCTCCCGTTCGCCATGCTCGGCATGATCTGGGCTGCCGACGGCTTTCCCGGATGGCGAACCTTTGGGCTGATCCTTCTCGCGATGGTCTCGGCTCGAAGTGCAGCGATGGCTTACAACCGGATCGCCGACCGCGACATCGATGCCAAAAATCCTCGAACCCAGATTCGGGCCTTGCCCGCCGGACTCTTGACCCTCCGCACCGCTTCACTCTACTTCTGGGCGAGCCTGGGTCTCTTTATCTTGTCGGCGGCTCTTCTCAATCCGCTTGCCCTGATGTTGGCCCCGGCAGCTCTCCTAGTGATCCTGGGTTACAGTCTGACAAAGCGATTCACTTCGCTCTGCCATTACATCCTCGGCTTGGGGCTCGGCATCGCGCCCGCCGCCAGCTCGATCGCCGTCCTCGGCGTCGTCGACTTACGCATGCTCTGGTTCGTCGCCGGGGTGATGCTGTGGACCGCCGGGTTCGACATCATTTATAGCCTGCAAGATGAAGAGTTCGACCGACAAGAGCGCCTTCGCTCCATCCCACAGTCCCTCGGCAAGGCGCGCGCGCTCGCCGTCAGCCGTTTGAGTCACTTAGGTGCCGTCGGATGCCTCTTGATGGGGGGCGCCGCTTTGGGTCTAGGTATGTTCTACTTCATCGGCGTGGGCCTGGCCGCGGCGGTTTTGGTTTACGAACAGTCGCTCGTCAAACCGAACGACCTCAGCCGAGTCAACCTCGCTTTTTTCACCCTCAACGGGCTCGTCTCGATCGGGGTCTTTGCGTTTGGCTGGTTCGACTTTTGGTGGTCGTCTCAAGTCGCGGTTTAGCCTGGGGACGGCGGCAAAAACGGATTTGGACGCTGGGCAAACGCTTCGATCCAGAGCCGCTCTTGCTCGGCAAAAAGCTCTTCCTGCAGTTCCACGAGTCCGTAACAACACTCGTTCAACCCCATCCGGACCGCCCACCCCGCATCGCCATAACTGTAATGCCACCACTCGTCGCGGCAATTGCTAAACCCCGCCCCCAGCATCGCCTCAACCAAGATCATGCGAAACCGAAGAGGCTCCGGATCGAGGCCGTATGAGTAGGTGGGGGCCGCGACAAATCGGTCGAACGGCGACCAGACATCGATCACCTCGCCAGCCGAATCCAGCAAATTGACGTCAATCGCCGCCCCTGTGCAGTGACCGGGCGGCGCAGGTTGGTCATAAGGCGCTGCCCAGCGGTTGATCTTTCTCCGCAACGCTGCATAGCTGAGGTTCGGCCAGACCTCCAAAGCGCACCGAGTCAACCAGTCATAGATCCGCTTCTGCCGCGCAATCGGCCTCCACGCATCGGTCACCCCTAAGAAAATTCCCTCAGGAAGAGCCTGAGCCGCTGCCTCCGCCTTCCGGGCGACCTCCAAGCGGACATACGGGATCACTTGCGGTCGGGCGAGCCGCACCGAAGGGGCGTGATCTTGCAACAAAACGAGTGGCTCGCCACTTTCCCGCTCGGCCACGCGATTGAGAGCCCGGATCGGCTCCGGGCGACCCTGAGTTCGGTCCCAGCGAATCACCGGCCGAAAAGAAGATACAGCAAGACTGCTGCTCCCGCCACCACCGCAGCGTTGTTTCGTCGACCCGAGTTCGTCGGAACGTGGATTCGGTCGTTCGCCATCAAGATCGGGTCGGCCGCCAAGCCCTTTCGCACATCCTCCAGGTTGACTGTGATCGTTCGGACCCGTCCACCCTCGGTTCGCTGGATCGTCATGCGGTCCATCCGGCCCCCGCGCAAGAGTCCCCCCGCATCCTGGATCAGCCGATTGAGGGTCATGCCCGGGACCAGATCAAAGCCGCCGTTTCGAACCACCGCTCCAGTCAAGTAGACATAATCTCTCGCGGCCCGGAGCTCGACGACGATGCGGTCCCCCGCCATCAGAAGGAAGTCGGGCGGCACCGCCTGCAAGTTGATCAGCTGAGCGGCTCGGCCGGTGCGCTCGATGCGGATTCGGGTCGAATCGCCCAAAGAGCTGATGCCGCCGGCCTTCTCGATCATCATGGCGAGGGTGGCCTCGCTCTCCAGCGGATAGGCTCCTGGCCTTTGGACTCCTCCTAAAACCAGCACCTCTTGCCGAAGCTCGACGATGGGGAGAAAAACTCGGTCCCCCGGCCGCAAGAGCGGATTTTGAGAGTCGTCGGTCGGCGTCACCAGACTGAAGTTAAACCGCAGTTTTTCATCCTGGGCCGTCGTCACTTCAACCCGAGAGAGATCGGCCGATGAGGTCGGCCGCGCGATTTTCAGAACGTCGCTCAGCCGAAGCCCTTCGCGCCAAGGCACCTCTCCGGGGCTCTCGACCGCCCCACTCACCCGGATCGGAGCTTGTTGTTCCGAGGCTCCTTGCCGCTTGAGGGTCACCGTGGCCGTCTGGACAATCCGCTGCTCGATCAGCTCCGCTGCCACCTTCTGGGCCGCCTCTTGTTCGGTCAGTCCCGCCACCGGAATCGCCCCGATGAACGACAGCACGAGCAACCCGTCTCGGGTGATGGTGTACTCCTTGTTTAAGGAAGGCTCTTCCTCGCAGGTCAGGCGAACGACGTCTCCGGGTCGTAAGATCGAGGCCGCCTCGGTTTGCGCCCATACCAGAGCTGCGCTCCAAACGAGCAATAGGATCAGGAAAAATCGGGTCATTCGGTCAGGAGTCTCCACCTCTTCAAGACGAGAAATGGCCCGCAGAGGCACCACCGATTTCGAAAGAGAACGTGGTGCCACAGGCCGGACTCGAACCGGCGACCCAAGCATTTTCAGTGCTTTGCTCTACCAACTGAGCTACCGTGGCACACCTATGGCGCGGATGACGGGACTTGAACCCGCGGCCTCCGGCGTGACAGGCCGGCGCTCTAACCACTGAGCTACACCCGCGCGTGGACCGTCATTATTCCATTCTTGGCGCAAGAATCGCAAGGCCCCCTCTCGCAAATCGGGGCAAGCCGGGTAAGTTCCGGGGGTGAAAATCGGCTCGATGGCGGTCTTTTGTGGTTCTGCGACCGGAAAAAATCCGGCCTTTGCTCTAGCGGCAAGAGACCTAGGACGTTTGCTCGCCGAAAGACAGATTCGCCTGGTCTATGGCGGGGCCAGCATCGGACTGATGGGCCAGGTCGCGGATGGGGCCCTCGCCGCCGGGGGAGAGGTTCTCGGCGTGATCCCCCACCGGCTCAGCGTCAAAGAGATCACCCACGCCGGATTGACCGACTTAGTGATGACCGAAACGATGCACGAGCGAAAGGCCAAAATGGCCGACGCCAGCGATGGGTTTATCGCCCTTCCCGGCGGCTGGGGAACCCTCGACGAACTTTTCGAAATCCTGACCTGGGCTCAGCTCTCGATCCACCGCAAGCCGGTGGGAATTCTCAACCTCCAAGGGTTCTTTGATCCGCTTTTAGCCCTCATCAACCATCTGGTGGAAGAAGGATTTGTCCCTTCGCATCATCGCGAAGTTTTGATCACTTCAGAACGCCCCGAGGACCTGCTGGAAAGGATGACCACGTTCCAATCGCCCATTGATCCGGATTGGGCGATTGATCCCTCACTCAGATAGTGCGTTGATTCTACAGTGCGCCGCGACGCTGGTCGATCTGTCCAGGCCATCGAAACGCATGGCGGAATCCTGCTTCTCGACACTTTTCCATCTGACGAAAATCGAGAACTCCGTGCGTGAGGAGTCGTTCATATTCGAGCGGCAATCTCACCCCGTGAAACGCGCTGTTATCGGTGCAGATCGTAATGTCGATCCCCATATCAAAACAATGCCCAAAGACCGGCTTGAGTTCATTGTAGGATTTGATCGTTCCTGTTCGGAAATAAGTCGTTGGACAGACTTCCAAGCATTGCTTATTTTTTGCCACTTGAGTCAGCAACTTGGGATGTTTGAGTGGAATCTGAATCCCGTGACCGATTCGATCGAGGAATTCCAGCATTTTTGGAAAGTAGCCATCCGCGGTTTCAAAACAGTGACCTGTTGTTTTGAGCCCAGATTCTTTTGCAAATTTGAGATTGTCTAGGATCGCTTCTTCGTTCTCTCGATAGGCCTCGTCGGGCCCGGCGATATCGACGGCGCAAACCTCATCTTTCATTTCGAGTGCCACCTCAACAATCATACGATTCGTCTCGCGAGGCAACCGAGAATCCATGCATAAGATCTGCGTGAAGACAATGGGGAACTCCTTATGTGCAGCCTGCGCGCTGAGTGCGACCGTTTGAATCACTTCCTGCATCTGATTTCGAGCTTCGGAAAGAGGCAATCCTTTTGGAATTCGAAAGTAGGGGTTGTAGCGTAATTCGAGGTAGGCAATGTTCTCAAAGACGAACGCCCCTCGGAGCAAGCGATAGATGAAGTAAGGGAGCGCTTCTTGTTTTTGGAGCGGCTCAACAATTTTATGTGCCTCCAAGTACTTGGTGAGTGTGTCACACGGCCGAGTCAATCTTCGCTCAAATTTCTCATAGACGGGATACTTTCGCAGATAACTTAGCGCGAGCTCATGAGCCCCGAGATTCGACTTATCGACCTTTCGGCGCTGCAAATAGCTGTAAAGAATTCTGGGCAGGACAGCGCCGCCCAAATGCAAGTGAAGTTCGGCGTAGTTTCGGTCGCTGCTCGTCATGCTAAGAGCGTTTTACCCGACCCAGGCCCGCCGCCAGAAGAAAGAGGCAATGCGACTCAAAGTCGCATTGCCCCCACAACGGTCCCAAACCGATGACTTATCGCGGCACTCCGCTCCCGCCGCCCATCGAGCTGCGCGAGTCACCCCGCATCCCGCCGGGACCCGCGGCCATGCCGCCGAATTGGCTGATTTCGAAGTCTCGAACCTTCGCCTCATATCCGTACGTGACTCGAAGCGGGCTTTGCTGAGCGATCTGCTCTGCCTCGGTCTCGGTCTTGGTCTGGAGAATCATCATCGGGACCTTACCGTCGTCCGCTACTCCGGCAAAAAGGAGCTGGCCAGTTCCGGCAATTCGCGAGACGTACTTCTGGTTTTCTTGCTGCATGCGTTGCAGAGTGCCAGCGTCCATGTTGCCGCCCCGAGAGTGAAACTCCAGGATGTAAAGCCGATTTGTTTGCAAAGTGAACGAGATCATCTTCCCGGCACCGCCACCACGAGACGAGGAAGCGGTTTGCATTGAGCTCGAGGACGAAACTCCGCCGCTCGATTGGGCGCCACCGCTGACGCGGCCCCCGGCCGAGC
Organism: Chthonomonas sp. UBA2017; assembly: GCA_002335425.1. Taxonomy (GTDB): domain Bacteria; phylum Armatimonadota; class Fimbriimonadia; order Fimbriimonadales; family Fimbriimonadaceae; genus UBA2017. Next base: position 109,148 of record DDCB01000038.1, read on the forward strand.
CCGAACCGGTCGCGTTGCCGCTACTTTGAGCGAAGGCAAATGACAAGGCACCCAAAAGGGCAACGCCCGCAATGAGGGCAAGGGGGGATTTCTTCATGATCGTAGGTTCCTCTCCAAATGGGGCTCCTCCATACGCCGATGATCCGCACGGCGCGGATGAGCCTCTTCTTTACTTGGACGCTCAAAAGCCCGTGGCGGGTTCATCGGGCACCTAAAGGCACTCCAGAAAAGCGCAGAGGGCTTGACTCTCGATCGAGCCAAGCCCTCCGGCCAGGGTCGCTTCGTTTACTTCAAGCGCTCGGCGTTGGCGGTGCTTTCCCAGGGGAAGGCCGGGTTGCCAAAGTGGCCATTTCGAGCCGTTTCTTTGTATTGCGGCTCGCGCAGATTGAGAAGCTCAATGATGCCCTTCGGGCTCATGTCGAACGCCTTCATCACCTTGTCGGCGATGGCATCCGGGTCCACCTTCTCGGTGCCGAACGTCTCGACGTTGACCGAGACCGGTTGAGCCACGCCGATGGCGTAAGCAAGAGCGACTTGGCACTTGTCCGCAAGGCCAGCGGCGACCACGCACTTTGCGACGTGGCGAGCCATGTAGGCCGCTGATCGGTCGACCTTGGTGGGGTCCTTGCCGCTGAACGCGCCGCCCCCGTGCGGGCACATGCCGCCGTACGTGTCCACGATGATCTTGCGCCCGGTGAGTCCGGTGTCGCCTTGAGGACCGCCGATGGTGAAGATTCCGGTCGGGTTGATGTGGAACTTGATCTCCCCATCAATGTACTTCTCGTAATCCTTCAAAACCGGGTTGATGATCTGCTCTTTGACCAGCTGGACCACGTTGTCGTGCGACAAGTTCGGGCTGTGCTGAGTCGAAAGAACGATCGTGTCGATCCGCTTCGGCGTGTTGCCTTCGTAGTAGACCGAGACTTGGCTCTTGGCGTCGGGTCGAAGGCCAAAGCTCGGGTGCTTGCGTCGGACTTCGGCTTGTCGGCGGGTCAGCGCATGCGAAATCGAGAGCGTCAGAGGCATCAGCTCTTCGGTTTCGTTCGTCGCCATGCCGAACATCATGCCTTGGTCACCGGCACCGCCAGTGTCCACGCCGACGGCGATGTCGGGGGACTGCTCTTGGATCGCGACCATCACGCCGCAGGTGTCGCCATCGAATCCAAGCGCGGTGTCGGTGTAGCCGACTTCGTTAATCGTTTCGCGAACGATTCGAGCGACATCGACATAGCCATCGACGGTGACTTCACCAGCGACGACGGCCAGGCCACGAGTTAAAAATGTTTCGATGGCCACGCGAGCCATTCGGTCTTGCCGCAGACATTCGTCCAACAGCGCGTCTGAAACCTGATCGGCGAGCTTATCCGGATGCCCTTCGCTCACACTCTCCGACGTAAATACTTTCAACTTGCCCATAGCTTTTCAGTTCGGAACTATACCCCAGCGGGCTCTAGGCGAAGCTAAAGTAAGTTGCCTAGGTTTGGTGAGGGATTTGTTAAGTTTACGGGGCTTGATCAGGTGTCCATCGACACATCGTCCCACTTCAGGCCGAACCCCACGAGCCAGTTCAGGGCGTGATGCCGCTCGGAGGCGATCGACATCAGCAGGTGAAACTGCTGGTCCCGAGCGTTGCGATAAGGCTGGCCGTAGGCCGGAAAGTCCCCGTCAATGCGCCGCAAAATGCCCGACTTTTCCGCCTCCTCGGCGGTGTACTGCAAGATGGGGCCCAAAAACTCGTCGGCCCGCTGGCCCTGGGGAGCCTGGAACGGGATCAACCCCAAGAGCATCGCCTGAGTCCGACCTCGCCAATGCCAGATCTCCGCGGCAAATTGGGCATCCGCAATCTCTTCGGCATCCCGCAATTCGACTGACGAGACCCAATGCCCCGAATCCTCGCCTGCCAGGTCGAAGAGAGTCAAAACCGGGCTCGGGTCCATCATCGTGTCCCAAGGCTGGAGTTCGTCCAAGATCCCGAGGCTCCAGATCAGGACCGAAAGCGACTCGCTGAGCCAAGACAAGGAGAACAGCTCTGCCGGTTGCCAACTTCCCACCGGCTTGGTTAAGGTTTGTTGCTCAAATGCGGTGAGCTCGTCCCAGAGGTCGTTTTCCTGCAACGCCGGGACGACGGTTTCTCGGACCATCGAGGTCGCCACCTGGTTTTCAGCGAAGTTTGAACCTTGCGACTGCAACTCCAGCTCCACGCGATACACCAACGCCCGCATCGCGAAGGCTCTTCGAACCACTTCGTCTTTGGTCTTGGCCGGGTGCGGCGGAGCATCCAGGGGTTCCCGTTCATCCACGGGCATCAGTATAGTCAGCCCGGCCACACGCGGTAAACTCCGCACTATGCCGAAACTGGTCTGGCTCAATGGGACGATCACCCCGCTCGAAGAAGCAGTGGTCAGCGTCCAGGATCACGCCCACCTCTACGGGGATGGCCTCTTCGAGGGGATCCGGATCTATAACCGCCGGGTCTTCAAACTCGACGAGCACCTTCGGCGCCTTTATGACGGGATCGCTTATCTCGGATTCGAGATGGAAATGACCTTGTCCGAAATGCGAACGGCTGTTCTTGAGACCTGCCGGCAAGCGGAAATTGCGGATGGATATATCCGCCTGAACGTCACCCGAGGCACTGGGCTCGGTCTTGATCCAAAGAACATCAATCGCCGCCCCAACGTGATGATCATGGTCAGTTCCCTGGCCCTCTACCCGCCCGAAGCGTACGAGACCGGGCTGAAGGTGGTCACCACCAGCTTCCGGGTCATTCCGCCCGACTGCCTCGACCCGCGGCTCAAAACCATCGGTCGATATGTGGCCAACATTCTGGCCAAGCAAGAGGCCAATCGCCAAGGAGCGGGGGAAGGCCTGATGCTGAACTACCAGGGCCAGGTCGCGGAGTGCACCGGCGACAACATCTTCCTGGTCAAGGGGAAGACGATCCGAACTCCCCACCCGAGCTGTGGGATTCTTGAAGGAATCACCCGCAACACCGTCATCGAGCTCGCCCGGGCCAACGGATTCACCGTCATCGAGGACTACATCACGCCATTCGACCTCTACGCGTGCGACGAAATCTTCCTGACCGGCACCGCCGCCGAAGTCATCGGCATGGTCATGCTGGACGGGCGCCCCATCGGATGCGGGAAGCCGGGCCCGGTGACTCAAGAATTGACTCGCCTTTTCCGCGAGCACACTCAAACCGGTGCCGAATTCTGATTCAAACCCGATTGTCGAATTCGCGCACGGGGTCATACAGACCCGATTCTTGCCTCCGCCCGGTGGCGAGAATCGATGCCCGGCCTGCGGCACTCAGGCCGACGAAGTCCGCGCCACCCAGCTCCTGGGTTGCCCGCTGTGCTATTCGGTCTTCGAAAAATTGACCGAATCGATTCTCCACCCCGAAGGGTCTTAGTGTTCGAGGCCCGTGGCTCGGGTATCTTTCCTCTCAGTGACGATGATGGCAAGGAAGCTTCTTTTTTGGATTCTCCCGCTCGCGCTACTCTTAGCGGGTTGCGGCGGCTCAACCAATGACAACCCCACCGATCGGCCCGATCCGCTCGTCATGTTCATCAACGCCTCCAGCGATACTCCTGGAGTCGATTTCTACCTGAACGACGACCTCAAAGCGCGCAACGTGGCCTATCTCACCACGTCGGGCGGGTTCCAAGAGATCGAGTTCCTGCCCACCAGCGAGGGCGGCTACGATGTCACCGCCTATCCCACCGGATCGACCGAGGAGTTCGACCGGCAGGTCCAAGCCTTCGACCGAGACACCAGCTCGCTCATCATCGCTTACGGTCTTCGCAATTTCGGATCGACCCCGTTTAATCGAGCCATCCAACAAGCGCTTCGAATCGACCGGACCCGCCCGGTTGCCAGCAAAGCCAAGATCATTGTCTTCAACGGCTGCTTGCGTTCGCTCGGGAATCTCCCGCCCGACCTGACGATCCAAACGCCAGGCGATAACCCGCTCATCAGCATCGATACCATCACCTTTGGCGCGACCAAGGAGCTCGTGGTGGATGCCGGCACCTACGTCTGGCAAGCTCGACGATCCGATTCTGACCCCGAAGATTTTTATGCTCAAACGACCGCCAGCGTCGGGGCGGGCAAGATTTACTTCGTCGTGGTTTCCGGAGTCCAGGGCACGACGTCTTCGGGCCAAGCCCCAAGGATCACCTTCTTCGAGATCCCCACGAAGTAAAGTCGTCGAAGCTGGGCGAAAATCAAACCGTTTCTTAACCCGGTGGCCATCGCTGTCGGGTTAAGATGTTCTTATGGCTCCCCACCCGAGTCGCCGTGAGGTCCTGAAATGGACCGCTGCTTCGGCATTGCTGCCGACCCTCCCGGTCTTGGCTTCGGCCTCGCCCAAGAAGGAGGTGGCTCTTCGGATCGCTCACCTCACCGACATCCACGTTCAGCCCGAGCTCAAAGCAGGCATCGGCATGGCCGACGCCCTGCGGATCGCTCAAGAGCGGCGGCCCAAGCCCGATCTGATTTTGACCGGCGGCGACCTGATCATGGACTGCTCCGGCACCTCCGCCACCCGAGCCCAAGATCAGTGGGATATCTTCAATCAGGTCCTGAAGAACGAGCTCACCACCCCGATTGAGCACTGCCTGGGGAACCACGACGTCTTTGCGATGTACCGATACTCCAAGGGGCGCCAAGCTGGCGAACCCGAGTACGGCAAAAAATGGGCGATGGAGATCTTGGGGCTCGGCCACCCCTATCGAAGTTTCGACCGGGCGGGCTGGCACTTCATTGTCCTCGACAGCACCTTTCCTCAGACCGACTCGTATACGGCCAAGCTCGATGACGAGCAGTTCGAGTGGCTGGTCGCGGATTTGAAGAAAACCCCCAAAACTACGCCGATCCTCGTGCTGTCTCACATCCCGATCCTGGCGGCCTGTGCGTATTTCGATGGCAACAACGAGAAAACTGGCAATTGGGTTGTTCCCGGCTCTTGGATGCACATCGACGCCCGGCGAATCACCCGAGCCTTCTATGAGCATGGCGGGGTCAAGCTCGCCCTGAGCGGTCATATGCACCTGGTTGACCGAGTCGATTACCTCGGGACGACCTATCTCTGCAACGGAGCCGTCTCTGGCGCGTGGTGGCGCGGAAACTACCACGAATGCGAGCCTGGTTTCGGCGAAGTCACCCTCTATCGCGACGGCACGTTCGATCACAAGTACGTGACTACGGGCTGGACCGCCGATATGAAGGTATCGATCCCGGGTGTGCCCGTCGAAGTCGTCGCTTAGCTTGCGAGCCTGCGAGGTGCCCTTGCCCGTCGAACGAGCAAGGGCACCGAATGACCTAGTCGATCCAGCTATTCAATGGGCTTGTCTTGGCCCAGAGTTCGCCCTGGAAGCCGATGATGAGCGAGCCGTGGTCCTTGCGAACGGTTCCATCAAATCCCTCTCGCGAGCCTTCGGCCAGCTTGATCGTTTGGTTGCCTTTGGTGAAGGTTGCCATGCGCTTCATTCCGTCCCAAGTGACGGTGAAGCCTTTGCTGGTCATCCACGGCCCGAGTCGGGAGTACCCGTTGTCTGTCAAAGCCTTTCTTTGCACCTCTGTTGATGCGCCGATTCCGGCTAGATTCCAGAGCAGAGCCGTACTGAGACCTCTTCTGGCGACGTTTTCAACCAACTGCGAATCCTCGTCCCACGTATGTGTTGGAAACTCAATCTTGCCATTGACACGCTTCCCTGAGTAGTTCAGATGGACGCTACAAAAGACGTTCTGAAACCTAGCCGTGACTTGCATGGATCCCGAGACCGATCTGGGCGTCCAGCCCTCTTCGCCGATCGACAAACCTGATGGAAGGGACCGCCGATCATTCAGATACGAAGTGACAGGATGCCTTTCACGCCTCAGGGTTCCTTCGTCTATAGGTGAACGCCGAACTCCGATTGAAATGCTGAGGCCTGATTTTGGATCTGAACGAAGGAACAGGAAATAGTCAAGCACATCACCAGTTTTTGGAGAACGAACGTGCTTGCAGATATCCCTTTGGAAGCCGGTTCCGGAAGGCATTTCCAGCGTGGACTTAACTGGAGATTCTTCGAGACCAACGGGCGATAACATCATTGTTGCGATGACGAGAGTGTACATTTAGATTGGACCTCCGATATGAAGGTATTGATCCCGGGTGTGCCCGTCGAAGTCGTTGCTTAACTTGCGAGCCTACGAGGTGCCCTTGCCCGTCGAACGAGCAAAGGCACTGATTGACCTAGTTGATCCAGCTACTTAACTGACTCGTTTTAGCCCAGAGTTCGCCATTAAGTCCAACGATGAGGGAGCCATGATCCTTGCGAACTGAGCCATCGAACCCTTCCCGCGAGCCTTCAGCGAGCTTGATCGTTTGGTTGCCCTTTGTAAATGTCGCCATTCGCTTCATCGGGTCCCAAGTGACGGTGAAGCCTTTGCTGGTCATCCACGGCCCCAGGCGCACATAGCCACGTTCGATCAGGGACTCCCGACCGGCATCAATACTTGAGCCGACGCCAGCAAGCTTCCAACGCACCGCAATACTCATTGCCTGTCTGGCCAAGCTTTCCACAAGAGCAATGTCCTCATCCCATGTTTCATTATTGAATCTAGGCTTTCCCTTTTCTTTGTGGGCCGTGTAGTGAAGGGTGACTTGTGCAGAAGCATTTTCAAACCGAGCAACAACTTTCATGGATCCAGAAACTCCTCTAGGTGTCCAGCCTTCGAGCCCGATGGATAACTTCGATGGTAACCCTCGTCGGTCATTCAAGTAGCCAAACAGAGGATCCGACTCGATTTCAATTGTTTGCTTTGAACGTGGCGATCTTCTAAGCCCGACGTCGACACTAAGGCTCGACTTGCTTGAGGATCGCAAAAAGAAAAGATAACTGATCTCATTCGATAGTTGATCGATATGATGTCTGCTCAGGTCCAAAACAAACCCCCTCTCTGCAGGAATGAACAAGTTAAACTTGCATTCAGATTGGGCTTGATTATACGAAAGAAATATTGTTGTTAAGGAAAGTAGCGCGGTCATAAGATTCCTCCGAAGATAAAAGTCGTGTCTTCTGACTGGGTCATTTCATGGGGTAAATGCAGATCAAAGTTGAACTGAGGCGGGTCAAAGCTAATGATCTCCGAGGGTTGGATAAAGCGCTTTGCAACTCCCGTAAACTCTTGTCCGTGGTCAACATACCAGTGCTGAGTAGATGTCCAGCTCGCTGGCGGATTCCAGTAACCTGATAAGTCGGGAGCTTTTTGTAGAGCCAAGCAGGCATCAAAAATTTTTCCGTCGAACAGGACTACGCAGTGATTTGTCCATGCAATAGGGTTGTAATTCGAAGGTATCGTCGAATCCGACCCAATGGGGCAGATATCATTGCTCAAAAAGGCTCGCAAATCGTATGGCCCTCTTTGACAGAGTCTCAGTAGCGGTTCGTTCGAGAGTCCCTGAGATTCAAAAAGTAAGTGCAGATAAACAGCAACATCATAGCAATTTCCAGTGACCCAACCAGAAGTTCTCAAAAGAGTGGAGAGCTTAAAACTGTTGGATTCATCGAACCAATTTGAAGTTAGGTTTTCCTGACCAGGGTATGCAAATCTTTGGGCGTAGTACAGTCCAAAGGTCAAGTCCTTTCCTGCCTGAGTTGGGTCGTCTTCGCCCCATGCATAAGCGGTAGTCTCCTCAAGTAACTCGTGCCAGACCGTCGCCATATGCCCAACCGGTGGCTCAAGGTTGACTAAGAATCGCCATTCGCGGGTCATGCCATAGCCAACGAGCCCAGGGATGCCGGTGGTATCGACTAAGTAGCCGATACGCAGTTGACCTCCGTGAATCCATGGATCCCAACCAGAAATCTGGAAATTGGGGCTCCAAAACGATCCATAGGCCGGAATCGAAACGGATGCCGATGCACCGGAGTTTCCATTCACTTGGAGCGGCACGGTTGTGCTATCTGGCAACAAAAGCTCGGCAAAGTAAACTTGAAAGACTCCGGTGCCAGACTTGTCGGAGTTGTTGTAATGCTCGAATTTGACGGAGAGATTTCCGTCGATATCAATCGAGATAGCGGGGGCCGCTTCGGTGCCGCTCGATGACCAGGTCACCTCAGGGTCGGCATAGGGTCCATCGACATTGCGCATCGGGTGGTTGCCCGTGAAATCCACGTCACGAGCAGAGATCGGGGGAAGAGCATGGGCCACGAGGCTCCATGCCAGAACAAAGAAGCAAAGGCTAGCTCTTAGCATCGCCAATGCGGGGGGGGGCAGAGTTGTTTTTCAAGTGGTTCTCCTCACTGATTTTGAATTTGAGCCGTCTGTGTCTCGGTTAGACGACACGACATTCATCCATGATACACCAGATTTTCAAGATTGCCAACCAATTGACTGTTCTTCGCGACCAACGTGCGAAAGTTGGCCTGCGATGCTATGTGGGAACAACCCGGCTTTCCACAGAAATGTCTCGTCGCCTCAGCTCTTCGATGAACCGCCCGCCTGAGACCGCATTCTCGTACCGGATGGCGCCCGGCTGAACCCGCCCCTGTGCGATTTCGATCGCATAGATCGAGGCCGAGAAGCCGGTCAATCGCTCCATGCTGGTGAATCCGGTCACGGGGTCTTCGACGTCGTGCAGGTCCAAGATGGTCGTCTGAGATCGACCGCCCTGCTGCCCGGCGGCGATCGCTCGGACAAAGCATTGATCCTGATCGACATATTGCCGCAAGGTCGGCTCGACTAAGGTCATCCAGAGGTCGCGCGGCACGACCGTACCTCCACCCACCGAAACCGGCTCCTCGCGCCAAAAGCCGCACTCTTGAAAAGCCCGCATGATCTGGCAATGCCCAGGAAACCGAATCGTTTTGTACTCGTAGTCTCGAACCCGGCCTTGGAAGGTGTAGGGCGCTGTGCTCGTGCCGCCGGAGGTCACAAAAGCCTCGAACCGCCCGTGACCCTCGATTTCAAGCTCTTCGAGCTCAGTCAATGTGTCCACCATGACGATCTCACCGTCACGCAGCACCACCGCTTGATGGTCGTATTCGTTGACCAGGCCATCGACGTTGAATGTCAGCTTGTAGTTGAGTGGGGGAACCGGATTCTGGGGCAGCACCCCACAAAAGAGGCGGATCGAATCGACCGAGTCCATCGACTCCATCAAGTAAAGCGCCAGACTGTTCACGAGTCCCGGAGCCAAGCCCGTGTCAGGGACTAAACTCACTCCTGCGCGCCGAGCGTCCTCGTCCAGGCCCAAGGTCTCCAGGGTGATGTCGGTCTTGCCGCCCAGATCGACCATACTTGTGCCCGCCGCAATCGCCGCACGAGCCACGCCCGGATGCAGCCAATAAGGCAAGCAGCTCACCACCACTTGAAACGGCGAGAGGAACGTCTGGACCGACTCCAACGCGCTTGCGTCGACCTGCGCCGACCGGCACACCTCCCGACCCACGAGCTGGTTCACCCGGGCCGCCGCCTGGTCTGCTTGAACCAGATCCCGATCTCCTAACCAGATTTCGTCGGCATCCCCCCACCGGGCCAGGTCATAAGCAGCCGCCGTGCCCTGCATCCCCGAACCTAAAACTGCGTACTTGTGTGCCAATCGTTGCCTCAAAAAAATAAAGAGCCGCGTCGGCTTAAAGGCCGACCGCTCGGGTGAAAAGAATACCCGTGGCGAGAATTCATCGGGAAAATTCGCCGGACCCCTTCCATCTGGGCCGATTTCCAGGCAGAATAGACCCACGCATCGCCCCATCGAAAAGAGGGCCAGGCGTTCAGTTGAAAGAGCATGGAGATCACGAGCACAATGTGGGCCGGGCTGGATTGGGGCCAGCTCCCTCAACAGTTGATCTTCGGGCTCGGCATCGGGGCCATCTACGCCCTCATCGCCTTGGGCTACACGATGGTGTATGGCGTCTTGCGCCTGATCAACTTCGCTCACGGCGAAGTCTTCATGCTCGGAGCCTACACCGCGCTCTTCACCAGCTGGTGGTTCGGATTTCGGCCCGAAGACCTGCTGAAAACTCCTCAACAAGGCACGATCTTGATCTTGCTGATCATGATCCTCGCGAGCATGGTCTTCTGCGCCCTCATCGGGGTGATCATCGAGCGCTTCGCCTATCGACCGATGCGGAATCAACCTCGCATCGCTTCGCTGATCACCGCGATCGGGGTCTCGCTGCTGCTTCAATACGGCGGGGCTTTGATTTTGCCAAACTCACCTCCGCCCGCGATCAGCAGCAAGGTCAGTCCGTTCGCCGACCAGATCACGCTCCAGATCAGGCCGCCGGATGCGGCCTTGGCTCAAGCCGCCGAAGAGAAGAAGAAAGAGTTCGAGGTCGCCAACACCGCGTTCGAAAAGCAACTCGCGAGCGAAAAGAGTCGGTTTGACCTCTCGCCAGCGGGCAAGGAGCTCCGGGACGCCCGCCTGGAAGCCGAGCGAGAAAACAAGAAAGCCCAAGATGCGGCCCTTGCTTCGGGCTACAAGCTGATCGTTCCGAGCGGCCAGCTGATTATGTTGCTCACGACCGTGATCCTCATGACGATGCTCTATTTCCTCGTCATGAAGACCAAGACCGGTCGGGCCATGCGAGCTGTTTCGCACGACTTCGATTCGGCCGGGTTGATGGGGATTAACGTCAACTCCATCGTGACCATCACTTTTGTCATCGGCTCCGCCCTCGCGGGCGCAGGCGCGATGATGAACGCCACGTTCGTCGGCACCCCGCTCACAACGTTTTACGGAGTCCAACTGGGCGTGAAGGCGTTTGTCGCCGCGGTCCTCGGTGGGATCGGCAATATCCCTGGAGCCGTCTTGGGGGGCATCTTGATGGGCGTGGCTGAAACGCTCGTCGTGTGGGCGGGTTATTCGCAATACAAAGATGCGATTGCATTCTTGATCCTGATTTTAGTGTTGCTCGTGCGACCCGGCGGCCTTTTGGGCTCCGCCAAGGTGGAAAAGGTCTAAGCCGATGAATCTTCCGATCCGACTCGGCTCCTTCCTGGCGGCCGCTCTCTTTTGCTGGGGGATCCAGACCTGGGCGATGGGCTCGTTGCCTTTCAATCTTCAACGTCTGATCGCCCTGGCGGGGCTCTATGTGGTCCTCGCCGTCAGCCTCAACCTCATCAACGGCATCACCGGACAGTTTTCGATTGGCCACGCCGCCTTTTATCAAGTCGGCGCTTACCTTGCCGGTTACTTTTCCATCCACAACTTCAATCCCCAAGGGATGCCACCTTGGCTTTGGCTAATCTTGATGATGATTCTCGGTGCGCTCGGGGCGAGCTTGGCCGGGCTCGTCGTCGGGCTGCCGTCGCTCCGATTGCGCGGCGATTACCTCGCGATTGTCACGCTCGGATTTGGCGAAATCATCCGGATTTTTGTCCAAAACACCAAGGAGCTGGGCGGGTCGTACGCCCTCGACAAGATCCCTAAGATCCAGTCCCTTTGGCTGATTTGGGGTCTGGCGATTGTCTGCATCGCCGTCTGCCGAAACCTCTTAAAGACCGCCCACGGCCTGAGCTTCCTCGCGGTTCGCGAAGACGAGGTCGCGAGTTCAGCGATGGGCGTCAACGTGACCAAGGTGAAGGTCATGGCGTTCGTTCTGGGGTCCGGATTTGCCGGAGCCGCCGGAGCGCTTCTCGCCCACTGGGAGACCTCGATCACCCCGCAAACCTTCAGCATGGACGTCTCGTTCATCATCCTGACCATGGTCGTCCTCGGAGGCACGGGGAGCATCACCGGCTCGGTTCTCGCTGCGCTGGTCCTGTTCTACCTGCCCGAGTATCTCCGCAACGTCTCGGCGATCTCGGGCTCGACTCTGGTCGCCGTGACCTTGTCTGTGATCACGGCGGTCGCGGTGATGAAGCGCTTGGTGGATCACTACCACCGGCCCATGAAGCAGCGAGTCATCGCGTATCTCGCCACGATCGTCGGTTCTGCGATCTTAGGCGTCGTCCTGAACATTGCCTTTCGCGGCGTGGAGAGTCTCGCCAAAGCGTCCTTTACCGGGGACAAGCTCCGGCTGGTCATCTTTGCCACGACCCTCATCATCTTGATGCTCCTTCGGCCCCAAGGCATCTTTGCTCACCATGAATTCAGTTGGGATTGGGTTCGACGCCTGTTCCGCCGACCCGCCCCGACCCCTGGAGCGACCTCATGAGCGCGCCCGGATCCGACCGTCCAGTCGTCCTCCAACTGACCGACGCCACGATTAAGTTTGGCGGCCTGACCGCCGTCAATCAGGTGAGTTTCGAGCTCTTTCAAGGCGACCTCTTCGGGCTCATCGGGCCGAATGGGGCGGGAAAGACGACTTGCTTCAACCTGATCACCGGCGTCTATCGGCCCACCAGCGGAAAGATCGCTTATCAGGGCAACTCAATCGGCGGCCTCCCGCCCAACAAGATTTGCAAGCTCGGGATCGCCCGGACGTTCCAAAACATTCGACTTTTTGGCGCACTCTCGGCCATCGAAAACGTCATGGTCGGTGGACACCTGAGGGACCCGAGTAGCCTTCTGAGCGCGCTGAGCTACTTCCCTCGAGCCATTCACGAGACGGCTCGTCTCCGGGAGCAAGCCCGTGAACTCCTTCGGATCGTAAACCTCGAAGACGTCGCCGAAGTTCGCTCTCGCGATCTACCCTACGGCAAGCAGCGCCGGCTCGAAATCGCCCGGGCGATGGCTACCGGGTGCAACTTGATTCTCTTGGACGAACCCGCCGCAGGGATGAACCCCTTCGAAAAGGAAGACCTCGTCAAAGTAGTCCGCCGCATTCGAGACGAATACCAAAAGACCGTCCTGCTCATCGAGCACGATATGAAGTTCGTCATGAACCTCTGCGAGCGCATCGTCGTCCTCGACCACGGCGAAGAGATCGCCCAAGGCCCGCCCGAAGCCATCCGCAATAACCCCAAAGTGATCGAGGCCTACCTCGGTGAAGCAGTCTGACGATCCAGCCGTCATAATGAGACTATGTCTTCGGCCGAGCTGCTTAAGCTCTTTCGTCTCCACGAAGTCGATGCGGCGATTGCCGAGCTCAAAAAGCGAGCCGCCGCCCTCGACCCCGGTCGCGAAATCATGGCCCAGCTCGAAAAAGCCAAGGCGATTTTTGCCCGAGACCATGAAATCGCTTCCACACTCGCGGGAGAGCTGAAAGACCACGAGCTTCAGCTCCAAACCCTGACCGACAAGCTCAAAAAGATCGACAAAGAACTCTACGGGGGGAGCGTTGTCAATTCTCGCGAAGTCGAAACCTTGGAGCGAGAAATCCAAGCGATCAAGACCCAACAATCGAACGTCGAGACTCGAATTCTGGAGCTGATGGACCTCGTTCCGCCCGCCAAAGAGAAGGAAGAGCTCGCCCAAAAAGCGATCAGCGCCCTGGAAAAGCAACTTCGAGCCCACCACGCCCAGGTGATGCAGACCAAAACCCAGATCGAAGCCGACTACAAGACCCGAACGGCTCGACGGCCCGGTGCCGCCACCGGAATTGACCCCTCTCTGATGTCGAAGTACGAAGCCATCCGCCAAAAGGCCGGTGGAGTGGGCATGGCCGAAGTCGGCCGGGCCGGGACGTGCGGACGCTGCGGCCTGAGCTTGCCCGAAAAGCTCATCACTCAGCTCAAAGACGACAAAGTCGTCGTCTGCGAAGGATGCCATCGCATCCTCTTTCTCCTGGATCGATCATGAAACGGACTTTTCTTGCTCTGCTCGGCGTCGCGCTCGTCACCGGGTGCGCCAAGTTCCCCGATTCACCCAACGGAAACGTGGGCGCCCGATTGACCTTCACCCTCGTGGTCGATGGCAAAATCCGAAGTGGCGCGGAGGCTGGCTCCTCGGGACTACCCTACGTCTATATGGTCGCCTTGCGGTTCAGCAACGAAGCCAACCCCACGACCCAAGGCCCCATTCCGGTCATCGCTCCGCCTTGGGGCAACGGCTTTGTCGCCGGGAACGCGACCCACTACGTTTGGTGGAATCCACTCACTTCGCCTCGTTACGGCGTCTTTCAGTTCGTCGATCCGCTGTTGAACAACTCGCTCCTTCTCGGGGCACCGGCAGACTTTGAAGAAGTGGTGACCGGGGCGAAGCGGATCAAGTTCACCCTCCAGCTCAATCAGCTTTACCCAGATCAAGCGGCTCGCGAAGCGCTCCGGAGCATGCAAGTGAACTTCCTCACGATGGATCGGATCCCGACCGGCGGCACCGACAAGTTCTGGGATGCGCTCGGCGACGGCCGTTTGCCGAACGAGATCAACGACTTTATATTGATCAGCCTTCGACAAAATGGCACTTACAACAACTCTCGTTCGGGCCTGATTGAACCCTCGGGCGATGTGCCCGATCCGGACCTCGATCTGGTCGATTGGCAAATCGAAGTCCAACTCTCCTAAGCCATGCCCCGGGTTTCGATCCTTCTCACCTGCTACAATCACCGGTCCTACCTGGCCGAGGCCCTCGATTCGATCCGGAAACAAACCTTCCGAGACGTCGAAATCATCGCCCTCGACGACGGATCGACCGACGGATCGCGCGAGTTTCTCAGCGCCCAAACCGACCTCGATCAAGTCATCTTCAATCAGCAAAACTTAGGGACTTATGCCACGCTCAATGTCGGCCTTCGCCATGCGAAAGGCGAATTGATCGCCATCTTTAATGATGACGATCTTTGGCATCCTGAAAAGCTCGAAAAGCAAGTCGCTTTGCTCGAGCAACATCCCCAAGTCGGGTTAGTCCATACCGATGGCTCTTTTATTGATGGACAAGGGCGCGTCTTTGAGGGCGCACCTCTCGGCTTTACCTTTCCCAAAACGGAGACTGGCGATGTCGTTTTAGCCTTGCTCGACGCCAACAAAATCATCGCAAGCGCGGCCTTGGTTCGCCGTTCGTGCTTCGATCAGCTGGGCGGATTCAATGAGGGTTACTTCGGGTCAGGCGACTGGGAAATGTGGCTCCGAATCGCCGAAAAGTATGAAGTCGGTTTTGTTCCAGAGAAACTCACTTTTTACAGAGTGCATGGCGCGAACGCTTCTCATAAATTAGAGCACATTTGGCGCGATGATGAGAAGCTTCGCGAGTGGATCGCCGAACGAACCCCCTCGTACTCTCAACGAGGTTATGACCCGGATCAGCTGCGACGAGCCATTGCCCACAACTGGGCTTGCCTGGGCACCGTCCGGGCGCTCAACGGAAAACCCGGTGCCGCGCGTGCGGCCTACAGAGCATCCCTGAAACTCGATCCTCAGCGGTGGAAAAGTCGCCTTCGGATTCTCACAACGTTTCTGCCGATTTCAGTTCAAAAGCGCCTTCTTTAGGCCTCTCGACGAACATAAGCATAGGCGTTGTGAGCATGAATCGATTCGTGGTTTTCGACTTCGATCTCGTACTTCGAAATTCGACCGTCTTGATCGAATGCTAAAGCAACTTCGCGCACCATATCTTCAACAAATCGTGGGTTTTCGTACGCATGCTCAGTCACCCATTTCTCGTCAGGTCTTTTCAAAACCGGATAGAGTGCACACGAAGCTGAATTTTCGATCATTTCGATAATTTCTTCGAGCCAAACATGCTCTCGGGCCATGCATCGAACCGTCACGATTCCGCGTTGATTGTGGGCCCCATATTGGCTGATCTCCTTCGAACAAGGGCAGAGCGTCGCCACCGGAACTTCGACAAACATCTCGACGTGAAATCCGCCATTGGCTTCGGCATTAAATCCACAAGTGAATTCCATCATGCCCTCTTTGCCGGTCACCGGGGCTTTCTTGACCATAAAGAACGGGAACCGGACTTCAACATGCGCCTTTTCTGCATTCAAGCGGTCCTTCAGTTGCGCCAAAAGTTCAGGGAGCTTTTGCACGCTAATCTCCCCTTCATGCTCATTCAAAACTTCCAAGAATCGACTCATATGAGTCCCTTTGAATTGACGAGGCAGGTCGACTGTCAGCGTAAAATTTCCGATCGAATGTTGGCGCTCTTTGGCGCGATCTAAGACAACGATGGGATACTTGACTCCGCGCACGCCGACCTTGTCGATCGGGATATTTCGGTGGTCGTGAGAGTTCTGAATGTCGACGAGCGCCGACTCGACTTGAGTTTGATTCCGGTCCATCTTTCCATCCCCAGAGGGTACGGGGAAATCTACGCAAGATCCGCCGAATTCGTTTGGCGCGAGGCATGTTCCGCTCTCGCCGGAGCCACTTCAGCAAGGAACGTTAAGACCGCTCGATTGAACTCTCCTGGGTAGTTCCATCGCCCCTCGCTGTGCCCGCAACCGGGAAACCAGACGATCTGGCCTCGGTCGCCCACGGCCTCCATGTTTCGGCGAGCCGCATCGGGCGAGGCCAGAGTGTCTGAGTCGCCATGCAAAAACAAGACCGGCAGGTCGCCCGCCTCGGCCAAGGCCTCGGCGACATCGATTCGCCCTAAAGGCTGCTTCAAAAACAGGCGGCTGATCCACCGCGTGGGATAAAGGAGCGACGCCAACTTCTTGCCGCCAACGAAGTACCACCAACCTGAGACCGCGTCCAAGAGCCGAGAATAGGCCGAGTCCAAGATCAAGCCGCGCAGCCGCCCGGGGTTTTCCGCTGCGGCAAAGCTCGCGGCCGCCGCCCCCATGCTGCTGCCGTAAATGACCACATCTTGCCCGGGAGCGTTTTGATCCAGCCAGTCGAGCGCCGCCGCCACATCTACACGCTCATCGAATCCGAGCCCGGTCAGCTTGCCGCCGCTCTTTCCATGCGCCCGAGAATCGAACATCAGGCACGAATAGCCCTCTCGCCACAGCATCGCCGCCACCGGCGCAGGCTCACTTCGGTTCATCATATAGCCGTGGCAGAGCAGGACCACCGTCCGAGAGCCCTCCACGGGCAACCACCAGCTCTGAAGCGCGACTCCGTCGGCCGTCTGGAGGGTGATGTTCTCTTGGGCGGTCCCGAGCGAGCCCGGAGATAGAAAGAGGGGCAATCGCCAGGGGTGGACACTGAACCACGAGACCAACAGGAGGATCAGGCCATAAGCCAAAATCGCGATTCCGAGCCCAATCCACCACCCCATACCTGTTATTCTTGCGAGTTTGAACCGATTACGATACAATAAGACCGGAACGGCCCTATGTTCGCACTCAATTTCTATACCGACCTCTATGAAGACGTCTTGCGGACCCACCGCAAAACCGCGACCATCCGCCTCGGCGATAAGTCCGACAAATACCAGGCCGGGCACATCGTCTGGATCACCGTCGGTCCGCGGTTTGGTCGGCGACAAAAGCTCTACGCGGCAATCATCGACCGGGTTGAGGTCAAACCGATCAGCGAGCTGAGCCCACGTGACATCGAACGCGAAAGTCCGGAGATGAGAAGCGCCGACGACGTTATCGGCGTTCTGACCCGAATCTATGGCGAGTTTATCACACCGATCAACATCGTGACCGTGATCCACTTCTCTCGCGTCGACGAATAATCTCTCTCACGCAAAAGCAAAGCGGTCGTCCCTCTGCTACCCAGAAGGACGACCGCTCAAGGTTTCTCTTCGAGCGTTCGAGGGACCCGTTTAGAGGCCGACTCGGACGCCTCGCCACCAGCGCAGGGCCTTCGCGGCGTTGATTCGGCCAAACGAGACAAACGAACCGACCTTGTCGCTGGTCGCCTCAATGCGTCGCCGCACCGAGACGTTTGTTGCGAACGGCCCTTCTTGGACAAACAACAGGCCCGCCAAGCCCGCAACCAAGGGGCACGCCATCGAAGTCCCGCTCAGATTGCCGTAGCTGTTATTCGGCAACGTCGAATAGATGTTTGAACCCGGGGCGGCGACTTCAACCCAGGCCCCATAGGTGCTGAAGCTCGAACGGCCGTCGCCCGGATCGGTCGAGGCGACTGCCAGCGAATTGGTGTATCCCGCCGGATAGAAGATGCCCGTCGTCCCGTTGTTGCCGGCCGCACAGACCACGAGCGAACCTCGACTCCATGCCAAGTCGACGGCGGCCTGAACCGTAGCCGAGCCTCCTGACCCGCCCAGACTCAATGAGACGACTTTCGCGCCATTGGCCGAGGCCCAGTCGATGCCAGCGGCGACATTGTCCCAAGAACCGCTCCCGCCCGAAGACAAAACCTTCACCGGCATGATATTGCAACCAGCGCCGAGTCCGGCGATTCCGGTGTTGTTGTTCATGATCGCGGCGGCGATCCCTGCGCAGTGCGTCCCGTGGTTGTTGTCATCGTCGGCGACGGCGTCGTTGTTCACAAAGTCATATCCCGCGACGATCCGCGACGCCAGGTCGGGGTGATTGAGGCTGACGCCCGTGTCGACGATCGCAATCGTCACCGCCGCCGAACCCATCATCGTGTCCCATGCCGTCGGTGCCGACACCGCTGGAAGCGCCCATTGCTGGTTGTAAAAAGGATCGTTGGGGACCAACTGGCTCCGGTAGATTCCGTTGATCTCAGCAAAAACCACTTGGGGCATCTTCTGATACGTGATGATCGCCTTGTTTCGGTCTTCCCCTTCGGCCAACTGAACCACGTAGACCTTGAGGTTCGGAATGGTTTCGACCACCGTGTGTCCGAGTTGGAGTGCTTGTTGGTTCAGGGTGCCCTGATCCCCAGTAAATTTAACGAGGATCTGGCGATCCGCCTGAGCAAAGGCGCTGACGCCCAACAAGGAAGCAAGAAGAAGTCCAAGAATTCGCTTCATAGGTCTATTCTAACGTAGAATTGCCGATTCCCCAAGTACTTTTTGGACTTTTATTGCGATCTCAAAGAAAGAGGGGTCGAAGCTCGATCGAGCCTCGACCCCTCGGGTTACTTGACCCGGCGAGAATTAGTTGCCGTTCACACCTTGAGTGGCGTTGATCGTGCGTCGGGCATTGATTTGGCCCCGTGCGGTCCAGCTGTTTCGGTCGGAATACTCCTCGATCAGCCGCCGGACTTGGACGTTCGTCGCAAACGGGCCGAGTTGGGAATACACCATGCCCGCCAGACCCGCCACCAAGGGGCAGGCCATCGAAGTTCCGCTCATGTTGCCGTAGCCCCCGTTCATCAGCGTGCTGTAGATATTCGAGCCTGGAGCCGCGACATCGACCCAGGACGCGCCGAAGTTGCTGAAGCTACTTCGAACTCCATTCGTCGTCGTTGACCCGACCGCAATTGCATTCACATAGCCCGCCGGGTAGAAAATCGTGCTCGTGTTCGAATTCCCGGCGGCGGCCACGATGACCGATCCTCGGGACCATGCTAAGTTCACGGCGTCTTGCATCGTCTGGCTGAATCCGCTTCCTCCCAGGCTCAGGGAAAGCACGTCGGCTCCGTTCGCCGAAGCCCAATCGATTCCCGCGGCGATGTTTGCGGTGGAACCTGAGCCGGTTGAGCCCAACACCTTGATCGGCATGATCATGGCTCCGCCGCCCAGGCCCGCGATCCCGGTGCCGTTGTTTCGGATCCCTGCGGCGATGCCCGCGCAGTGAGTCCCGTGGCCTTGGTCGTCCGTGGCGTTGCTGTCGTTGTTGACGAAGTCATAACCCGCCACAAACCGGCCCGCCAGGTCGACGTGGCTCATATTTACACCGGTGTCGATAATTGCGATCGTCACGTTGGACGAGGCGACAAACATGTTCCAAGCTTGCGGAGCTTGAACCGCCGGAAGAGCCCATTGCTGGTTGTAGAACGGGTCGTTCGGGATGTTTTGGTGGGTGTAAATGCCGTTCACCTCAGCGTATTCGACTCCCGGCAAAGATGAGTAAGTGGCAATCGCCTTGGCTTGATCGTCTCGGGCTCCGAGCTCGATCACATAGACCTGCAAGTTCTCGATTCGGTCGATGATTCGGTCTCCCATCCCGCGGACCATCTCACTGGCTTGGCGATCCGAGCCGGTGAATTTCACCAAAATCTCTCGAGACGACGCGGTTTCACTGATCAGCTCGTTCTCGAATTCTGCAGGCTCTCGTTGAGCAAAGCTCATCGTAGCAACACCCGCCAGCGCGGCAAGAATAATTCCTCGAAGTTTCATATAAAGAATCCCATTCCCCCGGCGGTATGGTCTCCGGGAGATATCTTTATAGAAGGGGATTCGCCGCCCAAAAGTTCAGAAAATTCGTTCTATCCGCAAGAATCGAGTCCTCTTTTTTGAGGACTCGATTCAGGGTCAGCGGCGTGCTCGGGATTAGGCTTCGATCTCTTGGAGCACCGGCGTCAGCGCCGTCAGCATCTCTTGGTTTTGGCTGGCGGCCTGGCGAATTTGCTGCGCCAAATTGCGCGCCTCTTCGGTGTGGCCGGCATAGCGCGCGGCCCGGGCATAGACAATCGCCATGTTGAGCGACTGGGTGAAGTTCGGCATCACCTGCCCCATGATCTGATAAGCCTGGTCGCTCTTCTTCTGGCGAATCAGCGACTCAACCAGCAGATTGTAGCCCGGCTCATACACTGGCATCAGGTTCAAAAGCCGCGTGCTGGCCTCTTCAGCTTCGGCGTTTTCGTCGACGGCCAAAAGCCCTTGGGCCATCACCGCCCACAGCTTCCAATAGTCGGTGAGCCAGTTCTTCAGCGGTCGAAGCGACTTCACCGCGCCTTCGGCGTCGCCTTGCTCCAACTTCTGCTGCGCCTCGGCCACGGCTTCCGCTCGCTTGGGTTGCTCCAGCTCAATCAGGAGCGCTTGGGCGTTCGACCAGACGTTCGGGTTGCGGCCGTCCGTCAGCTTCAGAATGTCTCGCAGAACCTTGGGGACCTCGAAGTTCCGACCCGCCAAAACCAGCGCATCGACGTACTCCATGAGCAATGCGACGTCGTTCGGCTCGGCGTCCAGACAGTCTTCGTACAAGTCCAAGGCGCGATCGACCATGTCGTTGGCTTCGGTTGTCTTTTCACCCTGCTTCTCTCGCCGAGCAATGTTCAGCAACACGGGAGCGAAGTAGCGCTTCACCACGACGTTGTTCTCAGCATGCTCCAGCCCGCGCTCATAGGTCCGCAGGGCTTCGGCCTCATTTCCGGCGTCGTTCAGCAATGAGTTCGCAAGCTGGACCCATGGGAGAGGATGAGTGGGCACCGCCTCCACGACCGATCGCCACTCATTGGGGACCTCGTGTTGTCGCCCCGTGGCCCGCAGAATGTCCGCCAAAAAGCCCATGCTCGGCTTTTCGGCTTGCTCCAATTCCAGGGCTTTTCGAATCGTGCGTTCGGCATTTGCGGGCATTCCCGCGTTCATTTGAGTGACGCCGAGCTTGGTCAGCATGACCGAACGATCCGGGTTGTCCTCGGGGGTTGCATTCAGGGCCTTTTCAAAAGCGTCGCATGCCTTGTTGAATTCTCCCATCGCTTCGTACAGCTCGCCCAAGGCGAAGAGCGCCCGCATGTCCTCGGGATTGCCCTCGACCAGCTTCTCCAACATCTTCTCGGCGTTTTCGGCGGCGCCAATTCGGTGTTGGGTGCAAAGACGGCACAGCATCACAAGCGAAGCGTAAGGCGCCTCCCAGTCTCGGTCGGCTTCGTAAGCTCGCAGGAGCTTCTCCATCGGCGGCAGAGGGTCAAAGGCCGAGACCACTTGGCCGCCCGCTTGATTGATGTACAGAGCCGCATCGTGGCCTTCCAAAAAGTCCAAAAGGGCTTCTTGCTGGTCCGTTCCCAAAAAGTCGTTGCTCGATTCCCACTCGGCGGGCATCGATTGACCGGCCTGCTTGGCGATGAACTTCACCGCGAGACGAAAGGCGTCGAAGCACTGATTAGCCGGAAACTCAGCCGCCGCCTCGTCAATCGGAGTCTCGTTCAGGCGCTCAAAGCAACGCAGCTTGAGCTCAAACGATCCATCTTCTCGCCGAGTCAAGAGACCGTCGACGGCGCGAGTGATGTCCTCTCGCTGCTGAAAGACCCCCATGATGATCTCGGGTTCGTTCAAGGTCTCAGCCGGGTTGACCATCGCGATCCGGTTGCCGTCCTCCGGAATCTGAATCGACAACGTGACAAAGTCGATCGGGGTTTGAGTGCCGTCACTCACCAACTGCTGCGCAAAATTGGAAAACTGGCGAGCCAAGGAAGGGTGGGTGTTCGGCCCCGCATTCAGAGGGAAGACGACAATACTCATGCTTTTCTTATTCTACCTGGCGTCATGACCGACCGGTCTGGAGCGGTATTCTGCCCACTGATGGGGCGATTCATGGTTGTTCTGGCTCTGATGGCCACGGTCTTCTTCGGGTACCGGACCTGGAGTTCGGCTCAGCAAAGCCCGCCGCGTCCGCAAGTTCCTCGAGAATGGGGCACGCCCGGGCTCATTGCCGAGATCCCGAAAAGCTCCGAGATTCAAGAAAGCTCGGGCCTAGCTCGTAGTTACCGCCAGCCGAAGACCTACTTCACTCATAACGACAGTGGCGACTCGGCCCGGTTTTTTCAGTTCGACCTGACGGGGAAGGTCCTCGCCACCTACACGATCTCCGGGGCTTCGGCTCTCGACTGGGAAGACATGGCGTCGGCGCGAGTTCAGGGACAGCCGCTTCTCTTCCTGGGGGACATCGGGGATAACGCCCAGAAACGAGCCTCCATCACGGTGTGGGTCGTCTCGGAACCTGTAGCCGGAGCCGATCCCAACGTCAAGCCTCAAGCTCGACTCACCTTGACCTATCCCGACTCCGCCCACAATGCGGAAACGCTCTTGGTCCACCCCAAGACCCAGACCCTCGAAATCGTCACCAAGACCGCCGACGGCAAGAGCGGTGTCTATCGTCACATCGGCCCCCTCACCACCGGCAACTACACGCTGAAACGAGTCGGCGACGTGAACTATGTCGGGGCCTTTGAGGCGGGCCGCCTCACCACGGGCGGCGACGTCTCGCCCGAAGGCGATTTCGTCGTGATCCGGACGTACCTCGGCGGATTCGAATACGCCGTGCCCCCGAACGGCGAATGGTGGAAGTCCACGCCCCGACGGATTCAGCTTGCCGCCGAACCCCAGGGCGAAGCGATCGCCTACAACCTCCAGGGCGACCAGATTCTCACCACAAGCGAGGGCACCCCGTGTCCGGTTTCGGCAGTGGACCGCAAGGCTCGCCGCTAACCTAAAAATCGCAGAAACTGAAAGAAAAATCAAAAAACTGAGAGAAAGAATAAGCTAGCATTCGTTCCTTATCTGCGGTTGTCTGCCTCTAACCCAGGATATCTCAGGTTTTTCGGGGATTGCCTTGGGCTCTCGCGCCCGGGTACCTTTCCCCGTACAGATTTCATCGCAAGAGGAGGTCCCAAATGCGAAACCTTGGAATGTGGGCTCTAGGATTGATGCTCACTTTGAACCTGAGTTTGGGCTGGGCAAGAACGGAAGAACGCCCCGAAATCCGAACTGAAACGAAAGTTGAGCGAACGGCAATCCCGTTCGACGTGAAGTACGAAGTCAGCCGAACGGTCGGCCGAGGCCGCGTCGTCAAAAAGCAAGACGGCCAGCCGGGCGAAGTGCGGCGGATTTACCAAATCACCATTCTGGGCAACGGAAAATCGAAGCGAGAGCTGCTTCGGACCGAAAGAACAGAGCCCAAACCGGCGATCTTTCACATGGGCCGCTCGGGATTTCAGACCAGTCGAAGTAGTTTTGCGCGTGGCCGAGTCCTGACTGTCCAATCGACCGCCTACACCCCTTGTGCTGGGCGCGGCGCCGCCGCAACCTTTCGAACCAAAACCGGGCGACGAGCCGAATACGGCGTGATTGCCGTCGATCCCAAAGTGATCCCCTTGAACACCCTCGTCTTCGTTGAAGGTTATGGGCTCGCGATCGCCGCCGACATCGGCAGCGCGATCCGAGGCAACAAGATCGACGTCTGCCTCCCCACTCGTGCCGAAGCCCTCGCCTGGGGCCGACGCTCCGTACGAATCCACATTCTGCGACCTCGTTGAACCTCACCTCGCCGGCTGAGTTGATGCCGCTCCTCGAACGCCATGGATGGCGTCCGCAAAAGAAGCTCGGCCAGCACTTTCTCTGCTCCGAAAAGGTGGTGCGAGCAGTTTGCGACCGAGTCCAAGGAGCTGCGGGAATCCTAGAAATCGGTCCGGGGCCTGGGGCCCTCACGGCTCCGCTCAGTCAGCAAGCCCAGAAGCTCATCGCCTGGGAGCTCGATCCGATCGCGGTCTCGGCTCTCACCGAAACGGCCCCTCAAGCAGAAGTCCACTTTGGGGATGTCTTGCTGGCCGACCTCCGGGCCGACCTGGCTCGGCTCCCCGAGCCCAGGGCCCTGGTCTCCAACATGCCGTACAACATCACCGGCCCATTGCTTGGAAAGATCGCCGAGGTCCGAGACCTCTTCACCCGAGCCGTCCTCATGATGCAACTCGAAGTCGGATCGCGAATCCTCGCCCAAGCTGGCGACTCCCATGCCGGAGCCCTCAGCATCCTGATGCAGGACCCGTTCGAGATCTCCAAGGTGATTCGAGTCCCGCCAGGTGCGTTCTATCCACCCCCCAAAGTCGAAAGCATCGTCCTGGAGTTGATTCCTCGACCGGCCTCCGCGAGCGCGGCGAGCGATCTCTTCCCTCGCCTCGTGCGCTCCGGGTTTTCTCAGCCCCGCAAGACGCTCGCCAACAACCTCCGAGACTGGATCGCTCCCGACCAGTTGCACCCCCTCCTTGTGGAGCTCGGCCTTTCCCCTCAAGTCCGACCCCACGAGCTCGGACTCGATTCCTGGAGAAAGCTCCACGAAAAACTCCATGGGCCTCACGCGTGACCTCGTTCAGAAAAGGTCCGCCGAGCTCGGCTTCGACCTGTGCGGCATCACGAACGCCGATCCACCGGCATCGATGGACGCTTATCGACAATGGGTCGGGAAGGGATTTCACGGGGGCATGGACTATCTGGCGCGCTCCATCGATCTGCGAGCCGATGTTCAGTCCGTTCTTCCCGGTGTCCAAAGCATCATCGCCCTGGGGATGAACTACGCCCAAGAACGACCGGACACGTCCGGCGAAGTCAAAATCGCCCGGTATGCGCTGGGCAAGGACTATCACAAGGTGATCCGCAAGCGACTCAAGCGACTCGCGGAACGCCTCGCCGAATCCGACCCCGACGCCCATTTTCGCGGGGCTGTCGATTCGGCTCCGCTTCTTGAGCGCGATCTTGCCCAGCGCGCGGGCCTCGGTTGGTTCGGGAAGAACACCTGCCTCATCAATAGCCATCGCGGGAGCTTCTTCTTCATTGCGATCTTGCTGACGACGGCTCGCCTTGAGCCGGATCGCCCGGCGGTGGGCGGATGCGGCTCGTGCCGAGCTTGCATTGACGCTTGCCCCACCGGAGCCCTCGTCTTCGAAGAAGGCCGATGGCAACTGGACGCTCGCCGATGCATTAGCTATCTCACGATCGAGCATCGAGGGGAGATCGACCCGAGCCTCCAGGCGGGCCTCGGCGAATGGACCTTTGGCTGCGACATCTGCCAAGACGTCTGCCCTTTCAATCAGTCCCGGCCGCAACAACCGCTTCGAGCCGCACTCACCCCGATTCAAGAGTTTCGAGCCCATCGGGCTCGACTGAGCCTTCAGGAAGCGGCCCAGCTCAGTCCTGAAGCGTGGGATGCGTGGTCGCAGGGCTCCGCCGTCCGCCGAGCGACTCAAGCCGGGTTCCAGCGCAATGCGATTCACAACCTTGAAAACCAAGACCGCACAAGCCCACCGGAATTCGGGTAGCTTGAAGGTGAGGAAGAAGCGATGAAAGTCATCTTGGGAACTGATGGGTCCGAAACCGCCCTTTTCGCCGAAAAACTCTTGACCCAGCTCGTGCTCGGACTCGCGTCTGAAATCGTCGTGGTCTCGGTTTTGACTCCCCCGGTGATCTCCTCCCCGATTGGCCAGGCCGCCGCTGTCCAAGCCTACGCGACCGACCTCGCGCAGCTCTATGACGAGCTCAAAACTCACACCCGAAAAGTGGCCGAAGACGCCGCTGGCCGGCTCCGAGCGAGCGGCCTCGACGTCCGAGTGGTGCTGCGGGAAGGCGATCCCGGGTCCGAGATTCAAGAGGTCGCCGAAGCCGAAAGAGCCGATTGGATCATCATCGGCAGCCGCGGCGAAAATGCCTTGACCGCGATGCTCATGGGAAGCGTCGCCCGGAAGCTGATCTCCCGATCGACGTGTTCAGTTCTCGTCGTCCACGCGCCCGAAGATGCGAAGGCCGCCGATCGTCCTGGATTGAGCGCCGTCGTAGGAGTCGAAAATGAAGCCAACGCCGATGACCTGACCGATTGGGTGGCCCGGTTCGGAAGCCATCGATTCAACGAGATCGTCGTGGTTTGCGCCGAACCCGCCATGATCCTGCCGCCGAGCCTTGAACCAGTGCTCTTTATGCCCCCGACGGTGCCTGACCTGACCTTTGCCGAATCGGTGGCCGACCACGCTGCCCAAAGGCTCGCCGGGGTCACGCCGAAGCTCTCTAAGATGGCCGTTTCCGGGCGGCCCGCCAACGTCTTGATCGACACGGCCCGCGAGCACCAAGCAGACCTGATCTTTCTCACCGCCAAGCGGCATGGAGCCCTGGAGCGGATCCTCATCGGCAGCGTGAGCTACGAAGTCGCCACCACCGCCCCGTGTAGCGTCTTTATCCACCGTCCCCGCGGTGAGGCTCAAGCCTGAGCCATCACTTGAGCGATCTCGGTTCGAAATTTTAAAAAGAACTTCAGCTTTGCCCTAAGGACCGGGTCTTGACCTGCCAAAAAGACCAGTATCGATGAGTTTCAGCGGCGAGAGTCAAATCGCCGAGGATCGTCGTCTTGATAGGTGATTTGAACTTGATGGGGGGTGTCCTTTGCCCAAGGTAATCGGCGGACTGCTGGCGCTCATTGCGCTGGCCGCCAGTACGCTGGCCCAAGTGGACCCTTGGACCACACTCTTCCGGGGGTTCGTCGCTTATGCCGTAGGGGGGTTTTTGACCCAACTATGGTATGTCTTCTTTACGGTGAGAGTGCAGGGCTCCCCGAACGCCTCGGGCGAAGCTGAGTTAGGCTCGGCGAAGGCCGAACCGATCGAAGAACGCGCCGCCGCATAAAGACTGGGTTGGGAAAGAAATCATGTTTTTGTCGCCAGAACAGCTCCAAAAAGCCTGGGTGGACTTCAAGGTCTACAAGAACCCCACGGCTCGGGTTGACCTGATCAACCACTACTCGTACCTCGTGAAGATCACCTCCGGCCGACTGGTCACGAGCTTGCCGGGCGGAATGGAGCGCGACGACCTGATCGGGGCAGGAGTCATCGGCTTGGTCAAGAGTGTGGACCAGTTCGACCCGACTCGCGATGTCAAGTTCGAAACCTACGCGATCGCGTTGATCCGAGGCGCCATCCTGGAGATGCTGCGCGACGAAGACTGGGTGCCCCGGTCCATCCGCGAAAAGCTCAAACTCCTAGACCGAACAAACCTCGCACTTGAAACCGAATATGGCCGCCCCCCAACGGACCGAGAACTCAGCGAGCGCATGGGCCTGCCCGAGAGCGATGTCGCCGAGCTTCAGGTCCGAGCCGGACGCACGAACGTCTACAGTCTCGACGACGTCCTGCCCAGTTCTGACGGCGAAGATCACATCCACTTTGTCGAGATGATCGTCGACGAAAATGCCAACCTCGGCGCTGAGGTCGAAGGCCGTGAAATTCGAAGGATTCTCGCCGCTGGAGTCGACCACCTCCCCGAGCGGGAGCGACTCGTCGTCGCGCTGTACTACTTTGAAGGGCTCACCTTCAAGGAGATCGGAGGCGTCTTGGGCGTCAGCGAGTCCCGGGTGTATCAACTCCATACCCAGGCGATGGGCCGGCTCCGAAACTTCATGCGCGAACACGAAGCCATGAACGTTGCCTGATTCCCCGCGATATTCACCGATTTGCCCTGATATCTGGCACGACTTTTGCCAAAACTTTGTTCATCAGAAGAAGTCCGGTGCCGCATGCCCCAGAGCGGGGTAGCATTCAAACGCGGGTGTACCCGGAAAAAATAACAGGAGAACCGAACCCTTTGAAGAACAAGTTTTGGATTTTGTGCGTGGCCCTCACCGGGCTCGCCCTTGCTGGGTGTGGCCAAAAAGGGAGCGAACAGCTCGTGACGGTCAACGGGGACACGCTGAACACCGACGACTACACAAGCGCGATGTCGGTGAAAAACACGGCTCGGGTCATTCTGAATGGTGAGGTCGCAGAGCTTCCTCTGGCCGAAACGCCTGGATTCCAAACGCTCCAAGAGCTGGTGATCCGTCAGATCGTCCTGCAACTCGCCAAGGACGCCGGAGTCTATCCGACCGATGCGGACATCGACAAAGAGATCGAATTCCGAAAGAAAGTGAATTCGACGTTCATGCGCGAGCTCAATGCCCGGGGCATGACGGTCGCGCAAATTAAAGAAAACGTCAAGATCGAGCTGGCGCGGGAGCGTCTCGTCACTCGGGGCGTGAACGTGACCAAAGAGGACGTCGACAACTTCATCAAAGACGATCCGGCCCAATTCACCGAGCCCGCTCGGGCTGAGCTCCTGTGGATGCTCATCCGAGACGAAAATCGAAAGAACCAAGCCGACGCCGAGTTGCGAGGTGGCCAATCCTTCGGCCCGGTCGCGGTCAAATACACCGACTACAACCCGGCCCAAGGCGGTCAAAAAGAGCGATACCCGATCGACGTGATCGCTCAAATGCCGCCGGAGCTTCAAAAAATCGTCACCGAGCTCAATGAAGGCCAAACCAGTGGCTGGATTCGGACCGGCGAAGGCTCGGCCAAATTCATGGTGGAGCGAAAATATCCGTCGCGACCGCGTCAACTCGACGAAACTCAGCGCGAAGTGGTCCGACGAAACCTCGCTCTGAGTCGGGGCAACGCCGCAACCGACCTGAACCGACGCATCGCCGAAAAGCTGAAAGAAGCCAAGGTCACCGTCTCGAAAGAAGAGCTCAAGACCCCATGGCAAAACAGCGAAAAGCGGTTCCGAGAGGAGTACGACAAGCTGACCCAAGGCGCCGCAGCTGCGGGCACCGAAAGCACGTCGGAACTCCCGAAGACCGGCGCCGCCAGCGCCCCTCCGCCTGAAGGCAACTAAAGGCCTCTTCAGACCAACGCCGAGTCTGCCCGCGACAACTCGGGGCAGACTCGGCGCATCTTTTTAGCCGGTCCGATCCAAGAATTCAAGCCACAACTGGCGATAGGCCGTCTCGAGTTGTCGAGCCAAGCGCGCCCCATCCGCCAGCGGCGAAGCCTCCGCTCGCGCTCGTAAGGAGGCCCGCCCGTCCCGGACCAGGCTCGGGTTCTCAAAGGCCCTCACCGCCCGCTCCAGATATTCCTCTTCCGATTCCGCACACCAAGCCTCCAGCCCGACCGCGGAGTTCAGCGTCAGGCCCACCCGCCCGGCATGCCGCTGCCCAACCAGCGTCAGCGTGGGCACGCCCATCCAGAGAGCGTCGCATGTCGTCGTCGTCCCGTTGTAGGGGAACGGGTCCAAGCAAAGGTCGATCTCAGAAAAGATGTCGAAATGGCTTGACTGAGCCGAGTCGAAACCGCGTAACTCCAGTTGGTCAGCCGCCACGCCTTCGTCCTCGAACCGACTGAGAAGAGCCCGTTGGACCGCTGGGTCCTGCAAAAAGCGCGTTTTCACCAGGAGCCTCGCCCCGGGGCACGCCTTCAAGATCCGTGACCAAAGCGCGACCACCCGCGGCTGGATCTTGGCCAAGGCGTTCAAGCTCCCAAAGGTAAATCGACCCGCGCGATCTGCGATGTCCGGCAACGCCTCAGGGGGAGAATATGCCAAGAACGGCGGGTCCAAACGAATCAGTCGCTCGGAGTACTCCGCCTCTGCAACCCCTTCGGGATCGGTATGCCGGTCGACGATCCGAGCGTCCATGGTCTTCAGCCCCGATGAATGGGGATACCCCAAGTAGTTCACCTGGATGGGGACCGGCTTGGCCGCCAAGACTTCCCAGCGGTCATTCGAGGTGTGAATCGAAAGATCCACCAAAAGGTCAATTCGCTCTCTGAGAAGTCGCTCGATGAATAAGGAATCTTGTAAACCTCCGGTGCAAAGAAACCGGTCAGCATCTCGCTCGAACTGCTCGGTCTTTGCTGTCTTGATCCGACTATCGTGCAGCACAAATACTTCGACGTTTTGGCGATCATGCTGGGCAATCAGCGCCTGCAAAAAAAACGCACAAGAGTGATCTCGAAAGTCCTGAGATAAATATGCAACTTTTAACCGACGATCCGGACGGCGATCTTTCACCGAAACGGCTTGAGGCGAGACAAACCGGTGCATCATCGAACCGAACTCCTGATGAAACCTGGCGCTCTCCGAAGGAGAGACTGAATCCACGTAGTTCGAATTAAAGGCCCGATTGCTCATGATCGCGAGCTCATGAGGGACGATTTCGACGGCACGGCGATAGTGTTCTTGGGCGGCTTCGGCATCTCCGCCTTCGCGTAGCAAATGTCCCATCAGGACCCACGCCCGGGCCTGACTCGGATCTGATTCCAAGGCTCGCTCTGCCAATGATTTCGCCTCGCTCCACCGCTGCTCCGAAAGCAAAAGTCCGATCAGCTCAAATGTCGCCGCCGGATAGTGGGGCCGCAATCGCAATGCTTCGCGAAGCGCGGACTCCGCGTCGGGATCACGAACTTGCATTAAAAATCGCCCCCACGTCATCCAGAAGTCGGCACGCAACGGAGCTAGCTGAATCGCCTTCTCTAAATAGGGTCGAACGGATTCCCATTCCCCTGCATCTCCGAGCGCCACCGCGAGCATCAAATTGAGATCCGCATCTTGCGAGTTCTTTTGCAAAGCTCGCAAAGCGACTCTTGCCGCCTCAAGGGGTCGCTTCGCCTCTAAATGCTGACGAATCGTTGCGGCATAAGAATCCACCGCTACCCGCTCCTCTCCTCGCAAACCACGGCCCACAATTCACGCAATGCCTCCTCAAATTCTTGAGCCCACTGTCGGCCATCAACGAGCCCTGACATCCGCATCTTTTCCCGCATTCCGAGCCTCAATTCCGCCAATTCTTCTCGACTTTGTGACCAATAGACGGCAAGCCGGACAAACTCATCTGCATCCTGCGCATCAAAACCCTCTTGGCCCATTTTGTGATGCAAACTATGCCCAACTCGTGAGGCATGTCGATCACCGATTCGAGATAAAGTAGGCACCCCCATCCACATGGCTTCGCAGGTTGTGGTTGTGCCATGATAAGGATAGGTGTCCAGGGCCAAATCGATCTGATGATAAATCGCTAAATGCCCTCTCGGATCATCAATGTAATCCAAAAGTGTCAGGCGCTCAGCCGAGATGCCCAATTGTGCAAAAGCCTGCAACACCTCCTGTCGCGTCGACTCTTCGCTCAGAGCCCGATCTTTCAGGATGAGGCGGCTTTCGGGGATCGCATGGAGCACGTCGGCCCACATCGCCAAACTCACGGGCTGAATCTTGGCGAGCGCGTTGAGCGATCCCAACGTCAACGGCTTGGTCAGCCCCGGGAGCGGCTGAATCTCCGGTGCATCGTCCGGCGGCAGATAGCACAAAAATCCGCTGGGCAATCGGACGAGGGTCTCCGTCGCCTGATTTTCTGACCCGAATGGATCGGTCCAAACATCCACCACTCGGGCATCCATCTGCGGGAGCCCCGTCGTATTAGGATAACCCAGATAGGTCACTTGGAGGGGAGCCGGGCGAGCGCGAAAAACCCCCCAACGTCGGTTTGACGTATGACCACTCAAATCCACCAAGATGTCCACATGATGTTTTGAAATCCACTCCATGATCTGCGAATCATCCCAAGGAGCCGCCATCACAAAATGGTCTACTCGCTCAGCAAACCACTCCGTGAATGGATCCTGATTATGAAGATCGTAAAGAAACGAGGTCTGCACTCGATCTTGCGGACGATGCAGAACCCAGGGCTTCATAAAATACGCAACCGAGTGCTTGCGGAAATCTTGCGAAATGAACGCAAGATGAAGCCGCTTGTTCGGATCAAAATGAATCTTACGGTGGCTGAAAAAGGGCGGCTCATCAGAGGCCATTTGTGCCCCCCATTGGTGGTGGGCCCGCACAATGTCCGCCGGCGGGCGGTCCAAGTAATTCAGCCAAAACGCTCGGGCGCTCAAGAGATACTGATTCGTCGGATCGTGCCGCAACCGATCCTCCAGGACTGCGAGAGCCGCTTCGACCCTCCCCGATTGCCCTAGCAGCCGGGCCAAAAAGATCGTGCAGTCCTCTCTCCGTCCATCGATCGCCAAGGCTCGCCGGATCGAATCCTCAGCCTCGGCATAGCGGCGCTGCTCGGACTGAAGCTCCGAAAGCCACATCCATGCATCCGGAAGTCGCGCATCCAGGTCGATCGCCTCCTGCAAACATCGCTCGGCCGACTGCAAGTCTCGAACCGCCATGAAAAGCCGTCCCAGATTGGCTCGATAGAGCCCCACATGCGGTGCCAGCATGATCGCTTTCTCGATCGGTTGGCGCCCTTCCTTCAGATGCCCTGACTGAGCCAAGGTCAAGCCCAGCTGGTGATGCACTTCGGGGATGTTCCCAAACTGTTGGACCCCGCGGACCAAAATACGCAGCGCCGCCTCGTACTGCCGATTCGCAACATAATGATGCGCCGAAGCAAGGAGGTTTTCCACGGTAGACATCAATACTTTCCTACGCTTGAGAGACGCACCAATCACGCCACTTTTCACGAATGGCTTCAGAAAAAGTTTGAGCAAATCGGACCGAGTCACCGACCGGCGATCGACGCAGTTGATCACGCAAACCCATCCTGATCTGAGCTAACTCGTTTTTTCTTTGGACCCAGGATTCAGCGACCTCAATCAAGCCCTCTCGCGTTTCTGAAGAAAAGTTGCTGAGCCCGACGGCTTCTTGCAAACTCCAAGTGACGCGCGCGCAATGACGATCTCCTCGCCAACCGACCGAAGGCACCCCCATCATCAAGGCCTCACAGGTCGTCGTCGTCCCGTTGTAAGGAAAGGGGTCCAGCGCCAAGTCGATTTCGTGATAAAGCTTCCAATGATCCTCCATCGTTTCAGTCCAGTAAAGAAACTGAATCTGACTTTCGTGGGCGCCAGCTCGAACGAGGTTTTCACGCACCTCTTCACAAGTCCGCGGGTTTCGAAAAGCAAAATTCTTCAACACCAATCGATAATTTCTAGAACGAGCTAACAGCTGCCCCCAAATCTGCAAGACCTCGGCATTCAGCTTAGGCATCGCGTTAAAGCTCCCAAAGGTAAAGGTTTCAGAGGATAGGGCAGGCAGAGGTTGCACAGGAGGAGCATTTTCCGGAACCCCATAACTCAAGAAGGAACCGGAAAGGCGAAGGAGGTTTTCCGTTGAAAAAGACTCATAACCCGGCGGATCAGTCCGCTCATCGACCATTCGATAATCTAGCGGGAGGCCTGTCGTATCTGGATACCCCAAGTAGGTCATCCTGATGGGAGCCAATGGCCAACCAAAGACCTCCAACCTTGTGTTGCCGGTATGCCCCGATAAGTCAATCAAAACATCCACACGATCTTTAGTAATTTGTTTCATCACTGCCTGCGCCGACCATCCGAAAATATTCGTCAATGTGTCTGCCAAGTTGCGATACTGCTCGGTCACATGATCTTCTTTCGATGAGTTGTGATAAAGGTGAATTTGAAATTGCGAACGTTCAAGGTTTCTTAAAAGCGGTAACAAGAACCACATCACGGAGTGAGATAAAAATTCACCACCGACAAGTCCAAGCACCAGCCGCCGTTCCGGATCGACATCATTGTGGAGCTCCAACGGGGGCGATGCCGCCACCAACCTCGGCGCGAGTTGTTGGTGAGCCCGAAAAACCTGCGCCGCACTCAAAGTCGGAGAATTATGAGTCATGTAGAGATAGTTCGAGATCAAAACCGGATGACTCGGCTCCAACGCGAGCCCTCGCTCCAAGAATCGCAATCCTTCATCAATTCGTCCTCGCTCTCTTTCCGAAGTCCCACACAAGGAAAGCGCACCTAAATGAGAGGGATCGACGCTCAGAATCCCTGTCCCAATTTCGAAGGCCTCTTCATGTCGATGGAGTCCGAAGAGAAGATGGCCCAGCCATAGCTGGGCATCCAAATCCAGGGGATTACATCGAATCCCCTCTCGATACTGCTTCTCGGCCTCTTCGGCCTCGCCTTGCTCGACCAAATACCGACCAAAATGCGAACGCAGATCAGACCGGTGCGGGGCCGCTTGAATCGCCCGCTCGTAGTACGGCCTGGCGTCGGCATCTTGTCGATTCTCAAAGAGCACCAAGCCCATCCAGATGAGCAAGTCGGGGTCCCGCGGGTCACGCTGCAACGCCCGGACCAAGATCCGCAAGGATTGATCCATCTGGCGATTCGCCATATATTGCTGCACCGCCTGCAGTGCCTGCTGAACCTGAGGAGTCATGACTACCCGAAAAGATACCAGCCCCAGAGGCCGACGGCCTGTGGAATCCCCTCTTGGGAAATGTTGACGGGCGAAGTCTTCGTGAGGGAGGGGTTAATCACTCGCGAACAGCTCCTCTTGGCCGAAGCCAAGCAAGAGGAGCTGGGCGGCAGCGATCCTATTGCCCGGGTCCTCGTCAGCATGGGCCTCGTCCCGGAGCGCGATCGAGTTCGATGCCTCGGAAAGGTCTGGGGAATCGGCTTTCTTGACGTCACAGACGTCACCCCGACCCCCGAAGCGCTTGAGCTCATCCCCCAAACACTCGCCAAGAAGTTCAAAATCCTCCCCATCTCAGTCGACGAGAGCAAGTTGATCGTCGCCATGGCGAATCCGCTCGACGTCTTTGTCATCGACGAGCTCCGCATGGTCACCGGGCGCGAAATCGAGCCCCACATCGCCGTCGAAGAAGAGCTCGACCAGGCGATCAGCGGGCAATATCGCAATGATGCCAGGGTCAGTGACGCCGTCGCCGGGGTCATGCGCGACTTTGATGGAGATCTCAGCATCTCGGCAGCAGAAGACGACGACCTGAGCGAGAACGAACTCCGAGAAATGGGCGAAGACGCCCCCATCATTCGACTCGCGAACCTGATCGTCAGCCAAGGAGTCCAGGACAAGGCGAGCGACATCCACATCGAGCCGAGAAAAGACGGAATCCTGGTCCGCTATCGGATCGACGGCGTCATGCACGAGACTTTTCGCTTGCCAAAGAAGGTCTTGGCGCCCCTCACCTCTCGCTTCAAGATCATGTCCAACATGGACATCGCCGAAAAGCGGACGCCCCAAGACAACCGGATCACCGCCTCCGTGAATGGAAAGGAGTTCGATTTCCGGGTCTCCACCCTTCCCGTCGTCTTCGGCGAAAAGATCGTCATGCGGATTCTCGACAAAGGCGGGATCAATGTCGGCCTTTCCAAGCTCGGATTTCTGCCCCACAACCACAAGCTCATCGAGGATATGTCCAGCCGGAGCTTCGGCATCATTCTCGTCACCGGGCCGACCGGCTCGGGCAAATCCACCACGCTCTATTCGATCTTGAACAAGATCAATGACGGCAGCAACAATATCATCACGATCGAAGATCCGGTCGAATATGAGCTCAGCGGCATCAACCAGTGCAACGTCAATAACCGCGCCGGAATGACCTTTGCCGCCGGCCTCCGGGCGATGCTCCGCCAAGACCCCGACGTGATCATGGTCGGTGAAATGCGGGACAACGAAACCGCCACCATCGCGATGGAGGCGGCCCTGACCGGTCACTTGGTTCTGAGCACCCTCCACACCAACGACGCTGCCAGCGCCCCCACCCGACTCATCGACATGGAGGTCGAGCCCTTCCTGATCTCCTCGTCGATCGTCGGCGTTTTGGCCCAACGACTCGTCCGGCAGATCTGCCCCAACTGTAAAGAGTCCTACACCGCAAGCAAAGAGTCGCTTGTCCGATTCGGATTTCCCTTGCCGCACGATGTCGCCGTCGACACCAATGGCGAAATCACGCTGTTCAAAGGGGCAGGCTGCGACAAGTGCAAGGGCACCGGCTATAAGGGCCGAACCGGTGTTCATGAACTGATGTCGATGAACGATCCGATTCGAGACGAGATTCTCAAGAAGTCACCAAGCCATATCATCCGCCACCTCGCTGTCGAAAACGGCATGCTGACCCTCCAGATGGACGCCGTTCTTAAAATTTTGATGGGCACGACCACCGTGGACGAAGTTCTCCGCGTGATCTACGCCTAGACCAACCGATAATTTTCCCCAGGAGCACCTGACTGATGAGCGCCGAAACCAATCACCCCATCAACCAAACTGCCATGAGCCGGGTTGGCGATCTCGCCGTCTTGCCTCAGGTCGTCTTCAAGATCGTCGAAATGACTGGAGTCGAAGACTCGTCTGCCGCGGAGATCGAGCGCGCCATCGTCGTCGATCCGGGCTTTTCGGCCAAGGTTCTTCAGCAGTCGAATTCCGCCTTCTACGCCCTGCCCCGCAAAGTCACTTCGATCAAAGACGCGGTCATGTTCTTGGGGCTGAAATCTGTCCGCCAAATCGCGATGAACGTGGGCGTTTTCGACCTCTTTGTCGGCAAGACCGACGCCGAGTCGCTCCGCCGACGGGCTTGGTGGCGCCTCAGCATCGACACCGCCATTGCCGCTTCGACCTTCGCCCAAAAATCCAAGCGAGCGAACCCCGAAGAGGCCTATACCTGCGGACTCCTTCACCTAATCGGCCGGACACTGCTCGACCGCGCCGAGGCGCAGAACTTTGACACCGTCCAGGCCCTCATCCAGCACGGCGCCGATGAAGAGCAAGCCGAGCGAGCGGTTTACGGCTCGTCTCATATCGAAGTTTCGGTCGCGGCCGCCATGAAGTGGGGATTTCCGGCCGTCTTGATCTCAGGACTGGACTACCGGCGGCCCCTAGAGCCCGACGACCCCGCCGCAGGGCTGCGGGCCAGCGTGACACTCGGGCACTGGTTTGCGACCCGGCTTCAAAGCTCCTCCGAATTCGACTCCGAACAACCGCCAGAATGGGTCTTTGCCGCGCTCGGAACCGGCCCAGAAAGCCTGAATGATTGGTTTGACGCGGCCACCGGTGCTTGCGCCAACGCAGCCAAACAAGGGATGGGATAAAGCCATGTCAAGCGAATTTTCCTGGAAAAAGCTGCTCGGGGAGACCGAAGCCTCGGACAACCCAGCCGCTCAAGAAGGGCTGGCCATCGACCCGCGCAACGGCGAGCCCGTGAAACCGGTCGATCCGATTCCGACGGTCACGCCGGACCTTTCGCCCGCCGCGATGAGTCACCTGCTGGATCAAAATACTCCCGGTTTGGTTCCCCAGGATGTCCTGATCCCGGAGGTCAACGAGGATCGATACGCCGTGGGCGTGGAACCGATCCTCAGGATCATCTCGAACGAGGTCTCCGGCGAATTCAAGCCGCTCGCCTCTGTGCATATCGACGAACTGCTCCGGATGGCGGTCGAGCGCAAAGCGAGTGACATCCATTTGACGGTTGGTCTGCCGCCGATGGTCCGAGTGGATGGTGAAGTCGTCCCACTCCCGTTCGAAGTTTGCAAGGCCGAGGACACCCGGCGGCTGGTCTATGAGACCCTCACCAACGAGAATCTAGAGAAGTTCGAGCGCACGCACGAACTCGATTTCGGTTACAGCGTCAAGGGCCTGGCTCGATTTCGCTTCAACGTCTATATGCAGAAGGGGTTCGTCAGCGCCGCACTTCGCGCGATTCCGACCAAGATCCCCAGCTTCGAGACTCTTGGCTTGCCCGCAGTGATCCGCGAACTCAGCAACCGAACGAGTGGGCTTGTTCTCGTCACCGGTCCGACCGGCTCGGGAAAATCCACCACAATTGCGACGGTCATTGACGACATCAATGACAATCGACACGGCCATATCCTGACGATCGAAGACCCGATTGAGTACCTGCACAGCCACAAGAAGTGCATGGTCAACCAGCGCGAGCTTCACGCCGACACATTTTCTTTCCATGCGGCCCTGCGGGCGGTCCTGCGCGAAGACCCCGACATCATCCTCGTCGGTGAGCTTCGCGACCTCGAAACGATCGAGGCTGCGTTGACGCTGGCGGAAACCGGACACCTCGTCTTCGGAACCTTGCACACTCGCAACGCACCGAGCACCATCGACCGGGTCATCGATGTCTTTCCAAGCGACCAACAGGACCAAATCCGGGTCTTGCTGGGCAACACCATCGAAGGCGTGGTCTCGCAACAACTCATCCCGAAGCTGGGCGGGGGCCGGGTGGCGGCCATCGAAATCATGCTCGGGACCCCCGCGATCAAGAACCTGATTCGCGAGGGCAAAACTCACCAGATGTACAGCGTGATCGAGACCTCAGCCAAGCAGGGCATGCAGACGATGGACCGCTCTTTGTCCGACCACTTCCGCAACGGCTCGTGCAGCTACGAAGAGTGCCTCATGCGGGCGGTCGACAAGGAGACCTTTAGCCGCCTCGCCAAAGGCATGGGCGACTAATCTACTCGACTCGATTCATCGTAAGCGGCGTTCCTGAGGTAAGGGTGGGGTTCTCATCCAGCACCAGTTCAATGGTCGTCGATGAAGTCAGAGCCATCTGTCCGTTCATCGGGGCGCTCTCGATCTCCCCACTTCCCGTAATCTGAGTGCGCAAGAGTCCCGATGAGCTCACGCCCCCGCGAATCGTTGCCCGAGAGACTCGTCCTGTGCCCAGGTTGACCCTCTGGATGGACCCGGTCAGCGTCCCCGTTTGGCCGATGCCCAGACGCAACGTGTCTTGAAAGTTTCCGCGCACTCGGGAGCGCGTGGTTTCAGTCTGAACCTCCCAGATTCCTTCAAAAGGACTTCTCGGAGTCGGATCATCACCTCCTGCTCCACCGCATCCCGCCAGGATCAACGTCCAGCTAAGGAGCATCAACACCACCCATCGTTTCATCATGGGGAGAGTTTTACCTGGCTACAGCTCTGGCAACTAGGACCCGGAAAACAAAATATTGCCCCCACCGAAGTGGGGGCAATATGTGTCTTCAGTTCAACTGAAAGTCAGGCTTTAGTTAGCCGGACCTGCCATTCGCGGTTGAGTCCACGAATTGTTGAAGCCGAAGTTGGTGGTGAAGCCGCCGGTCGTTCCGACTGCCTTACCGACGATGGTTGTCGTTCCGCCATCGTTCCAGAGCACGAAGTTCCTTCCAGGTTGGAAGAAGTCTTGGACTGGATTTTGAACGGTGTCTTGGATCAAGACGCCATTCCAAGCGATCGGCCACCAGTGGGCACCAGCTGCCGGAACCACCACCGAGGTAGCTGCCGGAAGAGCGTTGTTCAGCGTGGCTGCCGTCAAGCTCACGATGTTGCCCGCCAGGTCGCTGTAGTACAGTTGCGTACCGTCGTTCGACCAAGCCAGACCGTTCGTGTAACCCGAGACGTTACCGGCTTGAGCGAACAAGATTCCTTGTGCTGCCGCTGCCGCGCTGAGGTTGGACGATTGAGCCGTCACCGTACCGCCGGTCGACGGGATGATCACGATGCTCGATTGGAACGGAGCTGCGCCAACGTTGTTGTCGCTGATGAACGCCAGGCGAGCACCATCCACAACCGGATAGTACATGTTGCCCGGGATCGCTGCCGTCAGGTTGGTTGCCACGTTCGGACCGGTGGAGCGATAGATGTTGTTCTTCGCAGGAGCCGTGTCAGCTTGCTCGTAGTAGAGGTTGCCGCTCTTGTCCCAGGTCGGTCGGTTCTTGGCGCGAACGTCGCCAGCGCCGGTCCACAGCACGACCTTGTCGAAGCTGTAAACGCCCGCGGTTTGAGTCACGGTCGGCTCGGTGTATCGAACATCGGCCACGGCGATGACAGATCGACCGTTGTCGCTGTTGACGACGAAGGCGATCTTGGTGCCATCGGAGTTGAGAGCCGGGTTCGAGAACGTCAGGTTTCCACCGATCGTCACGAGAGCCGATTGATCAGCCAACGTTCCAGCGGAAGCTTGGAACGAAGCGGCAGCGGCGTTCGTGAGGTTGGCAGTTCCTGGGAGGTTGACACCCGGGATCGCCAGAGCGGCCGTGGTGACCTTCGGCAGGAAGCCGATTCGGATACCGGTCGCGCTGTTCGCAGCGAGCTTAGGAGCTGGCAGAACGTTGACCGTCACGGTGGTGCTGACCGAAGGACCGTTGGTCGGTTCGAACGTCAGAGTCGTGGTGCCAGCCTTCTTGCCCCAGATGAAGATCGGGTTGTTGTTGGCGAAGACGCCTTGGTTGATTCCGACGATGTCGTTTCCAGTGATGCTACCGTTCGAAGATCGCAGTTGGAAGTGACCCGCACCACCCGATTGACCTGCGTTGCCGAGGAGAATCGTGTTGGAAGCCGTCATTCCGAAGCCGCCGAGGTGGCTCAGAGTTTGACCTTCGTAGATGTAGATGGTCTTGCCCGAAAGATCGGTCGAATTGCCAACTGGAATCGGAGCCGTCGTGCCTTGACCAAGCGTCGTCGTTTGGACAAGCTTCATCGAAGCGATCGTCGAGGTCGTGTTGCTGGTCGAGACCACCACCGGCTGAGTTCCAGCCGCATCCAGGTAAGCCTTTCCGCCGACCATGAACACAGGAACGTTGACCGTCGTCAGCGCCGGACCGCCCGGATTCGGGTTGTTGAGCGTTACAACTGCAGCGTAACCGAGGATTTGGAGCGTGTACTCTCCGTTCGGGATCGCCTTCGTGAAGCTGATGCCTTCGGTGTAAGCCGAGGTGTCGCGTCGCGCGGTGATCACGGTGTCTTGAGTGACGCCATCGCCATCAACCATTCGGCTGACAACGGTGTTCACATAGCCCGGTTGCGAAGATCGGACGGCTTGAACAGCGGCCCAGTCGATGCTAAACGTCGCCACGCCGCTCGAAGGAACGACGGTGATGTCAGCCGAGCCCGAAAGGCCCGTGCCCGAGAGAGTGGCCGTCGCGGTCGCGGTGCCGGCCGAATTTGCCGTCCAAGCGCCACTGGCTGCGGCCAGCGTCAGAGCGGCGTTGTTGCTGCTCCAGCTGATCGCGCTACCGTTGCTGCTGGTGAAGAGGACGTTGCCGTCAGCATCCTTCACTTCAGCCGAAAGCGTGCCGGTTTGACCCACGGTCACCGTAGCATCGCCACCGACCACAGCCACCGAAGCAGCCGTGCCGGCATCTGCCAACGCAGCCGAGAAGTTCACGCTCGGGTCAGCGCCGCTGCCCGAAACCGTGACTTCCGTCGTGGCCGAACCCACTTCCGTCGAACCGTTGAACATCGTTGCGTTCAGCGTGTAAGCGCCCGTCGAAACTGGAACATCGTTAAACGTACCGCTGACCGATCCGCCGGCATCGCCGCTCGGTCGGTTCAGGGTCACCGTGCCGCCATCGTAAGTCACGCCGGTCGGGGCCGTTACGGTCACCTCAACCTTCGTCACATAGCTCGGCACTTGTCGGGTGATCGCGGCAAACTGTGCCGAAACACCCAGGTCTCGGGTTGTACCGCCGCCGCCGCCGGTCGTTCCGTCATCGTCACTCCCACCGCAACCCGAAGTCACGATAGCAGCGCCGCCCGTCACGAGCACGACTAGAGGCACAAACCAATTAAGCGCAAATCGCGCCCGCTTGTTAGTCATACACTTCTCCTCCACTGTCCTTAGTTGGATGCTCTGCGCCAGTCCCTAGATTTGACGGTGCAGATTGAAACGAACTCATCATAGCAAATCTACGCGTAAAAATCAAGCCCTGGAGGGGCTCAACCTCATTCCTATCACGCGGTTCAGTGAGATGCACGTTTCCTTGCATCGCATTATGGACGATTATGGCAAAAAAAAAGTACCCCTCTAGTGAAATTCGCAGGTTCACCCGAATTTCTTCAGGTTCAAACCTCGACTCAGGCCCATTGCAAACGCCCCAAGGAGCCCTCAGAACGAGCCTCAAGAGGAGCGTGTGCCCGGCTTCACCGCCGGAATTCTCGCCAGCCACTCCGGCACTTCGTCGGGAGCGAAGCTCTCGGCTTGAACTTCATAGGCTCGAACGAGCGGCACTCCAAAGTCCACCGCTCCGCCGGAGCGATCAATGAGGACCCCAACACCAACGACTTCGCCGCCCTGTTCCTTCAGAAGGGTGTTCACTTCCCGAACTGATTTTCCAGTCGTCAGGACGTCGTCAACGACCAAGATTCTTGCTCCGGGAGGGACTTTAGCCCCGCGGCGAAGCTTCCTTTGACCGTCTTCGGATTCGACGTAAAGAGACGGGACCCCCAGCTGCCGAGCGACTTCAAAAGCGATGATGATCCCGCCGGTCGTTGGCCCCGCCACCAGGTCAACGCTTCCCGACGGAAGCTCAGAGACAAGCTGGCTCGCCAAAGCACTCAAGACTTCGGGGCGCTCAAGAACCCGGAATTTCTCAAAATAGACCGCCGAATGCCGACCGCTCGTGAGGATAAAGTGCCCGCGCAGGATCGCACCCGAAGACTCCAGGAGCGCGCCTAAATCAACCGGTGACGCAGTAAGGTTTGAGTTCTTGGACAAACCGATTCTCCTCGTCTAACAGGATCATCTTCGGCTCAATCGGCTCATCCGACAGCGCGAAGGCCGCGATGACCACTCGATCCCCGGGTGAAAAGGAGTGAGCCGCTCCACCATTCATCCCGATGGCCCCTCGGGGACCCCGAAATGCATACGTGACGAGACGAGAGGTGTGATCCACCGCCCAGATATGAACCAGTTCGCCGTCGAGAATTCCCACGCGATCCATCAGATCGCCGTCGATCTCAATCGAGCCGACATACTCCGGGTTACAGTACGTAATCCGGGCGAGGTGAATTTTCGCTTTAACGAGCTGAAGCAGACGCATGGTCGATCTCAAGGGCAGGCCCTTCGCTGGATTCCGACTCCTTCGGATCGGAGTCTGCCGTACTCGAGCCGGAGCTCGACCCCGGCGACCTCAGCCTCCGCCGAGACCAAGCCGCCAAAAAACCACCCAACGACATGATACCCACGCCCACCCAAACGAGCCCGGTCATCGGCTTAAAGAAGAGCTCGGCGGGGTAGTAAGCCAAGATCGAGCTCAAGGTCAGAGTCACCGATTTCGTCCCAGCATCCATCCGGTCCAGCTGAACCAAGAGGGTCGGCGTCAATCGGACCGCCTGCCTTCGCGGGCCCTGCTCGGTCATCTCAAAGACGGCGCTCGTCCGGTACTCCTGTCCGTCCACCCGTGCCTGCACATCAGCGATAAACTTGGTCCCGACTTGGCCCGGCTGGCCTTCCATCCGCATCCCGAGGTACTTCACCAGAGTCTGGTCATAAAGGACCTCCTCGCCAACCTTAAACTCCCGCGTAAACGGATCGTCAAAGCTCAAAGCCCCGACCACGAGATAGAGGTCATAGAGCGGGAAGCGATGCACATGCGGCCAAGCAAAAGGCTGGACCCGGCCATCGTCTTGCTCGATGTAATAGAGCCCCGGGTGCATCAAGATGTTGCCTCGGTCGGTGGTGAGCCGAAACAGCTCTTCGTTGGTTCGGTCAAAGAGCTGCTTCGTGCGGCCCTCTCGCTCGACGATGAACTCCATCGCTCGCACGGGCCGATCTTCCGGCACGGCGAACTGTTCGCTTCGCTCAAAGCCCCGAGAAACCACCAAGCCCAACATCGTCACCCCGATGCCGAAGTGGGTCAGCATGCCCCCGATCGCGGGGAAAGATCGCTTCCAAGTCTCCAGCAATCGCCAAAGACCGCTGATCAAGACGAAGAGCGACACCCCAACCAGCAACGCCATCAAGGGCACTTGGCCGAACTCAAAACCAAAAGGACCTGTGATCGACTCTTTGGGATCGAGCCGGTAGTTCGAAAACGGCAACCGAATCCAAAAGAGGAAGATGCCGAGCAACGTCAACGTCGAGACCACAACCCAAGTCAACCGCTGAAAGACAACCTTGCCGCCTTGCGCTCGCCAGCTCAGGAACGGGGCCATGCCCATGACGACCATGAGCGGCAAGTAGAGCCACACCAAGATCAAGTGATAAGTGTGCTCTTCGACTCGTTTGGGAGCCTGACCCAGCAGAGCCTGGACCAGTGGGACGCTCATCCCAATTCCGGCGCCGACCCCTGTCGCCAGGATCAGCCACATTCCAGCAGACAAAAAGGCTTCCCGATGAAACGGTGTTTTTTCAGGTGGCGGCGCGGCCGAGGCGAGCTTGCGTGCGGCTCGCCAACGAACCGTCCAAGTCACCAAAAACGCGAGAATCCCTACACCCAAGACGCCCACCAAAATGCGCAAGGCCGAACGGTCCATCTCGGCAAAGCTATGGACGCTCGTATCTCCGAGCAGGCCCGACCGGGTCAAAAAGGTCCCGTAAACAAAGCTCAACAGCCCGCACCCTGCGAGCATGGCGTTCGCAAAAGCCCCCTTTTTCCGGGCTGCTTGGACATAAAGCCCATGCACCAGCGCCACGGTGATGCACCAAGG
Organism: Chthonomonas sp. UBA2017; assembly: GCA_002335425.1. Lineage (GTDB taxonomy): Bacteria > Armatimonadota > Fimbriimonadia > Fimbriimonadales > Fimbriimonadaceae > UBA2017. The sequence goes on from DDCB01000038.1 coordinate 153,495, forward strand.
CACAAAGCTGACGTTCTCCACCGGGTCCCAAGCCCAAAAACCGCCCCATCCGAGCGTCTCGTAGGCCCAAAAACCGCCCATGCAGAGTCCAAGCCCCAGGAGCGTCATGCAAACGATCGCGTAGGGCCGAATCGGGCGCACCCAGGTCTCCAGGTCACGGCGAAGAAGCGCACTAAAGGCCCAAGCGAACAGGACGGTCAAAGACCCAAAGCCCAAAAAGATCGTGGGCGGGTGGATCGTGACCCAGTAATTCAACAGCGACGGTTGAAGACCCACACCATCCGGAGGAACGACCGGCTTGCCGTCGACCAGATTCAACAAGAAGGGCGATTCGTAAGCCAAGATGCCGGAGATCGCCCCTAAAAACAGGGCGTACACCACGATGTACCATCGCCGGTCGACCCCGACCGAACGGAGAGCAATCAGTCCAAAAATCGCACTGCAACAGGCCCAAAGCAAAAAGCTGCCTTGCTGCCCCGACCAAACCGCCGCAACTCGATAGGCCAGAGTCGTCGCCGCATCGCTGTGGCCATAAACATAGGCGAACTCAAAGCGCTGGTTTATAAAGAGGGTCGCAAGCGATCCAAAGGCCCCAAACAGGCTCGTACAACCAAGGACGAAGCTGAGAGTCCCCCATCGGCCCCACCGATCTCGCCGTGGCTGAAGAACCCAAAAGAGGGTGGTCGCTAAGAAAAAGGCGACCGCCAAAAAGATGAAAGTCCGCCCCAGCGAGCCGACCCAGAGCGACCAATCCGGCGGCACCCCAAGAACGGGCGCCGTGTGTTGGTGACCTTCAGTAGGGGGCATCCTTCTTGGCTCCCGCCTCTGCACCCTTGTCGGTCGACTCGTATTTGCTCGGGCACTTCAGCAGGAGCTGCCGAGCCTGGAAGTGGTCGTCTTGGTACTGCCCGATCGCGACAACTTTCGTTGCCGAGCCCATGTTGGCGGGTGGAGTGCCCGCATAAATCACCGGGACCGTCGCCCCTTCGGCATCCTTCATCTGAAACTCAACTTTCAGCTCAGACGAACGCACTCGCATGGTCCCAGGAATCAGGTCGCCCGCCAAGTGAAGATTGTCCCCGCGCATCGTTTTGGCCTGAGCCACGGTCACATACGGACTCGCGTTCACCAGAAAAGCCGATGCCATCAGCGCCAGGCCCCCCAGGCTCAAAAGGATCATTCCTAATTTTCGATTCTTCATCTCGTGTGTTCGATTCGGACCGAATCCCAAACCATTTCCCATCGTACGTCGTCGGATACAATGAGCAATGATGCGGAATATCGAAGTGCGTGCCTTTTTTAATGGAATTCTTTGTGGAGTTGCATTTCTCCTGCCTGCCCTCGGGGCAACTCAACCAGCAACCCCCGCTCAACGAGCCGGAGTGACCCCCAAACCCGACTACGGCACCCTGCATCTTCAAGCCAACATCGGCAGTTTTCGAATGATCGATGGCGTCGGCCGAGTCGAAATCAGCTTCACCGGCTCGGTCCTGATCTCCGGCGATCCCAAAAAGCTCAAGATCGAGACCCAGGGCAATCTCCGGCAAGAACATATGGACGATCGGCGTCAAACTTGGTTTGGCACCGGACGCATCGTCGTCACCGGGAGTTTTCGCGCGATCCAGTGGTTTGGCCGCGACATGCGGACCGTTTGGTACGGACGAGGCATTGTTCGCCTGACGGCCGAATTCGACCGCAACCTCAAAACCGGGACCTTTTGGTACGACAATCCCGAAGCCAAGTCGGAGTGGTTCTCCCAAGGCATCACCACGATCACAAACCCGATGAAACCCGCAACTCCCCCCGGTGGAACAGTTCCTCGCGAACGGACCGGCGGCGGATAGTGCTTCGCCGCACGTTCTGCCACATCCCCGGAATCGGGCGAGAGACCGAAAAGAACCTCTGGGCGCAAGGGTGTTCCGATTGGGACACCTTTTTGCAAAACCCGGCTGAGTTCAATCTCGGGACCGCCGACCGAGACCAGACCGCCCGGCTCGTCGAGCAGAGCCTCGAAGCTCTTACGGATCGAAACCACCAGTTCTTCCAGCTCCGACTCGGGCACAACGAAGCCTGGCGCGCTTGGCCGGAATTTCGGTCCCATTGTCTCTATCTGGACATTGAGACCGACGGCGGGCGGCGAGGTGATGCCGTCACCTTGATCGGCCTTTACGATGGGAACGAATTCACCGGACTCGTCAAGGGTCGCGACCTCGAACGATTTCACGATCTGATCTCCGAAGCGAACATGATCGTGACCTTTTTCGGGCTGGGCTTCGACGTCCCGATGCTCCAGAAGCGGTTCAAGTCCGTCCCGTTCGACCAAATTCACCTCGACCTATGCGCCACGCTGAAGCGGATCGGCTTTCGCGGAGGGCTGAAGAAGATCGAGAAACAGCTCGGGTGGGATCGAGGCGAAGGAATCGACGGCCTCACCGGACTCGACGCGATCCGACTCTGGACCGAGTATTGCCGAGGGCGAGCGGACTCTCTCGACAAGCTCATCGCCTACAATCGCGAAGACGTCGTCAACCTTGAAAAGCTCGCCCAAATCGCCTATGATCAGCTCTCGGCGCTGACGCAGGGCCTGCCTCAGCCCGAGATTCCTGGTTTGACCGAGCCCTTGATCGCTCCGTCCCCAAGCCTGAGGTCCCCGACTGGATCATTCAAAAAGAGGTCATCTGGGACCAGAACGGGTATACCAAAAAGATGAACGTCGCTCAGATCCTGCCTTACGATCGCACTTTCAATTTCTCCGCTGGGCCCAGCTGCCTCCCCGTCGAGGTCCTGGAGCAAGCAAGAGATGAGATGGTGAATTTTCGGGGCTCAGGAATGAGCATCATGGAGATGAGCCACCGCGGCAAGGTCTTTGAATCAGTTCTCGAAGAAGCGATCGCCGACCTCAGGCAACTCATCGGAATCCCCGATCACTTCAAAATTCTATTTCTTCAGGGCGGCGCCTCGCTCCAGTTCTCGATGCTCGCGATGAACTTCCTCGAAGAGCACCGCTCTGCCGACTACGTGCTGACCGGGACATGGGGCAAAAAGGCGATCGAAGCGGCGAGCCTCGTCGGCAAGACCAACGTCATTTTCGACTCAAAATCCACGAACTACGATCACGCGCCCCGGCCCTCGCAAATGAACTACAGCGAGAACCCGTGCTACATCCACTTTACGAGCAACGAGACCATCCAAGGCGTTGACTTTCTGAAGGATCCCCAGGTCCATGGCACGTTCGTTTGCGACATGAGCTCGAACATCCTCTCGCGGCCGGTCAACATGGAAAACTACGCCATGATCTATGCCGGGGCGCAAAAAAACATGGGCCCCGCAGGAGTGACCCTCGTGATCCTGCGCGAGGACATGCTCGAAAGAGTGCCGCGCGACATGCATCCGATGCTCAGCTATCGGGTCCACGCCGAGAACGACTCGATGTACAACACTCCGCCGACGTGGGGCATTTACGTCTGCGGCCTCGTCTACAAGTGGCTCCTCAAGACCGGCGGGCTTGAGAAGCGCCTTGAACTCAATCAAGACAAGGCCCAAGTCCTGTACGACGCGATCGACCAAAGCGACGGCTTTTACACCGGTCACGCCAAAAAAGGCAGCCGAAGCCTGATGAACATCACCTTCCGGCTCCGCACCGAAGAGATGAGCGATCAGTTCGTGAAAGAAGCCAAGAAAGAAGGCTTCGACGGGCTCAAGGGCCATCGCAGCGTCGGGGGTTGCCGGGCAAGCGTCTACAACGCCTTCCCCAAAGCCGGGTGCGAAGCCCTCGCGGAGTTCATGCGGCATTTCGCCGCCCGAAACGGCTAACGACGATCAGGCCAGGTCGATCGGAGGCGGACCCGTCTCAACGATCACGACCGAGCTGATGCCGCCCCGCACGTTGAAGTGGCCAGTCACCCGCATCCAGCGGGGCTGGCAAGCCGCCACCAGTTCGTCCAGAATTCGGTTCGTGACCGCCTCGTAGAAGATGCCCTCATTGCGAAACGAATAGTAGTACAGCTTGAGAGACTTCAGCTCTAGGCAGAGCTGGTCGGGCACATAATCGAGCTCAATCGTCGCAAAATCAGGCTGACCCGTCTTGGGACAAACGCTCGTAAACTCAGGACATTCGTGCGAAATCAGATAATCGCGCTGGGGGGCAGGATTCGGAAAGGTCTCAATCGCTTGCGGCATAATGAGGCTTCAGGTTACCTTCCCGCCCGAATCGATCCCGGGCCCGCGAGAAATTCCGGTCGATTGGGAACTCTGCCGAACGTCTGACTCGTAGCTAAACAAAGTTTTCACCCGAACAAGAGGGCATTCGCTTGCTGAACACACTCACCCAAATCCGAAAAGGCAGCCCCGAGGCGAGCCAAGCTCAGTTCGAGCGGCTCTGCCGCGAGACCTATCGGCAAGCCTATGGCTTCGCTCTGCGCCTGACCTCGAACTCGGCCGAGGCCGAAGACCTCGTTCAAGAAACTTACTTGCGAGCCTTCCGGTTCTTCCACCGATACGACGAAAATCTGCCCTTCTCGAGCTGGCTTTACCGGATCATGACCAATGTTCACATCGACATGATCCGCCGACGCGGGCGAATGAAGACGACCAGCTTAGACCAGACTTTTAGCACCGAAGGTTTCACCTGGGACGTCGCCGACGGGGCAACCCGCGCCGACGAAGCCCTCCTCGACCGCACGATGGACGAGCCGATTCAGCTCGGCCTCAAGGCGATGACTCCCGAATTCCGGATCGCAGTCCTTCTGTCCGACGTGGAAGGAATGGCTTATGAGGAGATCGCCGAGATCATGAATACCAGCGTCGGCACCGTTCGGAGCCGGATCCATCGTGGACGCAAGCAGCTTCGCGACTACCTCAAAAAGGCCTGCCCCGGACGATTTCAGGAGGCCGCCCGATGATCTGCCCCTTTGTCCAATCTCGTCTTTCGGCTTACCTCGATTCCGAACTCGGCGGACAGGAGATGCTTCGCGTCCAGTCGCACCTTCGCGAGTGCCCGGCCTGCGCCGCGGAAATCGAAGAGCTTCGAGCCCTGAAGCGCATGATGGCGAGCATGGCCGACCCTTCGGAGCCTCCCATCGGATTTGAAGAGAAGCTCCTCCAACAGATCGCGACCCCCCAACCTTGCAGGGGTGCCCCTGGGCTTCCTTGGGGCCGGATGATTGCCGTCACCGGAGTCGCCGCCGCCCTGACCTGGCTCGCGATGTCGATCACCCTCGCGGGCAAACCCGCTTCCGATCCGACGCCGACCTCCGTCGCCTTCGAAGTCAAGCGAGACCAAGCCTTCATGAGCGGAGCCGACAGTTTTGGCGGTTCGAACGTGATGACCGTCGGGCTTGGAGGCCGCTAAAATCTCCGTGTCGGGCCGCCTCTTGACTTTGGGTCTGCTCTTGGCGGCCGTCCTCCCCCACGCCCAAGCCGACGAAACCCCACGAAGCGCTCTGCAAAAGGCGATGGAGCGGCGGTTCGTTCGTGCCGCCACCATGATCCAAGCTCAGCAGATCACCGAGCTCGGCGGCGGCACCTTGCAACTCAAAGTCGAAATCAACACCAAAGGGCACCAACGCTCGACGGTCCTAAAGCCGCTCTCCTTCCAAGGCGTCATCAGCTTCGACGATCGCCGACAATGGATCACGCTCCTTCCAGACGAGCGCAAGGCGATGGTCCAACCCTCGCCGACCTCATTCCGCGCTCCCGTTCGCGAGCGGATGGGACTCGTCGATCGAAACTACGAGCTCAGCTTCGAGCGGGGCGCTGAAGTCGCCAACCGCAAGACCCTCGTCATCCTTGCTCGGCCGCGAGCCCAAGAGATGCCCCGACGTCGGTTCTTTGTCGATGAAGAGACGTTCCTTGTCCTCCGCATCGAGGTGATGCCTCGGACCAACGAAGTCGAGCGCTTGCTCGACACCATGAAGATCGAGTTTGAGCCCGGCAACGGGCGAAGGAATCTTGCGCCGGACCTCCAAGGGTTCCAAATCGAGCGGATGGAGCCGCCAAAATCGGCGAGCCCCGAGCGGATTCGCGCCGCCGTCGGCTTCACCCCGCGCAAGCTGACCAATCTGCCTGCTGGATTCGTGCTGACCGATCTTCAGCTCGTCGGCGAAAAAGAGCTGGTCATGGTCGCGTATCGTCTGACCGACGGGCTTTCGAACGTGACTGTCTACCAGTTCTCGCCTCCGAAGCGGGGCGAAGGCGGCCCGCGGCCCATGCCTGGGGGCACCGTCGCGAGCGACGGCACCCGCATCTTAGTGGTCGGCGACGCTCCCTCGACCGTCCGCCGGCTCATCCAAGAGATCTTCGTCCAGCCGGCGCAGAATCGCCCCTGAGCTCGCCTCACGCCCGCTTCATCAGGTCCATCAGCACCGTGCTGAGTCCGTTTAAAATGAACTGAACGCCGATCACTGCGGACAGCAAGCCCATCACCTTGCTCAGAATCTGCTGACCCGATCGCCCGAGTCGCGACACGACTCCCGGCGCGATGATCAGCACCAGGAGCACCAAGATCACGTTCACCAAGATCGCGACCCCGAGCGCCGCCTGGTGTGCCGCCTCCCGAGCCTGACCCGCGAGCACCATCACCGTCGAGAGCGAACCCGCCCCCGCGATGAGCGGAATCCCGATCGGCACCACCGAGGGGTCCTGACCCTCCGTGACCTCTTCTCGCTCGCGCTCGTAGCCCTGCAACACCTTCATCGCCGAGATCAAGAACAGCAATCCGCCCGCGATCTGAAAAGCTGGCACCGTGATGCCAAAGAACCCGAAGATCGCCGCTCCGCCGACCGCAAACAAGCCTAAGGCGATGCCTGCGGTCAAGCTGGCCCGCAGCGCCGTGCGCTTGCGACCCGTCTTCATGTGGCTGGTCATGCTCACGAAGATCGGAGCCGCCGAGAAGGGGTTCAGCATCGCGAGTAGCGACGTAAAGGCCACCACGCCAAATTCTGCCGCCCCGGTCATCTCCTCGACCTCTCGGAGCTGCGTTCAGACTCAGCCACTCGAATCGGCAGCTGCGTCACCGACTTCGGAGTACTCAGGACGATCGTCGTTTTGACCCGCTGAACCGCCGGAATCGCGGTGATCTTCTCCAGCACCAGCATCTCGTAATCCGACGGACTCGCGGCCATGACCTTCAAAAGGTAATCCTCCTGCCCGGCGATGTGATGGCACTCGACCACCTCGGGAATCTCGCTCAGCGCCGACAAGAAAGCGGTCGCCGACTCGCGCCCATGAGCATGCAAAATCACGCTGACAAACGCGGTCACGTTCAACCCGACCCCGACCGGATCGAGCAAAGCCACATAGCGCCGGATATAGCCTCGCTCTTCGAGCTTGTTCACGCGCGCCAGCATCGGGGCCGGGGTGAGCCCGACTCGACTCGCCAACTCCGCGTTGGTGATCCGGCCTTCGTTCTGAAGGATGTCTAAGACTTGAAGATCAATCGAATCGAGCAGCATGACACTATTATAGTTCATCAACTCACGTATTTTCAGAATAAAATTCTGCAAATTGGCCATTTCATAGGGCTCCTGAAGCCATTGTCTCTGATTCGATGGAGGATCAGAGCTTTCGCCTCACTTTCGTTTGCCCAGAGGCTAAAAATTCGCTCCCAGCAGGAATGCAGGGGAATTCGCTAAGCTTGGATCGTGGATGCTGTGTTGCGTCCCAAGGAGAACCAAAATGGCCAACATTGTTGAGATCGAAGGAATTGGCGAAGCCTACGCCCAAAAGCTCACCGCCGCCGGCATCGGGACCATCGAGAAGCTCTTAGAGGCAGGCGGCACCTCTGCCGGGCGCGACAAGATCGCCGACGACACCGGCATCGAAGGCAAGCTCATCCTGAAGTGGGTGAATCGAGCCGACCTCGCGCGGGTCAAAGGGATCGGCACGCAATACGCCGACCTCTTGGAGCATGCCGGCGTCGACACCGTTCCCGAGCTCGCTCAGCGAAACGCCGAGAACCTGACCGCCAAGATGGCCGAGGTGAATGCGGCCAAGAACCTGGTCAATCGCGCCCCGAATCTCTCTGAAGTCGAAGGCTGGATTGAGCACGCCAAGACCCTCGACCGGGCGGTCCATCACTAATGGAAACCCTCATTCAGAATTTGGTCGAAAAGGTCGGGCTCGATGCGGCCACCGCCGACAAAGTCGGGCAGTTTATCCAAGAGCACCTGAGCGACATCCCGGGTTGGATTGCGCAGTCAGGGATCGCCGACAAGCTCCCGGGAGGACTCGGCGACATGCTCGGCAACGCCCTCGGCGGCGACAAGCCCGGCTCGTAAGTCGGCTTCTTGGGCGGACCGCTCAGCCCCTCAGAGGGTCGCAGCCCGCCCAAGCCTGACGCTCGTCTTCGGCTCCAGTCTCGCCGCCCGAGCCCGACGCTCGTCTTCGACTCCAGTCTCGCCGCCCCGAGGCGGAGCCGGGAAGCCCGACTTCAGGAGGGCGACGGCGAGGGCGTGGCCTCGGGGAGGGGCGGCGATTATCTAGACTTGCGCGCGGTTTGAACGCATTCTGCGTCGCATAAAGAGAACGTAGGTGACTCCAACTGCGCCAGCTACCTACAAAGAGCCGAAGAACAAATCGGAAGGGGGCAGTTTCACCTCAGCCGCCCAAGCTTGGACAAACGAGATATCTGGAGCGTTCGCCCGAGGGAATTCGAGGTCTGAATAGGCACTTAAAACCAGATTTCCAGGGATGGCTTGTGGAGAGAGTCCAACTTTTTCGCTCACCGTTTGTGCGACCTGCTCGTTGATTCGCTTGCTCCATTCGGGGCGCTGCCAGGGCTCGCCCTCTAGGGTCCCTTTTAGGGGCGCTGGGCTCAAAGTGTAGAGCTTCAGACCGCCCGGCGTCTCTCCGATGTTGCTCGCCGGAACGTAATAAGGATTGAAGGGCCGCTCGGTTACAAAAGTCATTCGAATCGCCGAAGTCTGCAACGCACCCGTGCGAGCGTCTTTCCGGACTTGAAAAGTGGTTAAGTACCAGTTTTTTTCGACGTAGTGCCCCACCCACTGCTCTTGATCGGCTGGTAACTCATAGTCATGTTCTTTCAGATAAGCGGCTAATGCTGAGGCATCCGTCGCTTTCAGAGTCTTCACATCGTAATCCCCCACCCGAACTTCTTGCACGACTTCGACCCCCGTGCTCCCCGCCGTTGACGCCGCTTCTTCGGACTTAGAGCACCCGATCGATGAACCCCGAGGCCGCTGGACTTCAAGAATATCAAAAACGTCCGATTGAGCCTCAGAAAGTTCGGGCACACTTGGAGTCGGAGCGATGAACCCAAACTCACGCGACGAACCTTCAAACGAGGCACTTCGAATAAAGTGCTGGACTTTCTCATCTGGATCCCAAATAATCAGATTGACTTGGCGGCCAAACATAATCTCATTCTGGGCAGAGACAAATCCAGAACAAGCCGCGGCCGATGCTGAGAGAACCGAAATCAATGCAACGATAGAGAATCGATGAATCCTACTCTGACCGCTCATGTCTTCATGGACGTTGGGCTCACTCAGATCGTTCTTAAAACCCAACAGGTTTCGCGCTCAGGTATCTGATCCAATGGGTCGTTTGCGGGCGGGGTCACCCGAGCGCCAAATCGCGGGGATCTGGTCGGCGGGCGGCCACACAAACTCGCGCTCTATCTCGGCCTGGGGGTCCACTTGAAAAAGCGCCCCAAAGGCCCCGGCCCCGAGACCCGATTGAGGGAAGAGTCGATAACAAGGGTGCGGCGAATACGCCGAACGAAAATCTCGATGAGTCTCCACTTCAACCGCCCGCACTTCGGGATGCTGATCCAACATCCATTGCACGACTTTCTCGTTCTCTTTCATCGCATAAGTGCACGTCGCATAGAGGAGATAACCTCCGGGACGTACGCATCGAATCGCATTGCCTAAGATACGGCGCTGACGCCCCACGCACATGTCGATCATTTCGGGGCTCCAACAGCCATCCGCCGCACGACCTTTCGCTAAAAGGGACTGCCCCGAACAGGGCGCATCCACTAAAACAAGATCATAAGCGTGGGGAAAATGCTTAACATAGACCGATGGATCAGCCGACCAGACAAATGCCCCTCGAATTTGGCAACGGTGCAAATTATCAATGAGCGAGCCCGTTCGCTTGCGAATCGTTTCGTTGCACATCAACCGCTCTGGAGAAAAGGCTCTCGACGCAAAAATCGCCTTCCCCCCAGGCGCCGAGCAGACGTCCAAAACATTCCGAACTAAGTTCGGAATAGCCATCATCAACGAGGCACTAAAAACGCTACTTAAATCCAGAGAATAGTACGAACCTTTTTCGTAAAGAGGATGCTGCCCAGGTCGAAAGTCTTGATGCAAACGGTGCACAAAATCGGGTTGCCAAGGAAGCGGGGCCAATCGTGGAAACGTGCGAATCTCAGGGCGTTCTTGCAAGACGATGATCGCGGGCTCACGGCTCGAACCCGATTCCAGGGCCGCCAAAAACTTCTCTCGCTCGATCTCATCGGGAAAGAGGTTTTCCGCCTGCTTCAGCATATATCGCGAGCGACGAAAAGGAGGGGCCTTTTTTCGACGCTTTTTGGCAGGGGGTTTTCTCAATGCGTTAAACCGTAACGGCGTTGTAACCGTTGTCAATAAAGATCACCTGGCCGGTCACGCCTTTGCTTAAATCGCTCATCAAATAGACTGCATTACCGGCGACCTCTTGCTGACCGAAAGCGCGCTTCAGAGGCGAAACAGCATGAACATGATCGATCATTTTTGTCAGGTCCTTCACGCCGCGCGCGGCCACCGTATTGATCGGCCCCGGAGACAACGTGTTCACCCGAATTCCGCGCTCGCCAAGATCGATCGCCAAATAGCGAACGGCCGACTCCAGAGCGGCTTTGGCCACACCCATGACATTGTAATTTTGCGTCGCCCGAGTTGCGCCCAGATAACTCAACGCCATGACGCTCCCATCGTCGTTCATCACGGGCTCTAAAGCTCGACAAAGTCGAATCAAACTATAACAAGAGATGTCCAGCGCCAACGCAAATCCATCGCGCGAAGTTTGAATGAATCGATCTTGCAGGTCTTCCCGCTTGGCAAAGGCCGCCGAATGCACCAGGAAGTCGATCTTGCCCATCTCTTGAGCCACCATCTCGGCCAACCGATCGATCTCTTCATCAATCGTAAAATCGACCGTGACCACTCGCATCGAGGGATGATCCGCGATCAGCTTTTGGACACTTTCGGCCATGCGCTCGTTCTGCGCACCGACCCCGACCTCGGCCCCTTGCTCGGCCGCCGCGACCGCAATCGCCCAGCCGATGGAGTTCTTGTTGACGACATTTAGGACGAGGCCTTTTTTTCCAGCAAGCAGCATAGGTTCGATTATGACCGCATCCCTGCTTACGACTGAGCGGCCTCGCGAAGAAGCTCCAGAGCCAATCGCGCGCCGTCGACCAGATCCTTGCGGCTGATGTATTCGTCATGCGTATGAATCTTGTCCATCCCGGTCGCCACGACGATCGCGGGGATCCCCATTGCATTGAAGATGTTGGCATCCGAACCGCCCAGCGTCGTCCGCAAGGTCGGCGTGAATCCGAGCTTGCTACTCGCTCGTTGAGCCACCTGCACGACCCGACTCTCGCTCGGCACCTCGTAGGCGTCGTAGTGTCGAACGTGCTTGATCTCGACCGTTGCGCCCCACTCTTCGGCGGCGCGATTGAATTCTCGGATCATGTGCTCAATCTGCTGGTCGAGCTCGGGGACCTGAGTCGACCGGGCTTCGGCCCGAATGCGGACGCTCGGACACACGACGTTGGTTCCAGTCCCGCCCTCGATGATCCCGAAATTGGCCGTGGTTTCAGGGCCAATCCGCCCGCTCTTGATTCGGCTGATCGCGGTCGCCGCGACCTGAATCGCATTAATGCCCTTCTCGGGGTCTTTGCCAGCGTGAGCCGGCTTGCCATGAACCAAGAACTCAATCTTATCGTGAGTCGCCGTGCGGGTCACAAAGGTCCCCACAGGAGGGCCAGTGTCCAAAACATAGCCGAAATCGAGGTTCAAATCGGCCAATTCCATCGCCGCCGCTCCCTTGAGCCCGATCTCCTCGGCGCAGCTGAAGAGAAGGTAGACGTCTCCATGCGGCTCACCGGATTCTTTCAACACTCGAACGGCTTCGATGGCCGGAGCCATGCCCGCCTTATCATCTGCGCCCAAGATCGTATCTGAGGCCGAATAAAAGACCCCGTCCCGCTCTTCGATGATCAGGCCCGCGGTCGGCTCGACGGTGTCAAAGTGAGCACTCAAAAAGACTCTCGGAGCCCCCGGCTTGTTGCCTGGGAGCTTGGCAAAGAGGTTGTTGGCGTTGCCGCCAATCTTCGCCCCGGCTTGGTCCTCCCAAACCTCCAGCCCCAAATCGATCAGATACTGCTTGGTCCATGCGACGGCGTCGGCTTCTTCCAAGGCCGGAGCATTGATCAGACACAGCGTCTTGAATAGGTCGATGAGGCGATCTTCTTGAATCATGACTGCGGCCTAGTTTATTCGGTTTTGCTCTCCTCGGGTACAACCGATACTGTTTTCTATGGCAAAGCCGATTGTCGTTGTGGGGGCCGGGCTCGCCGGGCTCGCGTGTGCCCGGGAGTTGACTCACCAAGGCCACGAAGTCATCGTTCTCGATTCTGCGGATCGCCCGGGAGGTCGCCTCAAAACCGACGACATCGGGGGATATCGCATGGATCGGGGGTTCCAGGTCCATTTCACCGCTTATCCGGCGGCGCTCCAGGTTCTGGACTCACAAGCGCTCGATCTGAGGCTCTTTGCCCATGGGGCCCTGATCTGGTGGAATGGCAAGCTCCATCGACTCGATCGCGATGACCCCGTCGAAGCCGCGTTTTGTCGGGCCTTTGGTCTCGGAGACAAGCTGCGGGTCCGGTCGCTCAGCGCCGAGCTCGCCGAGATGAGTCACGACGACATCGAGCATGAGCCCGAGACCTCATCCGAAGTCTTCTTGCGCAGATATGGGTTCACCGACGCCTTTATGGAGCGCTTCGCACGACCTTTCTGGGGAGGCGTCTTCCTCGACCGCAGCCTCAGCACCTCCAGCCGCCGACTCAAATTTCTCTGGAAGATCATGAACACCGGCGAGATCGCGCTCCCCGCACGAGGGATGGAGGCCTTGCCCCTGCAACTCGCCGATCAGTTGCCAGAAGGGAGTCTTCGACTCCATTCGAGAGTCCAAGAGCTCGTGCGAAACGGGTCAGCCGTCACCGGAGTTCGCCTCACCTTGGGCGAAACTTTGGAAGCAGAACAAACGATTGTTGCCACTGATCCCGCCACCTCGACGCAGTTGACCGGCGTCCCCACGCCGAAAGGGTCGCTGGGCACCACATGCCTTTACTTCGAAATTCCCAAGCCCGTTTGCTACGGCAACTTCATCATCCTAAACGGAACCGGAAAAGGCCTCATCAACCAGATCGTCCCGGTGACAAACCTGTGCCCAGAGGCCGCTCCCGAGGGCAAGATGATGGTCTCCGTCAACCTCATCGGGGTTCCTGAGTTCAGCGACTCCCGGCTCATGATGGAAATTCGCCAAGAGCTCGCCACGTGGCCCGCCGAATGGGAAACACACCAATGGCGACTTTTGCAGATTTACCGCGTCCCGCACGCTCAGTATCCTCAACCGCCCGGAGTTCAATCCCAGATCGCGAGCTCTGATTCAGGTCGTCCGGGCTTGATCCTCGCCGGAGAGGCTGCCTCCCAATCGAGCATTCAAGGGGCTCTGGCCAGCGGAATGGCCGCCGCCCTCCACGTTCTTCAACCGCAACGGGAGCTGACGACCGCTTGAGAGTCGGCATCATCGGCGCGGGCGTTGCCGGACTGGCTGCGGCCCGAGCGCTCCATCGTGCTGGCACCGAGGTCGTGGTCTTCGAGAAGTCAAGAGGCTTCGGCGGCCGATGCGCCACCCGCCGGGTCGGGGATTTCACTTTCGACACCGGAGCGACTTCAATCGCCCCGCGCGGGCGTCCCCTCGAAGCGGTCATGACCCAAGAACTCGATTCGAGCGACCTGGTCGTCATCGAAAAGCCGATCTATCACCATCAGTATGGCCGGATCACTCCGGGCGACGCCCCCAAGTTCCGGCGGTACGCATACCGGTCGGGTATGACGAAGCTCGCCAAGCTCCTCGGCGAAGGACTCTCGATTCGCTTCGAAACCCGCATCGAGAGCCTCGAAAAAGTGAACGGAACGATCCGAATGGGGAACGAGGAGTTTGACGCCGTGATCTTAGCCTGCCCCACCCCCCAAGCCCAAGCCCTCCTTGAATCAGTGAACGAATCTCGTAGCCTCGCGAACACCCGATTCCGACCCTGCTTAAGCCTGCTGCTGGGCTACGACCTCGACCTTGGCGACGTCCCTTACTGCGCGGTGATCGACCCCGAGCAACGAAGTCCCTTGACGTGGCTGAGCGTCGAGTCGGCAAAATCGCCGGGTCGGGCGCCCACCGGCTCGACCGCTCTCGTCGCCCAAATGGGTCCCGAATTTAGCCGAGCCAATGAGACCGCCGAAGATTCGGTCATCTTAAATGAAGCTCTCGCGACCCTCGCCCGGCTCTTTGGGCCGAAATGGGAGTCGCCCTCGCTCGCCGAAGTCAAACGCTGGAAATACAGCCAACCCGAAACAACCGCACTTTTTGACACCGTCAATCGTCCCGGATCGAAAATCATCATCGCCGGAGACGGGGTCATGGGCCCTCGCGTCGAGTTCGCCTACGAATCGGGCGTGCAAGCCGCTAAAATGCTGTTAGAGGAATGAAACTTTTCGTCGCCATACTTGGATGGGGGCTCGGATCGGTCCTGGGGTATGCCCAGTCGGTTCAGCTTCTTTTTAGCCAACCCCCTAACACCTCGGGCACCCTGACTTGGACGGCGAGTCTCGTCCAGCCCGGGCGAAAAGTTACCCAATCGAACCTGGTCTTGACTGCCTCCGGTCGGAGGCTCACCGTCCGGATGGAGTCGGTGTTCGCCGCCGATGGTGCCCCTCTCCGCATGATTTCGGAAACGGTCTCCGGGACCGCACTGCTCCAAAGAATCGTCGCCGATTTTCGGCCGGACGGCGTCCACCTCTCGGGCGAGCGGGCCAGTAAGAAGCTGAACCAGGTCGTCGCCTATCCCGAAGGGGCCCCTTGGAAAGACGTCGGCGAATTCTGGTTCCTGCGAGACCAACCCAAGCCTGGGGCCAAGCTGTTGACGTACCGATTTTCGCTGGAGGACCTTCAATGGCGAGTCCAAGAACGTCATTACGTCGGTCGCAGTAAGAAGAAAATCGGCAATCGGGAGTGGGAGGGGCATCTCGTTCGAGTGGATGGCGGCGAGTTTCTCCTCGATGACCGCGGCGACCCGATCTGGATCGAAACCACCACCGGCGCCACCTTGACCCGAAAGGAGAAACCAAACCTATGACCACCTTCGTCGCCCTCCTCTGCGTCGCGAATTTCGCGCAAGCTCCCAAGACCCTGCAAGCAGACTTTGACCTCAAAGTCATGGATCAAAAAGCAGGCTCGGCCAAGTGTGTCTTCAAGACCTTTGCCAACGGAAACTCATCTCGCGAGCTGACGCTGAACATTGAGTTTGGCGGCACCCGCGGGACGCTGAAGATGGCGGAGACTTTTGACGCGAACGCATTCCCGCTGGAATCGGTCCAAAGCTCCCAAAACGGCCAGGCAAAATTCCAAGTCACAATGAAGTACACGAAGAACTCCGTTCAAGTGACCGAAGACGCCGCCGGCAAGATCTCCCGCAGAACGCTCAAGCTCAGCGGCAAAAACACATTTGTCGATCCGAGCGTGCTGTGGTTTCAAGGGACGCCGCCCAAGCCGGGGACCAGCGTCAAGTACTGGGCCGTCGATGACGATGCCGCGAAACTGGAGCAAGTCTCCATCCGCTACGTCGGGCCGCGCGAGCTCACGATCGGACGAAAAAAGGTCCGAGCCCATCTGATTGAGGGCGATGTCGCCACCCAGTACTGGGACGATCAAGGATTCCCTTATCAGATCACATTCAAGCAGACTCCGGTTATCGAAATCACACGCCGATTGCCCTGATCTCGGGGTCTGAAGAAACCAAGATGGACAAGATTCGAGTCGGAGTGATCGGGGCTTACGGGCGAATGGGCCAGGCGAGTTGCCAAGCCATCGCCCGGTCCTCAGATCTCGAACTGGTCTGGGCCATCGACCTCGAAGGCGTCCGCGAGCCGATCCCGGGAACTTCGCTCACCATCGAGAGCGACTTCTCCCCGCAATCTCCGCTGGAAAAGGCCCAGGTCTTGCTCGATTTCACCCACCCCAGTGTCGCCGCATCCCACGCGGTGCGAGCCCTGCAAGCTGGGGTTGCTCCGATTGTCGGTACGAGTGGGCTCTCCACAGGCGACCTTCAATCCCTGTCTCAGCTCTCCGAAGAAGCAGGCGTCCCCGCCCTCGTGATCCCGAATTTCGCAATCGGAGCCGTCCTGATGATCCAATTTGCGGCATTGGCGGCCCGCTGGCTCCCCGAGTGTGAAATCATCGAGCTGCACCACGAGCGGAAGGTGGATGCCCCGAGCGGCACCGCCGAATACACCGCCGAAAAGATTGCCGAAGCTCGCCAAGGTCACCTTCCTCCACCTCGCGACTCGCTCCTTCGTTATCCGGGGGCTCGCGGCGCCAAGGTCCACGGCGTGCCGATCCACTCGATCCGTCTGCCGGGCAAACTGGCCCACCAGATGGTGATCTTAGGAGCCCCCGGCGAGACCTTGACCTTGCAGCACGACTCGACGGACCGATCTTCCTTCATGCCGGGCGTTCTTTTGGCCATTCGAAAAGTGCTCTCGCGCCAGGGCCTCGCCGTCGGGCTCGAAAATCTTCTGGACTTATGAACCGATTTGAACCCCAGTCCGTCCCGCTGGCCGAACTGAAGTCGGTCGAGCCGCCCCTCGACCCGCGATTCAAAGGCTTGCCGCGAAAGGTCTTGACCGTTTGGCGGGTCTCAACGGTTCTCGGGGTTTTGGGAAGCGCGATCCTCTTCTTTCCGTTGGAGCTCACTCTTCGGCGGGTCGTGGCCCGGGCTTTGGACCTCCAGTTCCTCGGGTTCACGGGGAGCTTCACTCTTTTGATCCTGGCGCTCCTTACCCCTTACGCGCTTTATGTGACAAAGCGGTCGTACGAAAACTGGCGGTTCTTGGTTCGGGACGACGACGTTTTGATCTACAGCGGATTTCTCTCTCGGACGCTTCAGTGCATTCCTCGAATCCGCATCCAGCACGTTGATATTCAGTCGGGCCCCATCGACCGGATGCTCGGCCTCACCCAAGTCACCCTCCATACCGCCGGCGGTGCCCTTCAGCAAGCCAAAATTCCCGGGCTCACCGCCGCCGATGCCGAACGCTTGCGGGATGAGCTCCTGATTAAAGTGGTGCCCCCACCGGCCCCATGACGACCCCACCTCCCGCGATCTCTTTTGATGTCGGACTGTTACGGCGGCTCCACCCGGCAACCTTCATCATCGAATTCGCCCGCGCCATCGGCCGGTTCTTGTGGGCGATCATCGTGGTGTTCGTCCTCAGCGTCACCGACGGCAAAGGCGATTCGAGCGAGATCTTTTTCGCCGCCATCGGAATCCTCGGCGGGGTGTCGGCGCTCGTTCGCTACTGGACCACCAGCTACGCCGTGATCAAGGACCATCTCGTCGTCAAAACGGGGGTCTTCCAAAAACAGGTCCGAACGATCCCGATCGATAAAGTCCAAGACATCCAGATGGTGCGCAACCTGCTCCACAGAGTCTTAGGCATCACCGACCTGAAGATCGAGACCGCCGCCGGAGTCGGGGCCGAGTGTGAGCTCTCCGCCGTCAGCCTCAAGGAAGCCGACCGGCTTCGCTACGAAATTCTCGGGTCCCACGCCGGGGTCCGCGAACGTAGCTCCGTGGCGGGCTTTGTCGGGCCGGGCCTGGCCCCGATCCCCGTCCAGCCCGAACATCCCCAAATCTATCATGCCCGCATCGGCGATCTCGCCCTCCTCGGCTCGACCGAAAACCGGCTCTTTGCGTTCATCGCTTGGCTGTCGGGGTTTTTTGCCTTAGGGAGTCAGATCGACATTGGGGCCCTCTTGCTCCGAATCGAGCGGTCTTTTAGCTGGGTGCCGTTCCTCCCCACGTTTCGCGAGGCCCTCATCGCCGCGCTCGTGATCGTGGCGATGTTCCTCGGTTGGATCGCCGCGATTGCGACCTCGATTGTCGGCTATTGGAACTACACGGTGCGATCCAGTGGCGAACAGCTCACCCGCCAGTTCGGCCTGCTCACCCAGCACGAGAACAACGTTCCCTTGCGTCGAATCCAAGCGGTCCGGCTTCGCGGGACGTGGCTCAGCCTTCTCATCGGGTTTTGCCAGGTTCAAGTTCGAACCGCGGGCTCAGCCGAACTCACCGGAGAACACGTGATGTTCCCGATTGTGCGAAAGCGAGAGTTCGCGTCCATTGTTCGGCATCTCTTTCAAAAGGTCGATTTCGACTCGGTCCGATGGAAACCGATCAGTCGGCGGTCCATTCGGCGAGGCTTCTTCTTACACCTCTGGCCAGGCTTGATTTTCGGCGCCCTTTTCAGCGTGCCGCTGAGCTATCAAATTGTCCCCACAGGGAGCCATCCGCTCGACGGGCTCACGTTCACCGACTGGGGATCGACCTTTGCCCGCTTTGCGCTGGCATGGCTGGTCGCCAGCGTCGCCCTGGCCTATGCCCGATTCCGCGGGGCGGGCTACGACCAGCTCGAAGACTTTTGGATCTGCCGAACCGGGGTCTTTACCCGTTCGCAGCTGGTGGTCCCGCTGGCAAAGATCCAGACCGTCAGAGTGACCCAGTCTTACTTCCAGCGTCGAGGCGGACTCGCAACGGTCGTCGTCACGACCGCCGGGAGCTTCGGCAGCGGCGCCCTGTGGGACCTCCCTTTCCGAGAGGCCCTCGAACTGGCCGACTGGCTCGCCGCCGGGGGCTCCCGATCCGAGCTCTTCATGGTCGACGGAGTCTGATTCTGCGACTTTCGCTGCCACCTGGAGCGTTCTCAGCCGTATACTTAGGAGCGATTCAAGAATGCCCAAGACGCCAGCCCGCCTGACAGAACTGGATCCCGCCCTCACCCGCATTTCCGAACTTGGAGATGAGGTCGCCGAGATGTTGGTGCTGGCCGAGCGACTCCGCGCGGTCCATGGCGGCGACCTCGACGACGCTTCCATCGACGCCGTCTCCGAAATCACCGGCGCGACCCCTGAGTTCGTTCGAGTCGCCCTCCGAAACGCCGAAAAAACTCAAAAAAAGGTTCGGTTGTCCGAGCGGATTCGCAACCTCTTTTTGTCCTTCAACCCCGAAGTCCGGTCGATGGTCCAAGGCGGGCTCATCGCGACCGCCTTTGCAATTTCGTTTGGCTTTCGCACGATCGGCGATCCGGGCGGCCTCTCGTCCGTCGTCGGCATCTTGCTCGCGGTCTTTGGGCTGATCAATGCGTCCCTCGCAAGAACGCCCCGCGCCGCCGTACTCACTGGTGCGATCACCGGCGCGTCGATGGTCCTGATGACCGCCATCGTTTTGGCGGTCACGGCGCTCTTCGTCACGCACAACACCGTCGTCATTGCGCCGATGATCTTGGTCTACGCAGTCGGCGGGGCCTTGCTGGGATCGCTCAGCCATAAAATCATGGCCCGCGTTCGGGGATCTTTGGGGCTGAAGGACCCCGCCGCCGAGCGCCAAGAGCTTCTCGCCCAGCTGATGGAGATTCAAGACAAGCTCCATGGCGATAAGAAGGCCCTGACCTTTCTCAGCATCGACATGGTCGGCTCGACGCAGATGAAGATGGAGTCCGACCCCTTGGCGGTCGAATACACCTTCAACGAGTACCACCGCTATGTCGAAGCGATTGTGCGCAAGCACGGCGGCAACATTCACTCCACCGCAGGGGATGGCGTCACCGCCGCCTTTGACGACGTGCAGCCCGCATTTCTGGCGGCGAGGCAGATTCAAAGTGGACTCATCGAGCTCAACACCCACCGCAACCGAATCCAAAAGCCGATCGCGCTCCGCATCGGACTCCATACGGGTGAGGTTTGGGGTGCTGGCGACGGAGTTGAGCGCGTCAACTTCTCCTCGGTCATCGACGTCGCTGCACATTTGCAAAAAGTGTGCCCGGTCGGCGGAGTCGCCGTGAGCGACCTCGCGGCGCGTTCGCTCCAAGGCGGGCCCGCCCGTGTTGGCAGCGAAGAAGTCGAGGTCCAAGGGGTCTCCGGCCGAGTCTGGCGGGCGAAAATCACGCTCGATTCGCTGCCTGCGGCTTCGCTACCCGCCGTTCCAAAGCCACCCCTCCAACAGGGGGATCGCGCGCCGGGCTAGGCGGCCTGAACTTGGCCCAGGAATTCGACGTCGGCTTTGGCTGAGACCTCGTTGAACGCCAAGACATGGAGACTCGGCAAGTGCCGATCCAGCAGCCGTCGCAAAGGCAACCGGAGGGTGTTGCCACAAAGCACCACCGGCTGAACCCCTAACACCGCAGCTTGATCAAGCTGAGCCTTCAGGCTCGCCATGACGCGCTGCTGGGCATCGGGCTCCAAGACGAGCATCTGCCCCATCGTCGTGTTTTGCAGCGACTCGGTCAGGAGTCGCTCCAGGCTCGGTTCCAAGGTGATGCAGTAGAGCTTATTCTCGTGGTCCAGGTATTGCCGAGTGATCGTCCGCGCGATGGAGGCTCGGACCAGCTCGCCGAGGGCATCCGGGTCTTTGGTTCGGCTCGCAAAGTCGGCGAGCGTCTCCAAAATTGTGACCATGTCTCGAATTGGGACCCGCTCCCGGAGCAAGTGCTGCAGGACCTTTTGGACATCACCTAGGCTGAGCTGAGTGGGGACGAGGTCGGCGACCAGACTCTCGTTGGTCTGCTTGGTCTGCTCCAAGAGTGTGAAAACGTCTTGACGGCTGATCAGCTCCGCCGCATGGACCTTCACGATCTCGCTGAGGTGGGTGCTCATCATCGCGCTCGGCTCGACAACGGTGTAGCCCGCTCGTTCAGCAAAGTCACGCGCCCCCGGATCGATCCAGACGGCCGGCAAGCCGAACACCGGCTCGATGGTCCGAGCCCCGGGCAGATCGCTCGAACCTTCGCCCCCAATCGCCAAGAGCTGATCCGGGTAAGCCACCGACTTCGCGACTTCTTCGCCGCGGACCTTGATGACATATTCGTGGGGACCCAACCCAATCGAATCTCGGATGCGCACACTCGGCATCACATAGCCCAGGTCCACCGCCAATTGCCGCCGAGTCGAAGAGACTCGATCCGGCAGATCTCCGCCGGCTCGGGTATCGGCGAGCTTCGTCAACCCGTAGCCGATCTCGATCTCCAGCGTATCGACTTGGACCAGAGGAAGGACCGTCTCCGGGCCCGCCGGAGTCGAAGCGGCGGCTTGCTCGGCCAAAGTGGGCGTGGGCGTTTCGGGCTCCATCAAGCTTTGCGCCGCATTCGGATTCACCGTTAAGTATCGATAGAGCGCAATCAGCGTCCCGCCAAAGAAGAGGAACAAGATCGCCGGGAAACCCGGCACAAAGGCGAAAGCACACAGCGCAATTCCCGCCCCACCGATCGCCTTGGGCTGCGCGATCATCTGACCGATCACGGCCCCGCCCATGCTCTTTTCTTGCCCCGCTCGGGTGACCAGAAGGCCGCTCGCGGTGCTGATGAGCAGAGCCGGAATCTGGGAAACGAGGCCCTCACCGACGCTCAGCAGCGCATAGTTACGCAAGATCGACATGAAGTCGCCCTCATTGCGCAAAAAGCCCACGACGATGCCGCCGATGATGTTCACCGCGATGATCAAGATCGCTGCAATCGCGTCGCCTTTGATGAACTTGCTCGCACCATCCATCGAGCCGTAGAAGTCGGCCTCTTGCTTGACCTGCTTTCGCCGCTCGCGAGCCTGCTCTTCGTTGATCAGCCCCGCCGCCAGGTCCGCATCGATCGCCATCTGCTTGCCGGGCATCGCATCCAAGGTGAACCGGGCGACGACTTCACTCACCCGGCCCGCACCGTTCGTGATGACCACGAACTGAACGATGACCAAGATGATAAACGCAACAAAGCCGACGACAAAGTCGCCGCCCATGATGAATCGACCAAACGTCTCGATGACTTGGCCCGCTTGGCCAGAGCCCAAAATGAGCTTCGTGGCGGCGATGCTCAGCGCCAGTCGAAAGAGCGTGGTGATGAGCAAGAGGCTCGGGAAGACACTGAACTTCAGCGGATCGTCCGCGTTCACGCTCGCGAGCAAGATGATCACCGACGAGGCGATGGCGACCACCAACGCCGCATCGAGCGCCCAATGAGGCAGTGGCAAAATCAACATCGCCACAATCACCAAGAGCCCGACGCCGAGCATCAGGTCGGTGTGCTTGAAAAGCCTCTGGAGCGGGTTCATGGCGATTTTGCCGGGCAGATTCCGCCCGTATCGGAATGCTCGGCAAAATCACCGGGAACTGGAGCCCGGCTAGAACGCCATGCCTTCGTAATCGCGGAAAAGACCAATGATCCGACCGATGATCCGGGCGTCTTCTCGGTCGATCACGATCGGCTCGTACGCGGGATTACTCGGCATCAGCCGAACGCTCTGCTCGCCAAAGTGGATCCGCTTCACCGTCGCTTCATCGCCCAAAAGAACCGCCACGATGTCGCCGTGATTCGCCGTCAACTGGGGCTTGACCAAAACCAAGTCGCGCGGCATGATCCCTTCCCCGCTCATCGAGTCCCCTCGAACTCTCAGCAAAAAGGCCCCCTCGATGTTGTGGACCATCTCCGTCGGCACCGGGATCATGTCTTCGACTTGCTCTTGGGCCGTGATCGGAATTCCGGCAGCAATTGAGCCCAAGAGCGGCAGCAAAGTCACTCGGTTTGAACTCTGGAAGCTGGGGTGGGTGATCTTGATCGACCGTGGAGTATTGGCCCGCTCGATGTAGCCTTTGCGAGCCAGAGCATCCAAATGGACCGTCACCCCCCGCAACGATCCGATCTTAAAATGCTTGCCGATCTCGCGAATCGAAGGCGGGTACCCCTCCTTTTGGGTGTAGTCCATCACAAACTGAAGAATTGCTTCCTGTCGTTGGGTCAAGCCTCGTGCCATGCGGTGTCTCCTGATCTCGCCCTACCAAAGGTATACGGATCAATACTAGTATACGCTAGACGTCTACCGAAAGGAACTCCTGTTTTCAGTTTTTTCGTTACTTTGTGACATACTAGCGGTTCCCATCGGAACAGAGGTACTTCACTCGTGTCTGTAGATCGAACTCGTCAGCTAATGGAAAAGGGCGGTTGCATCGCCTTCGTGATGATCGTGGTGGCCATCGTCATGGCAGCAAGCATGTTCACCGGAACATGCGCCCGAAACACACAGGCCCCCGGAGGCCAAAACTCACAAGAGCAAGGACCGATCGTCGCTAGGATCGGCAAAACCCCGCTCCCGCTCAGCATGGTTGAGAAGAGCATGAGCGATCGAGTGAGAGC
This sequence comes from Chthonomonas sp. UBA2017, assembly GCA_002335425.1. Lineage (GTDB taxonomy): Bacteria > Armatimonadota > Fimbriimonadia > Fimbriimonadales > Fimbriimonadaceae > UBA2017. The sequence continues at coordinate 177,017 of DDCB01000038.1, forward strand.
CCTCGGAGCGCAAGCTACTTCGATGACGCCAGCGGGCGAGTTTAGCCTCTTAGCCCAAGAAATGGACATGCTGGTCGGGTTTGTGACTGCCCAAGAGTTCGCACGATCCCAAGGGATCACGCTCACCGATGAGAGCATCCGGGAGTGGACCGCCAACCAGTTTGAACCACTCATGCAGAACCAACGCAAGATTTGGGTCGATGAGGGAAAACTCAAGCCGGACCACACTGAAGAAGAGTACAAGGCGCTCGCCGTCAAAGAGAGCCAAATCCCGAACACCAAGACTTACGAGGATATTCGCAAAGGCTACATGGAGGCGGCCGACCGAAACATGAAGGATCCCGTCTTCCGACTCAGCCAATACAGCTTTACCGGTCGCGAGATGATCAAAGAGCGGCTCGCCAAGACGGTCGACGTGAGCGAACCCGCGCTGCTCAAGCGATTTGACGATCTGCTCTATGTTCGGCTCTACTTCGGGTCGACGGACCGAGAAAACACCCTCAAGCGGGCTCAAGAAACCCTGGCCAAGATTCGATCGGGAGCCAATTTTGAGCAACTTGTGGATGAGATGAGCCAAGACTCCCCGGACCAAGGCAAGAAAAAGAGCGAAACCTTGACCCGAATCCCCCGGAGCACCATCGACGCCGACGATTCCTACGCCCCGCTCCGAAACCTCAAGCCCGGCGAGATCAGCGACGTAGTGGATACGATGGCAGGTCCGGCAATCTATAAGCTCGTTCGATCCGAGGCCAAGCTCCCGCCCGATTTCAAGACCCGCCGCACCTACTGGCTCCGCACGCAGCGCGAGACGATCCTGAACGACGCCTACCAAACCAAGGAGGATGAGTTCAAGAAGAATCTGACCATCACATGGGAAAGTCCTGCGTTCCAGTTCGCTTACGACTATTCGAAACTGCTTCAAGACCCGGCCTTTGGACGAGCGCCGGCCGCTGAGCAAAGAAGTCAGATTCAGGCTCTCTACGAGAAGTCCAAGACTCTAGCGAGCGAGGAAGAACTTTCTCCAAAAGTCGCGGTCTTTGCCCGCTACGCCGTCTTGGATAGCCTGTGGTCTCGATCCAGCGAAGCCGAAAAGACCGCCTTACGCGAAGATCGAATCACCTCGATCCAAGATGCCCTGCAGTTCACCGAGCAACCGGCCCTGCGCATGGAGCTCGTGACGCTTCTTGCCCAAAAGAACGACCCCGAAGCCGCGACTCAGCTCCTTTTGGCGGCCCAAACCAACAACGCGATGAATCCCATCGGCGACTTTGTGAACGAAAGGATTGCCGCAGCCCAAAAGCAACTCACGACCAGCAAACTTCTCAACCCAGAGCAGGTCAAAGAGATTGAAGAACAAGTGAAACGATTCAAGAGCGAGAAAGAACAACTCGCCAAGGCCCAAGCTCAAGCCCAAGCCCAAGCTCAAACCGGCCAAAAAGACGGCGTCACTGTGACCCCGATGGACCCCAACGACCCCGAATTCAAAGGAATTCGCGAGAAGATGGAAAGGGAGATGCGAGAAAAGCAAAAGGCCAAAGGCGGCGAGGCTCCGTCGCAACCTGTGCCCCAGGAGCGGACTGGCGGGCGGTGAGCACGCTCTGGGTCGTCGCGACCCCCATCGGAAACCTCCAAGACCTGACTCCACGGTCCGTCGAAGCGCTGGCTTCGGCGGACTTTTGGCTTGTCGAAGACACCCGAATCAGCGGAAAACTCCAATCGCATCTCGGCCTTCGAAAGCCGATGAAGCTCCTGAATGAACACACGACCGATGCCCAAATCGACCGGCATCTGGAAAGCATCGAACAAGCTGACTCGGTGGCGATCCTCACTGATGCCGGCACTCCTGGAATCTCCGACCCCGGAGCACGGCTGATCGACCGGGCCTACGACCAGGGCATCCTCGTCGATGCCGCTCCTGGAGCGAGCGCCGTAACCACGGCCCTCGCTCTTTCCGGATTTTTTGCCCAGCAGTTCGCCTTCCTCGGCTTTCTAGGAAGAAAGGCCGGCGATCTCCGCTCAAGCTTGGAGCCATTTACCGATTCGACCCTGACCCTCGTGCTTTTTGAGTCCCCTCACCGATTTTTGAAGACTTTGGAGGGGGTGGCCCACGTCTTAGGTGAAAGACGCTACGCAATATGCCGAGAATTGACGAAGAGCCACCAGCAGGTTTACCGGGACACGCTTCCCCAGCTCCCCTCGCCCACCCAGGTGCCTAGCAAAGGCGAATTCACCTTGGTCATTGAGGGAAAAAGACGGAAAAAAATGTCAGAAAAAGTCGATTCCAACCAGAATTTCGAGGGCATGGTATAGTGGAGGCGGTGAATCTAACCTACCGCATGGAGGCGATGAAGGCGCGATGATCAGGGTATGGATCAGTTTTGGGCTGCTTCTTGCAGCAATCATGGCTTGGGCGGCTCCAGTTCAGGAGCAACCGTCCGGGACTTACCGACTTCAGGTCGAAGACATCATCCGCATTCAGGTCTGGAACGAGCAACAAATCAACGCGGTCGTGCCGGTCGGACGCGATGGTAACATCAGCGCCCCGTTCGTCGGGATCATTCGAGCGGCGGGCAAAACCACGACCGAACTTGAAAACGACCTGGCGATCGAATATCAAAAGATTCTGAAGCTCCGCAACCCACGGGTCTCCGTCACCATCGAGCGATTTCGAAGCATTCGAGCCTCGGTCGGCGGGTATGTCAACCGGCCCGGCTTCTACGAGATGCGACAAGGCGACCGAATTCTGGACCTCCTCAACAACGGCGGTGGCTTCATTGCTGACCGAGCTGACCTTCGGCGAGCGACCTTGCTCCGAGGCGGCTCCAGCGAGCTGATCCCGATCGACCTCCACGCGATGCTCATTCGCGGGGACACTTCGCAAAACTATTTGGTCCAAGACGGCGACGTCTTGAACATCCCCGAAGAGACCCGGAACCGAATCCTCGTCTTGGGTGCGGTCCAACAGCCTGGCACCTACTTCTATAAGGAGCCGATGACGGTGCTCGATGCGTTTTCTCAAGCTCGGGGCGAAGTCCGATATCGCACCTGGCTCAGCCGAACCGTTGTGATCCGTGAGCGACCGGGCCTTCCTGGACAGTACATGCGAATCCAGGTCGACATGGTGAAGTTCTTCAATGGCCAAGACCCGTCGCAGAACATTGAGCTTCGGCCGGGCGACGCGATCTACTTCCCTGAGACCAAAACACCCGACATCGACCGAATCGCCAGCGTGGTGAACTCGATGTTCTTCCTCGACCGGTTCTTCCGAGACAATATCTTCGGACTCCGAATCCTCGGCCGCTAATCTGAACCACTCAGCGCTCGGAGCCTCCAGGTTCCGAGCGCTTTGCTTTGGGCCCGCCGGGCCAAACGAGCCGCACCAAAAGCACCAGCCCAAAGCCCACAAAGACGTACGAGAGCCAGCTCGGAGCCTCCAATCGACGAACCTCCAATGCCCCGAAAAAGCAGAGCAAGGCGCACGCCAAGATCATCGCTCGCCAAATCCGTTCGGCCCATTCGCGCCATTTTCGGAAAAACTCGTTCATCGCATCGGTCAGAAAACGGTGCACCCAAGAAGGTCTGCCTAGGTATACTTGGAGCCAGCAGAAGCGAGGCCCTCGTTCGGTCCCGCTTTATTTTGTGGAGGATCAAAAAACAGTATGCCAAGCGCTGGCACAGTCATTCAAGTGATGGGTCCGGTTGTGGACTGCCGCTTCTCAACGGACCAACTTCCCGAGATTTTTAATGCGATCGAAATCAAAGACGAAGCTCGAGGCATCGACCTTGTCTGCGAAGTCGCTCAGCACTTGGGTGACGACATCGTTCGGACCATCGCTCTGGCCACCACCGACGGTCTGAAGCGAGGCATGGCCGCCGTCGATACAGGCGCCGCGATCAGCGTTCCCGTAGGCGACGCAACGCTCGGCCGAGTCTTTAACCTCCTCGGAAAGCCGATCGATATCCTCGAACAAGGCGAGCACGCCGATTCGCCCGAGGTTCGTCAGCGCAAAGCTCAGGCGCTCGCCGAGGCTCCGCGCCACCCGATCCACCGCCAACCTCCCGCCTTCAACGAGCAGAGCGTGAAGGTCGAAATTCTTCAAACCGGTCTGAAGGTCGTCGACCTCTTGGTCCCCTTCAATAAGGGTGGAAAGATCGGACTCTTCGGCGGTGCCGGATTGGGCAAAACCGTTTTGATCCAAGAGCTCATCCGAAACATCGCGGTCGAAGCTTCGGGCGTTTCGGTCTTCGCCGGAGTCGGCGAGCGAACCCGCGAAGGCAACGACCTTTGGCTCGAAATGAAAGAGGCCACCTTCAAGGACAAGGATGGCTCCGAAAAGTCGGTTCTGGAAAAGACCGCCATGATCTTCGGACAAATGAACGAGCCGCCCGGAGCCCGTCTCCGAGTCGCTCTGACGGCGCTCACCATGGCCGAATATTTCCGTGACGAAGTCGGAAGCGACGTCTTGGTCTTTGTCGACAACATTTTCCGGTTCGTTCAGGCCGGTTCTGAGGTTTCGGCGCTTCTCGGCCGCATGCCCAGCGCCGTCGGTTACCAGCCGACGCTCGCGACCGAAATGGGATTCCTCCAAGAGCGAATCACCTCGACCAACAAAGGCTCGGTGACTTCGGTCCAAGCGGTCTACGTGCCCGCCGACGACCCCACCGATCCTGCTCCGGCCACGACCTTTAGCCACTTGGACGCCTACGTCTATCTGGAGCGCGCCATTGCCGCCCAAGGTCTCTTCCCGGCGGTCGACCCGCTCGCTTCGACATCGAAAAACCTCTCGCCTGAGGTCGTCGGCACCGAGCACTACGAAGTCGCCAGCCGAGTTCAGCGAATCCTGCAGCGATACAAAGAGCTCCAAGACATCATCGCGATCTTGGGCATCGACGAGCTCTCCGACGACGACAAGCTCCTCGTCTCCCGAGCTCGAAAGATCGAACGATTCATGTCGCAACCGTTCTTCGTCGCCGAACAGTTCACCGGCAACCCCGGTCGATTTGTCTCGGTCGATGAGACCGTCGCCAGCTTCAAGGAGATCGTCTCAGGCAACCTCGATGACCTTCCGGAGCAAGCGTTCCTGTACACCGGAGGACTTGAAGACGTCTACGAAAAGGCGAAGAAGCTTCAAGCAGTCTAAAGCCTCGCCGGTCCCAGGCCATCCGCCTGGGACCCTGGAACTCATATGGCCACTCTATTCAAACTTAGCGTTGTCGCTCCCGACCGAACAGTCGTCGAAGAGCAAGTCCAGTCGTTGGTTGCTCCAGCGATCAACGGTTACCTAGGCGTGATGGCCAACCATACTCCGGTCATTGCCGCCTTGCGAACAGGCCTCTTGGAATACCGAGATAGCCAAGGGCAACAACACTTCGTGTCGATTGCGGGCGGATTCTTGGAAGTCTCTGATAACGCCGCCATTATCCTCGCTGAGGATGCTCAGCTGGCGAACGAAATCGACGTGAAGGAGTGGGAGTCGCGCCTTGAGACGGCCCGAAAAGCCCTCCGCGGAGAGGACTCCAGTATGACGAGCGAACAAGCAACTCAAGAAATCGAGCTCGCCGTGAACCGAATCAAAGCGGCTCGGCTCAAGTAAAGATTCCTTAAACACTGTTGGCGCCGAGTTCACAGATGTGAACTCGGCGCCAACTGCTTTGTGATTCTGGTGCGAGTTACTTCGCGCGTCGGCGTCGGATCATCGCTGCCAAACCAATTCCCAAAACAGCCATTGTCGCTGGCTCAGGAACGGCTTGAACCCGAAAAACTAAGAACTCATCGTGGTTAAACCCGGGTTGGAACGGATTGGGTGGCCCCCCAGCTTTGCGATGCCAAATCCACTCCGCGTTCGGATTGATCGGCGAGAGATGCCCCCAGACAGTGACATTCCCCGCAACTCGATTGTCCCAGTTCTGGAACTTCGAGGTGGCCTTCCAGAGGTTGTTCGCATCAGCATACTGAATGGCCGCCAAGGTTTGGGCATTCGTGGGCATCACGCCGGTCGGCCACGCTCCACTCATCCCAAAGAGCGGCATTAGATAAGCGCCCGCATCGAAGACTTGCCAGCTTGAACTCCCCGTCAACAAGGTGAAATTATGGGTCGTGTTCACAAACTCACCCAAAAAGCCCTGGGCCACCGAGAGATCGGAGGCGGTCGAGACATAAAGGTAGTCGGAGGCGTTGAAACTGGTGAAATTGTACGATTCGACCGACGGCCACCATCCGTCCCCGCCCACGAGATTGATCCCCGTATTGTTTCCGGTGTACAGGTTGTACGCATTGTCGACCGTGATTTTGGCGGTCCAGTTGCTGGCTGACGCCATCGCGGACATCGCCGCGAGCCCCATCACCAACATCCCACTTCGAAAGTTCATTCTCATCATTTCTCTCACATCCCTGAAATAAGGATCAGGCCCTGGGCCAGAATCCCATTCACTATATCAAAGTTCTGCCGCAAGGGTGCTCGTATAAATACGGGCTTTAAGTGGATTCGCTGGGAAGCTCGTGGCCCATCTTCTCACGCTTCGTTTGAAGGTATCGAGCGTTGTGAGTGGTCGGAGGCGCCACCACTGGCACATGCTCCACGATCTCCAGACCGTAACCGGTTAACCCCGCAACTTTGGCCGGGTTGTTGGTCATGAGTCGGAGTCGGCGAAGTCCGAGGTCCGCGAGAACCTGAGCCCCCAAACCGTAATCGCGCAAGTCGGGTTTGAATCCCAGGGCCTGATTGGCTTCGACTGTGTCCATCCCTTGATCTTGCAACTCGTACGCCTTGAGCTTGTTGATGATGCCGATTCCGCGACCTTCTTGGGCGATGTACACCACCACACCCCGACCGTCGGCTTCGATTTTTTGCAGCGCGAGCGCCAACTGGTCACCGCAGTCACACCGCAACGAGCCGAGAATGTCGCCGGTTAAACAGCTCGAATGCATGCGGACCAAAACCGGCTCCTCGGTGCACACATCGCCTTTGGCAATCGCCAAATACGGGTGGGGTTCGACCCCCGTTTCATAGGCGTAAAGCGTGAACTCCCCGTACTTCGTCGGGAATGGGATTGGGCCGGCAACTCGCTCGACCAACTTTTCGGTCCGGCGTCGATATGCGATCAGGTCAGAAATCGCGATCAGCTTCAACCCGTGCTTCTGGGCATACGGGACCAGATCGTCGAGCCGCATCATCGAGCCGTCTTCGTTCAGAATTTCAACGCCGACCGCGACTGGCTTCATGCCCGCCAAAATACAAAGATCTACCGCCGCTTCGGTGTGGCCTGCTCGTCGCAACACCCCGCCCTTTTCGGCTCGCAGCGGGATGATGTGGCCCGGACGACCCAAATCGCTCGGCCGTGAAGCGTCATCACAAAAAACTTGGACCGTCTTCGCTCGGTCACTCGCACTGACACCGGTCGTCGTGCCGTGCAAGGCGTCGACCGTCTCTCCCATCGCCGTCCCCAAGCGGGCGGTGTTTTGCTTCGTCATCATCGGAATCTGAAGCTCCGCCAAGCGTTCGGCCGTGGTCGGAATAAAAGGCACCCCCCGCCCCTGAGAGATCATAAAGTTCATCGCCTCCGGGGTGCAGGCTTCACCGGCCATGATCAAGTCGCCCTCGTTCTCGCGATCGGGATCGTCGACAACCACCACCATCCTCCCGGCCTTGATCTCGGCCAGAGCCTCGGGAATCGACGAAAACACAGATGTCATGACTCCTTATTCTACGGGATTCCGAGCGCCCGTAACGCGAACTCGCCCCTCGAACCTGGTGATCTTCCTGGGAAAAGGGCTGACAAAATTCCCTGACTTGAGGCGAAACAAGTAATTCCCCAATGGTCCAATTTTGAGTTCGCTTGTACCCTCTTTCCTGGACCGCATCGACCCAGGTGCGTCCCTTGGAGCAAGAACTCATGAATGCAAACTTTCGAACCTGTCTCACCTTGTCATTGATCTCGGGAGCAGCGGTGATCGCCCATGCGGGCAGCATCAACGCCTCTTACGTCGGTCCGTACGGATTCAACCCGGCGACCTTTACGACCAATCTTCCCGGCCACGTGGGGGCCCGGTCGGATAATGCGGGCCAAATGGACGGCACTCGGATCGACTCTCCCGGTCCGGGAGTCGACAACTTGGTTCCGTTCCAGTTTCCGGCGTACTGCGTGGAGATCGGCGAGAACGTCAGCATCCCAGGCAACAACTTCCACCCCGATGTCGTCCCGCTACTCGGCTCGGTGACCACCGGAGGCGGCATCAGCGGCCCAATGACTTTTGATCCGATTCGAACTGCAAACATGCAGAAGCTTTGGGGATCGTTCTTCCCGCTCGTCAGCAATAGTGCCCAGTCGGTCGCATTCCAGCTCGCCAGTTGGGAGATCGCGTTCGACAACGATTTGACTCTGGCGAGTGCGACTGGATCCGTCTGGGTGACGGGCGGCCAGTTCCAAGCTGGAATCACTGATCTGGCTGAGTCGTGGTTGACGGACATCCGAAATGGAGTGGCTACGACCCAAACCCCGCTGGTTCTGCTGCGCGGTCAAGGTGTCCAAGACCTCGTGACTCCGGCCAATCCGGTGCCGGAGCCCGCTTCGATGGCGGCGCTGGCTCTTGGAACCCTGGCTCTGGCTCGGCGACGCAGAAAGTCGGCCTAAAGCCCTGCACCCCTCACCCGACCGCCTCCGGCGGTCGGGTTTTTTCTGCAAGCGGAGATTCTCCTCTCCGATCCTCGGGCTACACTAGGGCATGACGTATCAAGAAGCGCTCATCCCCCTCATCGAAGACGCCTACAACGACCTCTTCAAGAACGCCCAACGGCTCACCGACAAGCTGGACTACAAAGCGGCCCCGACATGCCGGACTCCGCTCGACATGGTCGTTGAGTGCGTGACCTCGCCTCACTTCCTCGCGCCGACGATTGCGAACCGGGCCTTGGCCCCGATGGACGAAGAGTCGTATGCCAACCACGGGATCACCTCGCTCGAAGCCGCCCGGGCCGCTTGGGAAGCCGCCAAGCCGAGCCTCTATGCCGCAATCCGCGACTTCCCGTCGGACCAACTTGAAGTGCCGATCGAAACTCCGTGGGGCACCTTCCCTTGGCGCGATTTCATCGCGTACTGCTACTGGAACCCGATGTGGCATGCCGGACAGCTCGCCTATATTCAAACTATCCACGGCGACACGGACATGGCATTTTAGGTGGGGCTCGGGGCCTCAAGGACGGCGCGGAAACCTTTCTCGATCCTTAACGTCCTCTCGCGAGAAAACCAGGTAAACCCAGAGCATGAAGCCCTGGGTTTCCCTCTTTGCACTCGCCGCGACCACGGTCATCGCTTGGGCCCAGCCCCAACGACTCCTTTCGTCCGGCCCGATGATCGCTTGGAGCGAAATGACCGAAGTCGCCCTGTGGGTCCAAACCACGAGCCCGGCGAAAGTCACGATTCGCTATCGCCCTCAATCGGGCGGTGACTGGCAATCCGTCAGCCAAACCACGACCGAACAAGGCGACCATATCGCATTGCTCAAGCCCCAACGGCTCACTTTTGGCACCACGTACGACTATGAGCTTTGGCTCAATGATCAAAAAGTCGACCGAGGATTTGCCATGCAGTTCAAGTCGCAACCGCACTGGCGTTGGCGAACCGAGCCCCCAACGATCAAGTTCGGATTGGGGTCGTGCAGCTACTTTAATCACCCCGAATTCGACCGGCCCGGCACTCCTTATGGCGGCGATTACGAAATCTACCAGGGCCTCATCAACCAGAAGCTCGACTTCATGCTGTGGCTCGGCGACAACGACTACTACCGAGAGCCGGACTGGATGACTGAGCGCGGCCTGCGCGATCGATGGCGATATCAGCGCCAAACCTACACCCAGCTCGCCCCGTTTTGGGCCAACACCGCCCACTACGCCCTTTGGGACGACCACGACTACGGCCCCAACGATAGCGACCGAACCTATCGGCTTCGAAATGAGGCCCTGAAGGTCTTCAACGACTACTGGCCCTCGCCCGTGCGAGGCACGCTCGAAACACCCGGCAACTTCTTTCGGTTCGAATGGGGCGATATCGAGTTCTTTATGATGGACGACCGGTTTCATCGAGCCCCCAATCGGTGGCCGGCGGGACCTGACAAAGTGATGTTCGGTCGGGGCCAACTCGATTGGCTCAAAGGCTCGCTTCTGGACTCCGACGCGACGTTCAAGATCATCTGCAACGGGAATCAGATGATCAATCCGCTCACTTTGTTCGAGGCGTTCGGCAACTTCCCGACTGAACAAAAGGAGCTGTTCGACTTCATCGCGACCAACCGGATCCAAGGGGTGATGTTCCTCTCCGGCGACCGCCATGCGACCGAACTTCTGAAGGTCCAGTGGCCGGGCTCGGCCTACCCGTGGTACGAATTCACGTCGTCGCCTCTCAATTCAGGTGCCGGGCGAAGCGACCGCGAAGCCAACAACCCGGCTCGCGTCCCGAATACCTGGGTCACCGGCAAGCGGAACTTCGGCACCATCGAAGTGACTGGCAAGCGAAATGAGCGGGTCTTGACCCTACGGTCCTTTGACAAAGACAACAAAGAACTCTGGAAGCATGTGATTCAGGAGGCCGAAATCGAGTTGCCTCGAACGGCTCCCGCCGGAGGCGGCCTGCTTCAATCGACGACTAGAGAATAGTCTCAACATAGTGACGACTCCGGGAATCGAGATTCTCGACGTCGGGAATCTCGAACCGGTTGCCGTCCACATCCACCAACAACAGGTGGGTCGGCGTCAGCCACTGAGCGTTTTCCTGGAGGCTTTGGGTGACGAAGTCCCGGTGCCCTCGGTCGGTCTCGACCTGCCAGTACGTCGCGCCGAACTCCACCTTGGCATGAGTGATCGCCAGGACTGTGGCCGTCAAGTATCGCCGCTTGAGCTCGCGCTGGAGGGCGTCCCAACTCGCCGGGGGGAGCGCCTTCGGATCTTCGAGCAGAACGATTTCATCCCCTTTGGCATCGACGAGTGAAAGAAATCGACCGGGTTGAGACATGGGCGCGGACCAGACCGGTTTGATCACCGGATAGGATCGATCCGTCCCCACCGTCAGGCGAAGCTGATCTTCGGGGATGTGAAAGAGCTGAAGTTGATCCAGTTCGACCATGCCGTTCTATTATGGGGCCGCTCACAACCCCCAGCTAGGCCCTGACACGGCAACAGGTCCAGCACCCGGAAGGCGCTGGACCTGTGTGGATTCGTGTTCGGCGACCTTAGCCGCGGCTCGAGCAGCTCCCGCAACCGCCGCCGCTGGTGGCACCTTCGCTGTCGGCGGTCTTGAAGGACGATCCGCAGCCGCAAGAGCTGACCGCATTTGGATTGAGAATCTGATATCCGCCGCCATGCTCGTCATCGACAAAGTCCACCACCGAGCCTTCCATATAGGCCAGACTCCCTGGATCGACAAAGACCCGGACGCCCTCGTGCTCAAAGATGTGGTCGTCCGCTTCGGGCTCCTGGTCATCCAGCGCCATGCCGTAGGAGAGCCCGCTGCAACCGCCGCCCGCGACCCAAACCCGCAGGCCTGCCGTCATCTTGCCCTCGCTCGCCATCAGATCTTTCAGCTCGCAAGCTGCCTTCGGAGTCAATGTAATTGCCATCTTCTTGAAAGTACCTCTTTCTCTATAGATTCTACGCCAGTCGCCGCCGATCCTGCACACCCCAGGCTCGCGAACCCACAATTTTCCTCAAAATGTCAACAATTTAGACGGCATGTGCCAACGATTCGGGCCCTTGATCACGTCGAACTGAGTATGCATGCGGACTTCACCCCGCCTTCGGTCGACGGTGGCCGAAAGCGGCTCTTGTCAGCTGCCCATGATTTGTTTCCAGTTGAGGGTTTTGCCGGCTGTAGCGTCGCAAAAATTTTAGCGAATTCGAAGCTCCAGGCTCCTTCGCTCTACCATCACTTCGGAGACAAAGAAGGGCTCTACATGGCTTGGCTGGACGAAAGCCTGAGCGATCTCGGTCATCGGATCCAGGTTGCCACCCAAGGCTCCGCTCCTTTTGAAACTAAGCTGGCTGCCGTGAGCGCCGTGATGATGGACTCCCGGTCTCCGGACATCCTTTTGATCCGGCGCGATGCCCGGAGCCTCAAGAGCGACCTGAACTCGCAAAAGCTCCACTCAAAGCTAATGGAGTCGGTGGTCGAGCCGCTCATGAACCTCTTTCTTTCGGAGTCGAACGCCGATCCGCGGACCATTGAGCGCACCGTCGACGCCTTTTTGCTGGGAGCCAGCGGGCTCGGACGCTCGTACTCGATGCGCACGCCGAATGACCCCGGTGAGACCGCCCAATGGTGGGCTCGTCTCTTCCTGAAAGGGGTGGGGGATCGCGTTGCCCAGGTCTCCAGTGCGGTCGCTTTCCTCTTCGGGGCGGTAAGCTAAACGCTCATTCCGGATTTTCGGACGTAGAGAAGAGAACCTATGCCATACGTTGTAACCGAGCCGTGCATCGGCGTGAAGGATAAGTCCTGTATGACCGTTTGCCCGGTCGATTGTATCTACGAAGGGGATGATATGGTCTACATCCACCCCGACGAGTGCATCGACTGTGGCCTCTGCGAACCGGAGTGCCCGGTGACGGCGATTTTCGTCGACACCGACGTTCCGGAAAATTGGAAAAGCTTCATCCAGAAGAACTCCGAAAAGTCCAAAGAGATCAGCGGAAACGCCTAACGCCTCCCGAGGGCCTCGACTTCGCTCCTCGTCGCCGCCCCGAGGCACCCTCCTTCGGATCGGCAATTGAGGGCGCCACAAGCCATGCCCCAATGCAAGGCCTCGGCTACAGGCATGCCTGAATCGAGCCCCCAAAGCATCCCCGCTCGAAACTGGTCCCCGGCCCCCGTGGAGTCCAGGGGCTCCACCAATGGCCATGCTTCGACCCAGCGTACGGGCTCGCCTGGGATCATGACCGCTAACCCGCGGGCTCCATCGGTCACCACTGTCGAAACTCCAGACGACCTCTGGGTCTCCAGCCAAGCCATCAGACCTTCCCGTTCGCCGCGAAAACCGACCCAGTCGGTGCTGGTCTGGTGCCAGTCGCCCGGCGCCAAAGGGTCGCCCGAACGCCAAAAGTCCATCGCGTAACGCCGCCAATCCCGCCGAGCAGCTTCGCGCCAAACCGCATGGGCCACTGGCCCCAAATTCGGCTCCACCGTCACCCAGGTTCCAGCCGGAGCATCAGGCAAGTCCGGCAGGCCAAACTCGGCCAGATCCAAGAAGCCGTTGCCCAGCATCGTCCGCTCGCCTCCCGCATCGACAAAGACGTCGCAGCTCGGAGTTCGAACCGGGTGGATTGCCCACTGCGCCGACAGGCCCTCCTGGGCCAGGAAGTCGCGGATCAAATCACCCTCTTCGTCGTCAGCGAGCGCCGACCCGACGAGAACGACGTCGGCCCCGAGTCGAGCCAAGCCCACCGCGGTATTCAGCGCCTCTCCCCCCGGAAAAATCCGAGTCGATTCAATGTCGGCATAGCCGCCCCGCTCGGGCCATTGGGAAATCCGAGACACACGGTCCACACAAACCGTCCCCACCACCACGATCATAGGCCGATTCTAGCCCCTGGCGTGCCCGTCCAGGCGGTAACCTGAGCGACATGATCTGGATGCAAGCCTGCGTCTGCTTCCTTGTCTGGATCGGCTACGGGGTGTGGATGCGCTCTCGCAACGAGCTCCTTCGTCGTCGATTCCAAGGGATGAGCCGCCGGGCCCGAACGCTTTACGGTTCGATCGGCCTCATTGGGGGAGTGATCGTTCTGATGGCGGGCCTCGCTTTGGTCGCCACCACCGGCGGACTCGAAAAGGACGGATTGACGCTTTGGGCTTGGCCACTCGTCGCCTTGCTGGGCCTCGGCTTCGTCCATATGCAGGTCATGGGTGCGGCCGCCCTCATCACCCAAGTCCAAGAAGAAGAAACGCTTCGCCGACGCCCCACGTCCGAACATCAGCAACCCAGCGGATCCCAAATGGGGGGATCAGCTCTGGGTGGACCCCAAGACCCCCGAGAAACCTCATGACGAAACTCATCCCCGCATTGGCCTTGCTTGCCGCCTTCTGGCTCTTCCCGGCACCTGCCTCAGCTCAAACCACCGAGGCCGCGCGCCAGCAAAAAGCTGACGAGCTGAACATCAAGCTCCGAAAAATCGACCTCTACAACCAGATTCTGCCGATCTTGCTGACCAAAGAGCAGGCGGTCAAGCTGCTCCCGGTCATCGAAAAGGCCCGCAAGGCGGTCAAAGACACCGAAGCAGCCGAACTCGAAGGGATGAAGAAACTGGAAAACAAGCTCGACGCCGCCCTGAAGGACGCCAAAGAGAAGAGCGCCGTCCCGACGCGCGAGCTGATCAAAGAGATTTCGGACATGATCCGGGCCTTCCAAGTCCGACGACTCGAAGTGATCGGCACCAACACCGACAACGTCGCCAAGGCGCTTGAACCGGTGCTGAATGCGGGCCAGAAAAAGGCGATCACGAATGCTCTCGACATGCGAAGCGCTGACGGTGTGATCGACACTACCAAACTGACGGACGAGCAGAAGTTCCGCTTCTTTGTCCAGACCATCTTGCTCGATCCGCTCGCCTACGAAATTTTGCTGGAAATCAGTCAGCGAAAAGACGGATAACGTCAGAAACGCTCGACTATCGTCAGTTTGGTCACGCTAAATCTGGGTCAAATCCGGACAATGAAACCGGATGGGCCGATTTCATCAAGTCCATCGAACAGCATTCACCGTCGTGGGTTGCTTGTTCGTCGTTCTCGGCATCATCGGCTACGTGACGCCGGTCATGCCTGGGACCATCTTTTTCATCCTGGCGCTCGGGTGCTTCCGCCGGGGTGAGTCCCGCTTTGAGCAGCGACTCCTTCAAAATCGAACCATCGGCCCGGTACTCCGAGACTGGGACGAACACGGCACCATCAAGCCTCGGACCAAGGTTCTCGCGATCACGCTCATTTGGCTCGCGATCGGTGGCTCGATCTATCGAGCCATACAAAGCGCCGAACCCGTCTACACGCCTTGGGTTGTGGGGGTGCTTGCGGCTGTCGCCATCAGCCTCACGGTCTATCTCTGGACTCGGCCCTGTGCGCTTCAGAGCGATTCTCGCCAAAGCTACTCCTGATACTCGTTGGCGGCCTCCAGGTGCTCACGCTCCCATTCCATCAAGAGGCGCATCGTGTTCGCCTCCAAGGCTCGCTTTCGCTCGCGCTCCAGATTCTCTTTGCCCGCCCAGTAGCCCAGACTCATCGGAACGCTGTGGATGAGGATCATTGTGACGCTCAAAAAGAACTTCAGATACGGGTCGACCGGCAGATGCCACGCCCCCAAAGAGAGGCCCGCCGACAGCAGCAGCGTCATCAAGAAGTGCCCCCGGACTCGGCTTCGGCTCGGGGCGAGTTCTCCGAGCCTCCGGCTCAAGAAAAACAGCCCGTACACGTACATGCTGACCGTCGGCGTCCCCAAAAGAAGACCCAACATCGCCACCAGGAGGATTTGACCCCCTTCCAACGGATCAGCCGAAAGTAAGAGCGTGGACACCATCATCTGGAGCCTCATCCGGACGCCGCATCGGATAAGCTAGAAATCAGCCCATGACCGCGGCCCTCTTAGTTTGTTCGCTTGCCCTGTGGCCAACTCCTTCCCCAGGGGCCCAGGGCTCTTCGTTGCTCAGGACACAAGCCAATATCATCTACGAAAAGCGATACGAACAAGACCTCCGGCTCGACATCATCCGCCTAAGAAGCCCAGCTCTGCAACCGCAACCGGCCATCGTCTTCGTGCATGGCGGCGCTTGGCGAGACGGACGCAAAGACCAGCCCAACCCGACTCTCGAAGCGCTGGCGGCAAGGGGATTTATCTGCGTGGCGATCGAATATCGATTGAGCCCAGTCGCTCGGTTTCCGGCCCAAATCTATGACGTCAAAGCCGCCCTTCGATGGATTCGCCGCGAAGCTACAACCTACGACATCAACCCTAACCAGATCGGAATCTGGGGCATCAGCGCCGGGGCTCATCTGGCTGCCCTCGCGGCCACAAGCCATGGGGCCGCCGAACTGACCGAGCGCGGAGCCACCGGCGACGACTCTGTCCAGGCCGTCGCGTTCTTATTCGGGACCGTCGACTTTGCCAGCACGCTGGATTGGCGCGATCGCTACGCCACCCGAGCCGATCTCAAAGGCGCTCGGGCCCCCGAGACGCAGTTGCTCGGAGTCGATCCGCGGTCCGAGCCGAGACTCAACCGGCTCGCCAATCCGGCGGCGTTCGTGCGGCCTGGTTCGCCGCCTTTCTTGGTCCTTCACGGCACTCACGACGAGGTCGTTCCCCCCGAGCAAAGCCAAATTCTCGTCGACGCATTGCGCAAGAACCGCGTCCCGGTCCGGCATGTTCTCGTCGAAGACCTGAGACACGAGCTCAAGCACGAGCTCTGGAAAGACGAAGTGGTCGACTTCTTTCTTGAGAACCTCGGTCCGGCCCACTGAACTTTGGGGCCATGCCAGCGTCAGGACCGGATGAAAGTCCAAGACGAGTCCCCAGATGGGGGCTTGAGTCATTCCCCCGGATGCCTGTGGCCAGGTCCGGGGGCTTTTTTCGCCGCCCCTATCCATCCCGGGCGTCGCCACGGGATAATGAACCGGAATGCCCTTTGAGCCGCTCAGGACTGATGAACCCACTCCGGGCGGTCGCAAGCCGACCGACATGGACAACGTCATGCTCGCGGGCTGTACGACCTTTGTTGTGGCCTCGCTACTCGCGTATGGCCTCGGTGTTTTGCCGTTCTTGGTGATGCAAGACACCTACCGACTCATCGTGCTCAAAGTCTCGGTTCTGGTCGGCCTGGTCCCAGTTCTGGGGTTGGCGGTTCTTGCAACTCGGCGCTTCGGACTGCCCGCCGCGACCGGGGTTCTCGCGGGGAGCATGGCGACCGGGATCTTTCTCTATCTCCGGTTTGATCAGATCATGCTCGGGTTCGTCGTGCGCGAAATTCCGAATCCAGAGTATCCGACCGTTTTTGGGTGGTTGATTCCGGTGGCCTGGGTGCTTTCTGTTCTGCTCGCCATCTTGCTGAGCTTGCGGTCCGCCCATTTCCTGGGGGCGGCCCCGCCCAAGCCCTAAAGATCGTCTTGAGGTTTCCGATCATTCCCGTGAACGGGAGTGACTACCGATGGCAACCCCCCAAAGATCACAGGTCCACGAATATCGAAAGAACGCCGTGAACGGCGCCTCGCCCCTGCAGCTCATCATCATGCTCTATGACGGAGCCCTCCGGTTTATGGAGGCAGGCAAGACGGCGATGCAGAGTAACGATCTTTACAATCAGAATTTGAACCTGCAGAGGGCGCAACGGATCGTCACCGAGCTCATTTCTTGCCTCGACATGAAGCAAGGAGGCGAGATCGCCCAAAACCTCTTCGGCCTCTATAGTTTCATTTACAATCAACTTGTAGCAGCTAATATAGAAGATCGGGCTGAGTATATCGATCAATGTCTTCAGGTCATGCAGGAGCTTCGGACCACTTGGTCCGAGCTTGAGCAGAGCCTCCGCACCCCCGTATCGGAAGAACCTCTTGCGGCCTAGAGACCCCCACGCGCCGCGCCTGAAGCGGCTCGAGGTTTTGAGCCTCGCGCTCCGGCAGACGCTCGAATCGTCCGACTTTGATCAGGCGCAATCGCTCCTCAACGAGCGGGACCTTTTGATTGCCGAGCTCGAGACGGCCCCCTTGACGCCCCAGGATCGGGAACGGCTCCAGATCCAGATGCAACACGAGGCCACCCTGGTTCAAACGCTGAAGGCCGCGCAAACCACGTTGCTTTCGAGCCTGTATCAACTCCAGCATCAGCGGCAAGCGAACGACGCTTACCGAGAGCCCGAGACTCCGACTCGAACCCGAGCCGCCTAAGCGGGGACGGAGTGCGCCCCCGAGGCAAAGCTTGCCCGAGATCCGCGCCAGATCAGCTCGAACGGGACCGGCGAATCGATCTTGAGCGCCCCGTCCTCAAAATGCACCAGCAACATCCCGTCCGGGTGGGCAATTCTTGCCTCAAAGTTACGGAGCGGCCCGGGTCTCGGTTCAATTCGTGCCACCGACCAACCCGCCGACGCGCTCGTCACACCGGCGACCACCTGGAAAAACCCCAAGACCGGATGCCCCATCGCCCCGCGAATCGGACCGGTGGCCGCATCGACCCCGTCACCAAAAGTCGTCATGCCCGACTCGATCATCTCGTGCCACGGCCCCAGCTCCCCGAGATAGTCTTGACAGTCCATCGAAAGGTGCTTGTAGTAAGAAAATGCGGGCGAGCAGCGGGCGATTTGAGGGTGTTCGTCCAATGCCGACTCGAGCCAAGGATCCGGCTCAAGCCCCGCCATCTGCTGGCACACCCGGAACATCGCTTCGGCGTGCTCGCTGGGGGTTTGAGTGAGGTCCCGCCGGTGGCTCACCAAGCCGTGAAGACTCTCGGCTCCCTCCATCACATCCTGGATCAATTCGTCGGCGTGGAAACTGCCAGAGGCAAAAGGCTGCTGAACAAGCAGATCGGCGACGGCAATCCTCGCGCAAAGCTTCGTCAGAAGATGAACGGTGCTTAAGGGTCCGCCGGGCGGGACCCCGTGCTCCCATTCGGGAACGTCATCGGCAAAGCAGTCGAAAGTTCGGGAAAGATCGCCCCGCGTCAGCATTCGCCAGCGCCGGACGATCGTCTGCGCCAGCTCATCATCAAAGATGTCTTGGGGCACACGATCATAAAGAAGCTGATCGTAGAGCATCAAGATCCACCACAAACTCTTGGCTGGCTGAATGAGCCGGGTCTCGGATGGCCAAGCCGCGCACGTGAACCCCTCGGGCACCGCCGAGCGGCTGAGCATCTTGATCGCGTTGCGCTGGAGCGACCGGTCTGGGCTGAGGTAGTACCCACAAAGGGCCTGAATTCGAGAATCAAAGGCGTCTTGCCGCTTCGTGACCGGAGTGTCCCAATACCCGTCGTACGCAGAAAGCTGGAGCGTCTTCACGGACGCCTGCCAAATCGGTGCGACGCGCTCATCACTCGCGCGGAACGAGGATTCGGCCCGGACTTGGGGCTCCACCGGATAGACCATTACCGACTCAACACAAGGCGCGTCGCTCGACATCGTGAGGACTTCGAGCCGTCGAATTGCCTCGGGTTCGCCACAGGGCCAGCTCTGATGGCATGCCGGAGTGAAGTAGTAAAGGACCGACCGGGAGATTTCCGGATTCAGGCTCTCGCTCGGAGACGACTCGACGACAACTGAGGAGGTGGCCCCGGACGTCGGCTTCAGATGCAGTCGCACCAGTGCCAGCATCGTTTCGGGCAGCGAGACATCGAGTGCGTCCGACCCGCTGGCACTAAACACCATCGGCGACCGCGAGACGCCGGAAGCGGGCACCGACCGAGGCACCAGCGCCCACGAACCTTGCTGACGTGCGCCCAATTCGAGCGCCGGCTCGCCATCCCACTCGTCCTCTTCGGACGCATCCAGGAGCTCGTCTTCGGTGGTCTCATCCACCCGAGCGATATGGCGAGTCCAGGTCCCGGGGGTGCAAAGGGACTCAAAACCCGGCTCGGCACATTCGAAGACCCAGGCCGCGGTCACCGACCTCCGGTGGCTGGCGGACCCGACGACGATGTCTTGCACCAAGTGAAACTCCAGCCGGTTCTTTCCTGACCTCAAGAACGGGCCGAGATCGACCTGGTCATAAAACCAGTGCATCTCATCGCCCGGCTGAGGGCCGTGAGCCACGACGTGATCGTTCACCAGAAAAACGAATCCGGGATCGGCCGAAAATCGCACGTAGAGGTGCTTCGGGGCGGCCGAGAGGTCGAGATCTTGAGAGAAAATAACAGAGCCGGTTTCGTCTAACCGGACCCAGGCAGCATTCCATTCGGGGCGCGAGCTACTCATTCGTGCGAGGATCGGTAAACCGACGTGAACGGGAGTTTAGCCGGAGAGACCCCGTCGAACGCAAGTCTCTAGGACGCGATCGAACTCATCGGCACTATCAAAATCGATGACCGACTCAGGCTCGCAATCGCTCACCAAGATCGTCGGCCCACCGAAAAACCTTCCGACGATCTGCTCGGCCTCCACCAGAGTAATTCTCCGCATGAAGTACCGAAGGCAAGGCCCCAGCCCGAGCCGAAGCGCCATTTTGAGCTGGCTCTTTCGCGAATGACGCATGACTTGCAGAATCGAGACGGCGTGCCGAAGGCCCGCCGGACTTGCGGCATAGAGTCCTCCCGCCAGGAGCGGCTCGCCTCGGAGCCGAAGCGGAATGCACTCAAGCTGAGGGTATTGCTGACGAAACTGGGTCGCGGACGCGAGGCCAGCGGCGAACCAACGCTCGCCTGGACCGTCGCCGCCCACACACCGAGCCTCGACCGATTGCACAAAGTGCTCCGTGCCGGACCGAGTCAGCAAGGGCGCATCGCTCGGAAGCATCAAGACCGCCTCCACCTGCGGCCCCAACGCCTCCACCCCGGCGAGGACGTTGTCGATCGCCGAACCCGACTCCGCAACCCATTCCCATGAACCGACGAGTCGGCGGAGTGATTCTGGCCCCACCACCACCCTCCGCTCGACGGGCCACGATCCCAGCTCATGGAGAATCCATTCGAGGCTAGTTTTGCCGAGGATCGGGGCCAGGGCCTTGTTGGGCACGCCGAGCCGAGCCGCAAGATCAGGGGGAGCGCTGCCACCCGCCGCAATCACGACGCCCCACCGCATCAGGCACTCCACCTGAGGACGTTTTGGACAAAGTAGCCCACCGTCAGCGCAAACCCCAGGACGACCACCGCTCGGCGGAGCCGATCCGGGTTCAGACGCTGCGAGAATCGGGCGGCCACAAATCCGCCCAGAATGCAACCCGCCGTCAAGACCAATCCGACCGAAAACCCGACCAAGCCACTGGAGACAAAAAGGACACCTGCCACCAAGTTGATCAGAAGGCCGAGCCAGTTCTTGACCGCGTTCAGTTCGTGCAAATTGGCCTCCATCATGAGCCCCAGCAGTGCCAACATCATGATCCCCATGCCTGCCCCAAAATAGCCACCATACAGGCTGATGAGGCCTTGCAAGAGAGCCGAAGTTCCCCGGCGCAGACCCGAGCCTGGCCGCCTCTTTTGGCTCCATTGCTTGATCTGCGGCTGAAAGAGGAGCAAGAGAGACGCCACCAAGATCAGCAACGGCACAAGATGATCAAACCAGGTTGGATCGGTCCGGGTCAGCAGCCATCCACCTAAAAAACTCCCCGCCACCGTGGGAATCAGGAGCGGCAGAAAGAGGCCCCGAGTCGCTGGGAGGAGATTCCAAAAACCGAACGCAGAAGCGGCTTGGCCCGGGACCTGAGCCACCGCATTCGTCGCATTGGCAACCACCGGCGGGACCCCCAGGCCCACGAGGATCGGAAATGAGATCAGCGACCCGCCTCCGGCGACTGCATTCATCGCCGACGACAACACCCCCGCCCCGAAGACGACGGTGTAGGCCCACGCGGAGAGGGGCTCGCTCACTCCGAGGCTGAATCGGCCAGCTGATTCAATAGGCTGAGCATTTCGACCGCCGCCGTTGCCGCCTCGCGGCCCTTATTGCCGTGCTTGAGTCCGGCCCGGTCGAGACCTTGCTCGGCCGTGTCGGGGGTCAAGATGCCCCAAGCAATCGGCACCCCGTGAGCCACTTGCAGATTCATCAGCGCGCCGCTGACGTCGCCGGCCAGCAACTGGGCATGCGTCGTTTGGCCTTGGAGAATGCACCCGAGCGCGACCACCGCATTCGGGCGCAGGTGCTCCAAGGCGCTCTGCACAGCCACCGGGATCTCCCAGGTTCCGGGGACCTTGATCAGGGACACCTCAGGGTCGCCACATTGTCGAAGCGTCTCCAGCGCCCCTTCGACGAGCTCTTTGGTGATCAGTTCGTTCCAGCGCGAAACCACGACCACGACATGCTGACCGGAAGCGTCCATGCGTCCTTCGAGCGTGTTCATGAACCTAGTATGACGCATCTGAGCCTTTAGGCCCGAATCCGCCCCGACCGGCGACGTGGTGAGATAAAGTTCTCCTCAGGCATCCAGGCTCTTGAAAGGAGAGACCCATCCTGGGTGCCTGGATCCTTCTCTCGGCACCCATTTGAGGGCGAAGAGCCCGTCGACCAGCGGTTCTTCGGCGGAGTGTTTCGCAAAGTCCGTGCGCCGGGCTCCAGAACGACACTGTCTCTGGCGCCCCTCTCTCGTCCCCCGATCTTGAAGCGGGTCAGGAACGATGTGAAGCCGTTCGACCGATTTTCGAGACGTCGAAACTTGAGGCTTATTGGGGCAAGGCGTAGGTCACATGAACCGTCAGCGTCACCGCTACCGAGCCTGAACTCAAAATTTTGTCGGGGCTTCGATCCGATGCGTCCATTCGGGATTCCATCATCGTTTGCGACAAGGAGTTCGAGGCATACGACCAACCCATCGGCACACTTTCGGTGATGTGCGTCGGTGCGCCCAATTTCAGGCCGAAGTTACGGGCGTATTGATCGGCTTTCGCCTTCACAGTTTTGGTGGCCTCGTCTCGCGCTTGAGCCCGGACTTTCTGCAGCTCTTCGACGGTGTATTCGACGCTGGTGACCTGATTGGCCCCCGCCGACATCGCGGCCTCCAGCACAGCTCCGGCGCGATCGACATTTTTGACCCGGATCTCCAGACTGGTTGCACATCGCCAGCCGCCGTGGATGCGGGTTCGGGGTTCGTTCCACATGAGGTTGAACGACGTCGTCTGGACATCCGAGGCGCTCACCCCTTTCGATCGCACCGCCGCCACGACCTTGCCGATCGCCTCTTCGGCTTGAGACTTAGCGACGGCCGGACTTGCGTCCGTAAAACTGACCCCGAGTCGCAACACGACCAGGGTGGGCTTGACCCGGACCGTCGCCGTCCCGGTCAGGACCAAACCCTGCCCACCGCGATCTGAACTGGGTTGAACGACCACGGTCCGATCGGACTGGCAGCCCGTCAGTCCGGCGAGACAACACAAGCAGATGATCGCAATGCGCCACATCATACAAGTGACTCTACCCCTTTGTCGACAGTTCCCTACAACCGGCGGTCAACTTCGTGTTGCTTGGAACGCCGGGAACACCGCCTTGCGAAAAGTCTCTGCCTGCCGATCGATCGCACGGTCGCCGGTTCACGACCCATTGTCGGCTGCCGGAGGCTTGCTGCTCGGATCGAAGCTTGAGGCGAAATTGCGCCAAACCGCCGAGGACGTCCGGTCATGCCTGACCTTGGGCCTCACGGGAGGAATCGGCGTCAGCCCAGTAAAAATACTTGATTTACCCCCCCCCGGTGATTTTTTTAGGACGCGTCGAGATTTTGTTGTAAAGTGAGTGTGATCACTTCTAGAGAGTGAGGGAGAAAACCATGACACTACTTACGGCCAAGATCGTTGCCTTTTGCTCGCTGAGCACGGCTATGACCAGTTTTTTCGCGACCCACTTGGATTTATGGAGCGCCGGTTCCTCCCCCAATTCAAGTCGACCTTGTTCGATGAGGTCAAGTAGCAACTGCGTGTCGAATACTTTTGCTTGTGGAGATATGATTTGCGTCCCCATTGGTGCAGGGTCAACTTGGCTCACGGATGTCGGAAGACGGTGTCGAACTGATCCTAATCCAGACTGCCGAGATAAGAGATGCTCTCAACACGTTTTCCTGACTCCTGGATGCGGAACTTTCCCTGATATGATTCAAAATTGGGACGTCCGAGCATGCAACGAAGACTAGGTCGATCTCTTCATGCCGGGCTCACGCTTACCGAAGTGATGATTGCTATCGCAATCTTGGGGCTCGTATTGGCAATAACTTTTCCAATGTTGCGAGCCATGAAGCGAAAGTCAGAGCAGACATCTTGTCTGTCGCAGATCAAGCAACTCGGTTTGGCTAGTTTGCAATATGCTGATGCAAATGACTCACGGTTGTTTCCTCGGTATAATTTTGTCCACTTCGGATTTCAAGTCGACCGCATGGACAGCGACGGCAGGTGGATCCGAGCAGGAGATCCTGTCGGATGGCATCGAGAAACAAGTGCGTTTGTCAAGTCAAATCAACTCTTCTTTTGTCCATCGGCCAAAACAACCGAACAGCGAGCTCGCCTGAATCCGATCGAGCAACCCGGCTCAGTCACACCGATGCTCACGACCTACCGCACTGTCATGTGGTTAACGAGCCAACGAAGGTCCATGATGGACTTCCTGAGCCTCACGCCACTCTCGTCGATTGAGCGGCCCTCCACTGAGTTATACTTAGCGGAGGTGAACTGGCTGAAGCCGAACTATAAAAGGTTGTCGAAGACGGACAATCCGACGATCTCATATCATGGAGAAGAAATGAACTACTTCTTTCTGGATGGACGAGTCGTGTTTAAGGACATGAGGCGGGACATCCGAAGCAGTGATTTGCCTCGATAGCATGCTCATGCGTTTTCACAAAGAGATACGTACCTCTGGACTTAGCTTGATTCAAGTCGTTGTCGTAGTCGCCATAATTGGCGTCATCTTAGCGATCACTTTTCCGGTCCTCAAGAGCGTCGCGCGCAAATCCGAAGTCAGTTCGTGTGCCAGCCGAATCAAGCAGATTGGACTTGCTTGTCTTCAATATGCAGATATGAATGATTCCCGCTTGTTCCCTCGCGTCAACTTTGAACACCGTGGCATTCGCTTCGATCGCAAGAACAACCAGGGAAAGTGGCTTCGAGCCGGTGATCCTGCTGGCTGGCACGCGTCCGTGCTGGCTTATGTGAAATCCAGTGATATTTTCTTCTGTGCGAGCGCAAAGTCACCTCAGTTGAAATCCAAATTAAGCCCCATCGAGCCGGATGTTTCAGGCACTCCTCTACTCACTACTTATCGAACAACGATTTCGATCAGTGTAAGCCTCACGGGCATCCTTGACTTTCTCAGCAATGTGCCTTTGTCTAGTCTTCCAGAACCCAGCAAAGCTCGCTACCTAGGTGAAGTGAATTGGCTCCGCTCGAATCACGAGAAGCTGCCTCGAGGATCGAATCTGACCACGTCCTTTCATGGTGAGTTTATGAACCACTTCATGCTCGATGGTAGAGTAGTTTTTGAGGACATGCGACAACCTGGAAATCCGTAACGGACAATGCAATAATGGTCACGAGTATCCAACTCAACTCGCAGTTTCTTTC
Source organism: Chthonomonas sp. UBA2017 (assembly GCA_002335425.1). Lineage (GTDB taxonomy): Bacteria > Armatimonadota > Fimbriimonadia > Fimbriimonadales > Fimbriimonadaceae > UBA2017. The sequence continues at coordinate 202,215 of DDCB01000038.1, forward strand.
TCAGAGTCTGCAAACCACATGGTGAACCATAGTCACAGGTCCGGTCTTTCGCTCATCCAATTCTTGGTCGTCATTTCGATCCTGGCTGTCTTGCTCGCCATTGCGTTTCCCGTGATGCGGGCCGCGAGGGAAAGAAGTGAGGTCGCCGGTTGCCATTCCAATCTCAAACAGCTGGGGATGGCCACCTTGCAATATGCGACCGAGAACGACCAGATGCTCTTTCCTCGAATGAATTTCATCGAAAAACACCTTCCGCACGACACGTTCTCGAAGAAGCACGGATGGATGCGAGCGGGGGACCCGGTGGGCTGGCACCGCGCGACCAACGCCTATGCCAAATCTCGCGAAATCTTCTTTTGCGCCAGTGCGAAAACGCCTGCCCAAAGAAACACCCTTTCGCCCATCGAACTGCCGGGGTCGATCACCGGAATGCTGACGACGTACCGCACGACGATCAAGTTCTATTACGAAGCTCTAAAACGCAAAGAAGACGGCTTCTTTCGCGTCAACATCACTCAACTCACGGAGCCTTCGCGAGAACTTTATCTGGGGGACGTCATGTGGCTGAAACCAAATGCCGAAAAGATGCCAAATCATCGAACCGGGATGACCTTCCACGGAGAAAAGGCCAATATGTTCTACCTCGATGGCTCGGTCCAGTTTCGATTCCTCTGGGATCAGAACTTCGCCCCACCGCAGCGGAGCTTCGAGTTTGAAGGCCAAGAATAATTAGATTCGCTGGCTGAACTGATCCGCTGGGACCCGGTGAGGTCGTAGGCAACATCTTGGACATCGTCTGAGGAGCGGGGCTGGCTTTGACTCGAACCCTGGCTTGCCTCCGGCGACTGCTTCAGGAAACACCTCGCCCTTTTTTCCAGGTTCTGAACGTGAGATCTCTCGTAAAGCGAACTTGTCCGTCATAATAGTGTCATGAAATTCGCATGCCGGTTCGATCCCGCCGTCTTTCTCAAATTCGGCGGAATGTTCGTGATCGCGGCGGCGGGCTTCTACCTACGGTTGGGCTGGATTGGAGTGGGTGTCATCGGAGGAATCTTTCTCCTTTTCAGCCTCTGCACTTTGCCCTGCCACTATACGTTCAAAGGGGACAAGCTCGTTTGCCGCTGTGGGCTCTATGTGGTTCGGGTTGACCTTTCAGACATCGTCTCAGTCTCTTCGGATTCGAGCCAGACCGCCAGCCCCAAATGGTCGATCGCTTGCCTTCGGTTGCACCTCCGTTCGGGAAAACACGTCGACATCGAACCCAAGGACCGATCTGCGTTTCTGCATGAACTTTTGCGACAATCTCCGCAGATTCAGATCGACGACCAGCTCCTGCCCTTGGTGAGATGACGCAGACTTGGGTCAAGAGCACCAGGCCCCCCGAACTTGCGAGCGGAATCCTCCTGCCCCGTGATGCCGCCTCGCGGAATGAAGGGGCGGAATGAGGGGGGGATGAAGTTTCGCGTGCCAAACCCGAAGACGGGAACTCAGATGCTGACCCATTCTAAGAGTTTCGGAATCTTGAGTCCTCAGTCTCTGGACCCTGGACCCCTGACCCCCGTCATCCACTCACCACAGCTGGCAGCTGCATCGAATGGCAGATCGCGATCGCCAACGCGTCGGCGACGTCGTCGGGTCGCGGAGGCTTTTCCAGGCCCAAAAGTTTGGTCACCATGAACTGCACTTGCTTCTTGTCGGCGGCTCCATTGCCGACGACCGCCCGCTTCACCTCCGGCGGACTGTATTCTCGCCACGGCAAATGGGTCCTCGCGGTGACCAACAAGACCACTCCCAGCGCTTTGGCAACATCCATCGCCGTGGTTTTGTTGACGCTAAAGAGCAATCGCTCAGTCGCAACGCAATCGGGCTGGTGGGCGCCCATGAGCTCCTGCAACGACTCTTCGATGAGGCGAAGGCGCGAAGGGAGCTCGACGCGCGGGGTCTGCAGAACGCCGAAGGCCACCGGCGTCAGCTTCGATCCTGTCTTGTCGATGACGCCCCAGCCGAGGCGCTCCAGTCCCGGATCGATGCCAAGGACCCGCATCGCTTAGCCCCGCTTGAACTTGCGCATCAGCGCGTCGCGGTCCATGACGATGGTGATCGGACGGCCATGCGGACAAAGATACGGATTTTCGGTCTCCGCCAGATCGAGAAGGAGCTTCTCCATCTCCGGCAGGCTCAGCGGGTCGCCCGCCTTGATCGCCATCTTACAGGAGGCCAAAATCCAGACCTCCTCT